>JAFAFU010000073.1 GCA_023423335.1 Bacillota bacterium | reverse complement strand
CGGAGGGAAAAGAGGAGGCATCCGGTTCTCCCTTGATGAGCTCTTTTCCGGAGAACTCCATGATAGCTTTGCCATCTGAGGTAGGGCTAATGAAGGAATCATGTTTTTCAGCGGTAATACCTGTCATAGGCTGGAACCAGTGGGTATAGTGAGTAGCCCCCCGCTCAATCGCCCAATCCTTCATCGCATTCGCAACAACCTCGGCAACATTGGGCTCCAAGTCCTCGCCATTCTCAAGTGTCTTCTTCAATGCCGCATAGGTCTTCTTCGGCAGACGTTCTAGCATCGCTGCATCATTAAATACATCAATTCCAAATAAATCGGTTAATTTCTCAGACATATCGTAATCCTCCCAGATTCAGATTTAAGAAAAAGGTGCTCTCAAAATTTTGAGAACACCTTCGCTCCGTATCGTTTTTATTCATATATAGTATATATCACGTTTTCCCGAAAAAGAAAAGCGTTTTTTAAAATTAATTACTTTTTTATGAAAACCGCCGAAAAGTATCCTGCAATATTAATTTGTTTAATACGAATTGAACAATGTACTAATTATCCAGATACCATTCATCTTTGCCCGTCTCCTCCCCAGGGCCTTCGGACTTCGGCATATATTTCTTTAATATGTGCTCCATCATGAAGGAATTTAACAGTACTGAGGCTGCCGGAAGGAAAAACAGCAGCATAAAATTAGATAAAACTATAAGAACAACCGAAGCCACAACCACCACCAGCATAACAAAGGTATAGGGCAGATGCTTCATCGACATATAAACCGCCGCCTTGAACAGCTGCTTGATTGTCATCTCAAATCTGGAGAGAATTGGGAAGACAAACAGGGTAAAGCTGATTACCAGGAACGTAATTGCAAGATATACCCCTACGAACAGAGACCCTTTGCTGCTGTCTTCGGCAATCGACATCCAGGCAACATTCAGATCAAAATATAGAATTACAAAAATTACGGTAAGGATTACTCCGATAATCGCTCCCCTTTTAAAATTCATACGGAAGGATTTGAAGAATTCACGGAATAAATATCCCCGCTCCTTACGGATCACCTTAACGACCGTATAATACAGCGCCGTACAGGCAGGTCCGATTGTCACAACCGGGATGCATAAGAATATAAAAACCACGCTCAGGAACAGTATATCGCATATTTTACTTAGTACGGCTAAAACCGGACTATCCATACTAAAAAGATTACCCATGATTTATCTCCCTTATTGATATTTCCTCTATTCTAACACATCCTGTCCATATAGAAAAGTAAAAAAATTATTAAGACTGGGAACTGATCCGCTTACCTTCCAATCATTCCAGGGAATGGATAAATAATCCGCTCCGCAGCTTCGGTTCAAACCAGGTTGATTTTGGCGGCATCAATTGATCTGCATCCGAAACATTAAACAGCTCCGTAATCGAAGTCGGATACATGGAGAAGGCAACCTTCATATCCTCTTCCACCCTCCGCTCCAGCTCTTTTAAGCCGCGGATTCCGCCGATAAAATCAATTCTTTTGTCCGTTCTCGGATCCTCTATTCCAAGGACAGGCCCCAGCAGATAATCCTGCAGAAGAGAAACATCCAGCGCCTTGACCGGGTCCATTATATCCCGCAGGGTTTGCGCTGCCGTAAGGATATACCATTCCCCCTCCAGATACATGCCAAATTCTGCTTTCTCCCTCGGAGCATAAGGCTGCTTCCCAACCAAAGTAATATCAAAGTGATTGCCCACCCTGTCCAAAAACTCCTCTGCGGTAAGTCCGTTCAGATCCTTTACCGCACGGTTATAGGGCATGATCATCAGCTGGTCATGGGAAAACAGGACGGAAAGGAAATAATTAAATTCCTCCAGCCCGGTATAATCGGGTTTTAACTGCCTTCTTTTCAAGCCGACCTTAACTGCCGAGGCCGCCCTGTGATGACCGTCTGCAATATAGATGCTTTCTGTACCTGCAAATGCCTGCCGGATACCTTCCACCCATGCCGGCTCACTGATTCTCCATATCTGGTGTCTTATACCGTCTGCAGCGGTGAAGCTGTAAAGAGGAATCGCCTGCTTAACCTCTTCTACAATTTGATTAATTATAAGATCGGTCCGGTAAGCCAGAAAGATCGGTCCGGTCTGGGCATTCAGGATATCCACATGGTTAATCCGGTCCAGCTCCTTATCCTCTCTGGTATTCTCATGCTTCTTGATCACATTGCTTAAATAGTCATCAATGGAAGTACAGGCAACAATCCCGGTCTGGGCTCTTCCCCCCATCGTAAGCTCGTAAATATAATAGCATTCTTCCGTATCCGTGACAAAAATGCCCCGCTCCATCATATCCCCTAAAAGTTCCTTCGCCTTCGCATAAACTGCCGGGTCGTAGGTATCCACAATCTCCGGGAATTGTGTCTCGGCACGGTCAATCTTAAGAAATGAAAGCGGTTCTCTTAAGGTTTCCTTGAGAGCTTCCTTCCGGTTGTATACATCATAGGGCAGAGCCGCTACCCTTTTTGCTGATCCGGGCTCCGGTCTGATGCATTGAAACGGTTTTACTGATGCCATTATTTCATCCTCCTGCTGCTATTATAACAATGACAGAAAATACTGTTAAGCGAATCATAATACAGTTCATTTATTATTTCAACCAAATTGCATATTAAGATACAATATATTTTGCTTTCAATTATTTTTCCTTCCTATACAGTAAATATTTCATATAAAAGGATACTGCAAATAATCCGGCTGACCGAACCATTTGCAGCATCTTCTCCTTCTATTCCCAATCCACTCTATAAAAGGCTATTGTAACTGCCCAGTCGTACCTCCTGAATAGTTACAGGCTATTTAACAATTCTGACTTTTAAAACTCCCTTGATTGTCGCAAGCTTCGCCGCAATGTCTTCATTAATGGAAGCTTCTACATCAAGTACGGTATAAGCATAATCTCCCTTACTCTTATTTACCATATCGGAGATATTGATATTAAGAGCCGAAAAAGCACCGGTAAACTGGGTCAGCATGTTAGGGATGTTCCTGTGAAGGATAGCAATACGTCCCTGTGTCTGGCACACGCCGGCATCACAGTTCGGGAAATTAACGGAGTTTTTAATATTGCCGTATTCTATATAATCCTTCAGCTGTTTTACTGCCATCACCGCACAATTGTCTTCCGATTCTTCCGTGGAAGCTCCCAGGTGGGGGATTGCGATTACGCCAGGCAGCTTCACCGTCTTATCATTCGGGAAGTCGGTGACGTATTTTGCTACCTTACCGGATTGTAAGGCTTCTGCGATATCACTGTCATTAACCAGCAGATCTCTTGCAAAGTTCAGGAGGACCACCCCGTCCTTCATCTTAGCGATCGCTTCCTTATTAATCATTTCCTTCGTATTCACATCGGGATCCTCATCGGAAACCAACGGAGTATGTACGGTAATATAATCACATTCCTTGTAGATCTCATCTCTGGTCTTCACATGGACAACATCTCTTGACAGGTTCCAGGCGCTGTCTACGGAAATGAACGGATCACATCCGTAAACCGTCATGCCCAGGCGGTTCGCCGCATTGGCAACCAATACGCCGATTGCTCCGAGGCCGATAACACCAAGCTTCTTTCCCTGGATTTCACGGCCTGCGAATTTGCCCTTGCCTTTTTCCACAAGCTTAGCTACTCCTGTCTCGTCCTTTATCGTCTGCACCCAGTTTACGCCTCCGACGATATCACGGGAAGCCATGATCAGTCCGGCAATCACCAGCTCCTTAACGCCATTGGCATTGGCACCGGGAGTATTGAACACCACGATACCCTGTTCAGCACATTTTTCCAGCGGAATATTATTCACTCCTGCGCCTGCTCTGGCTATCGCCTTTAGATTGTCTGAGAATTCCATCTCATGCATGACTGCGCTTCTGACCAGAATTATGTCGGACTCGTTAACATCCTCCACCTTCTGATACCCATCCGTAAATATATTGATGCCGATATCTGCAATCGGATTTAAACAGCTGTATTTTATCATAATCAACCTACCTCCTCATAGCCCGCATAAGAACCGCAGGCATAAATCTGTTATTATGCATTCTCCGCTTCAAACTTCTTCATGAACCCGGCAAGCTTTTCAACACCCTCTATCGGCATTGCATTATAGATGCTGGCTCTCATACCGCCTACGGAACGGTGGCCCTTTAAGTTCTCGAAGCCTGCGGCCTTAGCTTCCTTAACAAATTTCGCATCCAGTTCATCGCTGCCGGTCACAAAGGTAACATTCATAATAGAACGATCCTTCTTAACAGCGGTTCCTTTGAACAGCTTGCTCTGATCCAGAAAATCATAGAGGATGGCAGCCTTCTTCTCATTATGCTCCTTCATGGCCGTAAGACCGCCCATGTTCTTAATCCATTTGAATACCTTGCCGCAGATATAGATGCCATAGGCCGGCGGGGTATTATACATAGAATTCTCATCGGCATGCGTCTTGTATTTTAACATTGTAGGAGTACCGGGAAAGGTATCCTCCGTAATCAGATCCTCGCGGATAATGACGATAACCACTCCGGCCGGTCCGACATTCTTCTGCACTCCGCCATAGATCAAGCCATACTTTGTTACATCAACCGGCTCTGACAGTAAACATGAGGACACATCTGCTACCAAAGGTTTACCCTTGGTGTTCGGAAGAGTCTTGAACTTCGTTCCAAAAATCGTATTGTTCTCACATATATATACATAGTCCGCATCTTCGGCGATAGGAAGATCGGAACAATCCGGAATATAGGAGAAGGTCTTGTCGGCAGAGGAAGCCACAACATTGATTTTACCGTATTTGCAGGCCTCCTGATAGGCTTTTTTCGCGAATTGTCCGGTAACTATGTAATCTGCAACCTTATTCTTCATGAGGTTCATCGGTATCATTGCAAACTGCTGTGAGGCACCGCCCTGCAGAAAAAGCACTTTGTAGTTATCAGGAATATTCATTAATTCCCTCAGATCCTTTTCCGCTTCCTGAATGATCGTTTCATAGGCCTTGGACCTGTGGCTCATTTCCATAACAGACATTCCGGTGCCTCTGTAATCAAGCATTTCATCTGCTGCTTCCTGTAAAACCTCTACCGGTAACATTGCCGGTCCTGCTGAAAAATTAAAAATTCTTCCCATTATCTCATCCTCCCTTGGATCCTTACGATCATCCCCACTATATAACTTTAGTTTAATAAAGTATATTTTCCATTATAAAACTATGTTATTTTTTTGTCAATACGGTAATAGACCTCGAATGATTAATGTTTTACACCCGATTCATAAGTATATGTTATAACTTAGCTTATAAGGATGAAAAACCGTCCTACCGCATTGTCTTAATCCAACTTTTGCACAAATCAGTTCTGCTTCTTTATATCCTCTTCGGAAAAAACCTCCTCAATCGGTGCTCCCGGCGCAACCATCGGCCAAACCTTCTCATCACTGTCGATAATGCAGTCGATTAACACCGGCCCGCCCAGGGCGATTGCTTCCTTAAGAGTACCTTCCACTTCTTCCCGCCTGGTAATCCGGTATGCCTTCGCACCCATGGCCTCCGCCAGCTTAACAAAATCTACCTTATCGTTCAGGGTTGTGGAGGAATATCTCTGTCCGTAGAACAGAGTCTGCCACTGACGAACCATTCCCAGCACATGGTTGTTGAAGACGATCTCTATGATGGGAATATTATATCGGGTGGCTGTCGCTATCTCGTTCATGTTCATGCGGAAACACCCGTCTCCGGCAATGTTAATTACCGTCTTATCCGGCATGCCTACCTTGGCTCCGATACAGGCGCCAAGACCATATCCCATAGTACCTAAGCCTCCGGAGGTTATAAAGGTCCTCGGCTTCTTATATTTGAAGTATTGTGCCGACCACATCTGGTGCTGGCCGACCTCAGTTGTAATGATGGCATCTCCGCCGGTAACCTCATAAAGCTTCTCAAGAATGTATGGTCCGGTCAGAATATCCTGACGATACTTCAAAGGGAATTTATTCTTCAGCCCGATCACATGGGATATCCAATCCTTATGGTCCTGCTGCTCCAAAACTGCGTTCAGACTGGCCAGAACCTCTTTCACGTCGCCGATAATGGAACTGTGAGCCGTAACGTTCTTGTTGATTTCTGCCGGATCAATATCGATCTGCAATATCTTTGCATTCTTCGCAAACAGCTTCGCATTACCTGTTACGCGGTCTGAAAATCTGGCTCCGACGGTAATCAGCAAATCACACTCCGTAACCCCTAAATTAGAAGCCTTTGTTCCGTGCATACCAAGCATTCCGGTGTATCTGGAGTCCGTCCCGTCATATGCACCCTTACCCATCAGGGTATCGGCTACCGGCGCATCCAGCCTCTCTACAAAGGTCTTAAGCTCGTCGTGAGCTTCTGAAATAACCGCACCGCCGCCGACAAAGACGAAGGGCTTTCTGGAATGGTTAATCATCTCAATGGCGCTGTCTATGTCCGCAGCCGTGGTATCTCCGGCCTGTCTGCGGACCGGCTCGGGAGCCGCCGCCGTATATTCCGTCTTCGCTGCCGTAACATCCTTTGTAATATCCACAAGAACCGGTCCGGGTCTTCCGGACTTGGCAATTCTGAACGCCTTTCGGATGGTATCTGCCAGCTTGGTAACATCTTTAACGATATAATTATGCTTTGTTATCGGCATTGTGACACCGGCAATATCGATCTCCTGGAAGGTATCCCTTCCCAGAAGATTAACTGCCACGTTAGCCGTTATCGCTACGATCGGAACACTGTCCATATATGCTGTCGCAATTCCGGTAACCAGGTTCGTAGAGCCGGGACCGGAGGTTGCAAGGCATACCCCAACCTTACCGGTTACTCTGGCATACCCGTCCGCAGCATGGGCAGCCCCCTGCTCATGGGATGTAAGAATGTGCCTGATTTCATGACTGTGCTTATAAAGTTCATCATATATGTTTAGGATGGTTCCGCCGGGATACCCGAATACGGTATCTACACCCTGTTCCTTTAAACATTCAATTACGATTTGAGAGCCTGTGAATTCCATTAATAACCTCCTATTTGCCTCCATATTTCCTATGTGGGAACAGCCTCATGAAAGTATAACCGGGATCAGCAGTCCTGCCATCTTTCAAAAGCCGCGTTATAAGTTATGAATCGTGCTGTCATCGTACTATCCGTCGTTTTATATGAAGCATTACCTTGCTTTCGGTACTTCAAGTATTGCACCGCGGTTACCGGAGGTAACCATAGCCACGTAGCGGGAAAGATATCCCGTCGTAATCTGAGGCTTACGGGGCTGCCATTTCGATCTTCTTACTTCCAGCTCTTCCTCGGATATAACAAAATCCAGTGTGCATTCGTTCACATCAATCCGGATGATATCTCCGTCTTCGACAAGAGCAATATTGCCGCCAACTGCCGCTTCCGGTGATACATGGCCGATGCAGGCACCCCTGGAGGCTCCGGAGAAGCGTCCGTCCGTAATCAGTGCCACTGAGGAGCCAAGCCCCATACCCATAATAGCACTGGTCGGGTTAAGCATCTCTCTCATGCCGGGTCCGCCCTTAGGTCCTTCATACCGGATGACAACCACATCACCGGAAACGATCCTGCCGCCTTTGATTGCCGTAAGTGCATCCTCTTCACAATCAAACACCTTAGCCGGTCCTTCAAACTTCTGCATCTCCGGCGCTACGGCGGAACGCTTTACCACAGCGGTATCCGGCGCCAGATTTCCCTTAAGGATTGCGATACCGCCGGTCTCGCTGTAGGGATTTTCAACCGGACGGATCACTTCGGGATTTAGGTTAAAGCTGTTTCTGATGTTTTCCCCTACGGTTTTGCCGGTTGCCGTAATCAGATCCGTATAGAGGAGTTTCTTCTTATTTAATTCATGCATTACCGCATATACGCCGCCGGCTTCATTCAGCTCTTCGATATAGGTGTGGCCTGCGGGTGCAAGATGACAGAGGTTCGGCGTCCTTGCGCTTACTTCATTTGCAATATCTATATTTAAATCAAATCCGATTTCATGGGCAATCGCCGGGAGGTGGAGCATCGTGTTCGTGGAGCAGCCCAGTGCCATATCCACTGTAAGGGCATTCATAAAGGCTTCCTTCGTCATAATATCCCTGGGGCAGATGTTTTTCTCATAGAGCTCCATTATCTTCATTCCGGCATGTTTTGCAAGACGGATTCTCTCGGAATATACAGCCGGAATGGTTCCGTTTCCTTTCAATCCCATACCGATTACCTCAGTCAGACAGTTCATGGAGTTTGCCGTATACATGCCGGAACAGGAGCCGCAGGTAGCACATGCCTTATTCTCATACTCCTCAACCTCTTCCTCGGACATCTTACCAGCAGTATATGCCCCGACGGCTTCAAACAAGCTGGACAAACTGGTCCTGCTGCCATTCACCCTTCCGGCCAGCATAGGCCCGCCGCTGACAAAAATCGTAGGGATGTTCAATCTGGCCGCAGCCATCAGAAGACCCGGAATATTCTTGTCACAATTCGGTACCATAACCAAAGCGTCAAACTGATGAGCCATGGCCATGGCTTCGGTGGAGTCGGCGATCAGATCTCTGGTTACAAGAGAATATTTCATTCCCTGGTGCCCCATTGCTATACCGTCACAGACAGCAATCGCCGGAAAGACGATCGGTGTTCCGCCTGCCATTGCTACTCCCAGTTTGACGGCATCCACAATTTTGTCAAGATTCATATGCCCGGGAACAATTTCATTATAAGAACTCACGATACCCACGAGCGGTTTATGTAGCTCTTCCTTCGTGAACCCCAGTGCATTAAACAATGACCTGTGGGGCGCCTGCTGTATCCCTGTTTTAACTGCGTCACTTCTCATCCTTAATCCTCCATGCTGCCGATACCCGCGAATTTGGGCGTCAGCACAATATTTGCAAGTGAATTGTTAACAATTCACTTTGTGAAAAATCTCGATTTTTCACACTATAACCACCTTTTCCTTATAATAATACATTCGTATACAGTTGATCCATGCTAGTTATTCCCTGATGCTATACGGCGATTTTTACTGCTTTAATGTAGTACAGTATATCATAAAGGATTTCCTAATAAAAATCAATGTAAAAATAAAATTAATTTTGCATTCATTTCCATTGACTTATTTGATTTCCGGTTGTTTTTGTCCCACGGACATACTTTATGAAAAATATCATTGCTTCTATATTAATATCATGTTAAGATTTCATTGTATAATTAGCAGAAGTACGGTTATTTTACAATTTCTTACTTTAGGAGGCGCTACTATGAGTTTGTCAGAATTTTTGCAGCAACTGTTTTCCAATCCGGCTTTATTTATCACTGTTGCCCTGGTCTTAGGAGTAATATTGGTAAATGGTTGGACAGATGCACCGAATGCGATTGCTACTTGTGTATCGACCAGGTCCATCAGTCCGAAAAAAGCGATTATCATGGCTGCTGTTTTTAATTTTCTGGGTGTTTTTGTTATGACGATGATTAACAAGGCGGTTGCTGAGACGATATCTAAGATGGTTAACTTCGGCGACAGCAAAAATGCCCTGGTTGCTCTCTGCGCAGCACTTTTCGCTATCGTTGTCTGGGCAACTGCTGCCTGGGCTTTCGGTATTCCTACCAGTGAATCCCACGCTCTGATCGCAGGTATAACCGGTGCGGCTCTGGCTTTGCAGGGCGGCAAAGGAATCAATGGTTCCGAATGGATTAAGGTTGTATATGGCTTGGGTCTGTCAACGGTCATTGGCTTTGGTCTGGGCTTCTTCATATCCCGGCTTACCGGTTTCTTATTCAGGTCTTTTGACCGGAGGAAAACAAATAAAGTATTTAAGGGCGCACAGGTAGCCGGCGGGGCTGCCATGGCATTTATGCATGGCGCACAGGATGGACAAAAATTCATGGGTGTGTTCATGCTGGGAATTTTTTTATCCAACGGCGAATCAAATGTTTCTAACTTCAGCATCCCTGTCTGGCTTATGGTTTTGTGCTCCGTCGTCATGGCTTTGGGTACCTCCATCGGCGGCTACAAAATCATCAAAACCGTCGGAATGGGCATGGTTAAATTGGATCCCTATCAGGGCTTCTCCGCAGATGCTGCGGCTGCGATCAGCTTATTTGCAGCGACCATCCTGGGTATTCCGGTCAGTACGACCCATACGAAGACGACTGCTATCATGGGTGTCGGGGCTTCTAAGAGACTATCCTGTGTAAACTGGTCCATCGTAAAAGAAATGGGAGCCGCCTGGATTCTGACCTTCCCGGGCTGCGGCCTTCTCGGCTATGTCATGTCCCTTATTTTCGTAAGGATATTCTAAAATTTATAATAGTAAAATAATACATTCATATTAAGAAAGGAAGTACCTTATTATGGCTAGAAAAAATGAATACAATTATTTTGAGGCTTTTGCAAATTTGTCGAAATTCTCCTTCAACTCGGCAGAAATACTTCATAAGACCCTGGCAAATTTCAGCGCTGCCGAGCTGCCGGCCAAAGTAAAGGAGATGCATCATATTGAACATTCCGCCGATCTGGCAAAGCATGAGATCATGGATCATCTTGTGAGAGAATTCCTTCCCCCGATTGAGCGTGAGGATATCTCGTCCCTGTCCCAGGAAATCGATGATGTTACGGACTCCGTAGAGGATGTCCTCCAGTTTATCAATATGTTCAATATCCAGAATATCCGTCCGGAAATCCTTAAATTCACAGATTTGATTGTAAAATGCTGCAAATCCATGGATGAAGCCCTGGTTGAATTCAAGCACTTCAGGAATTCCAAGACACTAAAGGATAAGATCATTGAGATTAACCGTCTTGAGGAAGATGGTGACGAGCTGTATGTTGAAATGGTCCGTAACCTTTATTGTACTTCCACTGATCCGATAGAGCTTATGACCTGGACAGAGATTATGCACCGTCTTGAGTTATGCTGTGATAATTGTGAGGATGTTGCTGATATCATTGAAGGTATTGTTATGAAAAATTCATAATAATATGGACTTATAATAAGAAAGGCTCGGTTATAGCATGAATCTTGAGAAACAAAAGGCATTTATTATATATATCATTTATATTGCAATGATCTTAGGTCTTGGGTACATCGTAATCAAATATTTACTTCCGATGTTAATGCCTTTTGTCATCGGTTTAGTAATTGCTGTCGTATTCCGTAAGCTGATTGATTTCATCGAAGCAAAGCTCCATATTAAGCGTGCCTTTATATCGATCTTCATTTTGATTGTCTTCTATGGGCTGCTGGTGCTTATGTTCAGTTTTATCGGTGTCAAGATATTTACCTTTTTAAGGGACCTGTTCGGCAGGCTTCCTACCCTTTATGAACAGACCATCCAACCGGCCATTAGTAAATTGGCAGATGACCTGGTTCAGCAGTTCCCCCAGATAAAGCCTTACATTGAGAACCTGAATGATACCATATTCGGATTTGTTACCAGCGCTTCTTCCTCGGTTATCGGTATGATTACCGGAATCGCAGGAGCGCTGCCCATGTTATTAATTAAGCTAATCTTTATGGTTGTATCCTCCTTCTTCTTCACCATCGATTATTACCGGATTACCAATTTTGTAATCCGCCAGTTCAAGGGAGAACGCAGAGCAATGGTTTTAAAGCTAAAGGACAACGGAATCGGTACTCTGGGGAAATTCTTCCGTGCATATGCCACCATCATTTCCATCACCTTTGTGGAGCTTTCCGTAGGCTTTTGGATTATCGGAATTCCCAACGCTCCTTTGTACGGTGCCTTAATAGCAGTTATTGATGTGCTTCCCATTCTTGGTACGGGCGCGGTATTGGTGCCATGGTCGGTGATTGCCTTTATCCTCGGTACCAACCGGATCGGCTTCGGTATGCTGATTCTCTACATTATCATCACGGCGGTACGTCAGGCGATTGAACCGAAGATTGTCGGACAGCAAATCGGTCTCCATCCCATTCTTACCCTGCTGCTGATGTATGTGGGCACCCAGCTGATGGGAGTCCTTGGTCTTCTATTGCTGCCGGTTATCGCCACGATATTAAAGAAATTGAATGATGAAGGAACCATTCAGCTGTTTCACTAAAGACCGGTGATCCGGAAATCATCTCCTTTGTCTGTAAAGACCGTTAAGCAGGTTATTCTAAATAGTGCTGTCTTGAACAAAACAGGATGCCAAAAAGAAAAGCCCATGGATATAATACCGTGGGCTTTTCTTTTGGCATCCTGTTTTATTCGTATTTGCGAGTAGTATTTACCCGAATATAACGGTAATCCCTGTCATCCGCACCCAGGCTCCGGAATTATCAGCTGAAGGAATCCTTCGGAGCAAAGGTAGCGCAATCGGTCTCATCGGAATCTTTTGCGTTTCTGGGCTCAACATGAATCTTTTCTGCTGAACAGTGATCCCCTGTCATATAATATTCACAGGTATTTACTACACATTTAATGCCTTCATTGGGTTTATCCATCTTTCTTATTGCCATCTGTTTTCCCTCCAAACATTTGTTGTTACCCTTTTATTATTTGAAGAAATGATACAAATAATTCATTCCGGATGCCAATTATATTGTTTAAATATTTTTTAAAACGGATGATCCAAGCCGGCTTCTCCCGGATACCAATTATTACGGACAAAAGACAGGGAACTACCTGCTTTGCGGGTAGTTCCCTGTCCGTCATATCTGTATCATCCTTAGCAGATGTCTTTTGAGGGAAGACATATAAGCCGTATCCTTAGTCTTTATTTTTATGCGGGAAACTGCATTGCTAAGCCCTCAGCCATCATATCCGCCATTTCCATGGCCTGTGCTTCTATATCATCGATGCCGTCAATGCTTTCCTCATAATTCTGATTCAGCATGGCTGTTATACTGTTCTGTAATAGTTCGAGATGTTCATTCATCATGGCACTCCAATCCTCGGTGCTCCAGTAGGGATTAATGCCGCCCAGGAATTCAGCAATCTGTGTTGCATTTTCATACCATCTTTGTTCAGCATCCGCCGCCGCATTGGTATCTCCTGCCATAGCGGCCTGAATCAGTTCCGAAGCGATTGTGAGATGCTCGGTGAACAGCTCTTCAATGGACTGTGCTGCCTCATCCCCATAGAAGGTCCGGAAAGCATTCCCAAAGTCAACCGCGTTACGCAATAGTCTCTGAAGGATCAATTCTGCCTCCGGCAGCTCATGTATCATACCCAGCATCGCCAATATGGTCCAATTGGCATGCTGTCCCCATAGCATACGGAAAAAATTCATTAATTCACACAGAACTCCTTCCACATCCATATCCCCAAAATCATCCATATCATCCAATTCATCCATATCCGGGACTTCCCCGTTGTAAGTCTGGTAATACTGGTAGCCGGGCATAATCGTGATTACCTGGCTGACCTGAAGATTTCTGGGATCTATTCCCGGGTTCAATTCCATAATTGAATCTACTGTCGTATTAAATACCTGCGCCAGCATCCATATGGTATCATACGGACGGATTGTATATCTTATCGTACCACTCATATCCAATATCATCCCTAACTCTAAGTTCTATTTCAACTTATGATTTAGTTTATGAAAAGGTTCCATTCCGCCATAGGATAGATGATAAAAACGATGAAAACACGGCTTATATGCTATGGATGCAGCGATCAAGACTTACAGTACCAGTACCAGGGTTCCCGCAGCGATTAAGATGCCGCCGATTGCCGTCTTCACGGTAAACGCCTCTCCCAGGAAGATAAAAGCCATAATCATTGTGATTACGACACTGAGTTTATCAATCGGCGCAACCTTGGACGCTTCTCCCAGCTGAAGCGCTTTGAAATAAAACAGCCAGGAGGCTCCGGTTGCCAGACCGGAGTAGATCAGAAACCGCCAGTTCTTATTGGTCAACGTGGACAGCTCCTTATGTTTCCCTGTGAAAAACACGATTCCCCATGCCATGATCAATACAACCACGGTACGGATTGCGGTAGCCAGATTGGAATTGATATTTTTAATTCCTATCTTTGCCAAAATCGAAACCAGCGCTGCAAATACTGCTGACATTAATGCATAAAAAATCCACATACTATCTCCCATCTGCCGCCTGAAGGCGGCATACAAATACTTTGTAAAAATGCTCTTCTTCCAATCCTATCCCTTCCTGCCGATGTAATGCCCTCTTTTTCTCTCATTATAACATGGACAATTTAAGTATCAACATAAAAAATCAGAATTACACTTCGCAGGTACAGCAATTTACAGCAGGATGCATTAATTACGCCGGATGTCAAAAAAACACCCTCCTTCTAAAAATCACTTCATAAGAATAGAGGGTATCTCTTTGATTAATTTGATGCTTTACCATTAATATAATTGATCAGACCTTCTGCCTTGATGATTCGCTGCATGAATTCCGGAAAAGCCTGGCCTTGATATCTTGTTCGCTTTGTCCTGTCATAAATCATCCCGCTGTCAAAATCAATCTCAACCTCATCCCCTGCCTCGATTTCCTTCGCAGCCTCCGGGCATTCGATAATCGGCAGCCCGATGTTAATCGCATTGCGGTAAAAGATTCTTGCGAAGGTCTCCGCGATAACACAGCTGATACCGGATGCCTTGATGGCAATCGGTGCATGCTCCCTGGAGGAACCGCAGCCGAAGTTCTTATTGGCTACCATGATATCCCCGCTCTTTACCCGTTTCACAAAATCCTTATCTATGTCTGTCATACATTTTGCTGCCAGCTCCTTCGGATCGGAGGAATTCAGATATCGTGCCGGAATAATAACATCCGTATCCACATTATCCCCGTATTTGTGTACCGTTCCATATGCTTTCATAATTAATCTCCTTATCCCTGCTGTTTTTCAACCTGACACCCTGTTCACAGCAGTTTACGAATCTATTCTGAATAAATTACTCAGCCCTATAGTCCCAGTGTCTCCGGTCCGCAGATCCTTCCGGTTACCGCACTGGCTGCTGCGACTGCCGGACTGGCCAGATAAACCTCTGACTTCACATGGCCCATGCGGCCGACAAAATTCCTGTTTGTGGTCGCCACTGCCCGCTCACCCTCCGCCAGGATTCCCATATGGCCTCCCAGACAGGGTCCGCAGGTCGGCGTGCTAACAACTGCTCCCGCCTTAATAAAGGTAGCCAGCAGTCCCTCCTCCATGGCTTGCAGGTAGATATTCTGGGTCGCCGGGAAAATGATGACCCTGAGTCCCTTCGCAACCTTCCTCCCCTCCAGTACCCTGGCCGCAATTCTCAGATCATCAATTCGGCCGTTGGTACAGGAGCCGATAACCACCTGATCTATCCTGATATCTCCGACATTGTCAATCGTGCGGGTATTTTCCGGGAGATGGGGGAATGCTACGGTCGGTCTCAAGGAAGATAAATCGATCTCATAGGTCTCATCATATTCCGCGTCCGCATCTGCTTCATAAACGGTATACTTCTTCACAGAATGCTCCTTCATATACAGAACGGCTGCCTCATCCACCGGAAAGATGCCATTCTTGGCGCCGGCCTCGATTGCCATGTTAGCCATAGAAAACCGGTCATCCATCGTGAGGTGCCTGATCCCGTCCCCCACGAATTCCATGGATTTATAAAGTGCCCCGTCCACTCCGATCATACCGATGATATGCAGAATTACATCCTTACCGCTGACCCAGTCCGCAGGTTTTCCGGTCAGAACAAACTTAAGTGCAGAAGGAACCTTAAACCAGGCTTTTCCGGTCACCATACCGGCCGCCATGTCTGTGCTTCCTACACCTGTAGAAAAAGCCCCCAGGGCACCGTAGGTACAGGTATGGGAATCCGCCCCGATGACGACATCACCGGCTACCACCAGTCCCTTCTCCGGCAGAAGCGCATGCTCAATGCCCATCTCACCGATTTCAAAATAATTTGTTATATCATGCAACCTGGCAAACTCACGGACACATTTGCAATGCTGTGCAGACTTGATATCCTTATTCGGTGTAAAATGGTCCGGCACCAGGGCTATCTTATCCTTATGAAAAACCGTCTTTGCTGTCATCTTCTCCATCTCATGGATGGCAACCGGAGCCGTTACATCATTTCCCAGCACCAGATCCAGATCCGCTTCTATCAGCTGGCCTGCCGTAACCTTATCCAGTCCGGCATGGGCCGCTAATATCTTCTGCGTCATTGTCATACCCATATCTTATTCCTCCCAGCATCCAACCGTGCGGCTTGTTCGCACGGATCAATTTAATATTCTAAAAATAAATTTTAAATCCGATCTCCCTGTCTGCCGTATCTTTTATATCTCTCCGGCAATCAGATCACCCATCCCGCTCGTTTTGACCAGGGTGTTTCCCTCCGACATAATATCAATGGTCCGATAGCCCTTCTTAAGCACTGTCTTGACCGCTGCTTCGATCCTGTCTGCTTCTTTGGCAAGATCAAAGGAATAGCGGAGCATCATGGCTGCCGAGAGTATCGTAGCGATCGGATTCGCTTTATTTTGCCCTGCAATATCCGGTGCCGATCCGTGGCTCGGTTCATACAATCCCAGCTTCGTATCTCCCAGACTTGCAGAGGCCAGCATTCCGATCGAACCGGTAATCATGCTTGCTTCATCCGAAAGGATATCACCGAACATATTCTCCGTAAGAATAACATCAAACTGCCCCGGATTCTTTACCAGCTGCATCGCACAGTTATCCACCAGCATGTCAGTAAGCTCTACCTCCGGGTAATCCGCCGCGACCTCCTTTGTTACTTGCCTCCAGAGTCTGGAGGAGTCAAGCACATTGGCTTTATCTACGCTGCAGACCCTCTTGTCACGTTTCATGGCAATCTCAAAGGCGCATTTCGCAATCCGCCTGATTTCATTCTCATCATATACCAGGGTATCCGTTGCCTTTCGAAGCCCGTTCACAACTTCAGTCTTGCGCTCTCCAAAGTAGAGTCCGCCGGTCAGCTCCCGTATAACCACAAAATCAAAACCGCTGCCGCTGATGTCCTCCCTTAAGGGGCAGGCTGCCTTCAGCTCCTCATAAAGGACTGCCGGTCTGATATTGGCAAACAGCTGTAAGCCCTTGCGGATAGCCAGAAGTCCCGCTTCCGGTCTTAGATGGGGGGGCAGGCTGTACCAGTTCGACTGTCCCACATTACCGCCGACTGCTCCGAGAAGTACGGAATCACTTCTTTTTGCTGTCTCCAGGGCCTCCTCCGTCAGAGGCACTCCGGTTGCATCAATGGATACACCGCCCATCAGCACTTCGGTATAGGCAAAGCTGTGACCGTATGCTACTCCGATCCGGTCAAGTACCTTCTTCGCCTCCGTGATGATCTCCGGTCCGATTCCGTCACCGGGGATGACTGCTATGTTATAATTCATATCTTTTCCTCCCAAACAGGATATGTATGCTGCACTGGCTTATTTCACCGCAGCCTAAAATATTATCTGTTGCAATCATATCATAAAATTTGATATAATTGAAATACATATTATGAATATGTATTATAACTTATAGTTATATTGATAGTATTGCTTCCCTACTATTACATGATCATAACCTCCGTTTTAGAACAAAACCTGCTTCCCCCAAAAATACAGATCGAAAGGAAGGACATCATGAACCAAAATTTATCCCTCTACCATATCTTTAACTGTGTAGCTGAGACCGGCAATATCTCCCATGCCGCCAGGCAGCTCTTTATCAGCCAGCCCGCCGTCAGTAAAGCGGTCACCAATCTGGAGGAAAACTTAGGCACCGTCCTGTTCCTTCGAAGCTCCCGGGGAGTCAGACTCACAGAGGAAGGAAAGCTGTTATACTCCTATACGAAGAACGCCTTCGATGCCCTGAAGCAGGGGGAAGACAGCATTCAAAGACTTCATGAGCTGGGTATCGGGCACTTAAGGATCGGAGTCAGTACCACCCTGTGCAAATACCTGTTGCTCCCCTATCTGAATCGTTTTGTCAGGGAGTACCCCCATATCAAAATTACAATTGAAAGTCAGTCCTCCGCCCATACGTTGAAGCAGCTGGAGAATAATACCCTGGATATCGGACTGGTTGCCAAGCCTGAGCACGCGGACAGCCTGCGGTTCCATAATCTTGGTGAGATTGAAGATATCTTCGTTGCGACCGGAGCTTACCTGGATAACCTTAAGCTGAGGGAGAATACTCCCGATATATTCTCCACTGCCAATATCATGCTTCTGGATGAAGAGAATGTATCCAGAAAATACATCGAACGGTATTTCCTTAGTCAGGGGATCGAACCAAAGCACATCCTGGAAGTCAGCAGCATGGATCTGCTGATTGAATTTGCAAAAACCGGTCTGGGTGTGGCCTGTGTCATTAAGGAATTTGTCACACCGGAGCTGGAAGAGGGTTTACTGACCCGGATACCGCTAAAAACTCCCATAAACAAAAGAGAGGTCGGCTTTTGCTATTCCAACAATGCCTTCCTCTCAGATGCTATGAATAAATTCATTGCGTTTATTTGTGACCAGTAATCGATTTGACTTTCCCGGCAGTTCTAAATCTCCAGAGGCACATCGTCGGAATCCGGCTTTGCAGTCGGTGACGGAGTTGGGGTCGGAGTCGGCGGTGTAATATAAGCCGGCTTCTTGTCCACCAGAAAATCAGCGCTTACATACCGGATCTCATTCTGGTATACAAAGCTTGCCCAGCCATCCTCGATGCTGATTACATCAACCTGCTCCGTATGCACCAGAAAGCCGACAATCTCACCATCTCTGGAGGGTGTCTTTCTGATATTAAGGATTGCATCATAGCCTGTAAGCTTAACATATTTCGTCGTAGTTTTACCTGTGTATACAGGTTCATCCGAATCTGTCACATCCTCCGAACCGGTCTCTTCGCCTGATTCACCGGAAGTATCTCCATCCTGGTCCTCGTCCGAGGCGCCCTGGGACAGGGCCGGGGTCGGAATAAAGAATGCCGCTTCATCCGCCGCTTTACATCCGGACATAACAAGCATTGTTACAATTATAATAAAAAATATCACATTCTTTTTCATTTCACTCACTCCATATTTAATCAATGCATATGCTACTTGATACCAACTAACATGATAGCACATTTATCCTTCTTATCCAACTTAAAATTTATGAATTTTATGAAGACTTTCTATGAACACCGGTTTATAGATCATACCGCCGATGCTCATATGGGTCATTCCGGCTTATCTTCTGTAATAATATCCGTATAAGCCGCGAATGCATTGGGCAGAGCATACACCTCTCTGATCTCCTGCTTGTCTGCCCATCGGACCTGGCTTCCCTCCGGATATCCGTCCGCCAGCTCCTTCAGCCGGATTCGGTAGCCCAGCATATGCCACTCGATATGGGAGAAGATATGCTTTGCTTTCCCCATCGGTTCAATCTCATCGATGGCCAGCCCCCATTCCTTAAGTATTCGCCTAACGCCCTGCAGGGTAAGGTGTTCCTCTATACCGGGCAGTTCCCATAAGCCGGCCAGCAGCCCCTGGTCCGGTCTTTTCCTTATAATATATCTATCCTGATACTCCATCAGCAGGATGGTTCTCTCTACGCGTTTTCGTTCCTTTTTATCCGGTTTCACCGGCAGCTCCATTACAATGTCCTGATGGAATGCCCTGCAAAGATGCATCACCGGACATTTCGCACAAAGGGGTTTTCCGTTCGGAAGGCAGACGGTCGCTCCCAGCTCCATCAGAGCCTGGTTGAAATCCCCCGGATGATCCTTCGGGATAATAACGGTAAGTTCCGCGATCAACTCCTTCTTAACGCTTTCCTTCGAGATATCCTCAAAGCTGCCTGCAAGTCTCTTTGTGACTCTAAGAACATTGCCATCCACTGCCGGTATTGCTTTACCAAAGGCAATCGATGCCACGGCTCCGGCAGTATAGGTGCCAATTCCGGGCAGTTTCATCAGCTCAGAATATTCAGAGGGGAGCTCCCCTCCATAATCTCTTATAACGATCTGGGCTGTCTTCTTTAGATTTCGGACTCTGCTGTAATAGCCCAGGCCTTCCCAAAGCTTCAGCAGCCTCTCCTCCTCTGCCTCAGCCAGGGACCGGATATCCGGTAAAGCCGTTATGAAGCGGTCAAAATACCCTTTCACTGCCTCCACCCTGGTTTGCTGCAGCATTATCTCAGAGATCCAGACATAATAGGGCTTTGGATTCTCCCGCCAGGGAAGAATCCGTGCATTATAATCAAACCAGTGCAGCAGATATGGAACAATTTCTTTATAATCATAGCTCATGGTTTACTCCTTCCGGTCAATCCGCTTTTCTTATTGTAACCCATGGCCCATGGCTGTATCAAGCATTCTTTTCAACTGCCTTATCACAGTAATTGTAAAAGAGCAGATCCGGTTTCCGGATGTCATATTCGGAATTTCAGATCTGCTCTTTATCTGCATGTATTTATATTTCTCTTAATTTATCACTTCTCCAGGAACTTATACTGGGATATGTAAAGCTCGTTATAACAGCCCTTCTTCTCCAGGAGTTCCTCATGGGTACCCATCTCTTTAATCTGCCCTTCATCCACATACAGGATGCAGGTAGCGTTCTTTATCGTAGATAACCGGTGGGCAATGATGAAGGAGGTCCGGTTCGCCAGCAGCTTATTTAGGCCTTCCTGCAGTAATATCTCCGTCTCCGTATCGATGCTTGAGGTAGCTTCATCCAGGATAAGAATTTTGGGATCTGCCAAAAGCGCCCTGGCGAAGCTGATCAGCTGTCTCTGCCCGACGGATAACCGGGTACCCCGTTCATTTACCTCGGTATCATAGCCCTTCTCCAGCCCGATAATGAAATCATGGGCCCGGACGGTTTTGGCTGCCTCAATTACCTGTTCGTCCGTGGCATCCATATTACCATACCGGATGTTATTCATGATAGTACCGGAGAATATAAAGCTGTCCTGTAGCATGACACCCATCTGCTTTCGAAGGGATCTGATCTGTACCTTGCTGATATCGACGCCATCAATCGTGATCGTACCTGAATCGACGTTGTAGAAACGGCTGATCAGATTAATGATTGTCGTCTTGCCCGCTCCGGTCGGCCCTACAATAGCAACGGAATCACCTACGTTTGCCTGGAAGCTGATGCCGTTTAAGACCGGTATACCATCCTCGTAACTGAAGACTACATCCTTAAATACCACCTTACCGATAAGGGGTGGCATCTCCACCGCTCCCTCACAATCCTTGACTAATACCGGCTCGTCAATCGTCTGGAAGATTCTTTCCAGATACGAGGCTGCCGTCAGAATGGAGTTATAGAAGCTTGCCAGGGTATTAACCGGAGCCCAGAACCTGCCGATATAGCCGGTCATAGCGACAATTGCACCGATCGTGATGCCCTCCACTCCCCGGTCAAGCCAGGCGATTCCCAATACAAACATTGCACAGGTGGTCCAGGTGGAGATATTATTGATCGCAGGCCAGAGAAGGAAATTAAGCTTAACTGCCTTCATCCAGGCCTTACTGTATTCACTGCTGAGATTATTAAAAATTCTGGTATTCTCTTCTTCTCTGGTAAAGCTCTGGGTTACCCGTATGCCATTGATGCTCTCCGCAATATACGCATTCAGATTCGAAGTTTTATTGCTCGATCTCTGCCATGCCACCCTTTGCTTCTTCTTAATTGTAAAGATCAGGATCATCAGGAGCGGCAGCCCTAATAAGCAGATGACGGTGAGTCTGACATTAATCGAGAGCATGAAGCCCACAATAAATAACAGGGTAAACAGTTCTGTCACGGTATTGACAATACCATTGGATAACAGGTCACTTAAGCTGTTGACATAATTCACTACTCTGACCTGGATCTTACCATGGGGCTTGTCATCATAATAGGAAAAGGGCAGCTCCTGCAGGTGATTGAAGATATCGCTCCGGATGGTATGTATGATGTTCTGGCCAAGCTTAGACATGATTGATATCTTCACTCTCATAATAATCGAGATGATTAAATAGCTGATCAGCAGCATGAGGCTGACCTGAATAATTTTATCCACATCGCCGTTCACAATGTACACATCCAGGATGGTCATCAGGACCCTCGGAGCAAGCATCGTGAGAGCAGAGGAAACTGTCAGCAGAAGGATGGTTAATATCATATCCTTCCGGTGAGGCTTAATATAGGAACCTAACCGTTTCAGGTGGGAGAAGTTAAATTCGGTCTGCAGGGTTTCATCAATATCGTATTTATTTCTAGCCATAATTACCTCCATTCGGCCAAAACACCGCAAATCCCGGCGTCGGCATAAATTTGCCGCAAGGCGGCATACATACTATGTAAAAGAAATGAATACTTTTGCCTAGCCGAAGGTTTTCTCAGCTAATCCTTCCTGTACCAGCTTCTTTTCCATTCTGTCCGCCATATCCGTTTTCTCATTTTTATGGTTCATTTTATTCAGCTCACTGATCTGATCAAAGTCTCCGTACTGATGATGGAATACGGTGGCATAATAGCCCCTCTTTTTAAGCAGCTCGTCATGATTGCCTGCTTCCAATATCCGGCCCTCTTCCACGACGAGAATCTGGTCCGCATCCTTAATTGAGGAGATTCTGTGGGCGATGATGAACACCGTATGATTCTTATTGATATTTTCCAGTTCATTCTGTATCTGGGTCTCCGTTTCCATATCCACAGCCGAAGTGGTATCGTCCAGGATGATGATTGAGGGGTTCTTAAGCAGCGCTCTGGCCAGGGATATTCTCTGCTTCTGTCCGCCGGATAAGCCCACACCCCGTTCGCCGACTATTGTGTCATAACCGTCCGGCATCTGAAGAATAAACTGATGGGCATTGGCGATCTTAGCTGCCGCTTCCACTTCTTCAAAACTGCAGTCAGGTCTTCCATAAGCGATATTCCCTTCGACCGTATCGGAAAACAGGAATACATCCTGCATCGCCATACCGATATTGTCCCGCAGGGAGAATAGATCCAGTTCCTTGATATTGATCCCGTCAATCCTGATCTCACCTTCTGTCACATCATAGAAGCGGCAGAGAAGGTTCATCAGTGTTGACTTGCCGGAACCGGTTGCACCGATGATTCCCACGGTCTGACCCGGTTTCACCTGAAAATTGATATCTCTGAGGATAATCTCATCATCTGCGCGGTAATGCACATGGATGAATTCGATATTTCCCTGGAACCGCTGCTTAACCTTGGCGTTCTCCGGCTCCTTGATGGTGGGTTCCACCACAACTGTGGAGTATATCTTCTCAACGGAGGTGACAAATCTCTGATAATCATTGGCCAGCCAGCCCGCCATTCTGAGGGGCATATTTAACATCCAGAGATAACCGCTTACCGTAACCAGTTTCCCCATGCTCATATAGCCGTATACTACCATGATACCGCCTACCAGATACAGGATGATGGTAAGGGCATTGGCAAGGAATTCGAAGATCGGGACATATTTCTTCCAGATCTCTGCCGCATCCAGCTCTGCCTGCCGGAAGGCATCATTTTCTTTATTAAACTTGGCTATCTCATAGTCTTCCTTGGCAAAAGCCTTGACGACACGGTTACCGCTGACATTCTCCTGCACAAAGGTATTCAGGCTGGAGAACTGCTGCCGGATTTTATGGAAAGCCGGCTTCACCGATTTCAGCTGCTTTGCCGTGCACAGGGCGGTGATGGGGAGCACGGCGATCATACAGAGCGCAAGACGGAAGTCCACCACAAAAATCATGATTAAGGCAATGAGGAACAATAATAAATTCTCATACACGGAATATATTACGAAAGCCACAAAGTGCCGGATCGCATCCATGTCACCGGTCTGTCTGCTCATCAGATCGCCGGTCCGGTTCTTGTTATAAAAACTAAAATCCTGCTGCAACAGCCTTCGGTAAACATAATCCCTTAAGGTATAGAGCATTCCCTGGGAAGATGTTTCAAAAATCAACAGGAACCAATACTTAAGGACTGCTCTGAGAAGTGTTGTCACTATCATGATAATGACCATCATCGGCAGTATTTTGCGATTATTCCCCCGGATTACCTCATCTACAACGATACCGGAGATTTGAGGGTTTACGATAGCAATGACACAGGTGATTGTGACCAGTACCATCGCGAAGGTTAGTTTAGCACGATATTTTTTAAGAAATGAATAAAACCATTGCATCGCTGTCACAAAAGTTTCCTCCTCATTGGCATATTAATTTTATTTGTACTTTAGCAAAGCATTATAATATTATAGCTTTTTTGTCGATAATGCAAAATGTATATTATTACTCTTAAAATGTAATTTATTATATTAGATTTAAAAATTTTTCGAAAATTCGTTTGCGAAATATTTTACTAATGTTATAATAAACTTATTATGTTACATGAAGCAGGATGAATGACTTGTTACTACGAATAAAGAGGTGAGCGATATGGCCTTTGATTATGATTTAACCTATAATGATTTTAATCCCACCGTATTCTATGTGTCAAAAGTTAAAATGACTAACGAAGGGGTTTATCACGACCATGATTTTCCCGAGCTGGCATATATACTGTCCGGAAAGGGTGCCTATCTGGTGGATGGCAATGAATATGAGGTTGAAGCCGGTGATTTGATCATCTGTAATCCCCATGTGAAGCATACCCATGTCGTAACCAATCCCAAGGAACCGACCATTGAATTTATCTCCGGATTTTCGGATTTCCATTTTAAGAATATGACTCCTAACTCCATCACTCTTAGGGATGGCGGCTGCATTATACATACCACCGCCGAACTGAAGCAGGAGTTATCCATGCACTGCTATTCCATGATCGCCGAGAAGGAGAGCAACCATGTGGGTCGGTATTTTATGATTAAAGCCCACCTGATGCAGATGCTTTTACTGGTGATGCGTGAAATCGTGGATGAGAGGGGTATCTCCCAGACGGGCTGTAATTTTGAATCCTATAACAAGAGCTACGCTGTTAACAGAATCATAAATTACTTGAATGAAAATTACGACCAGAAGATATCTTTGGAACAAATTGCACATAATATGTTTCTGAGTCCGGTGTACATTTCCAAGATATTTAAAGAAGAGACCGGTGAATCACCGATCAATTACCTGATTAAGATCCGGCTTGAGAAAGCGAAGGATATCCTCTTAAACAGGAATAGCGGAAGCATCAAGAGCATTGCCAATCAGGTCGGCTATGATGATGTTTACCATTTCAGTAAGCTGTTCAAGAAGTATTATGGTATCTCACCGTTATATTACAAGAAACGAGCCCATCATAAAAATGTATCCAACCAGTAAGGAAGAAGGTTATCGAAATGAATATGTTTGATGTTATATTCTCCAGAAAATCCATCCGCAGCTTTCTCCAGGAGAAGGTTGAGTGGGAAATCATTGCAGATATCCTGGAATTTGCGAATAGTATCCCCATGCTGATGGAAGGTATTGCAGTGGAATTCAAACTGGTGAGCAATATTGAGAAGAATCAAGGCTTCCGCGGCCCTTTTGCCGTAAGCGCCCCCTATTATATCTGCATCTCCTCCGAGGTGAAGGAGGATTACCTGCTGAATGCCGGTTATCTGATGCAGCAGTTGAATCTTTACATTGAATCGAAGGGTCTCGGTGCCTGCTTTGTCGGTTATGCAAGCCCCGGACACGGGCTTAAATCCCTTATGAAATACGAGTATATCACTGCCCTCGCCTTCGGTAAAACGGATAAGCCCCTTTACCGTGAATTCGGCAGTGCAAAACGCCTGCCTGAGGAAGATATCGTTGTCTACAAGGAAGCGGTAACTCCCGACATCAAACAAATCCTTACCGCTGCAAGACTGGCCCCCTCCAGCTATAACATCCAGCCCTGGCGCCTCGTAGTCTATAAAAACCGGATTCACGTCTTTACCAAGAAGAATGTCTTTATCGCAAAAGCCCTGGATAAATTTAAAATGGTTGATATGGGCATCATGATGGCTAATCTCCTGCTTGCTGCCGAGGAGCTCTGGATCGACATCTCCCTTACCAAATCAGATGTCATCAGGAGCAAGTCTTTCCATAACAATGAGTATGTATTGACTATCCTAATTAGCTGAATTATACAAACAATATAAATAATGAGGAAAACTGAAAAACTTAATTCCAAGCTATTGACAAACACCCAAATCTATATTATATTATGTCATGTGCTCACGAGAACCGGAACATAAAAAAGGCACAGCATAATATGCGCGAGTGGCTCAGTGGTGGAGTATCGCCTTGCCAAGGCGAGGGTCGCGGGTTCGAATCCCGTCTCGCGCTTAAAAAGAAAAGAATCTATGCAAAGCATAGATTCTTTTCTTTTTCTGTGTCCAGATCAGATTCGTACTCTCACAGACTGAGGCTTGTAAGAATAAGAATGGAGGCCCTCATGCCGAGATTCTTATTCTTACTGTGGCTTTGACGAGCATGGATTTAGTTCTGCGAGTCAAATGCCACTGCGAGGAGGCGCGTGATGAGAAGCCGTCTCGCGCTTAATGAAATAGTTGGGAGGTCTTGATTTTTCAAGGCTTCCCGATTTTTTATGTGTCCATAGCCTGTATACATTTGTAGACAGTTTACAAAGCCTTTGTTATGAGGTCATAGGTTTCTTTTTCCGTTAATGGATTATAGATATATCCCAAGGTAGTATTCAAATTGCTATGCCCAAGTAATTCCCTTATACAAGGAGGATCCCCTCCAGGATTTGATGTATAGACTCTCGTCTGATTGTAATAAATGAATACATATTTAAAGATGATGCTCTTTACATCTTCGCATTTCATCTTACTTCACCTTAAAATGCCCAAAAAATCAAAGTATATTTGTGGCTTTTTAATTACTACATTATTTTGTAAGATTGTGAAGTAAAGTTAATATTCATAATTAATAAAATACATCTGTGCAGTCCTTCTTAATTATTGTACCTACATTCTTACCTTCAATAATATTTAAAATTACTCTTTTTTCTTTTCCATCATAAAGATACATTGTAACACCAAATTCTTCTGCTAATATAAATGCCGATGTATCGCATACTTTAATCTTACTTTTTACGCACGTATCATAACTAACCTGTTGATACCGTTTTGCATATTCATTAGTACGTGGATTTAAATCATACACACCATCTATGTTCTTTGCCATTAGCAACATATCTGCTTCAATTTCAATCGCTTTTTGAACTGCTGGATAGTCAGTTGATACAAAGGGATTGCCTATTCCACCTCCAAATATTACAACAGTATTTTCCTCTAACATCTTTATAGCTTCTTTTCTGTTATAAATTATTGTAATTCCTCCTAATAGCATCGGTGTCATGACATTGGTGGTTATTCCAAATTTGCTTAGCTTATTTCGTAGCATCAATGCATTTGCTACCGTAAATAACATACCCATTTCATCTGCATCTGGTCTATCTAATCCCCAATTTTCGGCATCACGACCTCTTAGTAAATTACCTGCTCCAATAACTATTGCTATTTGATAGCCCTCTTCTTTTGCTTTTTTTATTTCACAGCAGAAATTATCAATTGTTGTTTTATCATATATTGATAGACCATCCCCATTTAATGCCTCTCCAGAAACTTTAATAAGAATTCTTCTTCCATTCAAAATATAGCCCCCCTGATACAAAAATTTTTAGTATTACAAATTCTCCTTCGTCTTACTTAATGTGTATAGTAGATTGCTTCGCTTTTGATAACAATAGTGTACTATCTCTTAATTAATCAAAATATTCTCTATCCTTTGAATCATATCACTTATAAATAATAACATCAATATTTACAAATAAAACGTTTTTAATAAAAATAGTTATAGACAGACTGTAGACACGTGGTAGACGGTGTGCTTTTCTCCTTATATTTATTGGATTTGCGGACAACGGAGAGGTTCGAATCCCGTCTCACGCTTACGAAATCCCTTGATTTTCAAGGGATTTTTTGTTGCGCTGATATGTGCACATTAGTTTATTAATTTTATCAAATATGATATTATGATTTCATAACTTAAATATCAGAATTTGTCATGGAGTTGAATATTATCAAGTAGTCATAGATTGTTTTTAGATTGGAGGATGTTATGAATAGAGTTATCCATAAACAAATATCCGAAATAGTCGAGAGAATAACGGATGATATAATAAACACGCGTAGGCATTTTCACACATATCCTGAATTGTCAGATAATGAAAAGATAACCAGTCGTTTTGTTGCCGAAAAACTAACAACATTAGGATTAAGTGTTCAGACAAATATTGGTGGATACGGTGTTGTCGGGCTATTGAACGGTGCGAAACCGGGAGCTACAATAGCCTGGCGTGCCGATATGGATGCTTGTGCAATGCAAGAATTGAACAATGTGCCATATAAATCAAAAATAGACGGTGTAATGCATGTATGCGGGCATGATGCGCATATAGCAATTGCTTTAGGTATCGCAAAAACCTTGTCATCGATAAAGGATGATTTGTGCGGAACCGTTAAGTTTATCTTCCAACCATGTGAAGAGGGTTCAAAAGGTGCATTGAGAATGATAGAAGATGGCGTACTGGAAAATCCGCGCCCTTCAGCGATTTATGGTTTGCATCAAGGCAGTTTAGGCGCAAACCAAACCTTTATGGAAGCTGGCGAGTTAAGCCTTATTTACAGAACTGCTCTTTTTGGCACAGACATACTAAATATTAATATTAAGGTTAAGCGATTAAAATTTAACGGATGGGCAGAACAGGAACTCTTAATATGTAAACTTAATGATATTAATCGCTGTATTAATCCATATGGTAAGAGGGATATTGACCATTTAGTGAATTTTCAAGTTCTTGAAAAAGAAGCAAATGATGAGACTGGCGAGATTCATATAAAAGTTATGTTTAGGTATGCTATGCACCAATATCGAGATGTTATTCGAAAATCGTTGTCAAAGATACTCAACGATTATATTATACAATCAAAGGCAGAAGTAGCTTTTGAGTATGTAAAATCAATGCCACCTGTATATAACGATGAAATCGAATGTGAAGAAGCAGAATTGATTTTAAGAAAGTTAATTGGTGATAAATTAATTCCCATTTATGAAGTGCCGATGCATGGGGGAGATGATTATGCTTGTTTTCAAAAAGAATTATCAGGACTGTTCTTCTTTTTGGGTTCTGCTAATTTGAAACGGGGTTTAAAAGGCGCTAATCATACTGCAACATTTGATATTGATGAAGATTGCTTGCCGTTTGGTGTTAAAACCATGTCATCGTTTTTATTTGAGATATTGGAAAGCCGAAAAAAATAATTATTTGAACAAAATAAGCACTATACAAAGTTCACAACTACCAATTTGTCGACGTGTTACTTAATAATTTTATCTGATCAAGTCCGTTCATGTCTGAAAGAGCATTAGCAATCGTTTTTGTTGTTTCTTCTTTACCTTGGTTATTTAGAATGTAACTGCGTGTCGTGGCGATATCATTGTGTCCTAAAACCATCGAATGACTTCAATAGGCACACCTCTTCTGTCCATCTCAGATGCTACTGTCCTATGGATGTCATGAGCACTGTGTGCTCCAGAAAGCATTTTCATTATCTTTTAAGCATAATCAGGTATAGCAGCACTACTATTTGACTGCTTATTAAGACTAATCAATTGAATTGATTTAATTTTTATACGAAAGAAAGTCTACACGATTTTAAGAAGGGTAGGAGATACAAATTGATAAAAGGGGTATACAGATTATTGGAAAATTTTATTTATTTATTTCATTCAATATGATATTATGATTTAACAATTTACATATAAATTTGAATTTCTTGAGCCGTTTTAAATATCGGATTATTTGTATGATGGACGATGGAGGTAAAAAATGTATATTGAAACAAACAGGCTTATTATCCGCGAACTTATGGAGCAAGACGCGAACGCGTTGATTGCAATAAAAAATGACAAGGAAGTAATGAAGTATCATCCGACATTCTTTGAAAATGCGACTATTAATTTCATTAAAGATGCCATTTCATACTTCCAGCACAATGCGGAAAAAGGTATTAAATATCCCGAACATGGTTACCTGCCTGCCGTATGCTTAAAGGATTCCGGCGAAGTTATCGGCGTAATTACGTTAAACCAGAAACAAGTCCCAAATGAATGGCATATAGGGTGGTATTTTATGAGTCAATACACTGGAATGGGCTATGCGTCGGAAGCAGGTGCTGCGGCTTCCGATTATTTTCTTGAAGCATTATCGTTGGATTATATTAGCGCTGGTGTACGTGTTGATAATCCCTCTTCTTTTAGAACCGCTCAAAAAAGTGGTTTTAAATTAATTGAGAAACGTATACCGTATGACTATATTGATGAAAGCCACAATGTTGATGATTTTAACGATGTGGTCCATTATTTTTCTAATATTCAATGTGAAGTAAAAAATGGCAATTATTATTATTTCCAGAAGCTTAGTAAGAATAATAACAAAAAATGAATAAAGTGAACATATAAATAACCATCATAACTGTTAATAAGCATAATACATATTTCAATAACTCCTAATTTGTTTATTGATTTTAAAAGAGTCTTAATAATTCTTACAAAAAAATATGTGAACTATTATGTACACATAAATCAGAAGTGGATGGAACCCCTTTCTTTTCAGTATTTGTAGGATGGGATTATGGTTTGAATCCCGTCTCACGCTTAGTGAAAATGATTGGGAAATCTTATTTTATAGGACAATAACACTTTAAATTTCACCTTAAAAAGCCATAAAAAACAAAGTTTTTTGTGGCTTTTTAATTACTACATTATTATAAAATATTGTGATACCTAACCAACTTCTGAGCATGCTTAATATGTTTGTTATTGTTTCTTCAATTCCCAAAATAGAAATATTGGAATTTTCTGCATCCAAGCTATATCTATCAATATCGCAGCTTGTTCTTCTGTGGGGACTGGTTCGTTTAGGTCAGTAATCGTTAGTCCGTATTTGATGAATGTCTTCACATAATCTTCTATTGTCCGATGTCTCCAAATAACTTTTACGCTACCTGATGATAACGGAGCTTCCCACTCGGTTGGATGATAATAATTTGACACAATAACTTTTTTATCTATCCCTTTGTCTTGCCGTCCAATACCACCACTAACGTGAAAACATGGATGACACACACTTGCAAATAATTTTCCGGATGGCTTTAATACCCGTGATATCTCTCTAATAGTTCCTTCAAAATCCTCACAATCCATCAACATCATGGAAGCAAGAACAATATCAAATGTATCATCGTTAATGTCGTATAAATCACAGCTATTCCGTACATGATAAGTAACTTTTAATTGCTCTTCTTCTGCTTTAGATATACAATATTTGATTGCGTTTTCACCACAATCAACAGCAGTTACAATTGCACCTTTCCGTGCCAATTCTCTTGAATATCCACCTCCGCCGCATCCTAAATCTAATACAATTTTACCTGAAACATCTCCAAGCTGCTTAAAAGTGAACGGCATGATAAAATGTATTCTATGCGGATTTGTTTGTGCAAGCTGAATCCACTCGTCAGACATTTCAATTTTACCCCAAGATTCAGTTGAGCTATCTTTTTTCATCAACACCTCCAAAAATCAAATAATCTCTTTTCGTATTTGCTAACGATAGTGTATTATCGCTTGATTAAACAAAATTACTCTATTTTTTGCATCATATCACTTATAAATAATAACATCAATATTTAAAAACAAAATTTTTCCAATAAAAACAGTTGTAGACAGACTGTAGACACTTGGTAGACGGTGTGTAGATGATGTCACACTTCTCCATGTATGTTTGACTTTCAACATACGAAAAAGTATAATTAAGGAAACTTGTATTTATTATACATGATTCAAAATACAATTGAGAGGCAGAAAATTTATAATTTGGACAGATCGAAGTTTTTAATATGTCGGATTATTAGATAGAAGCAATAGATAAATTACGAGATAAACAAGTAAAAGGAGTAATTATAGTGGAGCCGGCAAAAATAATGCAACTGACAATCCCGCAAAGCAAGCGGATTATATGTATAAGTGACATACATGGGCAGCTTGATGTGTTTAAGCGACTGTTAGATAAAGTTGGATTTCGCGATGATGATATTTTAATTTTGGTTGGCGACCTTTGTGCTGGGCGGTGCGACAACAGCCAAAGTCGCCAAACCCTTGAATTTACGATGACATTGTGCGAACGCGCTAATGTTTATGCCGTCAGGGGAAATTGGGACTTCGTGGAACGTTTACCAGATGATTGCGATGAAACAGTAAAAGCACGGGCGGCAGAATGGTTCGATAGCCTACCGCACATTATAGAAACGCAGGAGTTCATCTTTGTTCACGCGGGGCTTTCTTCCAACAACCTGAATGAACAGGAAGCCCAAAGATGCATGAGAGAGTCAGGGGATGATGTGGTGTTTGAAAAATATGTTGTCGTAGGGCATACCCCAACACTAAATTACAGCCATAAAATACTTAGCTGTAACCCCTTATTCAACATGGAACGCCGTATCATATCAATTGACGGAGGGCTTGACACATGGGGATGTGGGCAGTTAAATGCCTTTATAATTCATAATGGCACTTTTTCGTATCAATCTGCTGATAATCTGCCCATATATCATGCAGAAAAAGCGCAGCCAGCAAGCGGTGGTGAATTAAGCATAGTGTGGGTCAACGACAAAGAAGTTGAGCTTATTGAGGCAGGCGCAGAATTTAGCATTTACAAGCATACTAAATCAGGTAAAATAATTGAGCTGGCAAACATATCAATAAATACTGGTGAAAACGGCGGGTTGTGGTGTGCTCTCGACACGGATTATTACCTTCCCGTTGATGTCGGCGATAAAATCACCGTTTTGCATACATTCAACGACAGAATTTATGCAAAAAAGAACGGAATCATAGGATATTATAAAATGAATTAGAAGATGGGGATATAAGATGAACATAAATTATAAACGGCTTCGGTTAGAAGGAGCATCAAACGTAAGGGATATTGGCGGCTATCTGGCATGCAGTGGCGTTACAAATTGGAGAACATTTTTACGTGGTGAAGGATTGGAGCGTGTAACCGACCTCGACGCCGCTTTTTTATATAAATATGGCGTCAGAACCGTTATTGATTTACGTACTCATTCCGAATTTGAAAAAAACAACACAGAATATTTAATTAATACTTTTGCTTCAAATAGAATTACGCATAGAAACATTCCTTTCTTCGATGATTATAATGATATTACCAGACATTTTTATATACATATGGTTGAAAATGGAGCAAAAAACATTAAGCAATTATTTGAATATATTGGCGAGCGGCTTGCTTATGGCGGGATATTATATAATTGCTTCATGGGAAAAGACAGAACGGGAGTATTATCGGCATTGTTATTACTGCTGTGCGGAGTTTCCGAACTTGACGTTTTGGCTGATTATATGGTTTCTTCTGTTTATTTAAAATCCCTCGCTGAAATGCTTGGCTTATCTGACGAATTTATATCGTCGAAACCCGAATTTATGGAAGAATTTTTGATTTATTTTAAACAGAATTATATTAATACGGAACAATACTTGTTATCTATAGGCGTATCACAGGAAACTATCTCTGTTATTAAGGAAAAATTTATCTGCAGGGAATTAGGACTTTTTATGTAATTCCTGCATCTCCGCAATATTTTCTTAGCCAATAGGTTACTGCTTTTGCTGTTATTCGTTCGCCATTTCTCTCAAAGATGTACTCACCAGCCAGGGTGGAATCTGCACCGACATGATAATTTCGTTTATCTTTTCTGTTCCGATAGGTATATCGTCACGCTTTTTTGATTGCTCTCTTTTAGGGTACACAGATTTTAGAAAACATTATTTGTTTATTTTATTTAATATGATATTATGGTATAAAAACATACAAACAGGATTTTATCGAGCCATTTTAAATGTCGGATTATTTATATTGGTTGAGGGGGTGTATTTTTGGGAATAAAGACTGACGAAGAATTAGCTGATTTTAAGGCAAGGTTTAAGGAAGCCAGTATACATATGATAATTCATATTGTCATATGGGCAATTGTTATTTATGCAGTTTTGACTTTTCTGCATAAAAGTATTGTGTACAATGTTCTGGGTTTGTTGTCTATCATTGTTTTTATCTTCCTGATAACCAGAAAAGATGCTAGTAAACATTTGATTGTATATAGTTGGATTTGCCTTGCGTGCGTTATGGCGTGCGGTGTTATGATTGGCAGATTTATCTACATAGAAATAATGCTGCCTATGATTATATATGTTTGTGTTATTGATGTTTTTAGCTTCACACGCTTGGGGAAAAATACTACAAATGCCAAATTGATGAATAGTAATAAATGGTTGCCCCGACTGCTTGTTTATGGTCATTCATTTAAGACAGGAAAGCCTGTCGTCACAAAAGGCTTTGGGGATTATCTGAACTACTCAATTGCTTTTACCACAATACATACAACATATGGCAAAACCATAGGATTATGCGCAATCATAGCAATCATATTTGGAGTGATTATAAACTTGATAATTATTAGTAGAATTTATAAATATACATGGTATAAAGGTTTCCCTGCAACCATTGGTCCCTTGGGGTTATGTGCAATTCTTGTAGTTATCATTTCTATAGTAAGCTAATAAGCAGATAACCGTTTGCGCTTTAACTTCTCGCTTCTTCGTAAGTATTGGCATTTTCGACAGTACAAGCATACAATGTTAATCGGCTTCATCAATTTATGTATAATGTAGAAAAAGGTATCCCGGATTGTATCATATTAAATTTAGCAGAGTTTATTAGCATCCGAATCCGTCAGGAACCGCATACCCATAATATCTTATACTAATTTGCTGATCCGGTATAATTTCGCTCCATGGGCCGATACCTTCGTTTCTAAAATCTGATCCAGGCTTTCACCGTTCTCTCTGCCCCATAATTCTTCAAAAATATAACCATCATAGCATTTTAGTTCAACCTCTTCTGGGGTTACACTAATCTTTCGTTCCTCATCACTAAGATTGAATACCGCCAAATAATAAGCATACTCCTCGGTATCCTTTGAAAACCATATCGCCTGCTGATTGTCCCTCATGATCTGTCTTGCAGCGGATGAATAAGTTAGAAGACGTAATACCTTTTTATTCGTCAACAGCTCCAGGGTCCATTGATCCAGCTTTGGCAGTTCTGCCCCTATCATAAGAGGAGAACGGAAGATGCACCATAGGGTCATCATGGTTATCTGCTCTTCTTTCGTAAATCTCGTATAACGCTCTTCTCCAAAGCCTTTTCCTATATAACCCAGCGGAAGCATATCACAATCCGGATAACATCCTTGCGAAACATGGTTTTGCCATAGTTCACAACGTTCAAACATATTAACCAATAGCGGCCAGCTATCCCAGAAATCATCCGTAATTCTCCACATATTAGCGTACTTTTCATAATGCCATGCCTTATTGATTAAAGCGGGTCCCGGTGATAAACTCAGAACCATAGCACGGCCAGAATTGAGGATTGCTTTATGAAGCATTTCAATTTCCTTCTCGGAAGATTTCATGTCATGTCTGCATATATCATCACATTTAACAAAATCCACACCCCACTGGGCATAAAGCTCAAAAATGGAATTATAATACACCTGTGCTCCTTCTATATCCACCTCCAATCCGTACATATCCGGATTCCACCAGCAGATGGAGGAAGGGCTGGCAATTTCATTGGCTGTCCGATCCGTTCCATAAATCTTCATCTGACTATGAGCTGCAATTCTTGGAATTCCTCTCATAATATGGATACCAAATTTAAGCCCTAAGCTATGTATATAATCCGCCAACGGTTTAAAGCCTTGTCCGTTTACCGAGGAAGGAAAACGATCCGGACAAGGAAGGAGTCTGGAGTATTCATCCATTTCCATCTTCCAGAAGGGAATATATTGATAGTTGTTTCTTTGCGTTCCTGTATCGTAGGCATACCATTGAATATCAACTACGACATATTCCCATCCGTACTTCTTCAGATGGGCAGCCATGTAATCCGCATTGGCCTTAACCTGTTCTTCATTTACCGTAGTATCATAATAATCATAGCTGTTCCAACCCATGGGTGGTGTAAGAGCAAACTTATTTTTATTCATTGACATCCTCCTCATAGTAATAATTTGGTATGTATCATCTTAAATTATATACCTATACAGAGTATTATATTATTTAGATTCCACATCAACAAGGGTATAAAAAATTAAAAATAAAAATTTCTATGGAAGATTACTCATGCACAGGGAGGTTTATTATAGATTTTAGAAAAATCTTTGACACTATTCCGGAACAATTCGATGAATGGAGACCGCGGTATTGCGATGAACTTTTTGCAGACCTCATAGAATATGCAAAGCTTGGACCCGGAAAAACTGTGCTTGAAATAGGACCCGGTACCGGGCAAGCTACCGAACCCATCTTAAAGACAGGCTGTTCATATTTAGCCATTGAATTAGGTGAAAATTTTACAGAGTTTTTGAAAAATAGATTTGGCTCTTATCAAAATTTTGAAATCGCTAATGCTGACTTTGAAACTTTTGATTTTGAAAATGCCAGATTTGATTTGGTGTATTCTGCCGCAGCTTTTCAATGGATACCGGAAAAAATCGGATACCCAAAAGCGTATGATATATTAAAAAGCAACGGAACGTTTGCTATGTTTATGATGAGGCCTGATATACAGCCCGGCGGCGGATATACTGACGAACCGCTGTATACTAAATTGCAGGAAGTATATTGTGAGTACTTTCACCCGGAAACTGAGTATAAATGTAAACTGGATTATGATGCACGTGACAAATACGGCTTTGTTAATCTTGAACGTCGTGAGTACCGGAAAACAAGAGAGTACAGTGCAGACGACTATGTTTCTTTAATCGGAACCCATGCTGACCATATAACGCTTCAAGAACCATATAAGACAAAGTTTTATGAAGGCATTCGAGAGGTAATTCGAAGTTTTGATGATAAGATAACGCTTTATGATAAAATAACAATGTATTTGGCGAGAAAGCCGTAAAGAAATTAACCAGGGAGTTAAAAATGAATTTTAAAATTAGAATAGGGATTATCGGTGATTATGACGGTCGTCCATCTCATTTTGCAACAGAAGAAGCACTTAAGCATGCTGCTAAAAAGCTCGAAATTGATATGGAATATGAATGGTTGCCTACTGTCATGTTTGATTCTGGTGAACATGAGCTGCAATATTATGATGGCTTATGGTGTGCTCCGGGCAGTCCATATAAAAGTATGAACGGAGCTATTAATGCTATAAAGTTTGCCAGAGAAAGCAAGTGCCCATTTATTGGTACTTGCGGAGGATTTCAGCATGCCGTTATTGAGTTTGGTAGAAATGTGTTACATATTAGTGCCTTGGAAGATACCAATTTTGATCCCTATGATTCCAATGATTATATAAATGCATTATCCTGCTCACTTGTTGGACAAACACGACACATTATTGTGGAGAAAAATTCAAGATTATATAATATCTATGGCAATGCTGAAATTATAGAAAAATATAATTGCAGTTTTGGACTTAATAAACACTTTCAAACCTTATTAAACAAAAGTGGCTTTATAGTTATTGGCACTGATGAAAATGAAGAAGCACGTGTTATGACAATTGAAAATAATGCATTTTTTATTGTTTCATTATTTCAGCCTCAGCTAAGTTCAACCTACGATAAGCCGCATCCGCTTATTATTGAATACTTAAATTCGGCAAGAAATTTTAAATATAACAGATAAATTTACATTAATCAAAATAGCTGGAGAAATTTATATGCGTGAAGATATAATCTCATTTTGCGAGTCAGAAGTTAAAAAGAGATGTGAAACTTGACATTCAGAACGGTATAGCGTTTGTAGGAAATAAGCTGGAATGAAGTTATGATAAACTGTCAGAAAGCAGTCAAATAATGTATCAAGATAAATATGATAATGCAATGAAAATGCTTCAATAGCTTCAATAATCTGATCCTGTATACGATGTGTGCATGGTTCTTTTCCTTTCTAAAAGAAATTATTAAAATTATGTTGCTCATATCTGATTTGCATAGTTTTCTTCTATACCGGTCATTTCCCCAATAAATAAGAACAACTAAATTTTTCCAGATACGACATGTACTTATATCTAAGTATAAAATACAATATTACTATATTTACCATATTATAATACATTATGTATTATGCTTTAATAGCAAAGGAGGGATACATATTTATTTATAAACTATTACAAATCTTAAGAAAAACGCTTGGCATTTACTTTAGTAAGATCCAAAATACCTTAAACAGTGAAATGGAAAATCTACGACAATGCAAATATTCAAAGATTTATTATATTCTAGTTATCAAGGAAATCTATAGGAAACTTCATAATAGCAGGAAAGGAAATGTTATATGAAAAAAGGCAAATTTGTAATATCACTACTATTAGCTTTATCAATACTTTTAGGTAATAGTTTCGTTTACGCTTCAACAGATGAGACGAATGGTGACATTATAATTAACACTCACTACTTTTTACCTGGTGATGTCACTACTGGAAATGGCAATAATTTAGAATTTTCTATTAACGGTGTAGTATACCCCGTTGGTACAATAAAAATTGAAGATGTTTTAGACAATACAAGTGGAAAATACCAAGCAGATACTAAAAGTGCAGTTTTGAATACATTAATATCTAAAACATTTGATTTAATTCAAGGAATACCAGTTATCGGAACAATTTACGCAACAGGTAAAGAAGTTCTTGATTGGACATTAGCACTCAATAGCGATATATCAAATATTGATTATACAAAAAGCTCTACATTAACCACCTACTATTCATTCAGAAATTTTACACATCGAATTTATGCGTATAATTATTCTGATCAATGGCAAGATGTTGGTTATAGTTTGAGTAGATATTATTACAAACATACCTACTCTATGATTTATGATAAATCAAAAGGAGATTTTGTATCTGCCTCTGCTGATTACACTTATTCAAACGGTTATAATCCTGCATATATTGCCAAAGCGCCAAATTATATGAACTATAGTACCCTATCATCATATGGAAATGAATGCTGGCTAACTAATAGATATTATCGTGAAAGTTATTATTAATTATGATGAAAAAAAAAGTAGTATTAATATCGCTTATCGGTATTATTCCGATTATAATTGCACTTACAGTAAGTATGAAGCTAAATCGTGATAAGGATAATATAGAAGCCTTTACTTCATCCTACGATGAGATAAAGGAGAAAATATCCAGGGAGGCAAGCACTTGCTCCTTTGAAGATTATTTTAAAGTTGTGCGGGCAGAATATATGATTTTACCTGATGAGTATTTGATAAAGCATTCCTTTATTTTTCAAAACATCACAGGTAAGAATATATCATTTAATTATCAAATATATAAAGAACAAAAATTAATTGATAAATATATATCTTCGTTGGCACCAGCCTTGCCGCCTAATGCTACACCAATTGAATTACCGGCTGAAAAACGTGCAGTAGCAGCTATGGCATCACAATTTCTTTTCCCGTACAGTACTTTTACGAAAAATGAGATAAAAGATATTGATAAATTAGCAAGCAAGATATACATTGAGTTTAGCATCGACGGAAAGTTTGATTATTTTGAAGTTGATTTGCAAAAAGTAGATCAGTTTAGTGAATATTAATCTTATGATAAGTGGTCAAAAATGAAGCTTGGGTACTCCATCGAAACGGACGTTTTGCATAACTAATATTTTCTGGTTAGGATGCAATGCGTCCTTTCATTGTTTTTGCAGAAAATCACAAGTTAACTAATGCCCCATCCATAATAGTTACAGTTTTTCTCGATTTCACGGTGACTGTAAATATAAAATAAAAATATAATATTATTTCTACATCAATTACTATTATTGTTTGGCACTAATAGGTCAAATATGGTATTATACTATACATAAATATTGTTTTAAAATAACTGGATTGGATGGAAATATGATAATCACCGCAGAAATTAAAGGAATACCTCTTGAATTTGAGACTAATGATAGTGTTTTTTCTCCATCTTCAATTGATTTGGGAACATTAGCTATGTTGTCTCAAATAGACTTTAAAAGCACGGATAAAGTTCTCGATTTGGGATGCGGATACGGCGTTGTTGGAATTTTAGCAAGTAAATTTATTGGAGCTGAAAATGTGACAATGTGTGATATCTCCGACGACGCAATTTTATTATCGAAAATAAATGCAGAAAAAAACAATATAAATAATTTAGAAATTATACAGAGCAATGGCTTGGAGAATATCCCCGATAACGATTTTACACTAATATTATCAAATCCGCCATACCATGTTGACTTTACAGTACCAAAGCAATTTATAGAAGCCAGCTTCAAAAAACTGGTAACTGGCGGCAGAATGATAATGGTTACAAAACGGAAAGACTGGTATAAAAATAAATTTACCTCCATTTTTGGAGGAGTTAAAGTAATTGAAATAAATGGTTATTACGTTTTTATTGCTGAAAAGCGATCTTCTTATCTTCCTAAAAAACAAAAAGCTACGAATCATTTATCAAAAAAGTTACAAAGGAAGCAACATAAATCTACATTCTTCAGGGGGTAAATCAGATGGGATGGCCAACACATATTGTTGCATCAGGCGGATACGTATTTAATGAAAATGATAATATTTTAATCGTTAAAACACATCATAGAGGATGGGATTGTCCTGGTGGACAAATCGAAGAAGGCGAGAATATTGAAGAAGGATTACTGCGAGAAATATTTGAGGAAAGTGGTATAAAGGCTAAAGTAAAATGCCTATGCGGCATCTATTCCAACGTGGGTAAACATTCATCTTATGATGGAATAACTCCGGTTCCAACAAAAGTTATGATGGATTTTATATGTCAATATGAAAATGGCGAATGTACTTCCTCAGATGAAACAAGCGAAGTTATGTGGGTCCCAAAGGAGAAGGTACTGGAATATATAACAGCTCCGGCACAGATATATCGGTTCAAAAGAGTATTAGAGTTTAAAGAGAAAATAATATATAGTTCTTATGTAACGAAACCTGAATTTAAAGTGCTCTCGGAAAGATACATATAACCAAGTATATTCTGAACCATATGGTAACATATCTATTGCCTATGTTATAGATCCGCCTGATATAATTGACTAGAAAATCCCTTGATTTTCAAGGGATTTTTTGTTATGCCGATATGTGTGCTGCTTCTATAGGAAAGCCCGCCGGATTACATTAAAATTCGTACTACATCGATTGGTAATTTAGGTTTATTTATATTGGAAAATATGGTATTATAGGTTTGAAATCGTCAACCAGAGCTCTATCAAACAGGTATCAACCCTGGATTATTAGCATAACCTATGTTAGATAAAAGCTGATCTAATTAGAAATAACAGGAGGCGGAAAATATGGAGAAATTTGAATACAAAACACTGATTACTGATGCCAAAGGAGTATTTGGAGGTAAAGTTAATCCTTATGAGTTTCAAAATGAATTGAATGAATTGGGTTCGCAGGGATGGGAACTGGTGAATACGGTTGCCTCCGCTCAAAGCTATGGCAGCACAAGGTGGATTATCTCAATATTCAAACGTAAGGTGCAGTAGATTATTCGTTTATTAGTATACACGAAGAGAACAAATTCTGATATACCGACGGGATTACAGATATAATATATACATAAAATATGATAAAGGAGTACATGAAATGAATGAGACGTTAAAAGTAATAGCGGAAAGGTATTCCTGCCGTGATTATAAAAGTGAGATGCCGCCGGAGGAAATACTCCAGGCCATCGCCGAAGCCGCAATACAGGCTCCCAGCGGGATGAACCGGCAGGCATGGCGGGTTATTGTTGTAAAAGACAAAGAGTTAATGCAGGACATGGAATCCGAAGGAATGTCCTATCTCGCAAGTATGGAGGATAAAACCTCCTATAACAGAATTATGGAACGTGGCGGCAGGCTGTTCTACGGTGCTCCCTGCATGATTGTCGTCCCGATTGATCCGGCACAATATGCTCCCGCATTGATCGACTGCGGCATTTTGTGCCAGAATATTACCCTTGCTGCAACATCGCTTGGAATAGCTAATGTTATGTGCGGATTTGCCGGTCTGGCATTTGCCAGCGGCCAGCGTGCAGAAGAATTCAGTAAACGGCTGGGCTTTCCTGAAGGCTATGCATTTGGCTGCTCAGTCTTATTAGGATACGCAAATACAACAAAAGAACCCCATGTTCCGGACAAGGATAAGATCACATATATCGGTTAACCCAACGAACAAATTGCAATTTACAAGGGGAGAATGTTATTGAATGATAAGTTTGAGTTCCCGGCCTGCATAAGAAATATTGTTAAAACAGGCAATTTCAAAATAGATTCTATCGGCTGCTCTGACTCCCAGGTTATTATCTTTGATGATTATGTTCTTAAAATAGAAAAGGAGCAGGAAGAATCCAATAATGAGTACGCTATGCTGCAATGGCTGCGGGATAAATTGCCGGTACCTTCTCTTTATGTATCCCATAAAGAGAAGGGTATGCATTACTTACTAATGTCAAAATTAAAGGGAGAAATGGCATACAGTGAATATTGGCTGAAAAGACCGGAGCAGCAGATCCACTTAATGGCAGAAGGATTGAAAATGCTATGGGCGGTGGATACAACGGATTGTCCTTATAGCAATCGAATCGAAAAAAAGCTAAAATCGGCAAAATACCGTGTGGATAACGGACTGGCAGGCAGGGAAGACTGCGAACCTGAAACTTACGGAGAAAATGGTTTTAAATCTCCCGAAGAATTAGTTACATGGCTGGTGAAGCATCAAATGGAGGAAGAATTAGTGTTTTCACATGGTGATTACTGCCCTCCCAATATTTTTATCAGTGATAATAAGATAAGCGGTTTTCTTGATTTAGGGCGGGCCGGTATTTCCGATAAGTGGCAAGACATTGCACTTTGTGTGCGGAGCATCGGACATAACTTTGGTAAAGATAGTATTTATACCGATCAATTGTTTGATGAATTGGGCCTGGAAGCAAACCCGGATAAAATCCGATATTATATTCTACTCGATGAGTTGTTCTAGGTATATCATAGCAGTAATTTTTCATCCCATCTCACGCTTTTTAAATCCTTTGAACTTCAAAGGATTTTTTATTATTAATTTTCCAACCTTTTTTGTTTATTCATACACTATATATATGACAGTCAAAAAATGAAAGCTTTCAGATGAGGTATCCCCATGGATAAGATTTATGCGGACAAAATGATCGAACAATTTCAAAAAAAATTCTTTGGCTTTGCACTTTCTAAGACATATGCTATTGAAGAGGCCGAGGAACTGGCTTCAAGAATATTACTTGAGGCCTATGTTACTCTTCTTAAGTCAGATGATATATGTAACTGGGAAGGTTACCTGTATCGTATTGCCTGTAATGTATATGCAAGGTATGTCAAGGAAATAAAGCAATACAGCAATCTTACTATTGATGATATGGAGATATCGTCGGATGTGGATTTGACCAAAGAAATCATGCGAAGCGAGGACTACAGGCTGCTAAAACGTGAAATTTCATGGTTAAGCAGGACTCAAAGAGAGATTATCTATATGTATTATTATGAAAACAAAAAGATACCTGTTATCAGCCGCGTATTAAATCTTCCGGAGGGGACTGTCAAATGGCATCTGCATGATGCAAAAAAACTCATGAAAGAAGGTATGGAAAAGATGAGAAATAGCGGTGAATTAGGAATAAAGCCGATAAGCTTTTGTGATATGGGACATGATGGCTGGGCCGGTGATAAGGGCGATACAGCAGACTTCCTGAATACAAAATTGCGGCAGAATATAGCATATTCGGCATATTATGATGCAAAGACGGTAGCTGACATCGCAGCGGAATTAGGGGTGTCTCCCGTTTACATCGAAGATGAAGTCGATTTTCTTGAGGAATATGGATTCCTTGATAAACGAAATGGAGATAAGTATCTAACAAATATTAAAATTGATGACCTTCCGCCGAATGCCATTGAGGAACTGAACCTCATCCAAAATGACATTGCAGTAAAAATCTGTGATGACTATGTACCATTGCTGGAACGCAAATTTTATGATTTTCAAAAACTGGATATTTATGTACCGGATAATGATTTCAGGTTTTTATTGTGGTCCTTGATACCGATGTCATTGGGCTCCCAGCAATGGGACAATACCTTTTGCGATCCTGCTATATTGGATGGTACTCACTACCGTGTAAAAAGAAAAGACGGCGGAGATTTTATTGCGTCTGCCACTGTGGCGGATAATACAAAAGAGCCTTGTTCCAACTCGCACTTTAATGCCTGCGGAGATATGATAAGAGGCTCCATGCAATATCCGGTTGCTTCCTGGCAGTTAAGTACCGGCTTTGATTTACGTGATTTTGGATGGCGTGATAATTTAACCAACGATTTTGAATACCTTTACCTGTATATGACGGGAAAAATGGACAAAAATGAGGTAACCCTTGAAAAATTCCGAAGACTTTATGATAGGGGATTGTTATTTCACAATAATGGAAAGGATGTAATAAATGTCGTAGTGGCAAAGGTCTGTAGGGATGAGAATATTCGGGTTAGCGGTTGGAACAATGATTTACATAAATTGCTGTCGGCCTATCCGGACAGTATGATTCGTTACATCAAGGAAAAGCATCACATAATGTACGAAATTGAAAAGAAATATTATCCGAAGCATATGCATAAGCTTGTGGCATATTATTCAGGCAGGAATATTAACAAAATCATGGTACTTGATGAATTGCTTGAAAGGGGGTTGCTGAAGCCATTAACAGAGGCCCAGCAAAAAGGTGTAATGACCATCGTATTTAGCGATGAATTACCAAAATAGACTTCATTCGCAGACAGCCTGTCACAGATGTGCCAGGCTGTTTGTTTATTCTCTTATCAATCCCCAGCGCTATATATTTTATCGTTTCTCACCGGGCATTATAATACAGCGAACAATTCGGGGATTAAATTATCGTATTACATAATTTTCAAATCTATCACTTGTATACTTTAGAAAAATTCATGAACTCCTTGACAGCTGGCATTCGATTGGATATTATATAAACTGAACATATTGTTCAGTTTATTTTACATATTGTTCACATGCTCTAAAGGAGATTTTCATGAACGGGAAAAGCAAACGGGAACAAAGATTAGCGCTGACAAAAGAGAACATTATTGAGGTGGCCGGCAATCTCTTTGCCAAAAAAGGGATTGCTAATGTCGCATTCGATGACCTTGCAAAAGAGGCCGGATATAGCCGTACCACTCTGTATTCGCACTTCACAGGCAAAGACGACATTATCAATTACATTGTACTTCGTACCATGAGTACCGTCCACGAAGCCATGCAGAAAGCTATCCGGCAGCCGGTACGCTCCGACCAGCAGTTCCGATACCTCTGCTATGAGCTCATCAGCCTGTGTGAGGATAAGCCCTTCTATTACAAAAGTATGCTGGAGTTCATCGATGCCAGCCCCGATGGAAGAGCCCAAAATCCGGTACTGGAAGAGATTTATCAGATCGGTGAAAAATTGAACGGGGATTTTGCCAGAATCATCAACACGGGAGTAGAACAAGGAATTTTTCGGGATGATCTAAATGTGCTGCCAACCGGACTTATCCTCTGGTCCTGCTTAACAGCTCTCATCAGTCTGCTCCAAAACAAGCAAAATTATATTGAGCAGCATATGCTGTCCAAACAAGAATTCCTTGATTACGGGTTTAATCTGATACTGCGTACTGTTCTGGCGTATCCTGTGCAGGAAAGAATTTATTAAATGAGAGGCTTATTTATGAAAAAGAAAACAAAAATTATCTTAGGTGTTGTACTGGCAGTAGTCATTGCGGCAGGATTCCTTACTAATTATATGATATCTATCCAACGCTATCAAAATGCCGTTGCGAACATGTCCTTTACCCATGCGGATGCGGCCAATGTGCCGGATGGCACCTACATCGGCGAATGTGATGTACAATTCATCTACGCAAAGGTAGAGGTGACTGTGCAAGGCGGTCATATTACCGGCATTGATCTGCTTGAACATCGTCATGAACGGGGAGAGGCCGCCGAGGGTATTGAAAATGAAATAGTTGCCCGGCAAAAAATTGATGTTGACATAGTGTCCGGAGCCACAAACTCCAGCCAGGTGATTAAAAAAGCCGTCGATAACGCTCTTTGCCCCTGACAAAGCCCATATACCGGATACAAGACTGCCAAGACTTGATTATCAAGCTTAACCTTCCTGGATTCCGTCTCTGTTCTTAAACATTGCTTGCATCCCTGCAATATTTCGGACCAGTTGTTAACCGGGAAATATATCATAATAGGCAGGGATTGACTTCCTATATCAGGAAAAGTATAATTAAGCAAATAGATTAAAAAATTTTACGGAGGTATTCAAATGAAGGATTACCAAAGAAAAAATCCTTTGTTTTCGCTATGCGGACTGAACTGCGGCTTATGTTCCATGCATTTGGATAATTATTGCCCTGGCTGCGGCGGCGGAGCAGGCAATCAGCCCTGCGGTATAATAAGATGCAGCCAGCAGCATGACGGTATTGAATACTGCTATCTGTGTAATAAGTACCCCTGTGAAAAATATGACGGAATAGATGCGTTTGACTCTTTTATTACTCACCGTAACCAGTTAAAGGATTTTGAAAAAGTCCGGAAAATAGGACTTGTCGCATATCAATCAGAACTGGATGAAAAAATTAAAATTTTAAAGTATTTGCTGGACAACTATAACGATGGGCGAAGAAAGAGTTTTTTCTGCATAGCACTTAATCTTTTAGAGCTTCAAGATGTAAAATCCGTGATGGATCAGATTACCTCTCAAGCAGCATCAAATAATTTGACGCTGAAAGAAAAAACTTCGCTTGCGGTAAACCTCTTTCAAGCTATGGCAGAAAAGCGAAATATTGTTTTAAAATTGAATAAGAAAGCTTCAAAGAAATAATTGCGATATCTTCCCAGATAGTCCTGTCACTATAATTGTCGGGGACCATCACCGATTTCTACGATATAAAACTCTGCTTCGTATCCGATTTTATTTTTATAATACTCTCCTGTCTTTTCGATAAAGTCAGTGACTGCGTATTCCTTTACAATACTGACCGCACATCCGCCAAATCCGGCGCCGGTCATTCTGGCCCCGATAACATCCTTGCACTCCAATGCTGCCTTGACTATCGTATCCAATTCTACTCCCGTTACATCATAATCACTGCGAAGTGATTCGTGGGAAGCAATCATCAATTTGCCAAAGGCTTCTATATCGTTATTTTTCAGTGCATCGACTGCCTTTAATGTCCTCTGGTTTTCGTATACTACATGCTTCGCCCGTTTCTGACATATTGGATTCTTAATGGCATGCTTGTATGTTTCAAACATCTGCTCATCCAAATCGCAAAGATATTCGATATCTGTCACTTTCTGCAAATCTGATACTGCTGCCTGGCACTCCCTTCGTCTTTCGTTATATTTTGATTCTCCGAGCTTCCGCTTTTTATTTGTATTTAATATTACTATTTTTTCGTTCTCCAAATGAATGGGAGCGTATTCATAGGATAAATTCACTGTGTTTAAAATGATCGCACTGTTCTTTCTGCCCATTGCAACAGCAAACTGATCCATGATCCCGCAGCTGACACCATTATAATGATTTTCCGAATACTGCCCGATCAACGCAAGCCCAATATTATTGATCCCTAAACAAAATAAGTCGTTCAGGAAAAAACCGGTCAATATCTCCAGTGAAGCAGAGGAGGATAATCCGGAACCATTGGGAATATTACCATAATACATAATATCCAGACCACAATCCATATGGTATCCCTTATCCATTATGGTACTTATCATCCCTTTGGGGTAATTGGTCCAGCCGTCCTCCAGATTATACTTTAACCCCTCCATGGAAGCTTCTATAATTCCGGCGTTTTCAAAGTTCATGGAATAAAAGCGAAGCTTCTTATCCGCCCTCTTTCTTACCACCGCATATGTCCCCAGAGTTAACGCACAGGGAAAGACGTGCCCTCCGTTATAATCGATATGCTCCCCAATCAGATTAACCCTTCCGGGTGCAAAGTAAACCTGCGGTTCCCCTCCCATATCATAAGTTTCAGTGAACCTTTGGATTAATTTATTCTTCATATACCTTTCCGCCTTCTTTAAACAACTTAATATGGGTATTCTGCTGCAAAGCCTTTCTCCCATATATCACAATATATTGATCATAATACAGTGAAAAGCTTCTGTCAAATGATAGCCATGAATGCATGGAGGCTATTCCTTAGCATATTCCTTAACATAAGCAGCAGTTCTCTTTTAAGACTCCCTTAACAGATAAACGGAATAAACCGTTTCGTTTTCTTCATGTAGCTCCGGTATTCCTCTCCAAATTCGTTCAACATATCCTGCTCTTCTCTTTTGGCAAGGCGCAGATACACAACCACCATGACCGGATACAGGATCAGCATGGACAATGTTGCCCAGTTCAGTATCATGCCCAGGGATAAAAGCAGCAGTCCGGTATATTGCGGATGCCGGATGAAACGGTAAATTCCGGATGTAACCAAGCTGCCCTTCCCCGTTTCCTTCGACCAGTAGCTCCTGTATATGGCACGCCATCCGCATAGAATTAGGATCAGAGCAAGCAAGGCAAGGACCATGCTGATATACATACCGAGATGCCCGATGGAGGAGATCAGTGTATGACCCCATAAAATTCCTTCCGGCAGATTACGTCCCACGATCCAGGAAATCAGGTACATGCTGAAGGGGATTCCATGCATTTCGATGGCAAAGGCGATGACAAACGCCAGATAGGTTCCCTGCGGTTTTTTATCCATCTTTTTATAAAACGGCAAAAACAGCAGCACCACCCCATACAGTACAATAAAAAATAATACGCCAAACCAGTTGTGAAAATGACTTTCCAAAGTCTCCATTTTTATCTCTCCCTTAATTGAAAGCATTTAATTCAATGGGATACCATATCATATTGAATTAAATAAGCTGGATTTAAAGTTCATCTTTATTCTATCAAAGGAACTTTAAATCCAGCTTTTGTCTTCCTTAAATCAATCTTAAATCTTTGGGAGTGTTATTCTGAAGGTGCAGCCCTGGCCGGTATCGGTCCGCAAAGCAAGGCTTCCTCCATGGGCCTGCACAATCCTTTGGGCTATGGAAAGCCCCAGCCCGCTTCCGCCTGTTCCCGAATTGCGGGAATCATCCACCCGGACAAAGGCCCCAAAAATATTCTCCGCCATCTCAGCCGGAATACCGACCCCATTATCCTTGAACAGGATAACGATATCTTCCGCTTCTATAGATAGGCTTACCATTACCCTGGTTCCTGACGGATTGTACCGGACGGCATTGTCCGATAAGTTATGAAAAACACGGCTCATCTGTCCGGAGTCAAGCATGGCGTATACTGCCCCATCGGGAATATCAAACTCATAGACAAATCCGGCCTGCTCCAGCGCCGGTAAAAGCTCGCCGCAGACCTGTCTGAGATATTCACAGACCTCGGTTCTATATCGCTTCAGCGTAAATGCGGGATTCTCAAGCCTAGACAGCTCGAACAACTCCGTCAAAAGCCGGCTTGCTCTTTGGCTGTTTTTATGAATGACCTGAAGATAGCCTCGATACTCCTCCTCCAGATGCTCCGACTTCTTTAAACAAAGCTCCGCATATCCGGCGACACTTGCCAGAGGGTTTTTTAAATCGTGGGATATATCAAGAATCAGCTTCTTTCTTTCCTCCTCCGACTGCTTTCTCAGAGAGGTTTCCGTCTCAATCCTTTGTGCCATATCGTTGAAGGTATCCTGCAGCTGTGCAAACTCATTATTCAAACGCAAATCCACTCTGGCCGAATAGTCCCCCTCCCGCAGAAGTCTTGTGCCTTCACACAGCTTACGCAGAGGGTTTGTAATGCGTGCCGAGGTAATCCTCGAAAAGATAGCAGCGAAGGCGGCAAGCAGAAGCAGGTAGAACAGGATGACCGCAATAAAGACACCGGCCACATTCTTAAAGTCCCTTGAAGCCGCCTCCTTATTGTAGGTCAGGGAGAAGTCCAGGCGAAGCGAGGTCGGAAAGGTCACAACGAGCCAGAAATCCCCCTCCTCATTATACCGGATATCATAATGATAGGACACGTCTCTGGCTTTACTTCGCATTAAAAAATCCGTGAATTCGCCTGCTGTAAGTTTTGTTGTTCTCAGCGTATCAATTCCTGCCGAATAGACTACCTCGTACTGCCCGTTGATGATCTGAACCCCGCCGCCGTTCTCGACTACGGAGGCCGTGTCTATCTCTCTGTAATCCTCCCGCATCAGCATATCTGCGGTATACGTGTTTTTCATCAGTGTCTGGGAGATGACACTGTCGGCGAAGGACAGCAATAGGAACGCAAATACCGCAGCCACGATAGACAACAGGAATACGATGAGATAATTTATCATAAACTGATTGGATAGCTTTCTTTTCATACGAACCAAACATGCCTTCCCTTAGTATTAGTTGGTGTGACTTATGCTTTTATAATTCGCCCTATACTCTGTGAAGCTTATAGCCGAGTCCTCGTATGGTCTTGATATATTCGGGGCTCTGCGGGTCCGTCTCAATTTTATTGCGGAGATGGCTGACATGGACCATGATCGTATTATCGTCATAATAATAATCGTCATCCCATACCGCATGATAGAGCTGTTTTTTCGTAAAAACCTTTTCCGGGTTCTCCATCAGATGCCGCAGAAGCTTATATTCCTTTGCGTTAAGCTCAACCGGCTTATCGTCAACATAAGCGCAGCAGCTCTCCTTATCAATCCGCAGCTTGCCGTATTGGAGCAGGACAGCCTCCTTCTGCTTCGGAAGCAGATATTCATGGTTTCTCCTAAGCTGTGCGCCCACCCGTGCGAGCAGCTCATTTATGGAAAACGGCTTTGCCAGATAGTCGTCCGCCCCCATTCCAAGCCCTAATATTTTATCCATGTCGTCTGTCCTGGCAGTCAGAAATATTACGGGAATGGTACTGATTTCCCGGATCTTTCTCAGCAGATTGAAGCCGTCCAGTCCCGGCATCATGACATCCAAAATCGCCAGATGTACCTCCCGTGTTTTTATGATCTCCCACGCTGCAAGGCCGTTTGCTGCCGGGTAGACCGTATAGGCGTTCTCTTCCAGATTTATTTTCAGTAAATTTCTGATATCCGTTTCGTCTTCCGCTATCAGTATATTCACCGGCATCCTCCCCCTTCTCTGCTGCTGACAGTATAGCAAACATCAGTCTCTTCCTTCTTCCTTGTCCCTGATCAGTCCGTCAAGAAACAGCAGATTGATTTCACCTGCAAGCTCCGGATTGCGTTCAATCGTATCGCGGTGGGTTTTGTTATAGATAAAATAACTGTGATACATATCAATATAAATCTCTATCGCAGTATCGGATATATCGGATGAAAAGTATCCGATCTCTTTGCCCTGTTTTATAAAATCGGTCATCATCCGCTTATTTACAGCAAGAAAGCCTTGAAAATATTCGCGAAGCTCCGGATCGTTTTCCACCGAGTCAAAGAAAAAATCCAGCCCGTAGCGTCCGGAAAAGTCGGTACGGCTGCCCATATATTTTTCTATTTTCTCAATAAAGCTGGCCGGCCCGTTAAAAAGCGTTGTCAGCCGCTCCAGGCTGTCATCCAGTATTTCCTTGATGATAACCCTCCGCAGATTATCCTTGCTCTCAAAAAAGTTATAGATTGACACCTTAGAAACATGAGCTTTCTCCGCTATTTCGGTCATACTGACCCGGTCAAAGCCATGTGCGCTGAAAAGATCCATCGCTGTCTGCATAATGATACGCTTTTTTTCGTTGCGCCTTCTTTCAAATCCGTTCATATTCTCCTCCATATATTATGAACCCGAAGAACTAATTTTGTAAATATCTTATCACAGCGCTCTTGACAAGTCAAGAAATGTCATGATAATATATGAACTATAAACGTACTTTAAGTTCATATATTGAAGGGAGTATTTGTATGGCAAATGTTGTGTTTGACAAGGTAAGCAAGGACTATCAAATGGGTGAGGTGGTAATTCACGCAGTACGGGGTGTATCCTTTACGGTGAATACCGGGCAGCTCGCGATACTTTTGGGACCCTCCGGCGCGGGTAAAACAACTGTGCTGAACCTGCTGGGCGGCATGGAAGCAGCCACCAGCGGCAGAATCCTGTTCGACGGGCAGGATATCATCGGATTAAACGAAAGAGGACTTACCGATTACCGGCGTTACAAAATCGGGTTTGTGTTCCAGTTTTATAACCTGATCCCCAATCTCACTGCTCTGGAGAACGTGGAGCTTGCCCGTCAGGTATGTAATTCGCCGCTGGAGCCGGAGGAAGCGCTTCGGATGGTCGGTCTTGGCGACAGGCTTCATAACTTCCCCGGTCAGCTCTCCGGCGGCGAACAGCAGCGCGTGGCCATCGCCCGGGCGGTATGCAAAAACCCGGATCTTCTGCTCTGTGACGAACCTACCGGCGCATTGGACACGGATACCGGCAAGACAATCCTCGGTGTACTGTATGATATCAGCCGCAAGCTGGGAAAGACGGTAATCATCATTACACACAACTCTTTGCTTGCTCCCCTGGCTGACCGCCTGATCGAGATGAAGAACGGCAGTATCCTGCGCGATGTAACACAAACCCCTGCAAATTTGGAGGAGATTGTATGGTGAATATGCTGCGTAAAAAGGTTATGAGTGACATGAAAGAAAATTTGGGTGCTTTTACCGCCATTATGTGCATCTGTGCGTTGGGTATTGCCCTGTTCGCCGGAATTAATCTCTACGTCAGCACCATCGAAAAAGATATTGCCTCCTATAGTGAGGCTTCGAAGCTGGCCGACTACTGGGCTTATAAAACAGAATTTTCCGAGGAGGATACCCGGCGTATACAAGCTCTGCCGGAGATCAGGCATGCCCAGCGGCGTAAGCTGCTGGAGGCGGGGATTTCCGGCGAATTTCACGGTACTCTGCGGCTTCACGCCTTTGAGGGAATGCCGCAGATCAATATCCCTGAATTAGTGGAAGGCAGTAACCTGGACGGTACGGAAACAGATGCGATATTACTGGACAGCCGCTTTGCAGAGGCTCATGAGATAAAACCGGGATACAAGATCACCTTTGGCGGCAGAGAATGGCTGGTCAAGGGTATCATCCGAAATGCGGAATACATCTATTACGCCCCTGACGGGATGACCTTGCCCGACTATGAGAGGTATTGCTTCGCATACACCAATGCTACTGCCCTGCCGGAGGTTCCCTATAACGAACTGGTCGTGACCTTAAAACCGGATATCACCCGCACTAAAGAGGATATTGCTTCCGGCATACGGTCAGCGCTGGGCGGAGCAAACCTCATCAGCCGTCAGCATCAGCCCAGCTGCCGCTACCTGGAAAACAGCCTGTCCGGTATCAAGCAGATTGCCCTGCTCTTTCCCGTCGCCTTCTTCCTCACGGCGGTACTCGTGACATGGATCAGTGTGGGACGGATTATGGAAAACCAGCGGCAGCAACTCGGCACGCTGCGCTCTCTCGGTTTTTCCAAAGGAAAAATCACGGCGCATTATTCCTTTTACGGGATACTTATTACGTTGCCCGGTATGGCTGCGGGATGGTTGGTGGCCCGTTTTATCCTTGCAGAGGTACTGTATGGCATAAGTATGCAGTATTACACCATTGAGTCCGGCGGCGTGGATGCTTTTTCACCTCATTTTTTTATCGCCTCCCTTGCCTTTGCCGTTATTACCTGCGGCACAGTACTTTTTACCTGCAGACGGGCTCTGGCAAGCACTCCCTCCGCTCTTATGCGTCCCAAGCCTCCGGCAAAGGGACACCGCATTCTTCCGGAACGAATTACACCCTACTGGAAGCGTCTTAGCTTCAGCGGAAAAATCGTCACCCGTAATCTCTTCCGCAACAAAATCCGGTTCATTATGGGTCTGGTAGGTATCATCGGCTCACTGTCACTGGTTTTAAGCGGCTTCGGACTTGTCTCTTCCACCGACGCCATGATGAATAAAGCGTTTAACGATGTGATGCAGTACGATTTGGAAATCAAATTGAAAGCTCCGCTTAGCCGTGATCAGGCCGCCGACATACTGGAGGCCCTGAAAGACGCTGAAACCATTGACGCTACCATGGCATTCAGCATATATCTTTATGGGAATAGCAGTACGCAAAACCCTTATCTGGTGGTAATGGAGGAAGAACAGACCGGCCTGCACTTCACTGATCCGGAGGGTAAACCAATCCGCCTGCCAAAGGAAGGAGCACTGATTACACCCCGTATGGCGAAGATAATGGGAGTCAGGGAAGGAGATATGATAACGGCAGAGAGCCTGGACGGAACCGTGATTCCTCTCACGGTTGGCGGAATCGTGGATTTCCCGGTGGGAAACGAAATCTATATCAGCCGCACGGCATTTGAAAAGATAAGCAATCTGCCGTTTGCCATACGAGCCCTGCTGGTGCGGGGGCAGGGAATGGATCTTACTCCTCTCCGGGATGATCCCCGCATCGCACTGATAGAGACCAAGCCTGAGATGCAGGAAAATACCTTGGCAGTACTGGAACGTCTGCGGAGCGTACAGGTCTTTTTGATTTCATTTTCCGGGCTTCTGGCCTTTGCCGTAATGATGGTGCTGGGCCGTATGAACTTCCATGAGCGTGTGAGAGAGCTTGCCACCTTAAAGGTGCTGGGCTTCCGGCCAAAGGAGATGAAACGGCTTGTACTGCGGGAAAACCTATGGATTACCCTGATAGGGATGCCGGTCGGGGTATTGGCGGCTTATGGAATGTTAAGTGGGGTATTGGCAACCGCGGTCAAAGCAGACATGGAAATCGCTCCCTTCCTCTCCGGGATCAGTATTGCGGCCGCCTGCCTGCTCCTGCTGGGCTTTACCATGTTTGTCAATCTCATACTCGGCAGGGGCTTCCGGAAAATTGACATGATTTCCTCATTAAAAAGCGTGGAGTGATGCCAGTGAAAATACTATCCTGACTATGCAGAACTTAAAATATATACCGGCTGATGTACCGTCCTCACCATATGGAATACGGAATTGCAAAATTCGGCATCAGCCGGGAATATATCCATAAGAAAATTTATCCGCCTCTTATCAGAGGGCAGCCACGTTCAATGCATTCTATTCAAAATTACTACAGAGCTTTATCAATATTATACTGCGAATTAATAACCAGCCATTGTTGAGGAAACCAGGACATAATATTCCAGATACTGATACCCTGTAACCCGAATTCCGGTACAAAGCCAACTAAATTATTTATGCTTCTTGCATCCCAAAACCGAACCACATATTCATTTTCGTCTGAAATATATTGAAAATACGCGCTATTCGTAGTTTCGTCAAATTCAATTGCAGAATTAGTATCAATTGCAATCTCTCTTGCGGCATTATAACTAACTGCCATTCCTCTTGTTATGCCCGGAATATAGGGAAACTGCCATAAGAACCCGATAACCGAAATCCCAACAAATGTTTTGTCCGGCGGTATTACTCTTGTCGCATATTCAAAGAAACGTCTGTATGTACTCAGTGATGAGGTTCCGGGAGGTATTCCTTCTGAAAATCCAAAATCATAGGTGATCAGTATGATGCCATCTGCATGCTGACCCAGGCTGGCATAGTCAAGCCCGGCAAAAATCGTTCCGGTCAGCAATTGAAAAACACGAATTGTAAAGGTATTGTATACCTTATATCCCGCGCTTGATACCGTTACATATAATTTGATGATAAAGTCCTCATAAAGAGTGCGGTCTATCGGGTTTATATATGGGGTGTTGATGTTTACTCCGCTGTAACCTTTCGCTTGCAGAATGGTAAGAAGATTGTTGATTAACAGATCCTGTTTCTCCTGGCTTGACAGAATAGAATGTATAACGCTGATCTCTTCTTCCATATTTAATGCAAAGGCTTCCAGCATCATGATAGGTGCTACCCTATATTCTTTTGTGACTTGAATAATCTCCCTATCATCGATATCTATGATTTCCCCTTCCGCTGTTACCTTATAGCTTAAAATAGTCAGACTGGTAAGAAACAGTAAATTTTTCCTGAGTGTGGCCATATTAATAAACGGATATGCATAGCTGTTTGTTGTTATAGACCTGATTTTTTCCCCCTCATAACTTATCACAATTGTTTCGCCGGGATATATGTACTCTCTATCGGAAAGATAAGGATTATTTCTTAAAAGCTGTAATACATCCACTCCGAAGCTGTCTGCAATACTGCTTAATGTATCACCCTCCTGTATTGTATAAGTAATCTCAGGAATCAGAACAACAATAGCTTCTCCCACAACTAATCGGTATGGATTAACTATCTCATTCTCAAGTATTAATCTCTCCGGTGATACCCCATATTGATCAGCAATCATATCAATTGTTTCACCTTCTCGAACCACGTGGATGATCATATTTATCTCCGAAACATTGCTTACTTTATTATATGTATAAGGTTTATTGGTATTACATACTTGATATAAACGGAATAAGCGTTCCTCTTTACAATAATTTCCACTAACATATAATTCATCAAGCAAGGGTCAGGCACTCCCTGTCTGGCCCTTATTTTTCATGCCTGATACCATTATGAATAGATTGACTTCCATAATCAGTCCGTCTATAATGGAGTAAATTATAATTTGTATATTCTATTACGGTGCTATTACTCACGTCCGACGGTTATTTTACCACGATAATATAACGAACCTGTGGCAGGCAAGAATAAAATAATTTAGAAAAGGGGACGAATTTTAATGGAACTTTATGCAATCAGATATGGTGAAAATTTCAAATACGCAACCTACGGAACTATATATAGAGGGGCGGAGAATGCTGCCGAAAAAGTATCCGGATTTATCTTTGTTTATTACCTGGCAAAGTATAATGATAAGGTCATGCTATTCGATACCGGCTTCAGAGATGAAACGACTGCAGTAAATATGGGAATAACATTGCTTGATGTGGAACATGAAGTAAAAAATATCTTAGATGACCCCCTTGGTATTGATATGATTTTTATTACCCATAGTCATTTTGATCATATCGATAATCTGGATCTGTATAAAAATTCTCAAATTATTATAGCGAAGACGGAATATGATATTGCCATGAACGAGCGTCCGATTCCGGTTCAAACACAACTCAGATCAAAGCATCCCGTATTGATCGAAGATGAATATGTTTTTGATAATAAATTTTATTTTAAGGTAATTGGCGGACATACGCCCGGATCGTCCGTAATTTATTTCGAAGAAAAAGATAAAAATTATGTAATTACCGGGGACGAATGTTATGTATGTGATAATATGCTGAAGAATATACCGAATGGTATGTGCACCGATTATCTCAAGAATGAGGAATTCATAGCCGATGGTCATAATAAAGGATTAATTCCGCTGCCTTACCATGATAATAAAGTGTTTGCAGATTATGAGCAGATATCAGAGAACATAGTTCGGATCATATAAGCATTCGGATATTAATTCAACGAACCGCCTGAGCAGCAGCCCTGCATAGGGTCTGTTATGATCCTATCACAGATTGAATTATTTAACAAAAAGGGATGACAATCCGACAAAATTGTCATCCCTTTTTGTTCATACAGGAGAGGAACAAAATGAAAAGTAAGCTGATATCGTTTATTATGCAATCTATTTACCGTATACCTCAAATTCTGCCGCCTGACCGCCGCCGGCTCCGGAATTGGCCGTAAATTCAAGCTGTACAAACCTTGTCTCCACCTCGTCAAAGGGGATTTGAACCTCATTTCCATAATCCGGATCAAAGGTATACTCCTTCAGCCTGACCAGCTCTGTATAGTTCGTGCCGTCATCACTGATCTTAATCATGATCTTCTGGTTCCTCTTACCCCAGATCGGCATGGGATTTAGGGCGATCCGGACCGTATGGATCTTTGTCGGTGCTTCCAGGTCAACTGTCAAGGTATTGGGATAATCCTTTGATCCTTCCCAGTAGGAGGCTCCGTCCGTGCTGCCGTCCACTGCTCTTTCCGCACGGTATACATCGGTAAATCCATTCGCCTCCGCCTTTTTCTTCAGAGCAACATTTGTTCCTTCCGGTAATATAAGGGCATAATCTTCCTTGATAAAGGCAGGATGTTCTTCGGCTGCTGTCTGTTCCCGTGCCTTTACTATCGTAACATCAGCGGCTCTGATTTCCTGCGGCGGCTCTTTAATACTGTTCACAGCATAGAAGCCAAGAGCAATGTCTGCTGCCAAAAATAAAAATATGAAAACTCTGCGTAATATCTTCATAGGAACACTCCTTTCTCTATTCAATTACCAGATTCTTTGTGGTCATTTTATCAATCTCAAACTTACCCTGATCAAAGCTGATAATTTTTTTTCCCAGAATTTCAAGGTTCTTGATGGTGATATCTTCTACGGTATGCCCTTCATCATAGCCTCCGATTCGCGACGGGTTAAACCTTCCGGATAATACCCTGACTCCGTCCACAAATACATTCCGGATCTGCCCTCTCTCCTTCGTGGATGACCAGCCTGCGTTCTGAGTGACAATGAAATCAATCAGATACGGCATCATCTCTCCATCTCCGGAGCCCATTTGGGCATTTTCCACCGTGATATTCCTAAAGGTAATATCACGTACCGTTGCATCATCCGCGTTATGAATGGAAATTACCGGCTTATGAAAATTATTCAGCACCGTGATGTCTTCAAAGGTAATGTGGCTGATTACAGCATTTTCCTTCTTGCCCTTATTCGTCTCGAAGCCAATCTCCATGGACTGGGCGAGGTCTGTCCAAAGCTGCATATTCGTAAAGGTAATCTTTTCGGAATCTATATCGGAATAATTCTTTACAACCAGGGAGTCATCCCAACTTCTCACAAAACAGTTTTTGACTTCAAAGTTCCTGCAGGACTGCAGGGTAATACCATCACCGTTCGGTCTTGAGGATATGATCTTTATTCCGTCGATCACGGCATTCATGGAGGAATTAGCCGAACAAACCCATGCATTGGGATTCAGGGCAATGATATCGCGGATTTCTACTCCGTCACAATTATCGAATTTTAGGGGTACATAAGCGGTCAGACCGCGCCAGCCCGTGAACTTTGATCCGTCGATAATGCCCCGTCCCATAACCTTTACATTGTTGGCGTAATTCGCCTGGATGATACCATGAACGACTGCGCCTCCGGCAAGATAAAGAATTTGATCATCCTCCAGCAGAATATTCTCAATGTTCCATTCTCCCGGACCGATATACACCACATTCTCATCCCCCTCCTTCGGCGGATCAGCCTCCAGGGAATTTGCGAAGATATGGATTGCTCTCTGCGGCGAATCATTAAAGGTAAGGGAATAAGTATCCGGCACGGTAACCGTAAAGGATACGGTATGGGCAGCCGTATCAATTACAGGTTCAATCCCATAGCTTAAGGGACTTATTTTTACCGATTGAAGATCGATACCCGGAACGCTGACTTCAATATTGGCGATACCTTCAAAATCAAAATAGGTAATCGGAGCCCTTGACTGGGTGGGCAGATAGTTGACTGCCCAGTTCCGGTTATTGTTCACATTTGTTTCATAGACATAGCTTTCATAACCATTTACCTTAATCACGGTATCTGTACTGTGCATCAGACTATAATCCCTTTCATCCTCTGCTGCCGATTTTATGTCATCTGCAGTTGCATCCTTTAAGGATTTCGGACCTTCATAAAGTACAAGCCTCGAATCCTCCATACTGATCATCTGTTTCACTTCATTCTGTCTGTCCTTCGTGTACCAGGCAAGGCCCCCAAAGACAATCAGCAATATTACTGCGATCAGCCACTCTACGGTGCCTATTATGCGCCTCTTCTTATCCATACAATAACCTCCCAACTCTTTAACTTTGTAATATCATCTGCCAGTTCGTCTCACTTTGAAGCGTCCGGGACCGGTAATCCGCTCCCAATAGCAAGTATTCCGGCCCTACGGATAAGGATTTCATGTGAGCTGCTTTGGCAGCCAGGATACCCGCGGCCGAGTCTTCAACGACCAGGCATTCTTCATTTTTTAAGTTCAGCTTCCCGGCCGCTACCAGAAATACCTCCGGATCGGGCTTGGAATTTGTGATATCCAGCCCGCAGCTTACCTGGTCTATATATTTTGCAAGACCGGTTTTCTCTAAAATCAAAGGTGCGTTTTTACTGACGGAGCCGACTCCGACCAGTACCTTTAAGCGTCTTAGCATCTTGAGCGTCGCAATGACATCCGTCAGGACCGCTTCCGGGGTGAGCTCCTGTAAAAACTCAATATAATAATTGTTTTTTCTTTCCGCCAGTATCAGTTTTTCGCTTTCCGTATAGGTCTTATGACTCTTCTTAAGAACCACCTCCAGGGATGCCATCCGGCTTATCCCCTTCTGCCGCCGGTTATCCTCCCTGGTGAAGTCCATAATTCCCAGCTCCTGAGCCAAACGGTGCCAGGCCTTAAAATGCAGCTCATCCGTTGATACCAGAACTCCGTCCAGATCAAATATGACTCCTTTTATCATTCCTATGTCACTCCTTTTCCGGCATGGGTTGTTTTTCTGTACAATTTTTTTCTTTTATGGTAGACTATGTAATAATGGTTTAACCTTAAACCTATAAAATAGGTTGATAAAGAAAGTATTTTTCAACCGGCAAAATCACGAGAGTGAGCTGCCTGCTGCAGTATGGAGGTTATTATGTCTACGATAAAAGATATCGCAAATGCTGTTGGTGTAAGCTGTACCACAGTAACAAATGTTATCCACGGCAAGGCCGGACGCGTGTCCGCCGAAACTATTGCAAGAATTAATGAGGCAATCGATCGATTGGGTTACGTTCCTAATATGTCTGCCCGTTCTCTGGTTTCCAGTTCTTCTAAGGTGATTGGTATGATCAGCCATCTTACCGTAAATAAAAAGGAAAGTATTGTGGAAGATCCCTTTCACTCTGCCTTTATCGGATCCATTGAAAATAAATTGCGTGAAAACGGATATTATCTTATGCTGCGTACGGTTGAGACAACGGCAGATCTCTTAGCCTTCCTGCGGAACTGGAATGTAGACGGCCTGTTCTTCACCGGCGTCTTCCAGGATGAATTCTTTAAAGTCCTGTCCGAACAGAGAATTCCGACGGTTCTTATCGACAGTTATGTTGAGGTATCCCGTTCCAATATGTGCAATATAGGCCTGGAGGATTATAAGGGCGGTTACATTGCGACACGCTTTTTAATTGATCAGGGACATAAAAACATTGCTTTTGCCTCTCCGACAATTAAAAAACGCGGGGTAGTTTCGGAGCGTTTCCAGGGCTACCTGGATGCCCTGTCCGAAGCCTCCATTCCCTTCCGTCAGGATTATGTCTATGAGCAGGAGCTTGATACTGAGACGACGATTGCCCTTGGACGGAGACTGGCCTCCCGTACTGATATTACAGCCGTCTTCGCTACCGCGGATATCCTTGCTGCGGGAATTATGGCCGGTATAGAACAGTCCGGCCGGCAGGTCCCCGGGGACATCTCCGTTATCGGCTTCGACGATATTAATTTCTGCCAGCTGACTTCACCCACCCTTACGACAATCCACCAGGATGCACCGTTAAAGGGTAAGCTGGCGGTTAATTTCCTGATTGATCTTCTGGATAATAATCCAATCCAAAACCGGGAAGTGATTCTCCCGGTCAGCCTGGTGGTAAGAAATAGCGTTAAAAGCTTGAGGTGATAGGAATATACTTTCGTCCGGTAATACGAATCATTCAGGCAACTTCACGAGTACTGCCTTATCCTTCGTTATATCAGCCAGATACCGGTCACCCCGGTACATCACCCTGAATTTAAGCCTGGTCCAATGAGACGGCAGCCTTGGCTCCAGCGTCAACCGGCCGTCCTCTTCCCTCAGGCCTGCGAACCCTTCCAGGACTGTCCGATATGCTCCGCCGGCGGAGGCCGGATGGGTCCCGCCGATATAAACAAAACCGGCCCACTCCTTTCCTTCTCCATCCAAATCTGCGGATGCGGACTTAAGGAAGAATGGATATGCTTTATCCGGCATATTACATTTGCAGGCAAGAATGGCATACATACAGGCGCTGAGTGAGGAGCCGTGCTCCGTCCTTGGCTCATAGTACTCCCAGTTTTTTTGTAAGATTTCCCTGCTGTAATCCTCCGAAAATAGATTCAGCATGGTTACCACGTCCGCCTGTTTAATCACCTTGGTATGAGCCGCTATGCCATTGGCTCCTCCCCAGTATTCTCTTTCATTAAGGAGCCGCTTTTTCAGCTCCTTGGGTGTCACATCCTCAAGCTTACGATACCCGTCAAACTGTTCAAGCACTGCGCTTGCACTATCCGGCTCCGGAATATACAGTCGGTCGGCTGCCTCCTTGCAGCACTCCGAAAGCATATTCAGATCATACTTTTCTTCCAGGCTTTCCTTCCGGCTGATCCGATTTTCCCGAATCAGCCGGATCACACGGATTGCACTTTCAAAGGTGAACTTTGCCATTCGGTTCGTATATGCATTATTGTTCACACGCTCATGATATTCATCCGGGCCGATCACATCATGAAGCTCATAACGTTCCAGCCGGGTCCTCCTTAACAGCAGCCCATAGTAAAACCGGGCGCATTCGAGAATTACTTCCGCTCCTCCCTCATTCAGAAGGTCCATACTTCCGGTAAAATCCGTATATTTCATGATACCGTATACAACCGCCGAGGAGATATGGATCTGTTTTTCCTTAAAATAGGTTCTCAGCGGTCTTCCGGTAAAAACATCGGTAACATTATAATCCGAGCAGGCATCATAACCGCCCTCCTGGCTTTCCCAGGCATAGAAGGCCCCTTCATAGCCATAATACCGGGCTTTCCTTTTCGCTCCCTCCAAGGTATCTATCCGGTATTTAAGCAAGGTCTCTGCCACGGACGGATCCGTAAACAGGAACAGGTCCAGCATGAACATCTCCGTATCCCAGAAGACGGCACCCTTATAGGTCTGTCCGGACAAGCCTCTGGCAGGGATGGATAAGCTTAAGGTATGCCTCGGTGCGATACTTTGCAGATGGTAGATGGAATAATTCAAGGCCTCCATAGCAGCCGTATCTCCCTCGATCAGTACCTCTGACCTGCGCCATAGCTTCTCCCATTCTGTAATCTGCCGGTCCATGGCAGCCATAAACCCGGCGGCTTCTGCTTTTTTAACCAGTCCCACACCTTTTTCTTTATATTCCGCCGTATCCCTGCTTGTATATACACTGACCCATTTCACAAGGGTATAGGTATGGCCTGCTTCTGCCGGAAAGCTTATCTTCCTGAGAAGTCTTTTCGCCTGCCTGACTGTCTGCATAAGTACCGGGAAATCAGCCTGGCACACTTCACAGACCAATACGCTATCCCTGTTCTCGTGGGTAATACCTTCAGCCGTCAGCACGCCGTCAATTTCCTGAAACTCCAGCTCATCATAGTGAGGTCCATTGATATCCCAAACCTCACCGTCGATTCCGGTCATAAGAGTGACGGTTCCATCCCCTTCCGTATGGATTCGATATTCCATAACGATCAGATGCTTATCGTCCATGCTGGCAAACCGTTCCATACAAATTCGGATGCTTCCCCTGGGGGAATCCCATATGGTCTCCCTGCTCAGTACTCCGTGCCGGTAATTTAAGCTCAGTTTATGATAGGCGGGACGTACGTCGGGTAGCCGGTATTCGAGTCCTTCATACATAAGGCGGGTAAACAACCCATTCGGGGCGTTGAGCGGCTCACGCCACGCATCCCCCACCTGGTCATAAATTCCCGATAGGTTAATCGCCGGATATTTTTCCTTATCATATTCCGGCAGTGTTCCCCTGACTCCAAGATATCCGTTTCCGGTAAAAAACTTATTACCGTCCGCCGTAATTTTTTCCGGATGATAACCTTCCTCTGAAATCCGCCATTCCTTCATTCTGACCTCCATGCCGCCATCAGATATTCCAAAATTCTTTTCATACTATCCAATATTTCTCCATGCTGACGATACCCGCGAATTTGGGATGTGAAAGCTTTGCTTTCACATTGGTCAGACACAATATTTGCAAAGTGAATTGTTAACAATTCACTATCCCCTCCATTCCGCTGGGATCATGACTCTTGTTTTCTCCCCACAGCATTTGACCGGCCGGCCGTAGACCGAAATAGTTATCTCGGACCCGTTCCTCGTGCTAAAGTTTGCATTTTCCTTATCGATCTCCACCTGAATGACATCCTCACGGTATTTAACCCGAAAGGAATATCCCTTCCAGACCTTTGGGATGGACGGTGAAAAGCTTAAAAGTGCCTGATCCGACCTCATCCCGCCGAAGCCATACACAATATTCATCCAGGCTGCGGCGATGGAGGTAGTATGTAATCCCTCGGAAGTATTCCGGTTATAGTTATCCAGATCCATCCTTGTGGCAAAGCCGAAGAATTCATAGCCTTCCTCATGCTTATGGAGCTGCACTGCCAGAATTGAATGGACCGACGGCGACAGGGAACTCTCATGAATACATCTCGGCTCATAGAATTCATAATTTTTCAACAGCTGCTCATGGGTAAACCTGCCGTTATGCATCAGCATGAACATCAGAACATCGGGCTGCTTTATCATGTCATTCCGGTATATCCTGTCATAGGTCCAATGATGGTAAAGAGGAAAATCCTCCGGAGGTATTGCATCCACATCCACATGGGGTAGTTTGAAATATCCGTCATGCTGTTCAAAAATCAACGTATTCTCATCATGGGGAATATACATATGGTCAGAGATATTTTTCCACTCTAGCAGCTCTTCCTTACCTAGTCCGTGTTCCTTACATACCTCCTGGTATGCTGCCGCCGATTTAAGCTCCAATCCGGACAAAACCTCAAGTGTATACGCAAGCGTTGTTTTCCCCATATAATTTGTATAGCAGTTGTTATTCACCATCATCTGGAATTCATCCGGCCCCATAACCCCGTAGTATCCGTAGGTCTTGTGCGCTGCATCCCAATCCCCTCTTGAGGCAAGCATCCTGCTTACCTCGATTAAAACCGGGACTCCATAATCATATATGAATTGCGTATCCTTCGTAACGTTCTCATAATGCCATAAAGCGTATACCACTGCGGTTGATGCCTGCAGCTGCAGGTTCGCATGCTGCCAAAGGCTGCAGCACTCCCGTCCGCTGATGGTTGCAATCGGGTAGAACGCCCCTTTACAATCCAGGGCCCTGGCGCGCTCCATTGCTTCCTTCCGTGTGGAGCAGCGATATAGAATCAAATTCTTAGCAGCCTCCGGATTATTGAACAGATAGAAGGGAAGGCAGTAAGTCTCTGTGTCCCAGAAGGTATTGCCACTGTATACCTCGCCGGTTAATCCCTTTGCGCCGATTATGGTACCCTTATCCGCTCCGTGGCAGGTCTGATGCATCTGGAAGATGCAGTACCGGATACCCTGCTGGTTCCGCTCATCCCCATCAATACAGATATCCGAATTTTTCCACATCTCTTTCCACCATTTTTTGCTTTCCTTCTTGAGGGAATCATAGTCGGTTCTGAGGGAGCTTTGTTTCACCCTACCGCATTTAACGTTAAACTGGTTACAACCTTCCGGTGACAAGTCCTTATTCGTCACATTCGTCACAATCCTGGTCAGGCCAGAGGCTTCCGATTGCTTTAAGGATAAGGTGAATTGCTTCAGGCTTTTCATCTCATCAAATTGATTCTCTTCCTTCACAGCGTTACCTTCAAAACGGCAGAAGGAATAAACCGACAACCCGGTGTTTCGTGTATCCGCAAGAATACTGCACCATTTCTCTCCTGTTTTTATTTCCTTACATTCCCACATGTTCCTGCCAACCATCTGATGCGGTCGAGAGAAATCCAGACCTGCCGTAACCTTAACCTCACCGGAGAAGTTAAGCGGAGTCAGCAAAAGTCTCTGGCCTGCCATATGGGCATCCTTCATTGATAAAAATCGTTCAAATTCTACTTTAATTTCTTTTCCGTTCTGTAATATCCACAGGAAGGATCGGTTCAGAATTCCGGTTCGCAAATCCAATACTCTTTTAAAATCCTTGAATTCCGATACTGCCAGATCCAGCTTTTCTGTGTCCGCTTCAATCCTGAGAAATAACCAGTCAACGGAATTCACAATAAATTCCGTCTGATCCACCATTCCCTTATAGCCGGAGCCCGTCAGCTTCTGTGTCTCATAAATCCCGTTAAAATAGCTTCCGATCAGGCTTTGCCCCCTATAGCCTTCCTCAAAGTACCCCCTTACCCCCATATATTCATTTGCCAATGAAAATATGGATTCCGATACGAAAGAATATGCAGGGTTAAAACCTTCCTCAATAATGTTCCATGGATCTGTCGTAAAATACTTATCTGCAAATTTAGCCATAGCCTACCCCTTTATCGCGCCTGCTGCCGCACCTTCTGTAATTTTTTTCTGAAAGATTCCAAATAATATGATCGGCGGTATAATAGAAAATGCCACCGCACGCAGTATTTCCACCGGCGAAGCATTGGACAGACGGAATGCAAACAGACGGACCATAACCGTCTCTCTTCCGGAGCCGTTCAATACCAGAAACGGCAGTAGAAAGTCTGACCAAGCCGCATTGATCGCAAAAATGACGATTACGGCGACAATTGATCTGGACAGCGGGACCAGGATGCTTTTGAATATCCTGAGATAACCGCAGCCATCCAGTTTCGCCGCCTCTATCAATTCCTGCGGCAGTCCTTCAAAAAACTGCTTGAATAAAATGACATAAAAAGCATTCGCACCGAAGCTAAGCCACAACGGAATATAGGACCCGGTTAAACCGATATTCTTGATATTCACGAATAATGCAACCATACTTGTGGTTGCCGGAATAAGCAGGCTCCACATTACCAGTCCGAAGACATATTTATATCCTCTTGGCTTAATAATGGATAGCGCATATCCTAACAGTCCGTTAAATACAACCGCACACACCACGCTTCCGCCAACCACTGTAAAGGTACTGATATAGTGCTTGACGAATTTCAAGTCTTTCCAGGTCTTTATGTAAACCTGAATATCAAATTTATCCGGCAGTAAGGTGGGATGGAGATTGAATTCCTTGAAATTCTTAAAGCTTGCCAGAAATACCCACACCGGAGGAAATAAGGCCACCAGGATAAAGACAAAACAGACCAGAAGAACAAACAGGCATAAGATTTTTGTCCTTGCGGAATAGAGATCATAAGAGCGTATGGCTCCATCCGTTTTTTTATTGTATTTGCCAAAAAACATATTGGCTCCTCCTTATTCCTCCCGGATTTTCGTCAGCTTCATATATAAACCGCTGAGTATTATCAGGATAATGCAAACCATAACTGAAATTGCGGATGCTTTGGGAAAATTATAATCCGTAAATGCAAAATCATAGACCAGCTGTATGATGGAATAACTTGCATTATTCGGACCGCCATGGGTAAGTACCAGAGGTTCGTAGTATATCTGAAAGACAGCAATAATCTGAAGGATTAACAGGGTCTTACCCAGGGAGAATAAGCTGGGCATTGTAATATGCCTAATTCTTTGAAGAATTCCTGCTCCATCGATGGTTGCCGCTTCATATAATTCAGGATTAATATTACTGATCGCCGCAATATAGATCAGAGCCGTTGCGCCGGCCCCTCTCCAGGTCAGTGCCCCGACGATGATCGGTATCGTTAATTTCGCATTACTCAGCCAGACCATCGGCTCCAGCCCTATTTTAGACAAAAGAATATTTAAGACGCCGTTGGGGCCCGCATAAAAGAAATATCTCCATATAAATACCGTAGCTATTCCGGGTACCACATTGGGAATATAAATTCCTATCCGGAATAAACCTTTAAAATGTACTGTTTCAGAAATAAACAATGCCATCAGTACCGGCATAAAAAATCCTATGATCAGAGACCAAAGTATGTATTTGAACGTATTGATCAAGGCAGGAAAAAAAACAGGATGCCTGATTGCAGCAATGTAGTTATCCAGGCCCACAAATTTCTGGAGCTTCACACCATTGGCCGAATAGAGGGAGAGTCTCACGCTTTCTAATAACGGCTCCCACACAAAGAAGGCAAATAATATAAGTGTGGGCAGCATAATCAGCCAGCCTGCAATATCCTGTTTTTTAAATATTCTGGTAGGGACAGTATGCCGGATATAATCCTTGTTTGTCTTCCTCATATTAATCCTCCATGCTGCCGATATCCGCGAATTTGGGATGTGAAAGCTTTGCTTTCACATTGGTCAGACACAATATTTGCAAAGTGAATTGTTAACAATTCACTTTGTGAAAAATCTCGATTTTTCACACTAACCACCTGCTTAATACAAGATGAATTTACTTAAACATAATGGGGTAATCTGCAAAGAAAACCCCATTATGCGCGAAAGCTAAGCGAGAAATCGGATCAAGATATATCAGGAGAAATAGATTATGTTTCATCCTGATATATCATGAGACGATGCGAGCGCGCTCGCGGTCAGTAAGAACTTGCGGAGCGAGTCTCTTGCTGCGCTAATTTTTATTGATTTTTTGCCGTATCGATGATTGTCTGGAAGTTTTCATCAGCCTTCTTCATTAATGCCGGGATATCCGCATTCTTATTTGTAAGAACCTCCTGCATTACATTACAGATTTCCTGATACATGCTCTGGCATTCCACGGGCTCTTCCAAATGAAGCGCTCCTTCTTTTTTAATCAGGCTAAAATAATCCTCATAGAGTCTCATGTCAACATTCTTATGCCTCTCAATGACTGCATTCTCCGCATCAATGACAGCCTGATCTACCCAGCAGGGGAAACGGGGAATTACAGGTACTCCGGTGTCTACCATTCTCTGATAGTCCCTCTCCCATCCTGCGATGGCTTCCTCCGTTGCAACAGGAGCTCTTCCCATGATTACAAGATAATCCAGCGCCGCATCGATTTCTTCCTTGGTTGCATTTTTAGCAAACATATAAGGAGTTCCGCCATGTAATACATACTGGTCTCCGTTCGGTCCTGCCGGTGCAGGGACTAAAGCGAATTTATCCACCGGTAAGCCGTAATTCTCCGTAGGTTGTGCAACAGCGTCATTTGCTCCTAAATACATGGCCGCAACGCCGGTTCCTAAATTAGCATGGCCTTCTGCCCATCCGTCCGCCAGGGGGTCAGGCGTAAGAACATCATATTTCCATTTCAGGTCCCTGCAGTATTCCATTGCCGCGATTGCTGCCGGGCTGTCTAAGTTGGCATAATATTTTCCGTCCTCAATCGTGGTTAATTCAGCGCCGAAATCCCAGGCGATCAGACTGAAATGCCAGCCTGCATTTCGATCCATTGCCAGAAGATCAAATCCTGCCGAACCGGTAGCATCCTTGATTATTTTTGCTGTTTCGGCAAGCTCCTGCCAGGTCCTAGGATACTTCGGAAGGCCATTCTCATCCATCAGGCCTGCCTGCTCGAATAATTCCAGGTTAAGATATAAGCCCAGGCCGTATCCGTCACGGGGAAGGCCATATATCCTGCCATCCTTTGACATCAGGTCTTTGATCGTGGGGTTCATGGAATCCAGCCAGCCGCGTTCTTTCAAATTATCGGTGATATCAGCCACCAGCTCCGCATCAATCAGCTTCTGCGTATCCGTATACCAGCACTCAAAGATAGTAGGTACGGTACCGGCTTCCGCCATAGAAATAAAGTTGTCCGGTGAATATTTATAGTATGACGGTATTACTTCAATATTAGGCTTACCCGCATTCAAAGCCAGCACGTGCTGTTTATGTTCTTCAATCTGTTCGGTCAGGGTATCCTCCGGCCAGATACCAAGCCTTAACCGGACCTTTTCGGCGGCAGGAGCATCCGTATCCTTCTTGCCGTCATCCGTGGTATTTAATCCGTTTTCAGCATCCGGTTTGCCCAAGGTATCCTTATCCTCCTTTTTACAGGCGGAAAACAAGCCAACGATCAAAATCAGGCATAACAGGAGACTGATCATTCTCTTCATTTTTTTCATAATTTTCCCCTTTCATTTCATTTATACAATTATTTGGATATATTGTAAATAATTATTTTATTAATACTCTTTTATATTTTTTAAGTCCTGCCATTACGGCTGCACAGCCTGCCATCCCGGCTAATGCCAATACGGCTACCATATTACTGTTCCCTGTCTTCGGAGCCTCTTCAGCCGCTCCTGCCGGTACTTCAACAGCTGCCGGTGCTTCCTCTGCGGCCGCTTCCGCTTTCAGTGTAGGTTCAGCGGAGTCGGAAAGGAATACGTCCTTTACATTATAGATACTGCTGCCTCCGTCAAGTCCCATTACGTTCAGCCAGGAAAGCATCGTAATCCCTTTTTCCTCCACAGGCAATACTACATCCTGAAATTCCTCGGTAAGGGTGATACCCAGGTCCGCCAAATTGAAGGTGAAGGAATCCGATACCGCTATCTGTGCTTTTGCGGTATCCCCGGTTGCTTTCAAAATCACATGAAGATAGGGTGCGTCAACCGTAGCGTCTCCCAAGTTCAGCTGTGTCCAGTTTCCGGGTCCTTCAATTGTTCCGTCCTTTAATTCCCCCGCATTGACAAAGCCGGTATTCTGAAACTCACCGTCTTTCACAATTTCTTTGGTGGCCGCGAACGCATTCACCGACATCATCATCGTTAGTATTACGGTAATTGCAACTGCAATAAACCCTTTACGCATGTTCAATTTCCTCATAAGAATCCTCCTCTTAAATTAAGTTTTACGTTAAACCTGTCAGAGAATAATTTGAGCTGATTAATTTTTGTATATATCGTACACATTTAACGTTCAACCACATATTATCATTTGTATTTAATTGTGTCAATACCTTTTTGTAATTTTATCCAAAATAATAATTTTGTACATTTTTCGCTCTAAATATTCGTTAATTTATATAATTCATACAAATATATATTCACCGCTTCTCTCTTGTTTCCGCCGAACCGTAATAGGAGCCGTATTAAACGGCTCCTATTTTTCTTACAGCCGCAAAAGCATGATCTATTCAAGCTCCACGACAAGTCCCACACCGGCTTCCTTACTGGGTGTTGTATTCCACAGAGCCTGCTTACAGTGCTGGTCCGTATCATGACAAATATAAAAATTTTTGATATTCTGTTCCTTCACATATTCACAGGTTTTATCCAGCTGTGATTGAGGTACCTCGTCGATCCGAAGATGGGATCCCCCAAGATAGGTATTGATCCGGTCGGCATGGGTGAGCTTTTTCGCATATTCCATGATATTACAGATTCCATAATGGGCGCATGCGGCTATGATACTGACCTCTTTCCCATTTTTATGCCGATAGCACAGCTGAGTATCCTCATCCACTACGTCATCAATCCATTTTCCATCCTGCAGCTTTTTCGCTTTCTGCGGAACCTTATGCTCATAATCATTGGTCTGTTCTGTGATTCCCATATAACATAAATGATCGGTAAGCCATACCGGCTTATCAATAATCCTGACCTGGAAGAATTCATCCAGAGCTTCCCTGCTGATATCCAGACCGGAGGAATGGTTTTTCTCAAAGTTATACCGTTTTGCAAAGATTCCCTCCTGCGAAACCAGGAAAACCGGCTTTCGAAACATTGCATGCTCTCTGTAATACTTCATCAGATGCTTCAGCCCTCCGGAATGATCCCGATGACAATGGGACAGGATTATGTAGTCCGCTGTTCTCAGATCAATGCCAAGCTCCTCTGCATTCTTAATGAATTTATCCGAAAAGCCGAAATCAAACAATACCTTAATGTCCTCATCCTCTATCCATGCAGAAAACCCATGTTCCGCATTGAGATATACGCAGAATAAACTGGTATTCTCCAGCAATAATGTCACCTTCATAGATGAACTCCTTTCCCGACTCGTTAATGCCCGATACTGTGACATTATGATAATTCTCCGAAGCCTCCCTGTACCAGATTTATAAGGGCATCCACTGCCTGCCTTTCGTCCGTGCCTTCGGCGGCAATCTCAATCTCCTCCCCCTGTCCAATTCCCAGGGTAAGAAGCATAATAACGGATTTACCATTCACAAATTCACTGTCTTCTCCAATATGTCTAATATGAATCGCACTTCCGAATTTCTTGGCTTCGCTTACAAATTCAGTAGCCGGCCGGGCATGGAGGCCTGTCGGATTAACTACCATGATTTTTCTTTTATACACGCTCTCACTTTCCTTCTGCTTTATTTTCATGTTCATTAAATGCTTTTATGTTTTAACTGTTCTGTCTGTTCTGCTTTTTCTTCTCCGTATTCTTAAGACGGCTTCAAAACCTTTCGCAGATATGCTTCCACCTCTGCAGAGGTATCCATCTCCCGGACAGCATCGGCATAAGTCCTCATCTGCTCCATTGTCAGACCTGACAAACATCTCTTGATTCGCGCCACGGAGGATATGCCCATACTTAATTTACCAATACCCAGCCCAACCAGAACCGGTGCTGCAAGCTCATCTCCGCCCAGCTCACCGCATACGCAGATCGGTTTGCCTGCTTCACCAAATTTGGCGGCCACATGTCCTATCAGGGAAAATAATGCCGGGTGATAGCTTTGATAATAGCTTCCGACTTCCGGGTTGATTCTGTCTGCGGCGAGCAAATACTGACACAGATCATTCGTGCCGATACTTGCAAAATCCACTTCCCCTGCTGCTTTTTCCGCTATTATGGCAATGGAAGGAATCTCAATCATTATGCCTACCTTGACAGTCTCCTTAAACGCCGTACCCTCTGCCCTTAATTCCTTCTTCACCTCCTCCAGAATTCCTTTCGCTTTCCTGATATCATCCAGGCTGCCTACCATCGGAAACATAATCCACAGATCCCCGAATACGGATGCCTTAAGTGCAGCCCGAAGCTGTGTCTTGAAAAGATCGATCCGGTCAAAGCATAATCGCAGCGCCCGCTTACCCAGAAACGGATTGTCCTCCTTCGGGAGCGAAAGGCAGGGCAGCGTCTTATCCCCGCCGACGTCAAGGGTCCGTAATACTACCGGTTTATTCCGAAAGGTCAGGAGAACTTTTTTATAAACCTTCCTCTGTTGCTCTTCTGTCGGAAGAGTATCCGAATTCATGTACATGAATTCGGTTCGGAACAATCCGACCAGATCCGCTTGGCCCGGATTAATCTGGATGCTATCGTCAAGGCCGCCAATATTTAACCCGATGTCTATATGTCTGCCCTCTTTCGTATTGGCGGGTTTATCAATATATTGCCTGGTTTCCGCAACAGTCCGGAGGTACTCGCTCCGTTTGTTTCTGTAATGCTCTAATTCTTTCTCCTCCAAGTCCGTCCGGATCTCACCGTCTATGGCATCCGCAACCACCAGTTCTTCCTCTTTAAAGAGCATTAACGCTCCCCGGAGGCTGACAATTGCAGGGATTTCATAGCTTCTGGCTATGATAGCCGTATGGGAGGTCCTGCTTCCCGCTTCCGTAATAATCGCCAGTACTTTGCTTTTATCCATTGCAGCCGTATCGGACGGCAGCAAATCATAAGCCACTACGATCACCGGCTCCTTTAGCCGGTCCAGGCTGCATTCCTCTATACCATTCCAGTTACGTAGCAGCCGGTTACGGACATCCCTTAAATCAGCTGCCCTCTCCCTGATCAGAGCCTCCCTGCTTTCCTCCAATTTGCTGATATACTTATTATAAATCTGAAAAATGGCCCAATCCGGATTATAGCAGTCATTTTTTATACTGTCTGCTATATCTCCCAGGATTACCTCATCCTCCAAAATATCCAGATGGGCCTGAAATATCATATATTTGTCATTGCCTGCTTTCTCCAAGCTGTCCAGGATAGTATGAAGCTCCTGCCTGCTCTTGGCAAGAACAGCCTTTAATTGCTCCATACTGTGTCCGGCAAATTCCTTTAATATCCTTCCTTCTTCTACCCGGGGTACAAAGGGCTGATAAAGCATCACCTTACCGATCGCTATTCCTTCCGACACTGCATTCCCTTTATATATCATCTTTTTCCTCTTTTCCGACTCAATCTACAGGCATTTCCATATTGCATCGATTGCTTTTGCTATTCCATTCTCATCATTGGATGCCGTATGATACGCAGCTATCTCCTTCAGGCTGTCGCAGGCATTCCCCATGGCTATACTGACCCCTGCCTTTCGGAATGCGCTGATATCATTATCATAATCGCCAAATACACATACTTCCTTCATGGGAATATGATAATACTGCGCTACTTTACTTATGCCGGCCCCTTTATCCGTGCCTTTTGCCGTAACTTCAAAGAGTCCCGCCATGCTATAGGTATAGTCAAAATATCTGCTCCCCTCCAGATATTCCTTTAGTATGCCGGACAAAGCTTCCGTCTGGGGCTGAATGATCAATTTATATACTGCCTCCGCCGGTAAAAGAGCTTCCTCTCCCTTCAGATAGGCGAACTTCGAAGCTGCCCTCCCGTTCCTGCGGGCAATCTCATTATATTTATCCAACATGTGTATACGAGGATTTTCATTTGTATAATAAAGCACTGTCCCTGTCTGAAGGGAGTAATGCGGCCCGTGTCTGTTTAAAAAGCTGCAGATTTCCATAAGCTGCGGTACGGATATCCTTTTTTCATATAGGATATTCTTACTTTTATGATGTACAATCAATGCACCATTAGCTGAAACATAGGGCCCGTCGATCCCCAGAATATCCGCATACACCTCCAGCATTGGCGGAACCCTGCCTGTAGCAAGGGTTACCCTTACCCCTTTCTTCATGGCCTCCTGAATTCTGTCCAGGGTAAGATTGCTGATTTCTGAATTGCTATTCAGCAGAGTTCCGTCCAAATCAAAGGATAGCATTGATATTTTTCTGTCCGCAATTAATTTCATTATATCTCTCCGGTAATATCCTTTGACAATTGTCATAACGCTAGTACGCCAAATATCCCTTCGGATTATCAATAAATATCCTTTGAATCACTTCTTCGGAAATTCCATACAGCTTCATTAATGACGGCAGCTGCTTCGGTATGAACTCCAGTCCCGGTTCTCCGCCATAAGCTTTCAGATAAGAGGCCCGGCCCCAGTCACCGCCTATCATGATTCGGTCTGCATAGCCAAGTTCACTTAAATTTTTTATAAGCTCCATCGTGTCGGATAAGGGATGATATTTTACGCGGGCAACACAATCATATTGGACATAAACCCCTTCTTTTAATACCTGCTGATGATATACCAGGTCCGCATTCCGGTCCAGATGGCCGATACAGATTTTGCAGGGCTCGATACCTTCCTTTTTAAATATCCTTGCCTGCTCTACCCCCATGGTTCCGTAATGGGTATGTGTATTGATCGGAATTCCGGTTTTTTTGCTCACATTTGCTACCACCTTCATCAGCTTCTCTTCTAACGGTGATATTTTATAGTAGCTGCTTCCTGCTTTTATTAATCCGGGCAAAACATCCGAATGCTCTGTATACGGTCCGCAGAAGTCATTTACCTCAATGCCCTGCAAGACTTCCGACAATACGATTTCCGTCAGCTGCTCAATGCTGTATTTATGTACAAAATGTGCTTTATCATATAGGCTTCCCCGATGAAAACCGGTTATGGCGATCAGGTTAACTCCTGTATCCCTGGCAATTTCCTTCAGTTCCTTAATGCCTCGTCCAAGACCGATGGGCTGCATATCAACCAGTGATTTTCCTCCGGCCTCTGCAAAGGAGATCAATTCCTGGTGGGATTTCTCTATACTTTCCATGCCGAAATCTTTGTCTTCCCTTACCTCCAGTCCGCCTGATTTCCATACATGGTCGTGAATATCCGTAAAACCTAGTTCATCCGGTGAGATGAGTCCGTTTACCGTTTTTATCGTTTTCATTATTATTTACGTCTCCTTATTATACAATTATGCTGCCGGAGCGGCAGAAGGCGATCCAAAGATTAATCTAAGGAGAGCAATCACCGCCAGCCATAAGGTGCTCCAGTCAGAATGTCCGGGAACAAAACCTGAGCCGAGTAACGCTGCTAAGCCTGCACTGCCGCATATTACTACAATACCCATAATAAAGGTAGTAATCATTGTGCCTTTCCAGCCGCCGGTAGAATTTGCGAATACACCCAGGGTACAACCGCCGAAGAACAGCGGGATTACACTCGGAATTGCGATTACACTGGAACCGAAAAGAAGAAGGATACCGACACCGACAAACTGGCCTACTACCGTACATAAGAAACCAAGCATGGCGGCAGTTGGTGCATAGGACCAGAACACAGGACTGTCCACAGCCGCAATCGCGCCCGGAATTAATTTATCGGAAAAGCCCTTGAAGGCCGGAATCAACTCATTCAGGAACATCCGTACACCTGCAAGCAGTACATAGACACCCACTGCCATAGTAAAGCCCTGGTTGATACCAAATAAGATATAGTTTGTCCCTCCTGATTTTGCAGCGACAATCTCCGGTCCGCTGACCAAAACGATAATCAGATAGATCAATCCCATAATAATGCTGTAGGCAACAATCGAATCCTTGAATATGGACAGCCAGCCTGGAAGCTTCAGCTTCTCCGCACTGTCCTCCTGCTTGCCGAACAGCTTTGAGAGCTTGATTGTAATTATACCCGAGATACAAAGGTTATGTCCAAGAGTGAGCGGTGTATCCCCCAGCAAAGGAGTAAGGAATTTTCGCAGCAGGGTCGGGAACAGCCACCAGTATACCGCACAGGCAAGGGTTGCTGCTATAAACAGCGGGGCGCCTTTTAAATCACACATTCTGTATAAGAAAAATGTTATAAAGGCACTGTCACAATATGCAACATGTCCGGTCAGGTATATTGTTTTTATTGGGGTTATTCTTGCCAGGATCAGGTTCACAATCCAGGCGGTAATCATAACCGTGGCAATATTCCCCATGTTAATCAGATTTAATTCGTCAATATAAGCATAAACTGCGGTCCACATGTCCGTACTGACTCCCTGAATCCCCATACGTGCCGTAAATATTTCTATGACACTCTGGGAGGCGTTTTTAAGCTGACCGGAGCCGATGCTTAAAATCATCATACCGACAATCGTTTTAATTACGGAAATCAAAGTACCTTTTGCATCCTTTTTTTGAAATATACACCCAATCAATACTACTATCCCCATAAAATATGCAGGATTTCTGAATATCTGGCCTGTAAAGAACTCAAGAACAGACTTTAATCCTTCCATTTCTTCTCCTCCTATTTCATTAGATACTGCTTAGTTAAATTCTCCAAACCCTTTAAATCAAAATAATTAATTACCGGAACAACAACCGCATTTGATCCGACCGTCGATTCCTCCACCTGAGGCGCTAAAGCCGAGCTTGTATATACTGCATCAAGCTCTCCGGCCATGCTCTTAACACTGGAAATATCATAAACCTCTACCTCTGCATCAAGTCCCATGCGATTGAAGGTGGTATCCAGGTTCATTTTCAGCATCAGGCTGCTACCGGCACCAAAGGTGCAACATACACCGATTTTAAGCTTTGCCATAAGAATCCTCCTTTCCTATTATTATTTCTTCGACATCTCCGAGCATTAAGGCATGAATGTAGCTTTCACTTAACGCTTCTATGAATTCAGCCGTTTCATAGCAGTCGGACAGTGATTCGCCCACACTAATAAGTCCATGATTTTGCAAAAGAACCGCCTTACGGTCTTTGAGATGTTTCATTATTAACTGATTGCATTCCTCCGAATTAGGTAATGCAAAAGGTGCTATGGCAATCGGTCCGCCGCAGTGGAATTTCATGCCGTAGGTAATAAACGGAAGAGGTTTGTTAGCAAGGCATAACGCTGTTGCATACTTGGAATGCGTATGTATCACCGCATTTATATCCTTTCTTTCGTTATATATCTTCAGATGGAAATAACAGTCCCTGGAAACAGGTGCATTCCGGCTGACATAGCTGCCATCCGTCTTCATAATATTAACCGTTGCTTCGGTAAGCCGGTCATAGGGTATTTTACTGGGACTGATTGCGAAGACATCCTCGGAGATGCGATAGGAGATACTGCCCTTATTCACCCCATCCGTAACAAGCCTTTCTTCCTTTAATCTCTTCGCCGTCTCAAGAAATTCACGTATTTTCTCCATTCTCCTTCACTCCTTTGCCAGAAATCAAATACTGATATATTTCATCCACCGTACCGCCCTTTCTTAATAATTCAAGCTTACTTTCATCCGTAAGAAAGTTAACCAGATCCTTTAGGGCCCCAAGATGGGACTTATGATCCGTTGAGGATAAACCGAACAGTAAATCAACCGGATCATTTTCCTGATGCCCGAATACAACCGGCTTTTCAAGTCTCAGAAAGCATATCCCGATCTTTGTGGCGCCTTCACCGCTCCTGGAGTGCGGAAGGGCAATTCCTTTTGAAATCACAATATAAGAACCCATTGTTTTTACTGTATTTACCATGCTTTCTATGTAATTTTGGTCAACACAGCCTGCATCCATCAGCAGCTTCCCTGCCTGCCTTACGGCATCCTCCCAGTCAGATGCAGGATAATCCAACTCAATCATATTCTTTGATATTACGTCTTTCAGCATCCTTTCTTCTTCCCTCCGATTATAATTATGAAATATTAATGAAAACTCAACGGCCAGCTTCTTAAGCAGTCCTTCTTTATCCTTTATGACGCATTCCTGTTCCAATGTACGCAGAAACCTGTCCCGGTCTATCTCAATTCTTCTTCGCTGCCGCCGGAAATACTTATCCAGCTGTTCCTCATCACTCTCAGAGATAAAAGGACTGACCTTTATTACAATACTGTCATAGCCCTGCAGATTAAGAGTGGAAATGATGTAATTAACGCTATGTTTATTCAATGCATTCTCCAGCTCGTAAAAAGCAATCGTATCTACGACATTGACATCATACAGGGTTGTCAGACGGGTAGCAAGAAGCTGGGAGGTTCCTATCCCGGAGTCACATACAATTAATACATTCGGCACAAGAAATACCGATCTGCGTTGTTTCTCAACAGCGGAGATAAAATGCAGAGCGATAAAACCGATCTCATCCTCGGACATCGTCGTATTGGTCATCTGTTCTATAAAAGCAATGCTGCCGGCAACCGCATCATATACCGCCTGGTATTTCTCGTGAATTTCATTGATCAATGAATTTTTCTGCCGGATATTATTTTTCATCCGAAAGATCGTCGGTCTGATATGGTATACCAAATCATCATACAATGAGATATCATCCGAAAATTCCGTATCAAGCCTGTCCGCAACCTTTTGAATCAAATTGCATACCAGCACCTGAATTTCAGCATAATTCTCATTGGTACCCGGGGAATGGGTATTCATTAAATCACTGCCGAAAAGTCCGAAGGTCAAAAACGCGGTTTCTTCCAGCGGAAATGCAATTCCCAGCTCTTCTGACAGTCTGGTTACAAGCCGATGCATTTCAATAAATTCATTGGTTCCATAAATGCTTTCCATCTGTACCGGATTTACAGCAACAATATTGCCTCTTTTTATTCTCTCAATCGCCAGTTCCAAACCGCTGATTATTTTTAAAAAAGAATTGCCGGTCAGGCTTTTATGAAACACTGCGGAGGAATCCTGCAAAGCTTCATAAACAAGTCTGGTCTCCTCAATGCTCTTTATTGGGAAAAAGCGGTTGCATAAGCTTTCCTTATGGTAGCTTCCGATATCGGAAAGACAGGCTGCACTGGAACATTCCATATATCTCTCAATTGCATATCCGCGTATTGCCTTTTCATCACCGGAAAGCTTAATTCCGAAACGCGGACTGGAATCCAAAAATATGGGAAGCGTCTTAAGCTCGTTACGCAGCCGCTTCAAGTCATTCAATACCGTATTTCTGCTCATATTCATCTGCTCTGTCAGCTTAAACAGGGTAATATAATCCTGTCGGAACAAAAAGATACTATAAATCAGCTCCAGACGCTCCTGCGGGGACAGAATACTGCTATGCTTGTCATATCCGTAGAGCAGCTTGTCAATGATACTCTGCTCCTCCTGCGTAAGCCGTAAGGATACTCCCATCCGTTCATGATGCTTCAAAGGGCCTATATGATTCTTTTGAAGTTCATTATCGATTGTTCTAAAGTCATTATGTATTGAGCGTACGCTGACTCCAAACTGCTTCGCCAATTCACCCGTCGAAGTTGGTGCTTCATTTTCTCTTAATATCTTTAAAATCCCAATCTGCCTGCTGGTCAAAGCGGTACCTCCTTTGATATATCTCTTTTAATCAGGCTGCTTGCCTTGCGGTAACCCAAGCAGCCTGTACAGGGGGGCAGCAAACCAATTTATTTTTGTATACAAAATTGTGCAATTTAACTTGTTATACGACATAATATCTGCTTTTTTTATGATTTTAGTATATCAAAGAGTCCTATGAATAGGAAGAACAAATCATTGCATAACATAATGCAATAATTTGCACCCAGATTTTTGTATATAATGTCATAAAATATGTCAGTTTAGTGGATTGACATTTTAAGGTAACTACGTTATACTACATTACGTAACTAATGTAGTAATGTGAGGTGATTGCAATGATCCTTAATTTTAATAGCTTAAAACCAATATATTTGCAGATTGCCGAGGGTATTGAGGATGATATTGTCCAGGGTATCCTTCGGGAGGGCGAATCCTCCTATTCCCAGCTCACTATTTCAAAGGAACTTAATGTGAATCCTGCTACGGCTGCCAAAGGAATCAATGTCCTGGTCCAAAAAGGAATATTGGAAAAACAGCGGGGACTTTCTATGGTTGTGGCAGCCGGAGCAAGAGAACGGCTTTGGACTGAGAAAAGGCAAAACCATATTTATATCCTATCCGCGGAGCTGGTCCGGGAATCCCGCAAAATCGGGATGTCAAGGGAATCTGTCATGAATTTATTGAATAAAATATATGATATCGGGGAGGAACCTGAAAAAAATGAGTGATAGCATCGTTAGAACAAGGCAATTAACAAAGTATTATGGTACAAAACCGGCAGTGGATGATTTTAATATTGATATCTCTTCCAACCGTATTATTGGTCTAATTGGTAAAAACGGCTCCGGTAAAACCACCTTGATGAAAATGCTGGCCGGTCAGCTTGACGTAACCGCCGGTGAGATTGAAGTTTTTTTAGAAAATCCGGTGGATAATCTAAAGGTATTACAGAACCTGGTCTATATCTATCATAATTATAAATATCCAAAGGGCTTATCTCTGGATACGATATTAGCCAATTATAATGAACTGTTTCCCAGCTTTGATCCGGGGTTTGCGGCTAAGCTGCTATCTTACTTTGACTTAAAACCGGCAATGAAGTATCATCAGCTTTCCCAGGGAATGGCCAGTATATTTAATTTTATCTGCGGCCTGTCCTGCCGTGCAAAGCTTACTATGTTTGACGAGCCTGTCCTGGGTATGGACGTATCCGTAAGAAAGGCCGTATATGAAGTTCTTCTAAGAGATTACACGGAATATCCCCGTAATTTTATCATCTCCAGTCATCTGATTTCAGAGATCGAAGGGGTTTTATCTGATATCATATTAATTGATAACGGTAAGCTGATTTTATACGATTCCATCGACAATGTTCGGGAAAGTGCTTACCGCATTGACGGCGCCAGAGATAATATAGATCGATTTGTTCAAGGTAAAGAAGTGATTTATTCGAAAACTGGTGATTTAAACAGCTTTGCTGTTATCCGTGGTTTCCTGACCGACCTGATCGAAAATGAAAGCAAGCTTTATAATTTAACCTTATCCCCGTCCAGAGTCGAGGATATATTCGTATATATAACCAAACAGAACAAGGAGGAGGAGTTAGAATGTTTATGGGAAACGACGAAATAAGAAGTACGATTTCATTAACCAAAAGTAAAATCAGAATAAACAGTACCTATATGTTTAAGACTTTTGCCATCATAGCTCTGTTATTCCTGGCGATTTTAATATCAACCGTGATAACCGCTCTTAAATATAAGGCTGCGGTAACCGATATCCAGTTAAATGATTACTCGTATTTTAGCTTTATCGGTATTTCGCTTGCAGTGATCTCCATGTGCGTTAAATATAAGCAAGCAAATGATTACTTTTCCGTATTTCCGCAGACAAATACCAGCCGTTTTTTATCCTCACAAATAATTCTGTATCTTTGGACGGCGTTGATTACTATTACTTCTTTTGTATTATACCTTATGCAATTCCTGGTTTTTAAGCTGCTCTCCATTAAAAATAATAATATAATCCTTGCATATAAAACGGATGCCGGGCTTATCCTCATCGGCATCTTCGTATACTTCCTGTACGGACTGCTTATGGTGGCTTTTTTCTCACTTGTCGCCGCTATTATCCGTAAATTTAATACCTTTGCAGTCGTTCTATTATTAATTCTTGCCGCAGTTATATTTACCAGTGAGTTGGGTATCGTAGGAGCTATTAAGGAGTCGTTAAGCTTTTTAATTAAGGAAGACAGAATTGGATTTTTCTTCTTAAAAGGTCTGGTCGCCTGGCTGCTGCTTTTCATTGCTTCGTTATTCATTAATAAGTACACCGTTTATTACAAGACCCAGAGGAAATATCGGAATTTCGTGGTCGCCGCATTCGGTATCGCTGTAATCATTGTGGTAAGTCTCATCCGTGAAAGCATTGCACCTGATAATGAATTTGTTGTTAATTATGATGCAAATACTAACACCTTCGACGATGATCTCTGGAAAGTGCATACAATGGCACTGGACGCTTCCGAATATGATGATCTCAGCAAAATATCTATTGTCACAAACTTTGAAGATAGTGATAATATAAATTATTTTAATCTTGAGTATAATACTCTCCACCTGTATAACGGCCAGAAAATAGTAGTACACTATCGGCTTCCGGTTCATACGGTAAATCATTATAATTTAATAGAGCAAACACATCCTGAGTTTACTGCTACTCTTGAGAATGGTGTACTTAAACTTAACTATAGCTATGATAAAAATATTAAAGTGCTGTTTATTCCGCCCTGGTCCATAATGAAGCAGTTTAAAACATATCAGGATAAGGAGCTTTATTCTGGATTACCGTCTTTGTATACGACAAATTCCAGAGGGAATGGTTTTGTCAACGTATTCGTAGAATAATAGATTAATGTACTCCCAAATAGCCATCCTTCTTCATTGACGGATGGCTGTTTTTGTGCCGCAGGATCTCATGCAGGCATAATTTTATGATAGGAATTTTCATATAAATAAGCTATAATATCTATCATGTCAATAAATTAAATTAAGAGACTGCCAAGGAGTGATTTATAATGAAGATAACAATGTATGGTACGGAAATCTGCGGGGATTGCGTCCGGGCGAAGGAGCTGCTAAGCCATTATGAAGATATAGAATTGGATTATCGGAATATAACAGATAATACCGCAATCCTAAAGGAGTTTCTATCCTATCGGGATCACGAGAAGATGTTTGCCCCCGTCATTGACAGCGGTAAAATCGGTATTCCTTTCTTTATCCTGGATGATGGAACAAAGACCTTTGAAGTCACAGACTTTATCGAAGGAGATATAAATCCCCCGGAGCAGACTGTGAATGCCTGCTCTATTGACGGCAGGGGAATTTGCTGATTATAACTGAGAGGAACTTACATGGAGAGAAATGTTAGTCTGAATGAAATATCGGACGGTAAACTGTACGGACTGAATGATATGGTGAAAGCAGGCTGCAATAACTGCAAGGGCTGCGCTGCCTGCTGCCGGGGAATGGGGAATACCATCCTGTTAGATCCTTTGGATATCTGTCGGCTGACCGGTAACCTTAATCAGTCCTTCGAAGAATTACTGGCTGGGAAGCTAGAATTAAATATTGTCGATGGGGTTATTCTGCCTAATCTTAAGATGGTCGGACCGGATGAACACTGCCCCTTCCTAAGCGATGCAGGCAGATGCGAGATCCACTCCTTCCGTCCGGGAATCTGCCGCCTCTTTCCTCTGGGAAGATACTATGAAAACCATGGCTATCAATATATTCTCCAGATACACGAATGTCCGTACCCGAATAAAACGAAGGTAAAGGTCCGTAAGTGGATTGATATCCCCGATATCAAGGATAATGAGCAGTTTGTAATCGACTGGCATTATTTCCTTAAGGATGTTCAGGGTGTATTAAGACGTGCCGGGGATGATAATCTGGTAAAGACAATTACTATGTATCTATTAAAAAGCTTCTACTTAAAGCCTTACGATAACAATGCTGATTTTTATCCGCAATTCTATCAGCGGCTTAAGGATGCGAAATACTATATTTCCACCCTCAGTTAAGCTTTTGGTTTCCAATAATAAACATACCGTAAAAATGCAATGAGTAATTGACATTTCTGATAATTTTGATATACTTTTCATATATCAATGGGGCATTAGCGCAGTTGGGAGCGCACCACACTGGCAGTGTGGGGGTCAGGGGTTCAAGTCCCCTATGCTCCATAATTTTTTTTACCATATGAAAAGCCCCGGATTCGTATGAAATCCGAGGCTTTTTATATGGTTATATTAATTCTCTGCATTAGCCAGTTTAGCCTGTGCTTCGCTCTCACTGTCATTATAGATAAACTTATACAATTCTACCCGATTGGTATCCCAGTTTAGTACCAGGGGGTACCCGATCCCGTTATACTTCTTCGGTGCTTCAAAAGCTCCGTCTACCGGGATACGGAAGGTTTCCAGTGTTGTAATCTTATTCTCAACAACAGCTTCCATTGCCTTCTCAATCTGCTTTTGTGACAGGTTCGTGTTCACATATCCCAGACACTCCTTTGTAATAGGAAGCAGCTTTAATAAATTTTTCTTTGAGATATAACTGTCAAAGATAGCCTTGAGTGCTCTCTGCTGCCGAACGATACGGCCATAATCATTATTGATCCCGCCTAAGGTTTCCACCTTACGGACACGGCAATATCCCATGACCTGGTTGCCGTTCAGATGATTCACGCCGGGCTTTACATCACGGTTTGATTTCTCAGAAATATAATTGGTTTTGTTAAGGTAGTTTGCCTCCTTCTCACCCAATTCAATTGTTACTCCGCCCAGAAGATCTACAATCTCCTCAAAGGATTTAAAATCTACGGACACATAGCCATCAATCTGTATTTTGTAATTCAGCTCAATCGTATCCATAAGAAGCCTTGCTCCCCCCTTAGCATAGGCGGAATTCAGTTTATTTGCCTTGTAGCCGGGGATCTCAACATAGCTGTCCCTGAGCAGGGAAGTCAATTTAGCTGTATTGTCCTTCGTATTAATGGAAGCGATCATCATTGAATCGGTATTTTTTGCCCCTCCGATTTCTTCAATTCCGAAAATCAGATAATTGGTTACATAATCCTCTTCTCTTCCGGAAGCCTTACGATCATCACCGTCCGCTTCATAATCATGAATGACGTCCTCATTATTAACACTGCCATATACAAATTTACCGGCAGCCTTATAAATAATACCGCGTCCCGGCTTTGTCCCAATCATAAATGCAGTAAAAAGCAGCAATACCGCAAACATCACTCCAACTACTTTTAGTGCCGTATTTTTCTTCTTTTTCTTTGGTTGTCTTGATTTTTGAGCAGCCTGCTGCTCCTCGTTCATCATATCTATTACTTGCTGCTTTAATAATTCTTCTTCTCTTCTATCCCGCATAATTTATCCTCTTCCTTCGATGCTGGTAATACCTTCATTACCAGATTGCTTTTTACAAGCTCCGTGTTATAATGTGCTTAATGTAGTCAGGTTGCGTGTATCAATCACCCTACCTATATAAGACGAGGCAATCATTCATTTGTCTTCATTATTTTATCATATATTCAACATAATTCAACATGAATAATCATGAAATTACAGCAGAAAGGTATTCCTATGAAGTTCAAAGACAGTTTTCATCCCTATGCAATTATAACCATCCTGTTTTGGTCTCTGGCTTATGTGATCACCAGATTGGCTCTGACTTATTTTTCAGCATTTTCCCTGGGCTTTTTGAGATATTTTACCGCATCCCTTGCACTTATTGTTACCGCACTTCTTCTGAAAATAAAATTACCGAGACCCTCGGATCTAAAATGGTTTCTCCTGTCCGGCGCAACAGGCTTTTTTCTGTACATGATAGCCTTCAATAAGGGCTGTGAAACCGTAACTTCTGCTACCAGCAGTGTGATCATCGCCACGACTCCGATCACCACGGCTATTTTCGCCCGAATCATTTATGGGGAGCGTCTGAAGAAACTGCAATGGGCTGCAATTCTGATCGGATTTACCGGTGTAATCATACTTACCGTTATGGATGGGGGCTTCTCCGTCAACGCCGGAATCCTGTGGCTGCTTGGCGCCTCGATATTATTGAGCTGGTATAATCTGCTCCAGCGGCAGCTGACAAAGCGATACTCCGCCCTTCAAGTGTCCGCCTTCAGTATATTTGCAGGGACTGTAATGCTGGGTATATTTTTACCGGAGTCCATTGATAAGGCAACCGCGGCACCGCCGATTCAGATCGTTTACATATTAATTCTCGGTATCTTCCCCAGTGCAATTGCCTTCATCTCTTGGGCCAAGGCCTTTGCCAAAGCAAAACAGACCTCCTCCGTCAGCAACTATATGTTTATCACTCCGCTGCTGGCAAGTCTCTTCGGAGTGATCATCGGCCATGAAACGATCGATCTGTCAGCCCTCTTTGGGGGATCGGTTATCCTGTTCGGATTATTGTTATTTAACTGCGGAGGCAGTATAACAGCCCGAATTAAGAAGCCTGGGAGGAAAGGCTTGGAAGAACAGCCATAAATGACCGGTGATTCAGCCACAATATATGAATGAAAGGATGGCAGAGTTCTTAAGCTTTTCAGTCAAAAATACGCAGTTTCGGTCTACCGGATATGCGTGTTTTTAATAATATTAATTTCCCGCTTATTTCAAAGTAAAGGAATCCAGCATATATTCCACATCCTTCCGGAATTTAGCTCCGTCTCCTGCATCTGTCACCGTAATCTGAACTCCATATTTATCAATATAAAACATGTAGATGACCTGGCTTATCTGCTCGCCCTCGATTGCTACTGTGTATTCTGTTTTAAATATCCTGCCAAAGTCGGCATACATTAATAGCAGTAATTATATAGGATTCCGGGTAGCCGTTCCATATACTATGGCTGGTACGAGTGCAAATATTTTACAGGTACTCTGCACTCATAATCTTCTGTGTTCAAATCTAGTCTATAGTAGATATTCGCGTTTTCCTGTGATAAAATGGTAAGAAATACCGCCTGACAGAAAGGAAGGAATATGATAATCGGAGAAGTGTGTTTAGAAACGAATGATGTACTGCGGTTGGCTGATTTTTACCGGAAGCTCTTAAATATAACATCGGATTGCAGGGATGAGGTCCATCAATTTATTATTGCGGAAGGAACAACCTTAACCGTATATAATGATGGAACGATAAAAAATAACCAAAACCGGAATATCAGTCTGGCTTTCACTGTCGAAGACGTAGATGAGGAGTTTATACGTTTACAGGGACTTGGCATACCTGTCGTTGATCCTCCAAAGCTGCAGCCCTGGGGAGCGAAAAACATGCATTTTTGCGATCCGGACGGGAACCATATCTATTTTCGAAGCCTCCCGAAATTATCTGATGAAATCAAAAGGTAAGAAAAATCTTAACAGTAACAGCTTCACCCAGGGAGTGCGGGGTTAAGCATATTGTAACCTTCGAGTAACAAGGCATATACCTTATCACTCATATCTTAGGAGGCAGATGAATGTCCGGCTTTATCACTTTACATACAAGGCGGTTGACTCTTCGGGATCACCGAATGGATGATCTGGCGACCCACCACGACTTAATGTCAGACGGAAAAGTAATGTACTATCTTAAGAATCTTGAAACAAAAACGTTAGAAGAAACCCGTGATAATCTTTTGCAATGCATTGATGAGATTAACAAACCGGAACGAACCAAATTTTTTCTCAGGATAGAGCTTCAAAACACCAGAGAACTGGTCGGTGAGATCGGATATACTGTTACACAGATAACTCCGGTTGGAAAATTGGTGAGCCTGGGTTATTTTACATATCCAAGGTTCTGGAATTGTGGCTACGTAACCGAAGCCGTGAAGGAGATGATCCGCTTTGCCTTTGAAGAAAATGATGTTTACCGTGTATCGGCAGGCTGTATTAAGGATAATGCCGGCTCGGAACGGGTAATGCAAAAGTGCGGAATGATAAAAGAAGCGGATTACAGAGAATATACCTGGCATGACGGAAAATTAAAGGACCGAGTGGAATACCGAATATTGAAGAATGAATGGCTCACTCTCTCTAACCGGTAATGAAAGATTATTATTTTAGTCTTGACAAAGGACCCCCTCATACGCTATTATATCATTTGTATCGATTTACGTACAAATTAATATGCGCGAGTGGCTCAGTGGTGGAGTATCGCCTTGCCAAGGCGAGGGTCGCGGGTTCGAATCCCGTCTCGCGCTGACGAAATCCCTTGATTTTCAAGGGATTTTTTGTTGCGCTGATATGTGCACCGTATGTGCACCACTTTTTCTTGTTCATTTTATCACTCTTTTTCAGAGCTTCATTCATAATGTTCAGGTTCTCTTGTTCCGTATTTGGATTGTAGATATAGCTGAGTGTGGTCTTTTCATCTACTTGTCCGAGAATATCCCGTATCTTTTCTCATTCGGTGGATATACCAGAAATTCATCTAAAAACTTTGTTTGCTTATCCACTGCACCTTGCACTTTTAACTGCCCCTTAAATTCTCCGCTTTTATACATACGATTGAAAGCAGTGAGATAGGTTTCGCCATTTTTTAGATCATTCACTATACAAGTGTTAAGATGGGTAAATGATGAATCAATGTTTTTGTTCCCGTAGTTTTTCAGTGTCCTGAAATTATGTTGATACGGAAAATGCATCTTGGATTTTATGTGACCTTGATGTCTTAAAATACAAACATTTGCCATAAAATTTCCTCCTTTTAAAAATTTGTTTATCTGCTACATTAATAAAAATGACAGCCGATTTTAAAAAGGAGCACTTTTTTACGACTTTTTAAGAAAATGATTTTCAACTCTTATAATTCAGATTATCTGTATTAACTCACTAGGGCAGTTTGACAACTGCCCTGCTCGCTCTCCGAGGGGTCTGCGACGCTTTTGCATCATCCCCACATCAAGAATACGAAGGATCCATGCACCGCATGGGCCTTCGTATTTTCGATTCCTTCCTCTCTAAGTTGAAATTTGCACTTTCATAGTGCTTTTTTTGTAGATTCATCACATTTATTTGACTAACTTTTACATATAAAAACTGAAATTCATTTATAAAATTAGAATCAGAGTGTACACATTATTAGAAAGTGTAGATAATACGCTATTCCAGATTGCGTACACTATTATTTATGCAGTTTCAGCAAATAACCTTCTAGATTAGTAGTGCGAATTGGGATTTATAAGAAATTGCTTGATTAGTATATGATATTGCATTACAATTACCCTATCAAAGGTAAGGAGGACAGTAATGAAGACAGAAAATAAATTAGTATATAAACTTATCATATATTTATTACTGTTCCTTTGCGTAATTAGTATATCATTTCATCTAACTATTTATGGAGTTCAATCTGTTCAAGAGATGCAAGAGGCACAGCTAGCATCTGTAAATAATGAATATAATTATTCTAGTGACGGAGGCAATAATTCTTTACTGAATAAAATAATTAGTAATATACTTAATCGTATTAATGCAAGAAATATGTCTGAGTTACTATTTTATGCGGTTGGTACATTTAGTACAATTATACTTTTTATTCAAATCTGTGAGTACTATTTCTATAAGCATGACTATTTTTCTAAAATCTATAAAAGGTCTTTAATAGCGCAAAAAATCCGTTTAAATGATTAAACCCCTTTTTACACCGTGATATGAAAAGACATTTAAAGGTGTCTTTCTTTTGTTATGTAAAAAAGGAGTAAAAATGAAAAATAGCATATATAAACGCCTCAAGCAATTTTTTATTATGCTTTCTATTTGCACGACATTATTATCGGGACCTGTTGCAGGTAACGAAGTAAGAAAAATGTTAAAGTGCATGGATGAAAGAAATGCAATGATGAGAGAAATAAATGGAGCTGAGAACGAAGAAAATGGTGGTGATAAACTCAAGCGAAAAAGTACTCCATATAAATAGATATAAATGTTATATTTCTTAAGTATTGGCACAGGTTTTAATCATAAAAAATATGTGCACAATTATATGCACATAATCAGAAGTGGATGGAACCCCTTTCTTTTCAGTATTTGTGAGGTAGGATTTTGGTTCGAATCCCGTCTCGCGCTTAATAGTAAGATCCTGAAATGCCTAAATAAGCTATCTCAGTATCTTTTGCTTTATGAAGCTGTAGTCCGTTAAGAAGTGTTGATATCTCTACTCTTCCTAAAAAATTCTTTGGTTTAGAGATTAAATTTCTTTTATCTTTAGCTGCAATATGATATATTGATTATGTTAATATTTTACTGGAGTATAAAAATATGATTTATGAAAGTATAGGGGATCTTTCTATTTCGTGGGATTAGGATTAAACATTCTAAAAATGATGGGAAAAATTAATAATCTTTTTGTCTCTATTGTTAATGTAGATGATCTGAAGCATTTATTACTTGAATTCGATAAGAAATTTTTTACTATATAAATAATTTAATAAATATTATATTTCCAAAAGAATTTCAATCTACCTTAATAGTAAACAAGAATTAATAGATCGGAACAATTCAATTCTATAATCGATTATTAAGAATTTCTCTATTATAAATATTCATTATCCTTACATAATTAAAGGAGAAAATTTATGCATATCAATCCCGAGATGGCAATAAATGATTTACATAATTATCTGGTCAAAGAAGATTATACTCTTACGGATACTGTTTTAAATACATTTATTATGATGGAAGAAATTTGCTTTAAAAATGATTTTAATATTGTTGAATGGCACCTTCTTTTGCCTCTTATAAAATGTAGTCCTATGTTTATTGATATAATAAAACTTTTAGGCGGCAATGCTGATTTATCAGTAAAAATCATTATGGCCTTTTATAAAAAGCATGATGACCCACTTGATAGTTATCAAGACGAACAGTTATATTCGATAGATGATGAAGAATTGCCCAATATTCGTAAATTATTTATAAATGAAAGTATACATATTGCGACAACTAGAAAACATAAACTAATCGATGAACTTGATCTGATACTGGGATTTCTAAATGTAATAGATGAATTTTCACCTATATTCAATAATGGTACGTTTGTTGAAAAAAAATTACAAACACCATATAATACCTTATCTCACATACTAGGTAATTATTACAAGGAACTATTTGTAAAATTTGACGACATAAGAGGTGAAATAAATAAATTGATTACGACCACATACGATATTGCCATTTCCTTTGCCGGAGAGGATCGAGAAATTGCAAAAAAAATTTCAGATTTAATTAAACAAAAAAACTATAAGGTTTTTTATGACGAATACGAAAAATCCAATTTATGGGGCAAAGATTTATATTCATATTTATCAGAAGTATACAGCAAAAAAGCAAAGTTCTGCTTAATGATTATTTCAGCAAATTACGCAAATAAAACATGGACAAATCTTGAACGAAAAGCAGCTCAAGCTAAAGCATTTAAGGAAAACCGTGAATACATTCTACCTTTAAGGCTTGACGATACCAGTATTCCAGGATTATTAGATACAACTGGGTATATTGATTATAACAATTCCTCAATAGAAGAGATTGTTGATTTACTTATAAATAAACTTAGCATGAATTAGCCTAGTTGTAGACAGGCTGTAGACACTTGTAAGACAGTGTGCATTCCTCCTTGTTTTAATAGGGTTTGCAGACATAGGCATCTGTTTCGTATGGCACCTGTATTAACCGCTTGTTCAGCTGACGAAAGAGCTTCTCCTTTTCCTCCGGGAGATAGACTCTGCTTTCATCCTTCGGATTATTCGGCGGTTTACATCCATTCACCTTGATTTCGATATCATCATATGGATTGGATAAGATTAATCCTTTTTTCTTGGCATATTTCATCAGGTCTTTGAAAATCAGCTTCATATTATCCAAATCTTTCTTAGTCATATCATAATCACTGATACAGCTGTGAAAGAAATCTTCGATATCTTCGACTGTTATTCTGTCAATGGACTTTCTAACAATTTTAGTGCCTTCGTAATACTTCTCCCAATGATTGCGGTTTCTTTGAATCGTTCTGCTACTCAGGTTCATGCCCTTACGTTTCTCTATCCACAGGGGATACAGAATTTCCAAGGTTTCTTTCTTACTGGAAAATAAATCTTATATAGTTTCTGATATATCCCATTCTCGGTGTAGGAAGTAATCTTGACTCTTTTATTTACCTCTGTATCAAGGATATAGGTCATCCAGCGTCCACCGTTCTTAATCGGCGGTGTTATTTGGTATGGATGATTTTGTAAAACTTTTTCTTTCTTCATTTCTTTAACTATACTTTCCAGCTCATCCGACATCATTGTACCGCAGGTAAAGTATTCTTGCAAAAGTTTTTTCTCTTCCAGATTGATTTGTTTCATAAAAATGCCTCACTTTATTATAAGATGGCATTTTTGTTTGTTATCATTTCTTAACTTTTGTTTGTTATGGTTTTTAATTTTTATTTGTTATTTTTCTTTCTATGCCTCACTTTAAATATGCAAGATTATTTTAAAAACAAGGAATTATTTAGGTAATGTTCAGCAATCACGCTGATTATGTTATGTCCAAGTGCTTTTGAAGTAATTTTCATCGCTTCTTTGTCATACCAGATACCCTTCTTATCCTTCCGGCAATAATAACGGTCACACTTCGGTATCAGTTCAAGCGGTCTTGCATTCTCAAGATAGATAGTGGTAGCATAATCGCCACGGTAAGAATGAATATCAGCTGCATTATGTATCTTATCCCAGACCTTTTTATCTCCTGCCTTATTCATTAACCGGACTACCAAGTCAATATCCCCCATTACCGGCACTTCACGGTATTTCCCACCTTTAGAACCGGAACGAACAGTGATATAATACTTCCCATCCTCTTCTTTCAGACAGTTTCTCATCAAAGCAGAAAGTTCTGCACGTCTTAATCCCGTGGCACGACAGAATTCTACCAGCTCCTTATTCTTTATTTCAGAGAAATGTGCATCATGTTTCTTGGTTCCACGACTTCTTTTGATATTCGCTCTTAACCGCTCATCAGTTTTTATAAATTCAGCGGTAGAACATCCGAAGATCTTGGCGAGGGAGCTTGCTTCTAATTTCTGCGTACTTGCAGAGAGAGCTTTTCTGCTTTCCAGCCATTCATCTACATGGCATCTGCATTGTTCCAAGGTTTTACACTGATATTTTTCTTTGCACCAGAGAACGAAATAACAGCCATGTTTTAGATAACTGCGGTAGGTTTCCCAACTATAAATATAATTTGATGTAATTTCTTTTTTCTCCTTTTCAGAGAGCTTATCCTGATGTTTGGAACGACCAATTGCAAGCTTACTGTCCAAAGATTGCTTCACTTGGTCAACTAGAGATTTTTTGTTCTTATGTGACATAACGATTTCTTTCTCACATATTTCGTGATAAAAATAGAAACAATGGGTAACTGTTAAAGCTAAGCACAACCCACTTTTATTAAGGAATACAATACATTCCTTACAATCTTATGGACGATTGTTTTTGCCACGAAACACTTTGTGTTTCAAAAAGAAATTTAATAAAGGGTTCTTTCATTCCCTACCATGCTTCTTTGGCGGAGTCGCATGGTGAAATCTCCTTTTGAGATGATAATTAAGTACAAGGATGTTTCTTGCGTCCTTCAACTCATTTTGTTTTGTTAATTTAAATTAACAAAACTCAATTTGTTAGTTTCTCCTTTCGTCTTTGATGCTAAGAATATGATTGAATCACTTGATCGATATATAAAAAAAGGTATAAAAAATTCCAATAACCGTTTACCCATACATAAATGTGATGTGTAACCGTTATTGGAATATGTTGTAATTAATGCATATAGATGCTATAATAGTTAATGTTATAAAATAATTAATTGATAAGGATAATTTTACAGAAAGGTGTAAGTTAATGAAAAAAGAATACTCAGCTATTCCAGAGTCAATGAAAAAAATGGAAACCTATGGTTTTTCATGGATGGATTTTGTTACTGCCATACCATCACCACTATTTGTAGTAACTTCTTATAAATCTAATGGCAAGTCTAATGCTTGTTTACAATCATGGGCATGCTTTAATGGTAGCCCTAGTGGCTTTTATGCAATTCTCTCAAGTGTAAATAAATCTGGACATATGTATCAAACTATAAAAGAAAAAGGTGTGGCAGTACTGAATTTCCCTTCTGCTGATATTTACGATAAATGTACTGCAACAATCGCAAACAACGGATTCGATAATGATGAAATAACATTGTCGGGACTTACTGCAGAACAAGCTATGAGTATAAATGCACCACGTATTAAAGAATGTTTTCTCAATCTTGAATGTCGTTATCTGTGGGAACGTGAGATAAAAGATGGAGATACCCACGTTTTAATGTGTTTAGAAGTTGTTAATATTTTGGTAGATGACGTTCATTTAGATGAAATAACTCAAGGAAGATATGGTGAAAAAGGATATCTTTACAATGTTCATTATCCTGTAAACCCAGAAAATTTTGTGGGCAAATCACATGATTGGATAGCAACATTGAAAAAGTATAAAGATATGGGTGAATATTAAAAATATGCATAATAAATTTCTATTTTCAATGATGATATTAAATCGTATTTGAAAGTAGATAATTGAGTAGCATTATGTTAAAATAAAGGTATAGTGAGACTAGGAGGTGACAAGTCATGAATTACATGATTACAAATGAATTAATCGAGGGATTGAAGAACATTTTTAATAATAGATTAGTAAGCATCATTCTTTATGGCTCTGTTGCTAGAGGAACTGACACTGATGAATCAGATATTGATATAGCTATCATATTAAAAGATGCAAAAGTTCAATCTATACCAGATAAATTAGTTGATTTTACTTTGGACTTAGATTTGAAATATAACAAGGTGTTTTCTGTTATTGATATTGATTATGATGAATTTATAAAGTGGGAGAATGTATTGCCTTTCTATAAAAATGTTAAGAAGGATGGTGTGATTTTATGGAAGGCAGCATAAAAGAATTATCTGCATACCGTTATACAAAGGCTTTAGAAGACTTAACTGCTTCAGAAGTAATGCTAAAGGAATCTCTATATAAAATATCCATTAATCGTTCCTATTACGCAATTTTCCATGCTATGCGTGCTATTACCGCATTAGCCGGTTATGATTCTTCTAAACATTCCGGTATTATAGCCTTCTTCAATCAAAATCATGTAAAAACCGGAGACTTTGATAAAGATTCATCAAAAATTGTAAAAATGGCCTCATTCTTAAGGGAAAAATCAGATTATGAAGATTTTTATATTGCTTCAAAGCAGGAAGCTGAAAAGCAACTGGAAGATGCGAAAATATTTCTTTCCAAGGTTAATGAGTATTTAAGAAAAAACGGTGTACTTTGATTTTGCTACTTATAAAATATCTATGTTTTTGAGTACCCTCTTGAGTACGTAAAAATTGGATGTGCTGGAAAGTCCCTTTCTATCAGCATTTTTGCGAGGGGATAGAATTCGAATCCCGTCTCGCGCTTAATGAAATAGTCGGGAAGTCTTGATTTTTCAAGGCTTCCCGATTTTTATATGTCTGTAGCCCGTATACACTTGTAGACAGCTTACAAAGCCTTTGTTATGAGATCATAGGTTGCTTTTTCCGTCAATGGATTATAGATTATTGAAAATGACCTACTATATTGAGTTGTATAGGTACTTATTATAAAAGGTAGAAATTCCGGGACGTTTATTCTATACTATATACAGTTAGATTTCGTTAGCTGTGTTGGCAGCTATACGAGGATTTTTATATTCTCTACAGAAAAGCAGCATTACCCCTTGACTCTTCCTTTAGGGAAGCCTTTATACTAGTCTCATCACAAAAACCAGAAAAGAGGCCGAAACAAATGGACAACCTAATCAAAATCAAAGATGTATCAAGCAAGTATAGCATAACAGCCCGCACACTGCGCTACTATGAGGATATGGGGCTGATAAACAGCACCCGAAGCGATGACTACGCATACAGGATGTATGACGAACGCGCTGTCAGGCGGCTTGAGCAAATACTCATTTTACGCAAGCTGAACATTAGCATAAAAGACATTCAGCGTATTTTCAGTACGTCCAGTTCCGATATAGTTTTAGAAGTGTTGGAAAAGAAAGTACAAAACATAGACGATGAAGTTGCTCTCCTGCATGAGTTGAAAGATATTGTTCTGGACTTCATACATGAAATAGAGCGAGTAAATTTTACTGACAATTCCGACATAAAACTGCTGTATGACAAAGCGAAAGAACTGGAAACACAGTTGATAAGCGTTGACTATATTGGTAAGCCCTCCAATATAAACCGTTTGATTGAAATAACAGAAAAATTAGATAAAAAAATTCCTGATATAATGGTCGTCAGGATACCGGGATTCAAAGCGGTAACGTGCGGCGATCAAACGTGGGGGGAAATGTTCAAAGAGGGCGGATATATGTACCAATTGTGGCAGCATTGTCATTTGTATAAGAGTGTGATTTTCGATTGTTTTGATTTTTTGCTGTCTAAAGATGACCAAGCTGAATGGATCTGTGCCGTTAAAGACGGTGTTACCAATGCGGATGTAAGCCCTTTTAAATTGATTGACTTTCCGGGAGGCTTATACGCTATGGCAGTCAGTATTGACGAAGATAACGAGAGCATACAAAAAGTGGAAGATAAAGTTCGCCGATGGATTGAAAGCACAAATTTTGAGCTTGACAAAGGCCGCAATGTTATGTTCAATATGCCCTATTTATATGAAGATGGAAGAGATATTGCCTATAAAGACATAGAAAAGGGACTTGGCTATAAACAAATGCAAAGATATTTTCCAATCAAGCTAAAAGATGATTTTAGGTAATGTACCGGGAGGCACTTATGCAAGTAGGAGATAAAATAGTATTTGACAAATATGAATGGCGAGTACTTGACATACATAACAACACGGCTTTGATTATAACCGAATATATTATAGAGCAGCGTGCTTACCATGACGCCTATAAAGATATAACATGGGCTGACTGCTCCTTAAGAAAATATCTGAACGGTGAATTTTATGACAAATTCACCGCAACTGTTAAATCAAGAATAATTCCGGTAATTAATAAAAATCCTGACAATCAGTGGTATGGTTCAAAAGGCGGAGCAGATACAAGGGACAGCATATTTTTGTTAAGCCTTGAGGAAGTAACGTGCCAATATTTCGGAGATAGTAGTTCAAAACTGTATAACCCAGGAAAAAATCAAAGATATTGGTTTCAAAGAAAAGATGAAAATAACAGTAAACGAATAGCAAGACTTGAGGCTAATAATCTTTGGTGGTGGTGGATTCGGTCGCCCGGCCGCGTTAATGTAAAAGCCGTGTACATCCATGGTGACGGTAATATAGGTATCCAAGGCAACAATATACTTAAAGGCAACATCGCCGAAGGCGAATGTAAAGGCGGTGTCCGTCCTGCTTTGTGGCTGAAGCTGTAATTGAATCAGATAATAAGCATAACACCGTCCACGGTCAAAAACAGCTTTACGCTTTAAAGGGGAGAGCTCGATGATAGGTGTTGCTTATGAGGTATATGAAGACGAGCGATTTGAAGTGCCCTCATGGCCGGAAATGGATATCTGGACACCTGTAAAAAGAAAGGAATAAATGTGAATTGGAATGAATTATACCCAAGTGACATAAAACCGTCAATGAACGATATAGCAGAATATATTGGTGAAGCAAAAGACTTATGGCTTTCGTTAACAACATATATTGAAGCTGCCTATCAAATAAAGCCTAAATTAACTTACAGCGGATGCGGTATGAAGCCTGGCTGGAATGTAAAATATCAAAAAGGCGGACAAGCATTTGGTACTTTATACCCGCAAGAAAATGCCATTGATTGGATGATTATTATCGGTTATAAACTAGATTCGTTAATGAAAGAAACTCTGCCGTTGCTAAGTAATCAAACTGCTGATTTATACCGTTCTGCCGGTGACTATATGAAAATAGGCAAATGGATGATGATGAGAATAGATAGCGAACAAGCACTTGAAGATTACAAAAAACTTGTTACTGTTAAGCTGCCGCCTAAAATTGTTATTTAAAGTATATAATAATCATGCGATTTAATCTTTTACCATTAATCACTCGCTATCAGACTATCACAGATAATAAACATACTGTGCAGACATAAATCAGAAATAGATAGAATCCCTTTCTTTTCAGTATTTGTGAACCTACCAAAAGAGTAAACTGAATACGGGAAATAAAAAGCAGCGGTGGCCGATAATTGGTTCCCGCTGCTTTTATGTGGGCTTAGTGCTACTTTGTTTTTCTCACGCCGTTTTCATCTACCTCATAGTCTCCAATCTTGGTACTCTTGGCAAGGGAGCCGTCAGCATAAAAGTAATACCACTTGCCGTCAATCTCCAGCCACTTGCCGGAAATCATGATGCCGTCTTTGTCGAGATAGTAATGATATTTGCCGTTTTCAGCTATGAGCCAGCCGGTGACGGGCTTGCCGTTTTCATCGATGTATTGCCACTGGCCGACGTCGTTTTGCACCCATCCCCGCGCCGTACCCTCATCAATGATAAGTTCAACGAACCGGCGCAGGATGGTCGCGGCCTCCGCACGGGTGGTGCCCGCCTGCGGATCAAAGGTATTGCTGCCCTTGCTCTGCATGATACCCGCCTGTTGGATTGCTTTTACCCCATCCCTGGCATAGGCGGAAATCTTTACGCTATCGGAGAAAATGACTGCCGCGACGGAAGCCGGCAGCTTATAGCCGGTCGCCTTGGCGTAGTTCTGCATCATCACCGCCATATCCTGACGGGTGATGGAGAGAGCCGGGCCGAATTTGCCGCCCTCAATCCCTTGTGTGATCTTGTTCTTGACCGCCCATTCGATATAGGGCATGGCGGTATCAGTGTCCTTTACGTCGGTAAAGCTGGATGAAGTGTAGACCGTAACATCCGCACCGGAAAGCTTGCCCAGCGCCATAAGAAAATCGGCACGGGTGATGGCGGTATTGGGCGCAAAGGTGACCGCGCTCGTTCCGTTGATGAGGCCACGGCTGGCGACAAAATCAATGTTGTCCTTTGCCCAATGCTTCGCGGTATCGGTAAACGCCGGGGCAGGGGTTTTGTAGCCTACACCGTAGGTGGATAGGCTGTTCCTGCTGAAAATCAGCCTCCCATTGTCGTAGCTGGAGTTGGTAAGAAGCTGCGGCTTGCCGTTTTTATCAACATACACGCCGAACAGATTGCCGGTCTTTTCCTTGTCCGCGGCTTTGTAGGCAATCCCCAGCGTAACCGTTCCCTTGCCGAAATTGGTGATATATTCGGTCTTTCTGTTCTTCTGATAGCTCACGGTGATGTTAAACACAGGGCGATTGCCGATGAGCTTCTTGGCCGCATCAGATAGCTTCGTCAGCCTCGTGGCCGAAACCGTAACAGTGCCTGTAGATTGCCTGTCAATTTCGGCGATAGAACCCATGTCAAGGGTCACATCCAGAACAGACGAGCCGATTTTGATAAACTTTACGCCCGCTTCTTTCAACCGGTCGATCGCCGCCGCGTCGATTGTGGCGTTCAGACTGGCATAGCTGCCGCTGCCTGTGACGTTGAAATCCAAGGTGATGCCATCCGCTTCCTTGCCGGACTTCTTCGCCGCATCCTGCGCCGCTTTGATGGCGTCCTTCACCATCTGCTCGGTAATGGCCACGGAAAGGATGTCGTCTTCCGCTGTGCCGGTGACACCCATTTTTGCCGTGGTCGGCATATCAGGCTGTTTTTCGGTAGAGGTAGCCGGCGTAGAAGCCCCGCCGCCACTGGAACTGCCCGAATCATCTCCGGAAGAACTGCCTCCGTCATACATCCAGTCGGCATACAAATCCACATCAAAAATGATAACAGTGGAGCTTGTGTATTGCGTTCCCGTACCGTTTTGACTGGTGAACCAGCCTTTGAAAATATAATCGCTTCTCGTTGGATTGGAAGGCCAGCTATTTCCGAGCGCGGATCCGTTAGTCACGCTTTTGCTTGCGTAAAGCGAGCCGTTGCTGTAAAAGTTTATGGTATAAGCAGTATGAGCAAAATCCGTCGGCATGGCCGATACGCTTGCTTCCGCTCCGTTGCCGGCGCCGTTGACCGCCCGCACCCTAAAGGTGTATTCCGTTCCATTTGTCAGGCCGGTAAAGGTATAGGAGGTGTTCAGTCCGATCACCGTCCAGTCTGCGCCGCTGTTTTTTGACACCTCATATGTTGTGATTGCACTGCCGCCGTTACTGGCAGGAGCATCCCAGTCTAACCACACCTGCCCATGGCCGGGCACGGCGGTTAAGTTTCTTGGAACAGCGGGTACGGTGGGCGCAGCTGTCGGCGTGGCCGTCGTACTTGCCTCCGCTCCGTTGCCGGTGCCGTTGACCGCCCGCACCTTAAAGGTATATTCCGTTCCGCTTGTCAGGCCGGTAAAGGTGTAGGAGGTCGTTAATCCCACATTCGTCCAGTTTGCCCCGCTGTCCTTAGATACCTGATAGTTTGTGATAGCGCTGCCGCCGTCGCTGTTGGGAGCAGTCCAGCTTAGGGTCACCTGATCGCTGCCGGGGTTTGCGATGAAGCTTTGCGGTGCAGAAGGAACGTTGCCGCCAGGGATACCGCCGCCATCCGGATCCTTCACCTTGACCATGCTGCCATATTGTCCGTTGTAAAACCAATATCCGCCGGATTCGCTGTCTTTGGCATTCTTTTCCCGCGGATGATTGTCAATCTCCAGGTAATTATGACCGGAAATCAGCCCATCCACCGTCACCGTGCTTTTTGTACGCGGAGGCTCTGCATCATATCCGTCGCTGAAGCAGGTTACGCCGATGCTGTTTGTTCCGGTCACGGCGACATCACCCTTTACATGCACTGTGCCGCCCGAGCCGTCCTCCGCAATGCCTGAAGCAGCACCCACAGCGTTCGGGCCTGATACGGTCACAGCGCCGTTTACCATAGTGGTGCTTTTGCCGGCGGCGCTGACGCCGGTGGCGAATTCCCCCGTAACTGTAACATTGCCTGCGCTGGCTGCTCCATTTCCGTTATTGAGGTCGCCGGCTGCCAAGCCGCAGGCGGAGTCGCCCTCAATGAAAATATCGCCGGTTACAGTAATCGTCGAGTCCTGCCCCGCGAATGCGCCGATGGCATTTTCACAGGGGTTGCCACTGAGCGTTCTGATGCTGCCGTTGACAGTGATTTCGCTGCCTTCTCCCACACTGTTTTCGTAATGAGCATAGGCACCGTACACGTCATATGCGGGATACTGGAGCCGGCCCGCATTTTTGATGAGGATTCCGCTCACCTGCACCTTGCTGCCAAACTGCGCTCTCACGCCAATTCTGTCGCCGCAGACAATGAAGTTGCCCGTACCCCTGTATTTTACGCTGCCGTTCTCCACTTTGAGGGCGATGGAACCGGATGTCTCGCTGGTGTCGATGACCAGGTTGTGACCATTCAAATCAAAGGTGATTTTTTTCTCTTCAATCACAACCGCCTCGGTGTGTCTGATGTCACTTGCCAGTATGATGGTTTGGTTATCGTGTACGGCCTGAAGCGCACTCCCCAGGCTCACATATGCCACCCCGTTGATTGTGCAGACGAATGTCGGCGCCACGGTAATCAGCACAGTAAGCGGCGAAGTAAACGGAGAGGTTCCGCTGTTAAACGCTCCTTGATCCGCTGTTATGGTCAATTGATCGTTTGCGTTTATATTGTTCGCCAGTGTGATCTGGACTTCCGTGCTGCTGATATAGGTGACGCCGGTAATGGAGTTTGCGGCTGCGGAGCTTCCACCAAGCGTCCAGTAGGCTTTGTCCTGCGCTACACTGAACGCGCCTTGCGTCAGCGTCACAAAAATACTCGATGTGAACGCATTTGCCGCTGTGAGGCCCGTTGCAGGGTTCGCCATGTACGAGTAGGGACCGCTTGCCGCCGCCGTGCTGTCTGCATAGTCGGCGCTCCCGCTGGGAGCGAGCGCCTTTACCGTAAAGGTATAGGTTCCAGCACCGCCGCTTTGAATATATGCGGTGAGATGCGCATTTGTCGCATTCGTCTCCAACAATGCTTGATATCCCTGATATTCGCCCGCTTTGTAAAGGCGCACCTGATATGTTTGCGCGCCTGCCACCGCATCCCATTTCGCCTTGACCACGCCTGCCGTCGCAGTGTCCCAGACAAGGCCAGTGGGCGTGTCAAGCGGTGCTAGCACGCTGCTATCCTTTACCCAGACGATGTTGATGCCAAATGACGGATCATTGACCGTATAGGTACGGTATCCGGACTGCGCGGACGGGACGTCCTGTTGTACTTCTGTCTTCACTGTATTGGCAAGCTTGATATAAGTTGTTCCGGAAATGGCTCCGCCTACGATGACCTTGGTCGTTTCGCCCGGATGCGTACTGTTTACATGAACTCCAATGCTGCTAGACTGGTCATTGGCTTGGATGTTTCCCTCCACCGTCACCTGGGCCCGGCTCTGCGCCCGTACGCCATAGGCCCAGTTACTGACGCCCAGACCGGCCGTGACGTCTTTCTTCACCGTCACTTGGGCGTCGCCGGAGGCGTCTACGCCGATGTTTGTAGCGGTTACGTTACCGAGCAGCAATACACCGGAGGGGACGGTATTCAGCATGCCGCCGGCATACACGCCAACGCTGAATGTGCCGGAAGCGGTCACATTTCCGTTCACCGTTACCTGACCGCCGTAAGCAGCCACCACCGCTCCTGTACTATTGTTTCCTGTGGCGGTTACGTTGCCGTATACCTCCACCCGACCGGCAGCAGTATCGCCATTTTTACCCGCGCTGACGCCTCCGCTTTTGCCCTCGGCGTTCTGTGCCAGTGTAATCCTGCCGCCGTTCCATGCATATGCGGCAGAGTGGTTCGTGCTGGCGGCGCTGTAAACCACGGCGATTGAGCCGGTACCCTCCGCCGTTACCGCCTCGTTATTGGAGAAAACCTTGACCTGGCCGCTTCCGTTTTGGACAAAGCTGCCGCCGTTTATCACCGCAAGCCCGGTTGTGTTATCATCGGCCTTGCCCAATGTCAGAATCTTTCCGCCCGGATTCAGGTTGATTTTCTTGTTGTCGATCACCAGACCGTCGTGGCTGATATTATCCAGCAGCGTGATGGTGGTGGGCGCGGCTCCGCCAGTTGGTACATCCTGCAGAGCCAAATCCAGCGAGGCGTAGCCGGTAGAGCCAATTTCACAGACATTTGCTTCGCCGTCCCCGCCGCCGGTAATCAACACTGTGAGCGGTGAATCAAAGCCCAGAGTGGAAGCGTCGAGAAAAGGCCCATAACCGTTATTTCTAACAGTCAGCTCATCGGCCGGGCCGATATTGTTCTCCAGCGTGATTTGAACGTTGCTTATGTCAGCATACGTTACGCTGCTGATGGAATTACCTGCTGTCGCTCCCCCAAGTATCCAGTCCTGTGTACGTTGACTTGGATGAAACTCTCCGCTACTCAGCGTCACGGTAATATCTTTTGTGCCCGCGGCCGCCGTTGCCGTACCCACCGCGGGAGTGGAGGATTTCACCTCCACAGCCAGAGGCATTGTAAACGGCTCGGTTCCGGCCGCGAATTGGGAGGGATCAACGCTGGTGATGGTGAAGGTCTGACCCGTGCTGATGGCTGCGGACAGGTTCAGTTGGATATGCGTATCGCTCCTTCTTATGATGCTTTGAATGCTCTGGCCTGCTGTGTTAAGCGCCCAATGGATATGGCTTATCGCACCGGGAGCCGCGAATTCGCCCTCCGTCAGCCTGATATGGATTTCGTTGTATCCCACAATGCCTCTGGCGGTGGCCGTGGCGACGGCCTGCGTCCCCATACCGCCTAATCCGGATATGCCCAAAGGGGATTGAGGCAAATCCGAAAGTGTTGCCGGCTGCGGACTCTGCTCATCGGCATCACTCACGTCCATATTTACATTTGCATCCGGGATCAGACCGGAATCAAGGATACCCTCGCTGCTGCCAAGGGAAGTTTCCTCCGCGCTCGCATAGGCAGGAAGCAAGGTCAGTATCATACAGAACACCATCAGGACAGACAGGATTCTGCTTCTTACAGGGCTACGTTTCATGGATAATTCTCCTTTCAGATAGTTCGCAGGGATTTCCCCTGTCGATATTTCATTGCGATTTTCACTGCAGAACCTCCCTGCACTTTATCGTTTTTTCTCATTTCAGCAGCATGACTGCGCCGTACCGAATATCCCCGCCACCGTCCGGCAAAGGAAAGAAGAGCGCGCTGCGGTAATCGTTGCGGACCGTATAACTCCAGCTTTTGCAAAATAGCTCCAACGGATAGGAGAGCCTGCTGAGCAGCGCGGTCTTTCCGTAAAAAACACCCTCCGCCGCCTCCAGCATGGCGAAGTTTTCATTCGTAACACGGGCAAGAAAGTTGATGGTTCCCCCAGAAACATCATCCTCCTGAAGATCGGTGTTTTCCATTAGTGCGTGATTTGTCCTGTGTAAATAGCCGCCTATCTTGAAAATGGCGACCGGACAGGAAAAAAGGTTCAGAAGGGTCAAAGGATCCTCTTCCGTTTGGACAAGAGTCTGAAACCGTTTGATAAACTGTTCCTTTACCGCCAGTTTCTTTTCCATATTCTTTTGAAGCCCGGCAAGCTCGGCAAAAAGCTGCTCTCTCGACTTTTCCTGTTTCAGGGTAACCACCTCGTTTCTTTATTGATCTCCAAGCTCATTATAAAAAAAATAAAACCGTCCAAAAACCGATTGGGCGCTCAGTTTCTTACAAATATGAGCATACAAAAAAGGGCCTTGCATCTGTATAGATGCAGGGCCCCGGCCGTTTTTTGCTATTTTGATTCTTTCCCCTTTTTTCTGTATTCCAATGGTGTCATGCCGACCTTTTTTTTAAAGAAGCGCGTAAAATTGTCAGGATACGCAAAACCGCAGGAGAGAAAGGCTTCGGCAACGCTCAGGTTTTGATCACGCAGCGCGGCCTTCAGCCGGGCGATCTTGATCTCCTGATAATAGCTGTACAGCGTCATGCCGGTTTGCCTTTTGAACAGACGCGCAAGATGCGACGGACTTAAACCGATTGTTCTCGCAAGCCTGTCGGCGTCGAAACCTTCACGCCAATGATTTTCAAGATACTCTTTCGCTCTCGTGACACCCGATCTGCCCTGATACAGTCTGCTTGTCAAAAAAATGCTGACGACATAGTCCGCCTTCACATCCTCGACGTGAACGGTAAAATTCAGAATATCGCTATAGATCGCCTCGGTATCATATTCGGCGCTCCGGGGATTGTACCATTCCCAAAAGCGCTCTAAAGGAATCCGGATATCCGGTATTAGAACAGCCTCCCCCTCGAAGGTCCTGCGGATTTGATCACGCAATCCAAACTGCTCGTTCACCAAAGGGTCTTTGATCAAATTATATTTTCCGAGAATCCGTGAGGAATCCTTAACATTCCACGCGCTCAGAACAGCTTCGTTTATAAAAATAATATCGCCGTTCTGTTTGAATATTTGCATGGGGACAGGGAGAATACCGGCAACCTGAAAAAGCTGGCTCTCTGTTTTACATATGGGAGCCGTACCGACTGTGTTTTCCCTCGGAGGCGCCGGCAAATGATCTCTGTATTCCGACGGCGTAATCCCAACCCTGCGTTTAAATACATCGGCAAACCGGCCGCTGTAATCTGCTCCGCACGCGGCAAACGCCTCGCGGATGCTGCAATCCGGATCACGCAAGGCTTCCTTGATTTTTTCGATTTTGCTCTCCTCGTAATAGCGGTAGGGCGTCATACCGGTAAATCTTTTGAACAGGCGTACCAGATGATGGGGGCTTAGGCCGGCAGCCCCGGCAATTTTGTCCGGTTCGAAATCGTCAAGCCAATGCGTGTCAATATAGACTTTTGCTTTCATGACGTCCTGTCGGGTCTGATAGACACGCTTCATCATAAACAGGGCAATTACATACGCAACCGAACCGTCTTCATTCCGGACGGGAAAACAGGTGATGTCCTGATAGATTTCATTTTCCGAAGGTCTGCTTTCCCCGCCTTTGTAACGGCTGGTAATTTCCTCTGCAGGAACCCTCATATCATAAAAGGACAGAAGCTCACCGGCGAATACACGCCGCAGATAATCCGTCAAGCCGAGCTTATGATTCAGGAATGGGTCCTGCAGGATATTGAATTTCCCTACTATTTCTCCCGCCGATATACGAAAGAAGTCCACAAACGCCTGATTGACGAACAGGCTGACGCCGTCCGGCGAGAATGCCTCCATCGGAACAGGGAAAAGCTCAAATACAGAAAATATATCCTGTCTGTCTAAAGCCGCCGGTTTTTCTCCAAGCAGATTATGCTTCTCCACTTGACCTGACCTCCTTTCGCATTTTAAATACATAAAATATCATTTCTGTGAATTCAATCGAAGCTCGTTAAAATCTGTCATTTGTGCTTCTCTTTATATTCCAGATTTTGTCTGTATAATAATGATAGCACGAGGAATTGATAACTTCAATTTCAAATTCATTATCGCGCAGGAGGTGAGTCCGATGCACGGCATGAAAATTCTTTCGGTAAACGACAGTCGGTTCCGCTTTTACGAAAAGAAAAATATAATATATTAAAAAGAAAAATACTGGCACTATGGAGGTTGTTATGAAAATCATCAAGTATTCAATACTATTTTTTATCGGCGGTTTCAGCTATGTTACATTGGAATTAGTGTACAGAGGGGACACACATTGGACCATGTTCTTTCTGGGAGGATCATGCTTTGTCAGTTTGGGATTAATCAACAAAATATTATCCTGGAAGACTCCGCTCTGGCTGCAGGCAATCATTGGAGGCTTTCTGGTTACGGTATTGGAATTTGTCACCGGCTGCATCGTAAATCTTTGGTTAAAATGGAATGTATGGAACTATACAGAATATGATATCCTCGGACAGATCTGTGTCCCCTTCTTTTTTGTCTGGTGCATAATATCTCTGGGAGCAATCATATTTGATGACTGGCTGAGGCATTGGCTGTTTCAGGAAGAGGTCCCGCATTATGTTTTCTTTTAGCCGGATGCCTCCTTGTTCTCTCTTCTTTTCTTCTGACAGACAGCCGTTATCATATCCAGCTGTTTAGGTATATGCAGCGAGTACAATTTTCAAGACACAGTTTGACTTTGTACATATGGACATACTATAAATCAAGTAACATTTTTTGAATTGACAATTATTCACGTGTATATTACTATTAGTAATATCAGGAGGATATTATGGATACATTAATATTAGGACTATTACTACTAAAATCTCGAACTATTTATGAAATAAGGGAGCGCATACGAAGCGGACTTAATACGATATACAGTGACAGCATGGGAAGCATTCAGGCCGCAATAAAAAAACTTCTCAGCAAGAAATATATTGATTATTCTGAAATTGTTGATAACGGAAAACACAAAAAGATATATACCATAACGGACGAAGGGAAAGAATATTTCAACTACTGGATTAATACTCCATTACTGGTTGCCCAAAACAGGAATTCCGAATTAGCAAAATTATATTTCATGGGACTTTCAGATCCCTCTTTAAGGCTGGAACGGATTGAAGAATATATAATCGGATTAAAGAAACAAAAGGCTGTACTGGACACGGTATATGAACAAGGGAAAAATATGCAGGTAGAGGAGCCGTTTAAAGAATTATTTAAATATCAATTTCTTTCAGCACAATATGGCATTGATATAATTCAGTTTGAAATTGACTGGTATGAAAAATTAGCAAAAGAAATGAGATGAAACTAAGATGATAAAGAAAGTCATGGTATATTACATAGGCGCATTGTTTATAACACTTATTCTGGCCGGTATTATAGGCGGCGCCGGAACAACTGTCGGACTGAATAAAATCACAACCGGATTACTCGTACTGATGGGGGCACAACTGGGACCGGCAATCTCCTTTTTAATAACTCGGATAATTTTTAGGCAAGAGAAATTTTTTATTAATTATAAAATTAAAAATACCGCCTTTTTACTTTTGTCAATTATTATTCCTGCTGTTATCATATTATCAAGTGCAGGAGTAATCACGTTACTTGGTAAGCATTATATTGAATCTGATATCAAAGGCGCTATATTGCTTTTATTTGCCATATCATCCTTCATCGGATGCTTTGGTGAAGAAATAGGATGGCGTGGGTATCTATTGCCTACGTTTAGGGAAAAGCATTCCATGCTGATAAGCTCTTTATTAACAGGCCTTATGTGGGGTGCTTGGCATTTTATGAAGATTATAAGTTATGGGGTAATGCCCTATTTACTTTTTATTCCATTGATTGCGGCATTTGGAGTAATCATGGGATGGATCTATTTTAGAACTGAACATTCATTGGCCTATATGGTTACATTTCATTTGTGTATCAATTTAGTAAGCGGATTATTATTAACCGAAAGGGAAGGCATATCTTTTTATATTGCAGGGTTACTAATAAGCTTAGTAGTTATATTGGTGATATGGTTCGTGGATAAGGAGTTTTTTTACATAAGAAAAAAGGATACCGGCGCTGTACAAGGCGAGTGAATATTGGTATATACAAATTACCGGTAACTTTAGTTTATTTGTTTTATTAAGTATGATATTATGGTATTAGAAATTATAAAACAGGAATTTATTGAGGAGACCCAAAGGTAATCATCATAAAAAGCGAGGTAAATGCACTATGTGGCAATGTCCTATATGCAAACGGGAGTTCAAGAACACAAACCAGGACCATTACTGCGGCGAGCCGCCAAAAACCATTGATGCCTATATTGCCGCACAACCGGAGGATGTTTGGCCGCTCTTAAATCAAGTACGGGATACGCTCCGTGCCGCGCTCCCATATGCAGAGGAACGTATTTCGTGGAGTATGCCAACCTACTGGCATAAACAAAATATAATCCACTTTGCGGCGTTCAAAAAGCATATCGGGCTATACCCCGGTGATAAGGCCGTAGAGCATTTCACCGAAAGGCTCACGGAATACAAGACAAGCAAAGGCGCGGTGCAGTTTCCGTACAGCAAGCCATTACCGCTCCCGCTTATCGCAGAAATAGCGAAATGGTGCTATGATACCGGAAATCATCACTAATGAAATTAGACTTTTTATAACAGAAAATGAGGAAAACAAAAAGAATGTTGGCGCAACTGATTATCGTTATTGCGCACTTCTAATTATTTATATAATCGATAGAGAAACAGATCAGAATTTTAGGAGAAATACTATGGGCGAATAGGATAAAAGCAATGTATATTAATAACTGATGAAATTAGTAAAAGAGGTTAAAGAAGCTAATCTAAAGTGTTCGGTAGGATTTGCATAATATTATAGTTCGAATTTAAAAATGTCCATAGCTGCTGATAGAACACCATGATATTCCATATCCCGGAGCCTGACAAATCATATTCGTCGATTATTTGAGTTAAAGCACTAATACTTCTGACATCAATAAACCATACAATATGTTCGATCGGTGATCCGATGAACGAGCTTGTATATCGAAAATATGGAGTCTGGGAAATTTCGTCAAACAGTATTACTGCGCCTACATCATAAGCTAAGGTAATTGCAGAATTAATGGTTAAAGCGTTAGCAATTGTCCTATTTGCTACATAAGGAAGCTCCCAGTCGTAACCGATTAAGGGATTTCCTACGATAATTACCTCAGGCGGTGTTAATAACAAAATTTCATTAATAAAATTTCTTATCAAATAAGAAGAACTTACCGGTGAAGGCGGGCCAGGATTAGTCCCCCAGGCAAATTGCAGAAATGTTATTCTATCTACCAACTGGCTTATACTGGAATAATTGATTTGTTCAAATGTTACCTTACCATCAACAAGTCGTATATTGGGGTTTATTGTAATGGTAAAAAAATATCCTTCCCCGCTAAATATTTGTTTTGCTTTTTCAAATAAGTTTATATAGAGATTTTGATTTGTTGCATTTATATTGCTGATTAATAGATTGACCCCGTAATAGCCTGATGAGCGAAGTATACTGAGTATATTATTCAACAGTTTATTATTATAGTCTTCATTTAATAAAATTTGATAGATTAACTCCGCATCCGACTCTCCATACGGTGATAATGGTGAAACCATTAACAGGGGAGCTACTCCGTAATCTTTCGTTAACTGGATTATATTCGCATCATCGCTATAAGTTGTCATTTCACCTTCTTCTAAAATACCATAGTTAAAAATAGATAGATAAGTCAGGTATGGCAGCGTTTTTATAAGCGTATCATTTTTAATATAAGCATAAGTATAACCGTTTGTCGTTATATCTCCGGATGTGGGGTAGTTGATAACTAATGTTTCACCGGGATAAATATACTCTCTGTCAGACAGAAAAGAATTATTTCTTAGTAATTGCATAACCGTAATACAATACCTATTCGCGATACTATTCAATGTATCTCCTTCCTGAACGGTATGTGTCCGGGTAGGGTAAGCAATAACAAGAGCTTGACCGGTTACTAAGGTATACGGATTATCAAGCCCATTATCGAATATTAATCTATCGGCGGAGATCCTATAATGATCTGCTATAGAATTGATCGTATCACCTGGTTGAACAATATAGATATCCATAAATCATCTCAAATCTTTTAATTAATGTATTATATGCGAGATAAATATTAGAATTCAAATTTATTAACTTAATATAAGCAATAAACTATTGAAAACCTTTTCTGCCTGCATAAACCGTAATTTGGATTTTATTTCACTCTATCTGCCATAGGATGGCTATATAAATGTAATTTATGTATCTATTCTTTTCAGCTCAGTCAATGCCTTGTTTCTGTAGTTCAAATCTTCACGTACATGGAAACCCTTATGTTCCCAGAATTCATTTCCTGTCTCATTTCTCTTGAAAACTACCAGCGTTGCCTTATGAATTCCCTCGGCGCGTAAGGCATCTAATGCGGCATCTACCAAAGCGGACCCGATGCCCTTATTTCTGTGGGCTGAAGAAACGGCTGTATGATGGATATAACCGCGCCGCCCATCATGGCCGGACAATATAACACCTGCGATTTTGCCCGATACCACCGCGGCAAAACATGTATCAGGATTCCGTTTCAAATACTTATTTATCCCCTCTTTCGAATCGTCCATATCGTTAAGACCCATCCCCGGAGTTGACATCCACAAGTCATATATTTCAACATAATCATCCATGGTAAGTCTTCGTATCTCCATACATTCACCTCGAATTCCCATCTTCTAACTTCTTATACCATAATACCATAGTCCATAAAATAAAGAAACCATAACCGGCATTCCTGCGCTTATGCCGGTATCGCGATCTCCTGTGCAAGTAGTTGACTTCCGATAACTCGTAAAGTAAAATCAAATTGACAAGCAGCGTAGATATTACAATACTATAATAATCTTATTTCCTGCATGAGGGGGTTTTCACATTGAATAACTTTCATAATATATACAACCCTATCACTGCTGCGCCATTCAGAAATGATAGTACATACGTTGAGATTACGCCCTGTGACGGCTTGAAGCCTTATGTAAAATGCTTCTGGGGAACGGTAACTCCCGTGACAAAAGCAAAAAAGGATACCATAACGGATGAACTGATCATTCCTGATACCTGTATGGATATTATTTTTCATGTAAATTATACTGAAAATGTAGTAAATAGCAGTTTTATCGGAATAAACGATAAGACCTTTATGGATACTTCCTCAAATAACAAAGAGGAAACCATCTCGATTTTTGGGATACGATTTTATGCATGGACTGCCGCACTATTTTCCGACGAATCTATGAGCGGTGTAAGAAATAATGTTTTTGATCCGTGGCAGCATTATTCAAAAATAAAATCAGCCATAGAACCCTTATTATACGACATATCAGCGATTAATAAGAGAGTTGAAATCGCAGAAAAAATTCTTCTTGAGGAACTAAAAATAAAACGGGTTAATCATAATTTAGAGTCGGCGGTATTTTGTATTCTCAGAAATAAAGGCAATATAAAAACAGCCGCACTCGCAGATGAGATCTTTATAAGCAGCAGGCAATTAGAACGCATATTCCGCGAATATACCGGTGTTTCTCCCAAACAACTGACCTCATTGGTTCGCTATCAGTGTTTATGGAATGATATTTTATTTCATAAGCATTTCAATATATTCGATGCCGTTCAGCTTTATGGTTATACCGACCAGTCACATTTATTGCATGATTTTAAAAGATACCATACCCTTCTGCCTAATGAGGCAAAACGGTATGCATTTTTAAACGCAAAAAATAATGTCGCAAATTTACAATACAATTATGAAATAAAAGATTAGTATGGTAATTACGATTATAGAAACTAACTTTGCAAATATTATGCTGACGCCGGGATTCACGGGCATAGGCAGTAGGAGGATTCGTATGATATCAATAAAAACATATGACAGGATAAAAACATGGGTTTACCGAAACGCAAGAGAAATTGAACTCAGCTTATGGAAGTATTTTTTTGAAGACGGAGATAAAGAAGCTGTCATTTCAGCATTATCTTTTTATCAGAATGAGGACGGCGGATTCGGAAACGCCTTAGAGCCTGATAGTTGGAATCCCAACTCCACACCCTACACCACCCTTTATGCAATAAATATTTTGAAGGATATTGGATTTGCGGATTTAAGCCATCCGGTATACAAAGGAATATTAAAATATCTGCATAGTGAAAAAGATTTCATGGATTATGGCTGGAGATTTAGTGTGCCTGCAAATGATGATTTCCCCCACGCTCCCTGGTGGTCTTTTGATGAAGAGGTAAACCGGACCGAAAGTATCGGAGTGACCTCCGGGTTATCGGTCTTTGTATTAAGATATGCAGAGAAAGGGTCTATTCTATATCAAAAGGTAACTGAGCTCGTAAAAAACTCGATCAGCCATTTAATGACCGGCAGCAGCTTCGGAGAAATGGGTATCGGCGGATATGTAGAGCTTTTAAAAGCCATAAGAGAATTAAACTTCGGCGGGTATGATTACACTTCTTTACAATTAAAAGTGAACGAACTGGTTAAAAATTCTATCGAGTACGATATTTCCAAATGGCAATATTACGTTGTTCGTCCTTCAAATTATATCAAAGAACCCCAAAGTATATATTACAGCGATAATGAAGCTATCGTTAATCGGGAATTAAAATATCTGATTGAAACATTACCTGAAAATGATGTTTGGGGAATAACCTGGACATGGTTTGATAACAACACAAAATACCCTAAGGAATATGCGATCAGTGAAAACTGGTGGAAAGCATATAAAGCCATCGAAAAGCTGCGCTTTCTTAAAAGCTTTGAACATATAGAAGCTTAGAAGGTGTGACTGCTATTTTTATTACCAAATATATAGATTAAGCCGGCTTAATATAAAAAACTCAGGGAGGCATTTATATGTTCAGAGCCATTTTACAAATTTATGCAAAGGGAAGCAATGAGGCTTTTGATTTTTATAGAAAAGCATTTGATGCCGAAATCGGGTTCCAGGACTTTGATGAAAACGGCACAGTAATTCACAGAGAGCTTGATGTCTGCGGACAGGCAATTGCAGTCGGTGAAGCCAAGGACACCACCAGAGCCGGCGGAGACAAGAGACGCACCGGCAATACCATGCAGTTCTGTCTTCAATTCGGAGAAGGACAAGAGGATCAGGTACGAAGGGCATACGATATCTTATGTGAAGAGGGCGAAATCATCACACCCTTCGGGGAACTTTCTTTCTGCCCCTGCGGAGTGGAGTTGATAGATAAATACGGTGTCTGGTGGTGCCTGTTTGCTTGAATATAAATATGAAATCATCCGTCTTTCATAAAAGATGTGCACGGGCCGGCATGAGATTTAAGTTTATTCATTCGAAATAATATGATATAATGTACACGGTAAGCGGATTAGTCCATGGAAAACAGGGCATTTAACAAGCTTGCTTGAATAAATGCCCTGCTTTTTATGGATAAGTGCAACGTGAGCGAGAAAACGGAGTTTTCGAGCATAATCCGCTTGCATCTAAAAATTCATGATATAATAAAAGTGGAATGAGGAATTATAAGCTTGCTTATGGATTCCGATTGGAGCAATAAGATCATGGACATGCCTTTTGTTCATGATCTTGTAATTTAAGAATAGGTGATCAGGAATTGAATGAATTACATATCACTTACGCTTTATGATGATCGGGAGGTAAATTTATAATGGCAATATTAGGTGCTATCCTGTTTTCTATTGTAGCTGTTATGACCATTCTTGCGGCCTGCGGAGCGCCTTTAGGCGAATTCACGATGGGAGGGAAATATAAGGTCCTACCCAAACAGTATAGAATTATGGCTGTAATTTCATTTATCATTCAGATATTTGCTATTATTATTATTTTACAGACAGGCGGAATTTTAACACTGTGGTTTTCCGAAAAGGTCACAAAATATATCTGTATCTTCTTTGCCGTGTATTTGTCCTTAAATACCGTTATGAACTTTTTATCTAACAGCAAAAAGGAAAAATATTTTGCAACACCTCTTTCCATTGTGGCAGCGATATGTTTTTGGATCACCGCTTTTAATATGTGAAAGAGATAAAGATTGTACAATAGCTCAGAATGTTTATGGGAAATGTCATGGTGGATTGTTATACTGAGGAGGTATTATATTGTACGTTAAGCCGTTATCCGAAATCGAACTAAAAGCACTCGATCAAAGAAGAGAAAGAATAAAGGAATTACAAGAGCAAGGTATCTGCTTCTCATGCCATAACTTTAACACGGGTGATATTTTTCCTGATGAAGGATTAATCATTTACGAGGACGATAAAGTACGATGCCAATTTGAAAAATACCCCAGGGCAACCGGGCAGACAATTATTGTATCAAAAGAACATTATGAGGATATTTCGGAAATGCCGCTTGAATTGGGAATACATATCTTAAAAATATCAGATGCCATCATTAAGCTTCATAAGGAAATCATAGGTGCAGAAAAAGTATATATGTGTACCATATGTGACGGAAAAAGGAACCATCTTCATTTTCAACTGCTCCCCCGGTTAAAAGGCGAAACAATAGGCTATATAAACTTTGTAAGAGAAGAAGGAATACTCATGGATTATCAAGAAACAGCCGACTTATACAGGGATCGATTAAAGCCATTGATATTATCCTCTCATGAAGGCATAGGAGGCAGCTTATAAATTTTAATTTCATCTGGATTTTTCATAGGAACCTGTGTTATAATTGTCCCACGGAGTCATAGCTCAGCCGGGATGAGCGTTCGCCTGACACGCGAGAGGCCATGGGTTCGATCCCCATTGACTCCATTAATTACATATATACGCAAAGAATGACGCATCAAAGATGCGTCATTCTTTATCCCCATACACCTGTTGCTATATCCACTATAGCAAATGCATTAAGAAAGTTGTCTGATTTAGGTTATTGCTTCAATACTTCAAGCAATTGGTCCGGTGGAAGCGGTACGCTCAACAGAAAACCCTGTCCTCGTTCACAGGAGTTCTGTTTTAGATATTCCAGCTGTTCCCGTGTCTCGATTCCTTCTGCAACCACCATATAGTTTAAATCCCGCGCCATGGACAAGATATTCTTTGTAATCGCTGTCTCTTCCAAAGCAACCGGAATGTATTTGATAAAGCTTCGGTCAATCTTAATGATATCAATTGGAAATTTTAATAAATAATTCAGGGAATAATAACCGGTTCCAAAATCATCCAGTGCTATCTTAATTCCATAGCTTCTTAGTCTTTCCAGCCTCTGGATCGCCTGCTCCATATTTGCAATAATCACCGTCTCGGTAATCTCGAATATTATCTTCGTATAATCTACCTGGTAGGATAAAATAATCTCTTCAATCCGATTAAAATTGCTTTCACTCTCCAGCGTTACGCTTGACAGATTGATGGAGATCTCTATATGCCCCAGTCCTTCCTCTTCCCATTGCAGCTTCTGCTGCAGTGCCGTATTGATAACCCAGCGTTCTAATGCATAAATCTGTTTGGATTTCTCTGCTACCGGGATAAATTTCTCCGGTGATATGAATTCCTTTGTAGGCTGCGGCCATCGAAGCAAGGCCTCAACTCCAATTATTTTATTCGTGTCCAGATTATATTCCGGCTGGTAATATAATATAAATTCCTCTTTTTCTATTCCAGCCTGTAGTCGGTTCACCATCTTCATATGCCCTGCCATATCGTCATGCAGGTCCTCCGAATATAACTTATAACCTCTCCCTGATTTCTTAGCCGAATAAGTTGCAGTCTCTGCGTTTTGCATCAGGGAAGCCATGTCTTTACCATTATCCGGATATACGACAATTCCCGCGCTTAAGGTGACGTAATATATGTATTCAGAAGGACTGGTCTGACAAACATTATTTAAAATTCTCTCCACATTGTTGATCAATTCCTTGCCATCCGTTACATGGGTACATATGATGGCAAATTTATCTGCTGCGGTATGTGAAACAAAACAGGTATTATATGTTACACTGACAAGATAATCGGCAACGTACTTTATCACCTCATCCGCCGCTTCGCTGCCATAGACCTCTTTCAACCATCTGAAATTATCAATATCCAGGTAAATAATCGCGAATTGCTTCACCTCGGAATCTATTATCCCGAATTCTGCATCAATAAGCTCTTCAATTCTTTTCTTAAACAAACTCAATTTTGGTAATCCCGTCAAAGTATCATATGATGCCGTTCTCTCATTTGTTTTTTCCATTTGATTTGAATTCTCTCTTATTGGTTAGTCGTATGTTCCCGTCAACTATTATCTTAAAGGATTAGATATTAAAAAACCATGTCGTATTTGGAAAATTTTCAATGAAATTTTCCAGATACGACATGGTATGTGGTAAAACAGCCCTTTATAATGGACTTGTAAGAGAAATGACCCCTACATAAGCCGGTTGTTTCCGTATTAATTCCCCATTCATATTTCATTATTAAGGAGGTTTCTGTCATGAACAAAACAAGAAAATTAGTTTCTGTCTCTATGATCATCATGCTTTTAGGTTTTGCCTTACCGGTTGCCAAGGATAGTGTAATTTCGGTTATTCCGTCCATCACCGATGGCGGCATTATCGTATTAAGCGATATGCCTCCGATTGACTCTTATTAATACACATGAAGCTGCTTATTATATTTCCTTTTTAAGTGATCTATAATAAATTCTTCAATATAAGGCTGCTGCATGGCAGAGGCGATATAATAAGCTTGCTTTAATTCATTCACACATTCTCTTCTACTCTCCGGTGACAGCACTCCCATTGCTATTAACTGCTCCTTGTTCCAAACAATACAATATAATAGTTGTGGGAGTGCATTACCTAATTTAAATTTCTTACATATCTCAATTCCCTCGTTTGCAATGACGATTGCTCTCTGATGATTGCCCACCATACCGTACCACTTTGACAGGTTATGAGTATTTGTAACCAGCATAACAGCCCTCTGCTTCTCATCCATATAACTTTGCTTTATAGCATTATTCGCCTGCTCCAGAAGATTGATGGCTTTATCATATTCATCCTTCTCAGCATAGGCAGTGGTGATATTTAATAGCAGCATAGCCTCGTTAAAATTCAACGGCCAGTTAGACAGCGACACTGTCCCATACCTTGGAATCGTTAATGAGATCGCCGCTTCCAAGCCTTCGAGGAATTCCTCCGTACTTATGCGCTTGAGCCGGTAATCGATCAGACATTGCGCCCGGATGAGAAATTGTCTGTCCAGAATCGTATTGCCTAATATCTTTTTAATCTCCTCCAGTAACTGTTCCGCTTGAATGAAGTCATACAGCTTAATATAATCTTCAAACAGCTTCATCTTCTCCAATACCTTAAAGTCAGAGATAGAAAGCATGGAATAGGCCCGTTCCCTGATCCTTCCCATTCGCTCCATCAAAAGCTCGTAGGTATCCCTACTCGGCGTCTGCTTACCGGTCTCCATTCGGGATAAGGTCTCCACCGAACAAATCCCATCACTAAGCTGTTCCTGGGTAATGGACAGTGATCTTCTGGTCATCCGGATGATATCTCCTAATCGGTATCTTCCCATTGATACTCCTCCCGTAAGTGCTGCTTTATGTGGTCAGCAGAACTATTCTCATTACAGAAGTCGAAGATATAGTATGCCTGCAGATATAGCCTGCGACACTCTTCCTTCTTCTGTTCCCATAGCTCCGCAGATTTATATAACGCTTCCATTGTCTGGGCTTTCATCAGAGATAACTCTCCCCGGTACTCCATTTTACGGTTGCCCTTTATTTTATCAAGTCCCTTATTGCTCAGCTCCAAAACCTTATCCAGGTCCTTTTCCTTAAGAAATACTCCGCAGGCAATCAATGCGACCTTGGGATAGAGCCGGTCATTCTCCTCCATGGAATGGTTGGCTTCCAGGTAATCCAGCACCTGGAATAATATATCCTTCGCCCGGGCTGCCATATCTGCTTCTATCAATCTCTGGATAATGTCAATAATGATACCCAGTTCCGTACTGCTTAAATAATAGTCTGAGATTTTATTCGTTTTAAAATCCGGAACGGTATAGCTTATGGCCTCCATAAACAGGTCAATCGTTGTGCGGATATCTCCGCCCCGGATCTCATTAATCAAAGCCCGGCAGACCACGATAAACTGCTTATGGACATTGCCCTTCGGTGCTGATATTTTCTCGTAGGTGTCAAGCAGCCTGATGGCATCCTGATAGTTTTTATCTTCAATCAGCTTCTTGATCTCTTCCCTGTTCTGATACGATTCATAATCCAGATCCGTCAGGATCAGCTCGAACTGATTCGGAGTCTTTCCTAATCTCTCCAGCAAAGCTTCCAGAAGCAGTGAATCCACATCTCTGGCTCCTGCTTCAATTCTGGACAGGGTAGGAACCGAGCATAAACCCATGCATAATATGCTCTGAGAAATCCGGTAATTCTCACGGAAATATAAAATAGCCGAACCAATTTTATTATTCTCTATCTCGATTTCGTTCACCGTCAAGCTTATTCCCTCCTTGTCCAAATATTCCAATTATCAATTTGCAGCTTTGTTAAGTATCTAACAAGTTATTCTATTTATTCATAGATTATCACATCATGAATCTTTGTTCAATTATATTTATCATAAAGTAGATCATAAGTGATCACAATGTCAATATTTTGATATAATATGACAGATTAATCCAGACAGGAAAAGACCCCGGTTTCACCGGCAGGGATTGATTATATCCGTCCTGCCATATGAAATCAGGGTCCTAATAGCCTGGTGTACTGTATCATTGGTCTTTATGCGAACTGCGCAGTTCGTCTGATCGTCAGTAATACAGTACACCGGCTTACTTCATCGTATATTCACCGGTAATATTCCTTACATAAGCGCTCTTATCGATATATAAAGTACCGCTGCAATCAACACTCTCTATCCTGCAGTCCCGTCCGATTACGATGTTCTTACCGTTGACGGTTTCCGCAGTAACACCTCGTATCTCTATCGTGGTCGCCTCGATTAATTTCACATCCGATTTCGCTCTGCTGAATATTCTTGATATAAATCTGGGATGGTAATCGGAATTGATCTGAATATGATCTCCGACGATTTCTTCTGCCGAGATGCAGCCTTCCGCCCTTATAACATCTGCTGAGATCTCCCCGCTGGTACGAATGACTCCTTCACAGGTAATCTCTTCCGCTTCTATCTTAGCTCCTTTCTTAAGGTTGAGGACACCTTCGACAGATATCTTTTTCGCCCGGATATCCATCGAAAAGTCTGCTACTCCCTCGCAATCCAGCAGTCCGGCCTCTAATCCTCCCTGACAGTGAAATACACCTTCCACACGGATAAGCTCCGCCTTTAAATTACCTGAGCAGTTACCCACACCTTCCACTGTGACCGTTCCGAACTCCCCGCCATTAATTCTTCCTATCCCTTCAATATAAAAATCCTGCATATCAATTCCTCCCATCCTCCTGTTTGAATCTGTTGTTATATTTTATCCTGATCCGGTCAGCCGTCTCACTGAGGGATATCTGTGCTTTCACCTCAATATCATCATCAAAAACCACCGGTATGGCATTCGGCGTGAAAGCGGCATGGTAATTATTCTCCATAGAAAAAACTGTACAGGTTACGTTCGTACTTCTGGTTCTTGATGCCGCCGCAATTCCTTTCTCCAGCAGACCCTTAAGCTGCTCCCGGGTTAAACCGATACTGTCCGCCGCCTGGATCAATGCAACTGTAAAAACAACATCCTGAAATTCGAAATGTTCCTTGCGGTATAGCTGGGGAAGCTCCTTCAATAGCTCCTTATCTATCTCACTCATCTCTGCCAGATCTGTTACCGTTATTCTTGCCTGGGCTGTCTCAGGGGAAAGTATCCTGGCGAGTTCTTCCAGGGAATACTTATCCTTCAGCTCCAGAATAGATTGAATACGGCTGAGAATCTGTTCCCTGGGAAAAAAGGTTTCCTGCCCTGTATAAGCAGATTGCTTGATAAACCATTCCTCCGGGATCAGCCGTTCCCTTTTCCACCGGTATAGCTGCCCATAGGATATTCCCGTAATTGCCAGCAAATCTTTCTTTGAAATCAAATTCATATTGCTCACCTCTTTTGCGTAACATTGTTTTGTTCTGTGGTATAAATATAACATAACATTGTTATACTGTCAATTATATTTTCGGCAGTCCTGTCATCGCTTCTCATGACCAAGCTCCTGCGGGTAATTTTGTCCCCGGAACAGTCAGGCTCTCTCAAATTAAATAAGCCACCGGCTGTACGAAACGAAAGAAAGGTTCCGCTCATCCGATGGCTTTTATTATGATAGTATTTCTGTTAAGACCTTTATTTTTTATTCTTTGGTTTCCGTCCGCAGCCAGGACATACGGAGATACCCTCCCCTAATCTGGCACCACATTTGGGGCAGAAGGACACCTCAACCCTCTGAAGCTTCGGCGTATCTGCTGCAGCCGTCACATTATTTTCCGCAGACTTATTCTGATTCGGTGCTGCAGTCTTCTTTCCTGTTCCAAATCTCTTGTCCATATTTAAAAAGGAATAATGATCCGAGGTACCGGTCTTCAGAATGAGGAAATAGCTTTTCATTGCCCGGAAAGCTACGATGCATATGACAGCCAGAATGGCTATCAATAGAACCAACTGGAGTACGTCCTGAAGCCGGATATTAAAATACTCGCTGCTCTGCTCCAGCTGTTCAGCGAATTTCTCCGGATGCTTCTTATATTCCGCGAAATTAATCAATGACTGCACCGTTCCGGCAGCTAACATCCCCAGGGCAAATCCCCAAACGATTAATGTAAAGCCGGAAGTAATCAGACCGGCAATACACAAAATCTTAAACATCTGAGATTTTTCCTGCTCATACCTTCTGACAAAATACCACGATCCGAATACGAATATTATGCAAAGCGGCCAGACTATATTTCCCATGCAGGCACCTCCATTTTTTTAGAATATAAAACTAACACATATTTTACCACGCTTTGACGCCGGCTGGCAACCTATATCCTCATAACTTAAACCTTATTGGTTATGACGAGTATATTCCTATGGCGGATGTGAGAATTCTCCGGTAATTTGTGAAATATTTGTGAAATTAGCACTCTCCTGTTGACAGTGCTAATTTTATTTGTTATATTACATATAGAACAAATGGAACGGGTGCTTCATATAGCAAACTAATATAGCGGAACAGTCTGCAAAGTATCCGGCCCGAATTGTAACCTGTTAAACTATATCAATCAAGGAGGAATTTATATGTTGTTACCTAGTATTTTTGAAAACAATTTTGTGGACAGCTTTTTCAATGACGTATTCTCCCTTCCTTTCGGCTTCTCAAGGTCGACCTCTAAATGGATGAATACCAATGTTAAGGATCTCGGAAATGAATATCAGCTGGAGATAGAATTGCCCGGTTACGAGAAGAAGGATGTACAGGCCCAGCTGGAGAATGGTTATCTTACAATCACTGCGGAAAAAAATGAAGTCAAAGATGAAAAAGATGAGAAGGGTAAATACATTCATCGAGAACGTTACAGCGGCAGCTGCAAGAGAAGCTTTTATGTCGGAGATTATCTGAAAGAAGAGGATTTCCAGGCCTCCTTTGAGAATGGTATCTTAAAGCTGGTATTCCCAAAGGATAAGAAAGAAGCAAAAATTGAACAGAAGAAGTACATTGCAATCGAATAAGTATTAGATACCGAGGGGCTGCTTTCCAATAACAAAAGCGGCACAAGAGACGCCGGATGCTTTCCATAATACAGTGTTTGCTGAACGGAGCGAAATCTGTCCTGCAACCCGTGTGAGGGAGCATCCGGCGCTTCTTGTACCGCTATTATAAAACATCCCCTTTGGTATGCCATATAGAGTTAAAAGCAACGGAAGAACAGAATCCTATTCATATTGATTCTATCGAATTCCCAGCGGTTTCTTCTCCAGCGGAAGCCTTCTACAAAAGGACGTCGTACATTAATCGGGTAGAACCAGAAATTATTGCCGTTCAGTAGCCAGATATAGGTAAACCGGTTCATACACCCTCTGAAATCTCCGGGGCGTCCGGAAAATCCCTCCATATCCCTGCCGCCGCGATCACTCCGGCCATCAAACTGGCCTCCTCCGAAGGGCTGTGTATCCATTCTCGGAAGCTGGGGAGTGAAGTTCGGCGGAGCAGACCTTGGCTGGCCGGGTTGTTGACTTGGCGGTTGACCCGGTTGTTGGCCCGGCTGTTGACCCGGTCGTTGGCCCGGCTGTTGGCCCGGTCGTTGGCCCGGTTGTTGAACCGGTCGTTGGCCCGGCTGTTGACCTGGTCGTTGGCCCGGTTGTTGACTCGGTGGTTGGCCTGGTCGTTGGCCTGGTCGTTGGCCCGGTTGTTGACTCGGTGGTTGGCCTGGCCGTTGACCCGCTGGTGGCTGACCCGGTCGCTGGCTTGCTGGCGGCTGACCTGGTCGTTGGCTCGGCGGTTGGCCTGGCCGTTGACCCGGCTGTACTGGCGGTTGACCCGGGAAAACACCGGGGATGCCACCGGGGAAGAACTGCTGTCTTGTTACCTGATTATCCTGCTCCGTATCTTTTTTATACCTGTCATAATAATCGTTATTCAAGCTGATACCTCTTTCTACACAATCGTTCACATAACATCTTATGAATGAATTATAGAAAGGTGATAGTGTGAAGAAAAAGCATTCTTCACACTATCCTCTGGTTAAAACTCCTTCTTCCGATAGATTCGGACCGATATGGAGTAGGATATCCCTAGTGCAACCAGAACTACAGCTGGAATGATCAGCGGAGCATAGTCAATAAATATCTTACTGATACGCACAAGCTCTGCCCATGACTCCGGATACTTCTCCTTCACCAGCTTAAGAACCATATTTCCGATAAAGAAAGGAATCATATAAATTAAAATAATGATGAATCTTGATTTCTCCACACCGAATTTCGTTACAAAGGGCATCGCGATACTATAAAACAGGATGACCAATACCGCCCCGATAGCCCCTCCTTCAAAACCGGAATACAGCTTCTCAGCCTTCATCACAACATTTAATACAGTCAATACAACACAGTTAAAGGCCAATCCGGCCGTTGCCAGGATAATCATAACCAGGTACTTTCCCTGCACGATATTATTCCTGGAAATCGGCATGGTTAAGGCATAGCCGTCCCACTTGGCCTGCTCATCCAGAGAATACGAGGTCAGAGTCAGCATAGCAAGTACCAGAGTAAACATGGAACTGAAATAGCTGGAGCTTTCCAGGATAAATGATATCAAAATATAGATCAGGACGAATACCGAAAAAAGTTTGAAGTTCCTTTTCATATTAATGATATCCTTTAAAATCAAGCCTTTCATCTACACCCGCTCCTTTCCTCTGCTGACAAACAGCATGATCTCTTCAATGGAGGTCTTCTCGACCTGGTACTGGCGGTAATGTCTCTGGAAAACATCCTTATTTCTTATCATTACCTCTGCCCCGTAGCTGTTTTCCCGGATTCCGACAACATGGTTTTTACCCAATCCGGCCACGTCCTCTCTTCGGCAGCGGACCACTCCATGCTGATAAATGAGATCATCCTTGCTCTCACTGAAAATAATATTGCCCTTATGGATGAAGGTTACATAATCCGCTATTTTCTCGATATCACTGATAATATGGGTGGACAGAAGGATGGTATGCTCCTCATCCTGTATGAATTCAAGGAAAATATCCAGGATCTCATCCCTGACCATCGGGTCCAGCCCACTGGTCGCCTCATCCAGAATTAACAGCCTGGGCTTATGGGAAAGAGCAATCCCGATGGAAAGCTTCATTTTCATACCCCGTGAAAATTCCTTCAGCCGTTTTGTTCTTGGCAGCTCGAACCGATTTATATAGTCATAATAGCACCTCTCCTCCCAGTTCGGGTAGATATTTCCCATTATAATATTAAGGTCGTTTACCGTCAGATTATCGTGCAGACTGCTGCCGTCAAAAACCGCACCGATATCGGCTTTCCTGTCCTTGCACAGGTTCTTTGAGGATGCACCCAGAACTGTGATTTCTCCGTCATCCGGGTAGACCAGGTTAAGTATTGCTTTTATCGTAGTGGTTTTACCTGCTCCATTCTCACCGACAAATCCCATGATGGATCCCATCGGTACCTGGAAGCTGATCTTATTCAATGAAAAGCTGTCATAATTTTTTGCCAGGTTCTTAATCTCAATGGCATTCCTTCCGTGTGAAGAATGCTTTTCTGATGCAATTCCCGTCATATCTACTCCTCCTCGTATAACATTCTTACGATTTCCTGCAATTCTTCCAAGTGAATACCGCCCGCCTTCGCACCCTGGACGGCCTTTCCAAGATGCTCTTCAACGACGCGAAGCTGTTCCTCCCGGACAAACTCAAGATTCTTCTCTGCAACGAAGCTCCCTTTTCCTACTACCGTATAGATAAATCCGTCCCGTTCCAGATCCTCATAAGCCCGCTTGGTAGTTATGACACTGATACGCAGCTCCTTCGCCAGCATTCTCATGGACGGCAGCAGACTGCCTGCTTCCAGCTCACCGCTGATCATCATCTGCTTCATTTGGGATGTGATCTGTTCATATATCGGTTTCTCACTGGAATTACTGATCAGGATATTCATTGCATCACCTCCTGCTGTTATAGTGTATATACTATATATACACACTATAGTGTTATATAAAGAGATTGTCAAGAATAATCAATTAATTTTTCTGCTTTCTTATAGAATCGGAATTCTGTTAATCGGTATATCTGCCGGAGTAAAAATAAAGGTGTCATGAATTACCCATGAAAACAGAGTAGCTCATAGCACCTTTATGGCCTGTTTTAATAGAAAAGATTATCCTTGTTCCTGTCCTGCAACGGTTATTTCAGCTCGGTGATTTTAATATCTCCGCTTGTTGTCTTAATCTTAAATGCTGCCGTGCTTTCATCCAGGCTCCTCATAGGGATACCGCTATGGAAATCACCGGATACAGTTTTATAATACACTCCGAAATCCGTGGAAGCAGGCATCATCAGATTAACCTCTCCGGATACCGTCTTAATATTGATGGAATTCGGGACAGTATCTACGGTTATATCCAAATCACCGGAGGTAGTATTCGCTGTCAGCATCTGAAAGCTGCCGTCAAATTCCACTTCTCCCGATACCGTATCAAAATCAAGCTGTTCGGTGGTTACTTCCGTCAGAGTAATCTCTCCGGAGGTAGAATGCGCGGATACATCGGCCGCAGTCAATCTCTGCACCCGAATTTCACCTGAAACCGTCTTTAGTTCCAGCTTAGATGACATAATGTTATCCAGTTCCAGGGTTCCCGAGGTGGATCTCACCTCTGATTTATCCGCTGTAATGTCGGTAAGAAACACTTCTCCGGATACGGTCTTGGCATAAAAAGATTGCGCCTTGATATTATATACATCGACGGTTGATGATACACAGTTAAGGAAAACGTCATTAAAATCGGCTGCCAGCTTTTCCGGTACGAATATTTCCAGCTTCTTCGGAGGCATGGGATCTAAAATACGAAACTGCTTTTTACAGAAGCTAATCGTCATTGTGTTATGATCCACATTATAGCTCAGCTTCTCATCCTCATCCAAATCCCTCTGGGCATACTCCACCAGCTCGATCTCCTCGCCGTCATATGGCCTTATGATAATCTCCCCTGCTGTCCAGGAAAGCTCCATACTCTCCACCTTGGAGGTGTCGATGCGGTATCTTGCTTTTTCCTCATATGGCCCCCTCAAATTCTCAATGCTGAACCTGCCTGTGAATGATGTGCTGCCCCGGGTAATAAACCATATTGCCAGACCTATGAATACGACGAAAACAATCGTCCAGCAGACAATTTGTACTATTTTATACTTATTCATGTTCTCCCTCATTTCCTGATAGAAATAAATATATTGATCAATGCTTCAACGGCCACTCCAATGACAAAAATCACCCAGGTTATATGCCATGCAAAGGTCGAAAAACTGACAATAAAATACAGCGCCAAAAGGATACTCCATAATGCAACTGAAACAGAAAGTCTGGTAGCTCTCCGGTCATCCTTCCTGGTCTTCCATTCCTTAAACTCTTCTACCATAGTACCCTCCAAATTTGAAAATTTCGGTTTTGTCATTCCATTATAAATCAGAATTCCGGTGCCAAAGGTTATCATTAGGATAAACCCGATGATCCCGTTAAAAAGAAAGCCGGGATTTCCCAGGAATATGAGTATCGGTACAATGGACAGAATATAGAGCATAACCGCGATCGAGGTCAGCATGGCAGATCTCTGTTTATCTGCTGACGTAACTGCAACTCTCTTCACATTTTTCATCTCACCCACCAGTTCATTGATGTCACCGATTCCTGCAATCGCAATATTAAAGGCGGCCTCCTCGGTCTTCCCCTCTTCCAGCAAATCCATATACTTTTCCTTCAGGTTCTGAAGCATCTCTTCCTTTAATTCCACTACATTCTTCGTCTGCGGCACTTCATTAAACAGGCCGTCAATATACCTGCGCAGCTTATCATCCATTATCCTCTACCTCCGATTCAATTAAACTATCAATCATTGACTTGGCACTTTTCCAGTCTCGCATAAGCTGGATATAGGTTTCTTTCCCCGTCTCAGTTATTTTATAGTATCTTCTGCGTGCCCCGGTTGTCTCATCCCCCCAATAGGATAGGATGTATCCTGCTTCCTCCAGTCTCCGGAAGGCCGAGTACAAGGTTGCTTCCTTGAGCTCGTAGCGGCCGCCCGTCTTCATCTGGATTGCTTTATTAATTTCGTAGCCGTAGCTGTCCCCGGCTATCAACTGGGCAAGTATGATTGTATCCGTATGCCCTCTGATCAAATCTGCTGCGATTGACAATTAATCATCTCCTTTGCACATTATTTCATCATCGTAGTTACAATATATCACGCAATACCTCGCCTGTCAAGGTATATATTTTAATAATGTAAATATTTTTTTATAGTATTATGTGACAAGCAGTAACTCATTTTACTAGTCTGCTTATTACAGACAATATGAACTGTATACTTAAATCAGCGGGGCTGTTGCAGCAGCCCCTTATGTGATCTTTCTAATGAACTTTTTATATAACGGCCAAATCCACATCAACGAACTCAGTAATGCCGGAAGCATGAATATTATATTCTGCTCCATACAGAGCTTAGCGATCCAGAAAGATGGCAAAGGCGAAAATAAATACTGTATATCGGAGGGCAGAAAGAAGGGTACCGGCAGCCCCAGCATCAAAAGGCCCGACAGCTTTCCCACCGCCATCCCCTCCACCCGGTTATGTGAGAGTACAAACAGCAAAAGCACCGCGGCAACGCTTAAGAGGCATGTCAGCAGGCAAACGGCCAGGACCATTTCAAGGTGCCACCCGGTCAGTGAAAACCAAAGTATCAGTATGACGGATGCTATAAAGGTAATTACAGCCGGAAACACCAGCCTTGACAGAATATATCCTTTTTTGCCCACGGGAGTCACCGCCAGGTAGCTTGTCATGTTTTCATCATACTCGGTCAGCATCATGAGGGCAGAGGCAAAGCAAAGCAGGTAAGGCGTCACAAGGGCAAGCAGCAGATCAAACAGCAGATAAAAATCCTCCAAAATCGCTTCCCGTCCAAAATAGCCGCACAAGACATCCTCAATTGCCGGGATACCGAACCGGATAAAGAATGCGGTCAGCACGGCAGCTGCACAAACCGCCGCAAGCATGGTGTCCTCGAATATTTGCCTTACAAATATATAAAAAGACCGCAGTAAAGGCTTCATAGTTTGATACCCCCCAACGACCGAAGGCTGTTTGCCAGCACATGGCTGGCAAACAATGCGGCAAGTATCGTCCAGAATGTCAGAATGAACACCGCGGGCAGCACATCTGCTCCGTTTTGACATAGCTCGATGATGCATACTCCCGGATGCAATATCAGCCAGCCCGGCTTCCATCCAAACAACCAGACAACTGCGGGAGCATTGATGATGACCTCGGCGGGGATGATTGCCACAATAAACTGGTTCAGTGTCGAGATATTTGCCGCAATCATAAGCCCGATAGCAGAAAGCAGGCATGAACCAAGAAATATACCGGGGACAAAGAGAAATGCATTGGTTATGACTCCGCCTCCCAAGCCTATGAGCAGCCCAGCTATTGTGGAAATCAAGGCAATGGAAATCAGTTTTGAAATCACGTATTCCATTGGCTTGACCGGAGATACGGAGATGCTGTTTAAAACCCGTTCACCTTTTTCATACAATACAATTGCCCCCATGAAGATAAGACCCATGGCTGCGGGATCACTGAAAAGCATCAGGATGGCGGCCTGCCCCCGCCATGCGGCAGGCAGAGCATGGAGCAGACTGATATAAAATACGGTGAAGACCAGATATAGAAAATAAAACCCGTATTTGAATTGAAAACGGATATCGCCTATGAGCAGTGCTTTTGTTCTCATTGCAACCGCCTCCCTGTCAATTCTACAAAGATATCGTTCAGTGTAGGCTCGCTGCTGTGAATAGACAGCAGCCTGTTTTCCCGGATAAGCCTTTGCAATACATTGTCATTGCCCGTCCGGTCCAACGGAATTTCCGCCTGTTCTTCCCCGCCATTCAGGGAATATGTATAACGGACCTTGGATGCGCCTCTCGACATAATCAGATTTCGCGGCGAATCCAGTGCCCGCAGTCTGCCGTCCACAATAAAAGCCACACGATCGCAAAGTTCAGTCGCGTCATACATATTGTGTGTGGTCAAAAGGATGGTTTTTCCCTTTGCTTTTTCCCGTAATATCATGTTCTTCATATTCCTTGCGTTGGACGGGTCAAGCCCGGAGGTCGGCTCATCAAGAAATAGCAGCATAGGATCATGGAGCAGCGCCTTGATGAAATTCAACCTTGCCTTCATTCCCTTGGAGAAAGCGGCTGCCTTTTTATCGGCATCAGCAAGCAGGCCGACACTTTCCAGCAGCGGATCAATCGCCTGATGTCTTTTGTAAAGAGAGGCAAAGAATCGTAGATTTTCCCGCGCGGTCAATTTTTCATACAGACTGGAAAATTCGAAGTCCACGCCGATATCCTCATAAAAGCTGCTGACATGGTACTTGGCCTCCGCGCCGTTCACCATAACGCTGCCGGTATATGCGGTCAGAAGTCCCGTAAGTATTTTTTGCAGCGTACTTTTACCCGCCCCGGATGGGCCTAAAAAGCCGAAAATCTCGCCGCTCTGCACGTCAAAACTCATATTTTCAATAAAAGGCTGCTTTGTATAGCTGAATTGTAACTCCCGAACCTTAATCATAACCTTTCCCCCTCAAACAGCTGAAGCACAACCCCACGCAGCATCACCCGGACCGTATCGTCAAATATATCCTCGCCAATCTCCCGTTTATGGAGCATTGTACAAAAAATCGCCCGTAAAGCAGCACTGAATAGCTTTACATTTTCTTTTGCTTGTACACCGGGAAGCAGGGAAATCAACCTCTCCATACTGAAATCATCCGTTTGCGTATGCTCTTTAACAACCTCTGGCGGCAATTTGCGCATCATTAACTCCAAATCTCCATTTGAGATAAATGGATAGAGAAACGTGGAATCCACCTGTTTATATAACTGAAAAATCAACTCCGTGATTGTATCCGCATTGACATTGCCCTGTAATTCGTCAATCCAGTCAAGCAGGGCAGCCTGTAATTCATTTTGTAAGGTACAGAATATATCAAAAAATAATGCTTCCTTGGATGGATAAAACAGATAGAATGTCCCTTTGGGTATATTTACCCGTTTGACCAGCTCATCCACCGTAGTTTTGCGCATACCGAAATGAATGAGACAGACTTGCGCTTCTTCCATCAGCCGATTTTTAATATAAGTCCGTTCGCTTTCCGAAAAGGGTTTTGGCATATTATCATCTCCTAATCCTATTTGACTATATTATATATTATAGTCAAATAGGATTTTTGTGTCAACTGATAAAGATGAGATTATCAAATAAAAAGGTCATTTGACATTCACTCTAATTTCATTTTCCCTAAAGAAAACCTAAGAGCGTAATCAAATGACCCTAATATCCTGCTTATTTCTTCAACGTGCTAAGCTCCTTCCACCATATCCCGTTTGCGATATCCATAATAGCCAAATATCATCAGGGTAATACTGATCACGGTTATAATAATGAAGGTTGCTCCGTCAAATTTATCCACCGGCATCCTCGGAATCCAACTCTGAACAGCTGTTTTCAAAAACCATTCCGGCAAATCTAAAATTCCGCCGAAGTAGTTTAAAGCAAACGAATAGCCAAGATATATATAAATAATTTTACCCAGTTTTGGCGCCCAGCCTAAAGCCAAAGCGGCAAGTCCGGTAAAAAACAACACGGACGGCAGGAAGTTATAGCCCGCAGCGATAAAATCTCCCATATTCATCGATGAGCCATCACCCATTGCAGAAATTGCCATACCGCCAAGGCTGCCTGAAGCCAGCAAAATTCCCACTATTCCGACAACAATCGCCAAAATGACACTTGTACAATATAATTTGGTCCTGGTTACTTTTGTAGAATAAAGCTGGCTCAAATGCAGCCGCGTTTCTTCCGCGAAAAGCTTATTAACAGTGGCAATTGGTAAAACGGAAACCAATCCAATCATTACCATCATTATGGTCCCGGTGAATGATTCTTCGATTGAAACACCTGACAGCGTAAACATTTTACTCATCATTTCGTTGCTTTCAAGGAAGGTCTGCATATCTCCGTAAATCGCGCCATAGGCTGCTCCCAGGATTACGAAAGCAATCAACCAGCCGATCATTACACCCTTGTTAATCCTTATAAATAAGCCGGGCACGGACAGCAGGGATTTTTTCGCTGCCCCCCGCCCTTCTCGTTCAGGCAGGTAACCGGCTCCCATATCACGGCCGCCTTCAAGGGCAAAAGCAATGATTACTACGATAATGCTGAAGGTTACTGCTATCACCAAGGGTATCCAATTATTTTCAGTAAACGGATAAGTCAAATAAGTCCAGCCCATAGGATTAAGCATTGAAAGTTTTACATTCGACGCATCTGTACCGGCACGAACAATATAGAGCAAGCCTACTATTCCCAGCGATGAACCGGTGGCGCCGGATGAAGTTGGCATAATTTGCGCCATAACCAATGCAATCACTGCTCCCAGGATGCCAGCCATTCCGACTGATGCACCAAACAGGAGTGAGCCTTTGACAGAAATCGTATCCGCACCAAAGCTGGTCATAACCCCACTGATAAAAAGCGCTAATAAAATATTGATAAGTACTGTTTCGGTAATAACAGCAAGAGAATTGGCTTGACGGCCCACCTGAAAGGAACGGACCAGCTCGGTAAGCCCATGCTCCTCTTCTTTACGGGTATGGCTCACAACATGCAAGGCGGCCATAATCATCGCAAACAAACCGCAGAACAACAGCATTTCGTGTGCATACATCGCACCCAAAGTATAATCCGCCGCCGTGCTTACCGGTGTCGGGCCCACCATTGAAATCATGGCGGGATTTTGCATGGTCTCATACATTCCCAGTAAACCTTGCCCCTTGCCGATTTCTTCAAAAGCCGGTACGAAGCCACCTGAAAATAAGCCCAGGACAAAAATCCAGATAATAATTTTCTTCCAATCACGCTTCAGATATTGCATAAATAATATATCCCAACGTGCAAATTTTTCTTTCATAATATTTACCTCCGTTCCCGCTCTTAGACTTCATAATGACGCATGAATAAGTCTTCCAGCGTCGGCGGCACAGATTCAAACTTCTTAACACCCAATCTTGCCGCTTCGGACAAAATATCATTGATAAATTCGTTATCCGCAGAGAACATCGCTTGATTGCCTGATTGTTTGAAATCATGGACACCGTTAACAGATGCCATCTTAGCCACATCACCTTCCGTTACCAATGTAACCGTAGAACGGGTTAAGTGACGCAATTCATCCAAGGTTCCGGTCTCAACGACTTTTCCCTGACGAATAATAGCCACCTTATCTGCCAGGCGCTCTACCTCACTCAAAATATGAGAAGACAATAGGATTGCTTTCCCTGTATGTTTAATTTTTTCAATCTCATCCTGGAAAACAGCTTCCATCAACGGATCAAGACCGGAGGTCGGTTCATCTAAAATATATAAATCGGAATCAACTGACAACGCCGCAATCAAGCCAACCTTTTGGCGGTTTCCTTTTGAATAGCCTTTTGATTTTTTCTTAGGGTCCAATTCAAAACGCTTAATCAGATAATCACGCTTTTCCTTATCTCCCCCACCATGCAATTTGATAAATAAATCAATAATTTCACCTCCGGTTAGGCTTCCCCAGAGAGCCACATCCCCCGGGACATAAGAAATCCTCTTATGAATTTCAAGGCTGTCCTTCCATGCATCCTTGCCAAAGATTTTCACATCACCGGCATCACGGTTGATAATTCCCAGCAAGGTACGAATCGTTGTCGATTTACCCGCGCCATTTGGCCCGATAAAGCCGACAACTTCCCCGGCATTTACTGTTAATGTCACATCATGCAATGCCTTAAATTTACCGAACTTTTTCTGCAGTCCCTGCACTTTTACAATCTCTTCCATACGCTAAAACTCCTTCTAAAATATTTTTAAAATAGTTTTATAACGTGCTTTCCAGTCTAAGGCAAAGCTAAAATTACAGAGCAATAAATCCGAACTATAAATAATATTAAAGTTCATATTATTACATTTTTTGCTTTGTTTTAAACCAAAGTTCATTTATACGTTCAATTATATAGCTTCTAATCGGCTCAGTCAATTAAAAACAGATTAGAAATTTGAAAACCATTATATCCATTATGTATTTGATAATTCGGAACTATTAATATATAATATAAGAAAAAAGAAATATGAGCTAAATATTCTATCAACATTTTTTCGTGATAGCAGATAGAAAGCAGGAATTATAAAATGAATGGCTATGAAAAGCGGACATTGGAGAAGAAAAATCAAATATTGGAAGCAGCTTTTAATTTGATGAATCAAGATGCAGGCATCGAAAATTTAACCATAGATGAGATTTCAAAAAATTCTAACGTTGGTAAAACATCGATTTTTAAATATTTTGGAAATAAAGATAATCTTATTTATGAGGTTTTTAAGTATTTTTTAGATAAAATCGGAGAAACAGCCCGAGAAATTATAAACGAAAATAAATCCTTCGAAGAAACCCTGATTGCCATGACCCAGAACAAAATCTATTATTTGGACAAGCTAAACAAACGGTTTTATTTGGATTTGATGGATTTTTATACCAGGAAAGGGGATGACGGCTTATCTTTGATTATACAGCGATACATCAAGGAAAGCTATAATATCATGCTGGATATATTCCATCGTGGGCGCAAAGAGGGCAAGGTTGACTTGAAATATTCAGATGAATTTCTTATGCTTTATTTCCAGGCTCTTGTTGAAGGTATCTCCAACCCGCACATCTATCAGAAGATCCTCCCTTATACCGCCCAATTTACAGAATTGCTGATTAAAGGTATTGCACCAGGCAAATAAAATTAAAGCAGAAGACACCGGTACATTTCCCTGTCTTCTGCTTTTTTCCGCAACTGAAATTACAATACTTCTAACCATCTGCCGATATGCATGGCCATAGCCGGTCATACAGGCTTATAATACGTAAGTCGGGGCTTATCGTACATAAGCCCTTAATAGCTTTAAGGTGTTTTCCAAGCCCTTTCTATGGGTCCTCTCCATTCCATGGGAAGCATGGACCCCCGGTCCGATCAGAGCGCCGCGGATATCATTTCCGCCGCGCAGTGCCGAGGAAACATCGGATCCGTAATGCGGAAAGATATCTACCACATAATCGATTCCGTTCTCCTTCGCCAATGAAATCAGACGGTTTGTTACTTCATAATCATAGGGACCGGTGGAATCCTTCGCACAGATGGATACCTTAAATTCAGAACCGTTTAAGTCATCTCCGATAACGCCCATATCTACGGCCAGAAGCTCCGTGATATCCTCCGGAACCCAACTGGCGCCAAATCCCACTTCCTCATAATTACTGATCAGCAGCTTCAGGTTCTGCCTCGGTACCAGGCCCCCCTTTGACATTTCCTTCAACAATCCGAGCAGCACAGCTACCGATGCCTTATCATCCAGATGCCTGGATTTGATAAAGCCCTGCTCCGTATATTGGAACTTTGCATCAAAGCTGACATAATCCCCGCTGTTGATCCCCAGCTTCAGTACATCCTCCCGGCTTTCTACGATCTCATCAATCCGGATCAGCATATTCCGGTCCGTACGCTCGATGGTTCTGGCATCGTCATAGGAATGAACGGACGGACTCTTTATCAATACCGTTCCGGTATAGAACCTGCCCTCCCTGGTGTGAATCCTGCAATAGCTGCCCTCAATGCTGTGCATTGTGTAGCCCCCTACCAGAGTGAATTTGAGCGTGCCTTCCTTATCTATGGAACGCACCATGGCTCCCAGGGTATCCACATGGGCGGACAGTCCATGGGTCTCCTCCCCCTGTCCCTTCACGGTAATCACCAGTCCCCCCTTATGGCTTAAGCGGCAGGAATAACCGAAGCTTTCCGCTTCCTTCCTGACGTAATCCATTACTTCCCCGGTAAATCCCGAGGGACTTGGTATGTTTACAAGCTTTTCTATTGTTCTGATGATATAATCCATTGTCTCCATAGGAAGTATACCCCTTTCTGTTCTTGATTTCTCGGTAAAGCTATATGCTATAAACCCCATACTCCCTGTCAAAGCGATATCCCAGCTTCTCTGCCAGAGCAACGGAGGCCATATTCGCCGCATCCCATCGGGGGAAAATCTGCTGTTCCAGGCATTCCAGGATTAATTTCGCCGCACATGCCAGGGCCAGTCCCCGCCTCCGGTATTCTTCCTTTGTCTCTATATTAATCTCAATCTTGCAGTCACAATAGCAATAGGAAGACGCACCGGATAAGATTTCTCCCTTATGCAGTATGACATATCCTTTCCCATGCTCTGCAAAATCCTGTGAGGAATTGAAATTTCTGCAGAAATCCTGAGTCCATGCCTGTTCGGCGGTCAGCCGGTATATGCTTTCGTCAATCCTGGCAAGCTGAAATTCCGGCTCCAGGCCTTCTATATACTCCTGCAGCTGTCCGGGATCAAACCACTCCATCCTTCCCTGCATTGCGTAACGGCTGTAGCTGCGGAAGCTGTCTGGAAACTTCTTCTCCAGACTTGTAATAATGGGCTCCCATGCCTCCTCTCCGTGAATAATCTTCCCATGGCATAATTCCGATATTATCTGTACAATATCCTTCTGCGTATCAGGGCAATAATCGCCCAGCAGATAGCAGAAATCTCCGGTGATCACAAGTGCGCAGCGCACCCGTTCCCTGTTATCAACCCAGACTCTTCCCATTTTTCCTTCTACGGCAGCAAACAGGATAACCTCATCTTCCCTTCCTTCACAGAAATTTATCAGGGATAATCGTTCCTCGCCGAATATTTCTTCCATGAACAGCCTCCTAAGTATTTATATCTGTATCAAATGCCATCTAATATTATACACCATATCCTTCCTTTGGACTACCTTAAATCCATCAATCCATACATCGAAATCATTATTAAAATCTGCTATAATCATTTAAGATGATATTTAATATGATAAAGATAAATATTTTTGAAGATTAAAAAGCTGCTGCTTCGTTATTAATGATGAAAGGTGAAGGGAGGCGGATAAAATCAGTACTGAGCAGTATTATGAATACCTGATTGATACCTATCAGAATCTTATATTCTCGATATGTATCAGGAGCGTCAGAGATTACTTTGATGCGGAAGACCTCACCCAGGACACCTTTCTGTCCGCCTATCAGCATTTATCCACCTTTGACCGGCAGCATGAGAAGGCCTGGCTCTGCCGGATAGCCACCAACAAGTGTCTGGATTATTTAAAAAGGTCTGACCGAAAAAGTATCCCCACGGAAGAAGACTATTTTATTATTCAAAAGGACCGGGAACAAACTCCCGAAGAAAATATGCTGGATAATGAAGTCCGGCTGCAGCTGTATGAGCGCTGCAGCCGGCTGAAATCCCCTTACCGGGAAATCGCTTTGGATTACTTTTATTCCGAGCTGCCGCCGGCTGAGATTGCATATAAGACCGGCAAAAAACTAAAGACGATCCAGACACAGATTTACCGTGCAAAAACCCTGCTGCAGAAAAAATACCGGAAGGAGGCAGAATAATAATGGAATTGAAACATATATCTGAGAAAGAGTTAACCACGTTTCGGTCAGGTCAGATGACCGGTCAGGAGACGGAAGCTTTCCTGTCACATATCTCCTCCTGTGATTTCTGCTCCGGGCTGTTTGCCGACAGTATGGAGAATGATCTGGTCAGCGCTCCACAGAATTTAAAATTAAACCTGATGAATGCAGTCCGCAGACCGGAGATGCGGATGAAGAGAAAAGCCCGTGAGGCCTCAAGGAGGATGCAGCTGTTTCTATACAGCTTAAAGGTCGGAACTGCCATGGCGGGAGCGCTCCTTGTCCTGTTTCTGTCAATCAGCTTAAGCGGCAGACAGTCCCCCTCTTCGGATACAAATCCGGAGCATCCGAAGACTGACAGTTCAATTACTTCTGTAATCCGGGATAACCTGAATTCCCTGAGCAGCAGCTTATCAAAATTTTCTGATCAAATATTGAATACGGAGGTTAATCGAAATGAAAAGAAAGAAAAGTAGTTTTATCGCTTTTATCTGCTCCCTGATTCCGGGGGCCGGAGAAATGTATATTGGATTTATGAGGAGAGGACTCAGTATTATGGTTATATTCTGGGGATTGATCCTGACTGCCGTGTGGATGAATATGGACTCCCTGCTGTTCGGGATGCCGATTATCTGGTTTTACAGTTTTTTCGAAACCCATAATCTGAGATCTCTGCCGGAGGAAATACTCTCTGTCACGGAGGATGATTACTTTACCTTGTTCGGCTTGAAGGCAGATAAAGCGAAGCATCTGCAGAGTAAATACCGCAATGTTTTTGCCCTGGTTTTAATCGTAATCGGCTGCTCAATTCTCTGGAATAACATGTATGATATCCTGATGCATATACTTCCCGACTACATCCGTCAATCCTTATTCTCCATCGGCTATTACTTTCCGAGGCTGTTTATCGGATTTGTCATTGTCGCCCTCGGCTTCCGGCTCATCCTGGGCAAGAAACAGGAGCTCGATATGGAGGACCGCCTGGATATGATTGAGGATAAAGGAGGAAAATTGTTATGAAGCAGCATAGAATCGGAACATTTACCTTGGGAATTTTATTGATTATTTTCGGCTTGCTGTTTTTGGCAAGGATTTTTTTCCCTGAACTCTCCTACGAAATCATATATAAGCTGTGGCCGGTCATCTTCATCTTCTTAGGCTCTGAGATTCTGTTCGCAAATTTCAGACAGAAGGCGCCGGATCAATTGATTTATGACAAAACCGCAATTGCTCTTATCATACTGCTCTCCTTCTTTGCGATGGGTATGGCAATTGCAGAATTTATCATCGAGCATCCGCATTTTGAGGCTGTCATTATTGATTAATGTTAGGAGTGCAAAAAGGGGCTGTTTTAAAATAGCTATTTTAAAACAGCCCCTTTTGTGCCCTGATATCATTATAAGCCCGTTCTCTTATTTCCGGCCGGCTTAATCATATTTTATTTCGATCGTATCCGACTCATCAATTTTCTCAAAGGAATCCGTATCTAATATTACAAAGGATAATTCCACCTGGGTAATGGCCACGATATCATCCTCCAGGTCAAGAAAGGTAATACCGTCATTTCTCTTCTTTCCGGGAGACACCTCGCTGGAGAATATGGGTTCCACCATAAAACCGTTTACCGATACCTTCTGAGCCTGTACCGTAATGTTTTTCTCGGAATTATTTTCAATATATATTCTAAGCTCCGGTCCGAATAATTCGTTTGTCAAAATTCCTTTCTCAATGATTCTTATTTTATCTTTTTCATAAATCACATCACCGCTGTCGTCATAGGTCTGTACAAAGGAATCCGAAACAGAAGTAAGAATTGTTATGGTATCCGTCTCTGCTATCTCTTCAAAGGTATCCGTATTAAAGATAGAGAACCGCAGCTCCACCACAGCAATCTTATCAATCGCATTTTGCTCCAGATCCTCGGTAAAAAAGGCTAAGGAATCATTCGCTTTCTTGCCTGCCGCCACATCGCTGGACATGGTAGGATCAATCATCAGTCCGTTCACCGAGACTTCTCTGGCTTGTACTGTTGCATCTATTGTTGAATTGTTTTCAATCAAGAGCTTAATTTCCGGTCCAAGGAATTCATCCTCAGAAAAAGCAGTGGCTGTAATCCTGATGTCATCCTTTTCATAAAGAACCTGTTCATTAATGGTAATCTGTGCTGCAGGAGGCTCCTCCTGCTGATCCTGCTCTTTATCCGGTGTTTCCGTATTATCTTTATCCCCGGATTTATCCTCTGTATCTTCTGTTTTGCCGCCGTCGCGGTTCTCCTCTTTCTCCTTCGGCCCGCAGGCCTGCAAGCATAAGGCCAGAATAAATATAATAAACAATATACTTCGTTTTATTTTCATATGGCTTCCTCCGTTACTATATCGATAGTAATAGCATACCCAATCTTCAAATATCTATTTCACGGAGAATCTACCATATTTATCTTATCTCATCGTAAATGTAATCCATTCGGGGCAATCTTAATTTTAATTATGTAATTTACGGATAAATATTATCTATTGAAACGTTGCTTTAATTCTTCAAAATAAGGATAACAAAACTCCTTCAGCTCATCCGCCCGCCCTTTCAGCTTCTCCATGATATCCTTCGCAGCGGCATATGCCATATCGTAATCGGCCTGGCTTATGACATGGTTATTCAGTGCTTCCAACAGCTCATCCTCATCCAGGAGAAATAATTGGTTGTCCGGAAGCAACACAATATCCAGAAACAAATCATAGAAAAACGCTTCCCCTTGATCCTCAAGATGGTTCTCATAGGTGATATCAATATAGTACTGAACGATTTCCTCCTTTTCATTGAAAGCAGCCGTCAGCCAATAATGCTCCTTCCTCGGCGCAAACTGCAGCCAGTAATATCCTGAGTCAACGAACTTAATAGGGGTATTTCCATAGACCTTGACCGAAGGTTCCTTCACATATTTGATATGTATCAGCCCGATACTTCCCTGAAACTCTCCATGATCCACCGTTTTGTATACAAATTCCTTCTCTGTGACACGGGGCCAGTTTGATCTTGACAGATATTTCTTACATAAATTCGTAAAAATTACCCCCTTTTCAACCATAAAATATAAAATATAACAAATTATAACACTTATTTGGGAAAGCAACAAGTTATCTTCCATATTTATCTTCCGGCATGATGATCAGGACAAAAAGACAGCCCTTAAACGATTTTACTCGATTAAGGGCTGCCGCAAAAAGGAAGATTGAAAGCGAAATAAAACGAATTAATCTGTATATCCAAATGCCAGAATGGAGAAGAATTTTTTCTGATTATTATCCGATTTTCCATTCTTATCTTTTTTACTCGGAACCATCTTTATCTCAATTGTATGCTTTGCAGTTTCTTTCTCATTAATGATAACTTCTGTCCGGGGATTGTTCCATCCGCCATTTCCCGCAAACGTCTTCACTAATTTACCGTCGACATATACCTCGGCATATCCGAAGTTAACCGAATCACCGCTCTTTTTAAATACCATAACAAGGTTTTTGCAGTCCAGGGTCATCTTAAAGGCCGTATTACCGGAGGTTGCCGTATGCATCCAGTTATTCGGGAAGGTCTTCAAGGTATAATCATATTTAAAGGTTCCCAGTGCCAGATCCGTGCCGGAGAAGCCGCCTGCTTTCACGGTGACACCCTTCGGGATGTTCTTGGAATCAATCATCCGGATTCCCTCAAAGGATTTGCCGATCTTAGCCTCCTCCGGAATGGTTATGTCTTCTTCTGCCCTGGTTTCCTTACTTACCGTATCAAAATAATAAGTCACACAGTCCCCCATAAGCTGGTGACCGTAATCAATCGGGTGCCATCCGTCACCGGCCCAGAATTCACTGTCTACCAAAGCCGTTTTATTCAGCTCGGGAACAATGGCGTTCTTGATGCTGATCATCGGAAGATTGTAGTGCTCTCCGACCGGTTGCAATCTATCCTGAAGATTCCACCGGTTGCTTTGGAATACGCTGAATATCAATACTACTGCCGGTTGGTTCTCCGAATTCAATACATTCCGTACGAGACTCTCAAACGCATCCCCGTTCGTCGTGTCATCACCGTCATTTACTGCAAATTCGATAAATACGATATCCGGAACGCTTTCGGCACGGGCAGCGACATCTCTTTCATACCTTACCATGCCGAGGAGGGACGGCGTTCCTGACATACCGGCATTCACATAATGAACATTGGAGCCATCTCCCTTACCGAAAGCTTTCTTAAAGGAGTCATAGGCCAGATAGGACCAGCTTTTTTGAACGGTTGTGGCATTAGCGCCTTCCGTAATGGAACCGCCAATGAAGGCCACGGTTACGTCTTCACCATTCTGTGCTTTCTCGATTGCTTTCATCATACGGTAGTTGTTACCCGTTGTAATTAAGGAATTCGCAATCATTTTATCGTAATCCAGCTTAGGCTGAACGGTAACGGCTGCCTTACCGATTTCTGTCTTCTTCTTGTTCAGGGTCTGGGTAACTGTAATGGTAACGTTACCTGCTTTCTTACCGGAAACGGTACCATCCTTAGCTACAGTTGCAATTTTTGTATCGCTGCTTTTATAGGTGTAGGTCGCTTTGGAATTCTTATTGTTCAGTTCAATTTTTATTTTTGCTCCTATTCTTACATATAACTTGCTGGATTTTAAGGTAGGGTTTGATGTTGCCGCTTGGGCAGCAGTTAAACCCGGCGCATTAACTGATTGGGCAACGATACATGCCGTCAGTGATATGCAGAGTGCAATCGCCAGCTTCTTAAATTTCTCCATCCTCTCTCCTCCTATGGGTAAACCCGGTATAAATGTCTAATAATGTTAATCCCATTATATAAATCCTTAACAAAATAGTCTAATAATTATATCATAATACTTTCTATAACCTGCAACCTATAACATCAATATGAGCTGATACCCTGTGCCTGCGGTATCCTTTTCTTGTATTAAAATAAATTTATTTTCTCAATTTATTTCTTGTGCAATTTTCGAAATATTTTGCCCGTTTTGGGGCAGCAACCGGGAAAGGATTGATTATTGCTTAGGGATAAGGTAAGATGAAGAAAAGTTCGTTTGATGAATGATTCTTAAGAAAGAGGTTGACGATTATGAATTTAAATGATATCAATATCCGCGATCCCTTTGTTCTTCCCTATGAGGAAAAATACTACATGTATGGAACCCGGGGTGCAACCTGCTGGGGTGAATGCGATGGCTTCGATGTATATGTCAGTGAGGATTTAAGTGATTGGAGCGCTCCGATAGAGGCCTTCCATAAGCCGGAGGGCTTCTGGGCAGACCGTAATTACTGGGCCCCGGAGGTTCATGTATATAACGGCTCCTTCTACGCGTTTGTATCCTTTAAAGCCCCCGACCGCTGCCGGGGAACACAGATCCTGATCTCGGATTCTCCCACCGGTCCCTTCCGCCTGCATAGCGACGGTCCGGTGACTCCTCATAACTGGGAGTGCCTGGACGGTACCTTTTACGTAGATGCAAGCGGGCAGCCCTATATGGTGTTCTGTCATGAATGGGTTCAGGTGGGAGACGGAGAAATATGCGCTGTTAAGCTTTCTTCTGATTTGAGTAAATCCATATCAGAGCCGGTATTACTTTTTACCGCGTCAAATTCACCATGGTCACGCCCCATAAGAAACGGCCCTAATTATGTTACGGATGGACCATATCTATTCCAGCCCGACAGTCCTTACCGTAATTTTGCAGACATTAATGATAAAATGGCTTCCTATGAATCTGCTTCGATTTCTGTGGCTTATGACACCGGAGTAAAGCCTTTGGTTATGTTATGGTCCAGTCTTAGCGATAATAATGACTATGTTCAGATCGTCTCCATATCGGACAACGGCTCCATCACCGGCCCCTGGAGACATGATGCGGATTTGCTTTATAAAAGCGACGGCGGCCATGGAATGATATTCAGAGCGTTTAACAAAGAGCTGTATCTTACCCTCCATTCTCCGAACAAGAATTTATTGGAACGGCCTGTATTTATACCGCTGGCGGAAGAAGGGAATATCCCAAGAGTAAGAGACTTACAGGTTATGGATACACGTTTACAAATTGGACTATAACAAGATATTGATTTAAATAAGAACAAGGAGGGAGGTTATCTCTATGATTAAAAGGTTATTTGTTCTTGCGCTTTCTGTATTGCTTTTGTCCGCCTGCAGTTCTGAGACGCCTTTTGAAGATGAGCTATCACCTTCGTTAACCCCGGATGACCCAGCGCCTTCAATTGTTGCAGAGGATGTTGTAGAGGATGTCCCGCCGCCTTCAATTTTTGTAGATGGTGAATTGTATATCTTTTTTGATACCGCTAAAGGAAGCAGACATGATATTGATAAATTGGAATATTTAGGAAGCGTTATCGCTGTTACAAGTTACGAAACAGATGACAGCCTTGTTCCGAAAGAGGATTTTTATTCGAGCTCTTTTCCTGTGGGCACAGAAATATATCGAATAGATGAGGATTCGCTGTATATAGAATATACTTTATATGACATCACAGGTAAGTCTATGGGGTTATACTCCGGATTTGGCTACAAAGATGAATAAGGAATATAATTAAATCCAGAGAGCATCCCAAAGTTTGTGTAAACTTCTAACGCAATGGTGACAGGTACTAGGAGGCCGTTTAAAATTTTTTGGGAGAAGGAAGATGTTTATACAAGCATCTTTCTTCTCCCCATTATACGAAGAGTCATATAAGTTATAAGAATTTACATGTTATTAATTCCTGAAGCAGGTGTTTTATCTGAAATAGCTTACACCGGCTTCGAAGATATGCTGGTTCTGGCTGCCGTAGATGTTGATGGCTACGGAATCCCCGCAGCGCTCGGAATGGGTCATCTTACCCAGTACTCTTCCGTCCGGGCTGGTGATTCCCTCGATGGCGTAATAAGAACCGTTCGGGTTATAATCCGGGTCCATCGTAGGATTTCCCTCTAGATCCACATATTGTGTCGCTACCTGCCCATTATCAAACAGCTTCTGAATCCATTCCCCGTTTGCTACAAAGCGGCCTTCTCCATGGGAGGCCGGTATGGTATAAATCCCCCCCAGCTCGGCCTTCATAAGCCAGGGTGATTTATTGGTTACCACCTTGGTATAAACTGCCTTCGAAACATGGCGTCCGATACTGTTGGTTATCAGTGTCGGGGAATCCTGTTTCTGAGGAGTTATCTCACCGTAAGGCACAAGTCCCAGCTTGATCAATGCCTGGAATCCGTTGCAGATACCCAGTGCCAGACCATCCCTGTTGTTTAAGAGGTCACTGACCGCTTCCCTGATCTTCTCATTACGGAATGCGGTTGCTATAAATTTACCAGATCCATCGGGCTCGTCTCCGGCGGAAAATCCACCGGGGAACATGAGAATCTGTGCCCCCCTAATGCCCCCTGCAAAGGCTCCCACAGATTCTCTTATGTTCTCGGCCGTCAAATTTTGGAATACTATCGTATTTATCTCGGCACCGGCATTTTGAAATGCCTTCCATGTGTCGTACTCACAATTTGTTCCGGGAAATACAGGTATGAATACCTTTGGCTTCGCTACTTTATTCCTCGCAACATAAAGCCTCTTCGCATCATAAAGCTTCGTTTCAAGCTTGTTTGCTTCTTCCGCCGTTCTTGTCGGATATACCCTCTCCAGGGTCCCGGTCCAGGAAGCCAGAGCTTCTTCCATCGTAATAATGGTATTTTTATATTGGAAAAATTCCTCTTTTGTAATCGTACCAATCAGCTTCATTTCCTCCGATGAGAAGGTAATACGATCCTGCCTGTCTTCTGCCAGGGCACCCGAATTCAGAGCCTTCCAATCCTCTTCCCTTATTTCCGCCGCAATCGCACCGTAACCCGGCAGGAATAAATCCTTCTCCGAAAGACGATCCGAAAGCTTTACGCCCAGCTTGTTACCAAAGGCCATCTTGCATACTGCTTCCGCCGTACCGCCAAAGCCCACGGCATAAGCGGATGCAATCCTGCCGCTGCTCATCAGGCGGGTAATTCTGCCGTATAAGGAGCTTGCCTGGTCATAATCGGGAAGATCATAGGCGTCTTTTTGTATCCGGAATTCTACCAGGACATTGCCCGGTACTTTCAGTTCGGTGGTAATGATATCTCCTGCCTTCGCTATATCCACAGCAAAGGATACCAGAGTCGGCGGAACATCAATATCGTTGAAGGTCCCGGACATACTGTCCTTGCCTCCGATGGAGGGCAGACCTAATCTTACCTGCGCATCATACGCGCCTAACAGAGCAACCAACGGCTCTCCCCAGCGTTTGGGATCATTCCCGAGCCGGCGGAAGAACTCCTGGAAGGTAAAGCGGATCTTCGTATGGTCGCCGCCGGAAGCCACAATCTTGGCAACCGAAGAAAGCACCGAATAAGCTGACCCATGAAAGGGGGACCAGCTGGACAGGTAAGGATCAAAGCCATAGCTCATCATGGTAACGGTGTCACAGCTTCCGTCAAGCACAGGAAGCTTTGCCGTCATTGTTTGAATCGGAGACAGCTGATACTTTCCGCCGTAAGGCATGGTAACGGTGGAGGCGCCGATGGAGCTGTCAAACATCTCAACCAGCCCCTTCTTGGAGCATGTGTTCAAGGCCGACAGGTTCTTCAGCCATTTTTCCTTAAAATCAGAAGTATCGGAAAGCAATCCGGAAGCTCCGGTGGTCAGATAATTATCTTCCTTCGCCGGTACCCGGACGAAAGCAGAGGCCTCCTGATGAGCACCGTTGGTATCGAGAAAGGCTCTGGACAGATTAACGATTTGTCTGCCCCTCCACTCCATCACAAGCCGGGGAGACTCTGTTACCTTCGCAACAACAACTGCCTCCAGGTTTTCCTCCTCCGCATATTGAAGCATTTGGTCAACATCTTTCGGGTCTACTACAATTGCCATTCTTTCCTGGGATTCTGAGATTGCCAGCTCAGTCCCGTCAAGTCCGGCATATTTTTTCGGTACCTGGTCTAAATCTATATAGAGGCCTGCTGCCAGCTCACCGATTGCTACGGATACGCCGCCTGCCCCAAAATCATTGCATTTCTTAATTAATCTGCTTACCTCTTCCCTGCGGAATAAGCGCTGGAGCTTTCTTTCCGTAGGGGCATTGCCCTTCTGAACCTCCGCGCCGCAGGTCTCGATCGATTCTGTCGTATGGATCTTCGATGATCCGGTTGCACCGCCGAGTCCGTCCCGTCCGGTCCGTCCTCCCATCAAAATGATGATGTCCCCGGGGTCAGAATTCTCACGGATTACATTCCTTCTTGGAGCAGCTCCCATAACAGCGCCGATTTCTAATCTTTTTGCCACATAGCCCGGATGATATACCTCATCCACCAGGCCGGTTGCCAGACCAATCTGGTTGCCATAGGAGGAGTAGCCTGCCGCGGCACCGGTGCAAATCTTTCTCTGGGCCAGCTTGCCCTTCAGGGTATCCTTAACGGGTACCGTAGGGTCTGCGGCACCAGTCACTCTCATCGCCTGATATACATACCCTCTGCCGGACAGCGGATCACGGATGGCTCCGCCAAGACAGGTGGCGGCTCCGCCGAAGGGTTCAATCTCCGTCGGGTGATTGTGGGTTTCATTCTTGAAGAATACCAGCCACTCTTCCGTTCTGCCGTCGATTTCTACGGGTACGATAATGGAGCAGGCATTGATCTCATCGGACACTTCCATATCCTCCAGCTTACCCTCTGACCGTAATTTCTTCATAGCCAGAAGGGCGATATCCATCAGGGAGATATATTTGTCATCCCTGCCCTTGTACAGCTTGTCCCGTTCCGCAATATAACTGTTGTAGGCGGCCTTGATCGGCTCCGCATAATAGCCCTCCTCGAAGCGGATATCCTTCAGCTCCGTCAGGAAGGTCGTATGACGGCAATGATCGGACCAATAGGTATCAAGTACACGGATCTCCGTCATGGATGGATCACGGTCCTCTTCTCTACGGAAATATTTCTGGATATGCTTAAAATCTTCAAAGGTCATGGCAAGATTAAAGGAGGAATAGAGCTGATGAAGCTGCTCCTTCTCCATATCCTTAAAGCCGGTGAGGATAATAACATCCTCCGGCTCGTCATATTCTGCCACCAGGGTCTTTGGTATTGCTTCATCCGTCTCTCTGGAATCCACCGGATTAATGCAGTAGGTCTTAATCCTTTCAAACTCTTCCTCCGTAATATCGCCGGTGAGGATATAGGTGGTGGCGGAACGTATTACAGGGGACTCCGTCTCATTCAGGAGCTTCACGCACTGCTCCGCGGAATCTGCCCGCTGGTCAAACTGTCCCGGCAAATATTCTACGGAAAAAATCTTATCTCCCTCTTCAGTGGTAAATTTCTCTTCCATCAGAATATCAACCGGAGGCTCCGAAAATACGGTTCCCAGTGCTTTCTTACAGGTTTCTTCACTAATATTCTCTATATCGTAACGGATCAGGACTCTGACAGATTGCAGGCCCTTCATTCCAAGATAACTTTTCAGTTCGGTTTTTAATTCCTCTGCTCTGACTGCAAAGGGTTCTTTCTTCTCTACGTAAATCCGCTTTACTCTGGCCATAAAATACGCTCCTTATCCTTCAGAAGGTCTGGATTCCTATCATTTTCTTGCATTATAACATAACATGTCTTATAATCATAATTAATATATGTAAATCTTTTTATTAGACTATCTAATATATAGAATGCTTCCGATTAACAGCAGCTCCACGTTCGATCAACCCCGCTGCCTGCAATGGCGGGGTTATAGGAGGATATTATGGATATTAATTATGAATTGTATAAGGTGTTTTATCATGTGGCAAAGAGCCTTAGCTTCTCCGAGGCCGCAGATACCCTGTTTATCTCCCAATCAGCCGTCAGCCAGTCCATTAAAACCCTGGAGAAGCGTTTGAATCAAACCCTGTTCATCCGCAGTACAAAACGGGTGGCCCTGACGAAGGAGGGTGAGCTTCTCTTAAAACATATCGAACCGGCCATCAATCTGATCAGCCGGGGTGAAAACCAGCTTTGTGCCGATCCGAAAAGCGGAATTCAGCTTAGACTTGGAGCCAGCGACACCATCTGCCGTTATTATCTGGTTCCGTATCTGAATCAATTCCACAAGCAGTTTCCCAATATCCACATCAAGGTCACCAATGGTACCTCTCTGCAATGTGCAAAGCTTCTGGAGCGGAACGAGGTGGACATTATCGTAACCAATTCACCGAATTCCGCCTTGAATAATATGATGCAGATTATCCCCGTAAAGGAATTCCGGGATATCTTCATTGCCAACAAGGATGCTTTCCCTTTGAGTAATCGTCCGGTTACCCTCCAGGAGCTGCAGCAGTACCCGATCCTTATGCTGGAGAAACGTTCCACCACCAGCATGTATCTGCACAATCTTTTCCTGGAAAACTCCCTGGATCTGGTTCCTGCCATTGAGCTAAGCAGCAATGACCTTCTGATTGACCTGGCAAAAATCGGCCTTGGTATCGCCTTCATCCCTGATTTCTGTATCAGGGAGACGGGTAACCTGACCGTCATTAATACCCTGGAGATCCCCTCCAGAATGCTGGTTGCAGCTTATAATAACGATATCCCCATCTCAGAGGCCGCCAGATACTTCATTGACAGCCTGACCGCCGGTTAATTAGTCTGAGAGAAGCATAAGGCCCCTCTTGTGTTTTTATCACTGTCGATGCCCCCTGCTCATTCCATTAAAAAATACATCCCGGGTGCCTTGTAAAGCCATAACATCCGGGATGTACTTATTATTATATTATTATATAAATTAAGCTTCGGCTATCTCACTGATTTTTTGCCATGCTCAGTAATCTGAGCCTCCTGCTGCCAGAAGCGTCATTCGCTGAGCTCCTTCAATCTGTGCTGAATGATCTTATTATAATTTAAAACCTTTCTTTCATATTCCTCATTCATATATTTGGAAGTAATAAGAAAATCCGCTGTCGCCCTGTTATTTGCAACCGGAATATCATAAACTGCCGCAATACGGAGCAAGGCTTTCACGTCCGGGTCATGGGGCTGGGATTCCAGCGGATCCCAGAAGAATATCACAAAATCGATATTGCCTTCCACAATCCTGGAACCGATCTGCTGGTCACCGCCAAGAGGTCCGCTGTTATAAGCCTTTACCGGCAGCTCTGTCTTCTCCGCTAGTATTCTTGCTGTGGTACCCGTACCGCATAAAAAATGATTCTTCAAAATATTCTTATTAGCATCCACCCAATCCACAATCTCCTGTTTCTTACTGTCATGGGCAATCAAAGCGATATGCTTCTGTTTTTCAATGGTAAAACTGATATAATCGTCCTGCAGCATTCCAACAACCCTTTCCTGAATAAGTATTCACTTATGTAATTCTATACGTTCCATTGAAGGAAGACAACACCCTGCCCGTCTGTTCTGAATGCCATACCTGGTTCCAATGGAATATCTATCTTTATCATATCGGATTCAGGTCGTGATTGCAAGACGGTATATGTTATTATTGTGTAAATAATTGACGCAAAAAACAGGGGCTGTTGCATAATCATCGATCTGTCAGGCAAACAGTGCATTAGGGAATCTCCTTTGCTCTGCTTTTATTATTATGCAACAGTCCCCGCATCAGGCTGCACACTTTCCTCCTATAGAAAAGAAGCCTACTTACTCAAAAGCTTCAGGCGTTCCGTAACCTGTTTCATCATGTCATTGTATTTATCCAGCTTTGCCCGCTCTTCTGCCAGCTTACTCTCCGGAGCCTTATTAACAAAGTTCGGATTCGCCAGCATTCCGGTCACACGCTTCAGCTCGCTTTCCAGACGTTCCTTCTCCCTGGTCAGACGCTCAATTTCCTTATCAATATCAACCAGATCCGCAAACGGGATATAGATTGCTGCTCCCGGAATTACTGTAGATACCGCATCTTCACCGATACCGGCCTTATCCTGCTGCACGGTTACCTCGCTGGCATATCCCAGGGTTGCAAAGAACACCCTGCTGTCAGTGAAGATATCCCTGGTCTTAGGATTATCGGAAACCACAATTACGGCAGCCTTCCTGCTCGGAGGTACGTTCATGTTGCTGCGTACAATTCGGATGCCCTTGACGGCTTCCTTGATCAGCTCGATACTCTCCAGTTCTTTCGCAAATTCCCATTCCGGGTGATAAACAGGCCATGGGGAGATCATAATGGATTCCGCTTCCCTGCTGCCTGACATCTCCTGAAGAGTACAGAATATCTCTTCTGTAACAAAAGGCATATAGGGGTGAAGCAGCTTTAAGGAGGTCGTCAGAACATACTTCAAGGTCCAGAGTACCGCTGTCTTCGTCTCATCGGCATCATTGTATAATCTTGGCTTTACCATCTCGATGTACCAGTCGCAGAACTCTTCCCAGATGAAGTCATATATCTTCTGTAATGCGATCCCCAGCTCAAAGCTTTCCAGATTCTCAGTTACTTCCTTTACCAAAGTATTTACCTTGGATAAGATCCAGCGGTCCGCACCGGTCATAAGACGTAAATCGATGATCGCATTGTTCTCAGCCTTCTCCAGATTCATCATAATGAAGCGGGAGGCATTCCATACCTTATTCGCAAAGTTTCTGCTGGCCTCCACCTTCTCCCAATAAAAGCGCATATCATTGCCGGGTGCATTGCCGGTTATCAGAGAGAAGCGGAGAGCGTCCGCACCGTATTTATCAATCACCTCCAGGGGGTCAATCCCATTTCCGAGGGATTTGCTCATCTTACGTCCCTGGGAATCCCTTACCAGTCCGTGTATCAGAACCTTGCTGAAGGGTTTCTCCCCCATATGGGCGTAGCCTGAGAATATCATACGGACTACCCAGAAGAAGATAATATCATATCCGGTTACCAGAACATCGGTTGGATAGAAATAATCCAGATCCTCTGTCTTCTCCGGCCAGCCAAGGGTCGAGAAGGGCCATAATGCAGAGGAGAACCAGGTATCCAGAGTATCCTCATCCTGTCTTAAATGGGTACTGCCGCATTTCGGGCACCGGCTGGGCTCTTCTTCCGATACGATAACTTCTCCGCAGCCGTCACAGTAATAAGCCGGTATCCGGTGCCCCCACCAGAGCTGTCTGGAAATACACCAGTCACGGATATTATCCGTCCAGTTAAAATACGTCTTATCAAAGCGTTCCGGAACAAACTGAATCTCTCCGCTCTTTACTGCTTCCACTGCCGGTTTGATCAGCTCATCCATCTTAACAAACCACTGGGGCTTAATCAGGGGTTCCACTGTAGTTTTACAGCGGTCATGGGTTCCTACATTATGGGAATGATCCGCAACCTTAACCAGAAGTCCCAGTTCATCCAGCTCTTTCACGATCTGCTTCCGTGCTTCGTAACGATCCATACCGGCATATTTTCCGCCGTTTCCGTTGATGGAAGCGTCATCATTCATAACATTAATTTCAGGAAGATTATGTCTCTTACCAACTTCGAAATCATTGGGGTCATGAGCCGGAGTAATCTTAACCACGCCGGTTCCGAAATCCTTATCCACATAAGTATCGGCTACTACCGGGATTTCCCTGTTTACAATGGGCAGGAGAACCTTCTTTCCAATCAGATGCCGGTATCTTTCGTCCTCCGGATGAACTGCTACCGCAGTATCTCCCAGCATTGTCTCAGGCCTGGTGGTTGCGATCTCCACAAAGCCCTCTTCTCCTGCAATCGGGTATTTGATATGCCAGAAATGTCCTGCATGCTCCTCATACTCTACTTCAGCATCAGAAATAGAGGTCTTGCAAACAGGGCACCAGTTTATGATTCTTGAACCTTTATAGATGTAACCTTCCTCATAAAGCTTAACAAAAACCTTGCTAACCGCCTCCGAACAGCCCTCATCCATAGTAAAGCGCTCTCTGTCCCAATCACAGGAGGAGCCCAGCTTCTTCAGCTGGGATATAATCCTTCCGCCGTACTCTTCCTTCCATTGCCAGGCTCTTTCCAGGAAGGCTTCTCTGCCCAGGTCCGCCTTCTCGATACCTTCCTTACGAAGCTGCTCGATGATCTTAACCTCGGTGGCGATACTGGCATGATCCGTTCCCGGCTGCCACAATGCATTATAGCCCTGCATCCTCTTAAGACGGATCAGAATATCCTGCATCGTATTATCCAGTGCATGCCCCATGTGAAGCTGGCCGGTGATGTTCGGCGGGGGAATCACGATTGTGAAGGGCTTTTTGCTTCTATCTGCTTCCGCGTGGAAATACTTATTGTCTTCCCATTTCTGGTACAATCTTTCTTCTATGTCCTTGGGGTCATAGGTCTTAGCGAGTTCCTTTTCCATGGTAATCTCTCCTTCTGTTTTAAATTGACGGCAATTTTGCATTGGCAGTACATTTTCTTTCCGGTTAACCTCTCCCATGTATTGCCAGCTTTTGTACCGGAATTTCTTCTGCCATTCCGGATACACATTTTAATTGCCCGCTGTGGTCTGACGGACAACAAAAAAGGCCCGTCGCCGCAAAGGACGAAGAACCGTGGTACCACCTTTATTTATGGCCAATGCTGCTCTGGCCAACTCTTGGTCTGTAACGGGACTTCCCGGCACTTCCTACACACCTGACGGGTTCAGAAATGCTGTTCCGGAGCTACCTTCAATAAGTTCGCTTCAGACCACCTTTCAGCCGGTGAGCGGTCCTCTCTGCTAAGCACTGCTTATTTAATCCTCTCCATCATTACATTTTTCTCTATGGAATATTAGTTATATATTATGCAAAGTTTTTCATAATGTCAAGTATTTTATTATTTCGATTATTTAAAATTTAGTGTGGTATTCTTTTTAAACTTTTCTTTGGTTTATATATGTAACTAATCTCGATAATCAAGTGATTATGATATTTTTATTAACTAATAACATAATGCTTATTATCGGGTGTTTTAAAATTTTATCACATTTATTTTTCAATAAGTTTAAAGGCAATTAGTTCATAAGATTTGTCAGCTTTCTCAGAATACTGATAGATTTCTTCACGTTGAGCCGGAGTTAGTTCCTTGTAAAAAGGGTGGTCTGCAATTTTATTGAATTGCTGTATTTGAATCACAACAATAGTTTGATTCCACGGAGTGTTATATTTCACACCTTCTCTGTATATACCCAATTCTTTATATACTCTTGTTGTATAACAAGTCTTTCCCTGATTCAATCGGTTAACAATCAAAGAATATTCATTTTCTGGGAAAGTCATTGTACCTTGCTCCATTTTCTTCTCTCGCTTTCGTCTAATTATAAATAATCTACATCCCCATGTAGGGACGGTCTGCGACCATCCGTGAACGAACACAGTTCGTCCCTACGAGTGTACATTATATAAATATTATATCGCAAACTTGTTTTGATTGACTTGCATAGATAATGTTTTTACTATTATATATATTACAAAAAGAATTAAAAGTCTATCGCTTATTAAAGTAAAATACAATACTTATCTCAAATTCCACACTACTCTGGGAAGATAGCATAAGTGTTCAGACTCCCTCAAAAATAGTTTCCCACACTATAATGGAAAGATAGCATACTTTGCAGATTAAAAACTTCATATTCTGATATTCTTGCTTTCCACGCTATATCTTAAATAATCATTTCCATCTATTCAATCGTTGGTAACATCCCCGTTCCCATAGACCGGAATAGTCTCTCCCAGGTAGGTTGGCTTCGGCTTAATGATTACATAAAGGAAATCCTTGATCCTGGCTGCGAACTCCCGAACATCCCGATAATTCTGCCCGGCATACTCTCTTGGATCGGAGGCCACGCCATACGCATCCAGCCCCAGGGCTTTAGCAATGTATAGAGCCCGGTAGAGATGGTATTGCTGGGTGACTATGATAATCTTATCTGCTTCAAAGATATCCCTGGCCCGGTACATGCTTTCATAGGTGGAAAAACCAGCATGATCCATAAAAATATGCTCCGAAGGGACTTCCCGCCGGGCGGCGAAATCCTTCATCACATTCACCTCATCATACCCCTCACGGCCATGATCCCCGCTCATCAGTATCCGGTCGGAAGCACCGGCCTGATAAAGCTCAATTCCCTGCAGAAGACGGTCTGTTAACATATGGCTCGGTCTCCCATTCTCCCATACCCCCGCACCCAATACCAGAATACAATCTGCATCCAGTTCGGAGGCTTCCTCCGGCGTCAATATCCGGTCCCTGACGGATGCCTTAATATATAAATTAATTCCTGCCAGAATTACTGTCATCAGCAGAATACCTGCCACAGCCAGCTTTAATAATATCAGTAATATATGCTTGATTTTCTTATCCGCCATATTTTCCTCCATTATGGCGCTTTACGCCATTACAAAATCTGATGAAAGAAGCCTCTTTGCTTAACTCTGCGTAGTCCTCTGGAGTCTGTATCTCTTTAAAATATGGATTGCCTCCTCTTCACAGTCCGGATATTCCGTCACTATGGTATTAATCAGGGCAACCGCCTCTTCCCTCTGGCTGCTGTTCATCTCAATCCGCTCCCTGAGCTTTTGCCTGCGTACATTGAGCCGGTGTCTGACCTCAACCATTTCCTTGCTGTCAAGGATGGCGGACGGCTGATAAATCCATATCTCCGAGTCGGCGATTCCGAATTTTTTAAGTTCATGAATCAATTCATTGTTATAAAACTCCAATAGCTCCGTATTATTTTTAAACCTTCTGGTTTCATCCTTTACTTTGATGTACTCTTCCCAACCGGCTCTCAGTTGATTATAGTTGTCCACCATATATTTACTATAGGTGTACTCCAGGTAATTCCGGTTATTCACCGATTTAAGCTTTACCTTGTTCATCAGCATGACCTGCCGTTTATACTTCAGCTCGATAATCTTAATGTCATGGACATTCTTTCTTGCCTCCATAAAGATGTACATGGCGGTAGCCATACCCATAAGTACGGTCAGCAAGAAGGGTAAGGTCAGATTTGCGCCGGTTGCACTGCCAAGGGCAGCGAATACTCCGAACAGCAGAACGATTATGACACAGGTAGTAACCGCAATTCCTTTCAAGAAGGAGTGCTTACTTTGGATGTCGCTTTCCTCCTTCATAAGATTCTGCTTCTCTTTCTGCAGCTGCTCCAAATCCATCTGAATCACACCCTGATATCTCTCGCTCTCACGGATCGCCTCCAGCTCTCTGGGTAATTGAAGCTCATAACGTTCAAACAGCCGATATTGTGCATCCGTTATCCCGGTGTTCTTCTCCCGGAATTTTTCCCGTTCCTTGTTCAAATTCAGGATTCTGCGTGCCGCATCCTCCAGATTCTCTCTCTGTTCCTTCGGGATCAGATCCAGCTTCTGCATATCCGTCAGATAGGAGGTTACCGCCTGATACTCCACCTTAGCTTCATCGATCTGCTTCATATGATCAAGAATCTGTTCACAGGTCTCCGTAATTAATGCCAGCCGATCCGACTTTGTCTTAATCCGGAAGGATTTTTTTACTTCCGGGTCGGTGCGATGAGCGGATACCGTCCCCGGAGTATCATAGATATCTCCTCTGTTTTTTTTTCCTGAAATCAACTTCGAAAACCATGCCATAATTTATCTCTCCCGAACCGGCTATCTCTTCGCCTTTTCATCATCATTTTATCGTAAAAGCATATATGAATTTATCTTCCCTGTTTTTCCTTGATTCCTGCCCGGCCAATTTCTCAGCGGACAGACGTAATCCAGCCTTCAAGCATCTCATCAAGCCTCTGCTGGTATTCTGCAATTCTGCCTTCGGCCCTCAATTTCTTTAATTTATGTAAGTCCGCCATGGCTTTACCGTCCCTGGCCTGCTCCTCCAATTGCTCCATAGTCCGAAGGATATCTTCATTCAAGTCATTGCCCAACTGATATTCTTCTGCTTTTTGATAAAACAAATCCATCCGATTACTTAGCTTTAGCGTATATAGATATTGCCGGAGGCTTTCCGCCCTATGATTGCGTTCATAGGCCTGCCGAAAGGTCTCGGAGGCTTCTGCCAGACCTTTGCTGTGAATCTGTGCAACAGCCAGATCATGAAGAATATCCCCGTATTCCTCAGGAGTCAGACCGGCTGCTTCCTTCGAATTCAAAATCTGTTCATATCCATCTGCCGCTTCTGAATATTTTCGGTTCTCCAGATAACAGTATGCTCGGATGCAGCTCCTCTTAACCGGAGTCATACCATTCAGCTCGTCCAAGGTCTTAATAAGTTCCTTGATCTCCTGTTCCGTATAATAGTCCGCGCTGCATAAGACTGCTGCCAGCAGGGTCCTGATATCCGCCTTTTGGCTCTTCAGATATTTTAACTTCTCTGCCCTGACAGTCAGTTTAAGTTCTGTCCCGATCCATTCAAATAAATCATCCGAGAAGGTATCCTGGTCGATAAAATAAATATGGCTATTGATATAGAATACCAGCTCTTCCATCGAGTAAACCCTGATACCGGCCGCCCCAAACACATAAGGCCGGTCCGTCCTTCTGCCGCTGCATAATATCAGTTTTCCCATACCATATTACCCCATTTCTCTAAGTCTCTATTGTAAACTCCCATACCCTGCCCGACGGCGGATAGTATTCGCCGAACCCCAGGTCTGTCACCGTAAGCTTTGCCAGGGATCGTTCCAGAAAGGTCAGGCGGATTCCCAGCCGGGTCATCCGGTCCGGACGTCCCGCAGGAATTTGGCCGAGACGCAGCCTCTCTCTGGTCGTTTCCTTCGTCATGATATTTCTTAAGATAACCTCCAGCTCCGGTTCCCCCTGGAGAATCACCTCAATTTCTGAATCCACCTCATACCAGGATACGGCAGCATCCGTCAGAAGCAGCTCCTTCATCACAGCATCCATATATACCTTAAGGCTGACGGAGCTCACCAGCATCTCATTATTTAACAGAATGATATCGCCCAGCTTCCTGTCTCCGGCGAATTCCTTCGCAGCATAGCATGCGCCCTTCGTATACAGATTCTGACCTATAAATACCCGGCGTCCCGCACAGAGTCCTCTGATTGCATCCTCTGCCCAGCCGCCCAGAAAGCCTTTGCCGGTAAAATATATCGTGGATACAATCTGTTTATAGAGGACGGTATTTGCAATATTCGAGAAGGTGTAAGAAGGATCTATGCCTTTTTGCTTCAGCATCGGGTAGCTTAAGATATCCGTAAATTCCTTCTTCTCCATGCCCGCTATCATAGGCAGAGATCTCCGGTTAATGGTGATTTGATAATAGTTTAAGCCATATTCATTGAAATCGAACAATCCCACATCATTCGCCCACAAGGGCCGGTCCTGGCTAAGTGCATAATACATATATGCTCCTGCATGACTGATGACAACTGCCCGGTCTTTTTCAATTCCCAGCTGATAAAGGGCCTCGTAGACCCCCTCTACAATCTTGGGCTCCGTCTCCCTTAAGGTTACCACCAGCTTCGTGATTGTCTCTGTCGGGAAATAGTTCTTGACCAGGATCAGGGATTTCCTGAGGAATTTCTCTAACAGGGCGGCTCCGGTAAAGCTCTGGCCCAGGATCTCGGTTTCCTCACTGCTTTTTAACCGGTCGACCAGATGATCTATGAGAATGCCGTTACCGCCCTGAGCAGTTGAAACGGCTTCATTTCCATAACACCACAGCCTCGTATCATTTTTTATACATAATACGGTCGGAATCAGGCTGTTTTCCTCATCCTCATCCGGGCTGATCGGGATTGGTTCAAAGGTTCTATAGCTGAAGCAGCTGATTCTTGAAAAGTCATCACATAAATCGTATCCGATAATCAGTTTGCGCTGGTTTTCCATCGTCTCCTTATCCCCTCTCATTCTAATCTCCCTGCTGCCGATACCCGTGATTTGGGTGCCGGCATAATAGCTAACATCCCTGCCCTTTGTGTCAGTTTGTGCCCAGCGTACTTACATGCTTTGATCTATGGTTTCATATCCACCGGCTTAAAACTGTTTTCTATGATATATTCGGATACTATATAATGCTCCATCATATCCATCAGAGTCTTCTCATCCTGCATCTCTCTGGCCATCAGCATCATATTGATCTGGCTGAATCTGGATTCCTCCGCAGTTCCTTCCCGGTTATTGCGGACCTGGAAGGTATCCGTCACCTTTACCTCCCGTTCCGTTTCCTCCGTTATGTAGTACTGAAGAACTTCATGATAAAAAAGCACCAGCTCCTTCACATGAATCCCCAGATAGGTATTTGGCAGCCGTTCCGTGATATAATCCGTCTCTTCCTTATTTCCGCGCAGCCGGTAATGGAGATAGACCTGAACCTTTGGGTCGGCCTTATGCTCGATATAATATTTGTCCATCATACGTCCCGGCAATTTTACCTTATCCGCGTAGTCCATAAAAAACGGCAGCAGGATACCCTTCTTCTCCAGGCGGCTGATATGGCAGGCAATAAAATCATACTCCCCTTCGGCAAGCCCCTTACGTCCGGAATGATATTTCATCCAGGCCAATAAGCAGATATCATTTTCCTCATAATTAAGTTCCCTTCTCATTATCTGAAATAACCCTGTATCGATTTTATTATCATGAACAAGAAACTGATAAGCATGGAACGTAAGGAATGCCCTGACCAGCTGATGGTTTGATACATTCCGGTAATATTCCTCAAACACCTGTAAGCTGTCAGCCAGATTATTTTCCGTGAAAAGCGTCTGGACCAGCAGACGCTCCTCCAGCAGATGGGTCTCCAATTCGAAGCCCCTCGCAGCCTTCCACAGGCAGAGCAGCTGATCGGTCGGACCATAATAATGCCTGACCAGATAGCCAAGAATTGCTTCATCATATTTTCCCTGGGTGAAGATATAGTGGCATAGGGAAATTAATAATTCATGCTTCAGCTCCGAACCTGAGTTTTTGATCCAGGAAGAGCACATTCTGACCAGACGCTTTACGGAGACCCCTTCAAAGCCAAAATTCTTTAAGGCCTCCAAAGCCTTATCAAAATGTCCCCGGATAACCAGATATTCCAGGAAACGGATCCGGTCGGCTTCCCTGATCCGGTCCAGCTCCAGAGCGGACAGAAATTGCTCCAGCAGCACCTCATTATAATTCTCATAATAGTAATCAATCAGATCCGTCAGGCATAAGGTGGCATAATCCTTCTGAAGACCTGAAATCTGCAGCACCTGCTGTCTTAAAGCAATGGCCTGCTCACTGATGATCCGGTAGCTTTGGTAACGTTCCAGAATATGAAGCAGCAGCATCGGATGACTGGCATAATCCAGCTTCATATAATCCTGCTCCTCCAGAGGCATGAGGGGACACAGCTCATAATCCACAGATACCGTATAGCGGTTACCGTGGGCATCCAACAGAAAAATATCCGTATTTTGGGTATATATCTGAACATAAGCCCGTCCATCGGTCAGAGGAATGGTTTCCTCCTCCTTTAATTCCCTGTGGCTCACCGATACGGCTGTCATATTCCGATTATTGCAGATAATTTCGTGGGTAAAAATTACATGGGGCAGATGCCTTGCCATCTCCGAGCTGATCGCTCTAAGGTCCATAAACTCCCGATACAGGACTACCAGATTAGGGCTAATATTATGGACCTCCGCCTGCTTTAAGGCAAACACTTCCATTCTCTTATAATAGGTGCGATAAATTGTATTATTTTTTTCTTTGTTTTTAATAATATTGGCATACAGAAAGGCCCTTTTTCTGTCGTTTAAGCTGCTGTTATAGATAAAATAAAGCAATACCGGCTGGGCAAGAGGTGCATCCATGGCCTCGTCCGCCGAATAAATATAATATTCATAGAGCTCGGTGATCCGAAGCTGTGCATCGATACCCAGCCGGAACCACTCAAAATACTTCGTTGATTTCTTCAGTCCCTTAATCAGCATGGAGCAGATGGCCGCAAGAATTTCGGATTTGCCATAGGCTTCATACAGGGTCGTCAGACAGCGAAAGATTAAGGGCTGGTAGTTCTTCCGCTTATTTGCCAGATAGGTATATTGCAGGGCTGTCTCTGCGGACACCAGGCCATAACGAATACCAAACCGATATACCTGCAATTCAAAATCACCCAGATCACGGAGCAGATACGGCTCCTCCTCAAAAATCAATACGGCCTCATAATAAAGGATCGGGCTCCTGCAGCCTGATTCGAACTGTTCCTTGATATCTGCCAGCTTCAGACTCTTATTTTTCTCATACCGCCGGTCCGTATATAGTAAAAACCAGAGGATTCTCCAATCAAAATGACCGCCCAAATAGTACCTGCGTATTTCCTCCGCAGCATTCCGGATGATTTCCTCATTCTTACGAAATAATGCATCCAGATAAAGATATGCACAATACGCCAAAACCGAGGTTTTTTTGAGAACTGCTTCCTCCCTTGCCAGCTCATTCAGGAGCTGTCCGGCAGCCTTCGTTCTGCCGGAAACGAGTGCCAGATGTATATCCATCAGCCGCCTTAAGTTCCCCTCCGGCTGAGGTGCCTCCTTCAGAAGGGATTCTGCCGTCTCTATGTAGCGGGCGGGACTGACCCGGTCCAGCCTAAGCTCCAGATAATTCCTCGTTAACCGATAGGACAGTCTGCCTGCAGCCTTTTTCTTCCCTGTGTCTTCTGCCGTCCGGTCTTTTTTGTGGCATACCAGCTCCGCCACGATAGTCTGGTGAACCGTCTTAATGTATATCCTTCCGAAGTTTTTCCCCTTCTTCATATTCTGCGGAACAACCACGAAGGACACCTGATGGGTATTTCCGATAAAGCGGTCCGCCCATACGAATTTTTGTTCCAGCCGGATAAAGGGAACATCCGTGCTGACTCTGATCTCAGCATAGCCCCAATGATTCTTTGTCAAGACCAGCTTGTCCATAAATTCCTCTTCGGAAACCTCATAGGAAAGGGCGGTCTTATCTATACTTAATTCAATTCTTGATTTTTTATGTATTACGATCAGAAATTCCTCTAAGGCCTGGCTGGTAGAAATGTTTTTTAACAGATTATGATAGATGATATTGTATTTCTCGTCATTTCTTAGTATAATCCGTTCAAAGTCGTCGGAACGGAATAATTTCTTGGCTTCTGTCCAGTCCATCCTTGCCAGATTGGCAAATTGAAACAGATCCTTCACCTTCCCCAGGGAAGTATTGCAGTAGGGGGCTTCTATCCGGACATGGAAAGGAAGGGAAATATCTCCGCAGTCACTTACAATGTTAAGCTCTCCCCGCAGGTCATCTCCCGCTTTTAAAAAGGTCGCATCAAAACGGTAAGGTATCTGGTTCACCGCACCGCAAAAGGTATTATTCACCGGCATAAACAGCCTGTGGGAGGTATAGATTACACCCTTCATAGGTCTTTCGGCATTATTACTGATGGTTACGCTGCCTTCATAAACCCTGCCTGCGGGGACGGTAATATCGATCGTATCCTCAGATAAGCAGAGAAAAGGAAGTTCGAATTCAAAAACACCTTTTGAAAAACGTTCGATTTTTTCCCTCATACTACCTCCTCTCCATTCTGACGAAATACTGCGAACTGCGTGGCCGTCGGGCTGCTTAATTATTCAGCAAAAGTTCGTATATGCTGTTTAACGAATTACTCAACCGCTTTCTGAAATGCTGGTCATTGCATTTTGTATGAAATCAGCTATAATAATATTTATGCATCTTCATAATGGTTTTATATCAGCCCCAATGGCTGAATAGTTACCATAATTATAATCGATAAAGGAAAAAAAATCTAGTACATGTCGAAATACGTAGGAAGTTTTCACTACAATATTTTGTGGAAAGGAGTATCAGTATGATCAGGCACACGGATCATTTTCACGGCAGTGATTTGGAAACAATAGAGAAGGTATACGGTATTAAAAAAGAGGATATTGTCAGCTTTTCTGCCAATGTAAATCCTCTTGGCATATCCCCGAAATTAAAATCCACTCTGTCGCAGCGGATTGATGCCATCATGAGCTATCCGGACCGGGAATACACATCCCTGCGAAGATGTATCGCTGACTATGTGAAGGCGGAGCCCGGTGATATCATCGTCGGCAATGGTTCTACCGAGCTGATTTCCCTGTTTATCCAGATTAAGCGTCCCAAAAAAGCGCTGATTGTCGGACCCACCTATTCGGAATATGAGCGGGAGGTGGCGCTGGGAGGGGGCAGTACCCTCTACTATCGTTTGGAGGAGGAGAACAATTTTCTCCTGGATATTCCTTCTCTGGAGAAGGAGCTTTCTCCGGAGGTAGAGCTTTTAGCCATATGCAACCCGAATAATCCCACTTCCTCGGCGATCACCAGAAGTGAAATGCGCAAAATCCTGGATATCTGCAAGAAGAAGGGTATCTTCGTCATGGTGGACGAGACCTATGTGGAGTTTGCTGAAGATATTCAGAAAATCACCTCCGTACCCTTAACCGGTTATTATAATAATCTTATTATCCTCCGCGGTATCTCTAAATTCTTTGCGGCCCCCGGTCTCCGGCTTGGATACGCCGTCTGCGGAAACGGGGATCTCTTAAAGGAAATGAACCAGCGGAAAAATCCCTGGACAATTAACAGTCTGGCTGCCATCGCCGGTGAGATTATGTTTACGGACGAAGCCTATATCCGGGAAACCCGGTCTCTGATTGCCAGGGAGCGGAGCCGGATCTGTGCCCTGTTAAGTGCTGAGAAAAATGTGAAATGCTTTACTCCGACTGCTAATTTCGTATTAGTAAAGATATTGAAGGAGGAGGTTGTCTCCATGGATCTGTTCGAAGCCGCCATCAGACAGGGCTGTATGATCCGGGACTGCTCCACCTTCCCCTTCCTGAACAACAAATTCATCCGGTTCTGCTTCATGAATCCGGAGATGAATAATAAGCTTATTGATATCCTGCTGGGCGTATTGAGATAACCGGGAAAGCTTAAGCCTCCCGGCGCAGGTTTGAACAGATATACTTCATTGCTAACGGGCTGTGCTGATCCGCAACAGCCTGTCTTTTTGCCATTGCTTGCATAGTCAGACATAAATCCACTGAGTATATATAAAAGAATTATAAAATGTTCCGCTTTATATTGACTATCTCAATTCCTGTGTTATAATACAAAATCATTAGGTGCCTAAATAAATTTACAAACTCACAGTCACACTGAAATATTTATGCACGATAGAGCCTGTGGAATGAAAGGAGGCCTATGAACAATTCTGATATCAGGCTGCTGATTGATTCCATCTCAGAGATTTTTAAATCAACTCACCAGCTTTCCTATCAAAAGATGGGTAAACTTAAGATGTACCCCGGGCAGCCGAAACTGATGGCACTGATCCGTAAGAACGAAGGGATTGCCCAGAAGGAATTGGCCTGTAAAAATTTCGTGAAGCCCTCAACGGTTACCGGCATGCTGAATAAGCTGGAGGCCAATGGGTATGTCCTCAGGGTTCCCGATGAGACCGATAAAAGGATTATGAGGGTCTATCTCACACCGACGGGCCGTAAGCTGGCTGATCGGGGAGAACAATTCATGATCGGCCTGACAAAGAAGATGTTTGCCGGTTTTACGGAAGAGGAGCTCCAGACATTTATCCGGCTTACAGATAAGATCAAGGACAATCTGCAAAAGGATGATTCCATTTAATTATTACCGGTGATCCTCCGGTCATTTATTGAACCAAACGTAATCAGAAAGGACGCTGCATGTTAAAACTATTGAAATATCTAAAAAAATCAACGGTCGCGCTCATATTTGTTACAATTCTGCTGTTCCTGCAGGCATATTGCGACTTGTCTTTACCTACTTATACCTCAGAGATCATTAATACCGGCGTTATGAGGGGCGGTATCCCCGACGCTGTTCCTGAGGTAATCCGCGCCTCCGAAATGGAGAAGATACTTGTTATGACGGATGCCTCGCAGAGGGAAATTCTGCTAAATCACTATACCCTCCTGGATGGAGCCCTTCTGGAAGAAAAGGAGTTTGCCTCCTATCACAAAAAATATCCTCTGCTGGAAACCGATGATCTATATACCTGGGACGGCAAAGAGCAGGCTTTACTGGAAGATATCTTCACCGTTCCCTTGTTCCTGCTATGCGGAAGTGAATACGGCACTTTTGCTTCCTCTGCAGAATCAGACTTTTCTATGGACTCCCTGCTGCCTAAGGTTATGACCGGCAGCAGTAAGGACTTTACCTCATCCCTTGCTTCCATGCCTCCGGAGGCTGTCGGGACTGTGATGAAGGATATCCGGTCCTCCCTGGAGCAATTACCGGAAACCTTCCTCACCTCTGCAGCCGTAACCTATATCAAAGCGGAGTATGAAGCTATCGGTGTGAATGTCGGCCGCCTGCAGACAAATTATATTCTTCTGGTAGGTGCCAAAATGCTCGGATTAGCCCTGGCAGCCATGACAGCCTCCATATTAGTCACCCTGTTTGCTGCCAGAATTGCCGCAAAGATGGGCCGGGACCTGCGAAGCAGGGTGTTCCGTAAGGTGCTCTCCTTCTCCAATCAGTCGATGGATCAGTTCTCTACGGCATCCCTGATCACGAGAAGCACCAATGACATACAGCAGGTACAGATGCTGATCGTCATGCTGATTCGTATCGTAATTTACTCCCCCATCCTGGCACTGGGCGGTATTTTTAAGATTGTGCAGACAAACAGGTCCATGACCTGGACTCTGGGTGTCGGTGTCGGTGCGGTATTTATACTGATCCTGACCTTATTATTCTTTACAATCCCTAAATTTAAGCTGATGCAGAAGCTGGTGGACCGGATTAATCTGGTTATGAGGGAAACGCTGACCGGTCTGCCGGTTATCCGCGCCTTCAGTACGGAAAAGCATGAAAAAGAGCGGTTTGATGATGCAAATATCAATCTGACAAAGAATAATCTGTTTGTAAACCGTGTTATGACCCTGATGCTGCCTACCCTGATGCTGATTATGAATCTGGTATCCATCCTGATTATCTGGGTCGGCGCCGGGAAGATTAATGACGGTACCATGCAGGTTGGTGATATGATGGCCTTTATCCAGTATACGATGCAGATTATCATGTCCTTCCTGATGCTTACCATGATCTCTGTCATGCTTCCCAGAGCCGCTGTCGCCGCCAAGCGTATCGATGAGATTCTGACTACGGAAGAGGTAATTAAGGAGCCCGAAAAAGAGGACCTGTATGATATCAGCAAAAAAGGCTTCGTAGAATTTAAGAATGTTCATTTCCGTTATCCGAATGCGGAGGAGGATGTACTCTCCGACATCAGCTTTACCGCAAAGCCCGGTGAGACAACAGCAATTATCGGCAGTACCGGCAGCGGTAAAACCACCTTAATCAATCTGATTCCGAGATTCTACGATATCAGCTCGGGCAGCCTTCTGATTGACGGAACCGATGTCCGTAAGCTGAAGCTCCATACGCTGAGAAATAAGCTGGGCTTTGTTCCCCAGAAAGGCGTTCTGTTCTCCGGTACGATTGAGACAAATATTGCCTTCGGTGTTCCGGACGCTTCCTCCGAGACAGTAGCGAAGGCTGCGAGAATTGCACAGTCAACTGAATTTATCGAAGCAAAAACCGAGGGTTATCAGGACCCGATATCACAGGGCGGTACGAATGTATCCGGCGGCCAGAAGCAGAGGCTCTCCATCGCCAGGGCTATTGCAAAAAACCCTGAAATCTATATTTTTGATGACAGCTTTTCCGCCCTCGATTATAAGACGGATGTAACGCTCCGGAAGGCACTGAAGGAGGAATTGTCGGACAGCACGGTTATTATCGTGGCTCAGAGAATCAGTACCATCCTGCATGCAGAACAAATCCTGGTATTGGATGAGGGACGAATTGTCGGGAAGGGCACGCACAGGGAATTATTAAAGGATTGTGAGATCTATCGTCAGATTGCATCTTCCCAGCTGTCAAAGGAGGAAATGGATTATGAATAAAGACAATAATCAGAATACTCAGAATGCGAAAACGCCTCCAAGATTCGGCAGAAAGATAGGGCCGGGAGGCCCCGGTTTCGGTCCCGGCGGCATGGGACCCGGTGAAAAGGCCAAGGACTTTAAAGGCACAATGAAGAGGCTTACCGGTTATCTGTCCAAATACCGGCTTGCTTTTCTTCTGGTATTGATCTTCGCCATCGGAAGCACCATCTTTGCTATCATCGGTCCTACGATCATGGGTGATGCCACCACCGAGATTGCCAACGGAATTATCAGTAAGATCAAGGGCGGGGAGGGAGTTGATTTTGATAAGCTTGCCGAAATCCTGTTACTGCTGGTCAGCTTATACTCCATATCCTCCGTATTCTCCTATGTTATGGGGTTAATTACAACCGGCATAGCTCAGAAAGTCAGCTATAAATTCCGGAGGGAGCTCTCAGAGAAGGTTCACCGTATGCCGATGAATTATTTTGATACAATGACCCACGGTGAAATCTTATCTAGAGTTACAAATGATGTGGATACCTTAAGTCAAAGCATGAACCAAAGCTTGACACAGCTGATCACTTCCGTGGTAAGTATTATCGGTGTCCTGATCATGATGCTCAGAATCAGTCTCTCCATGACTTTTCTTGCCCTGCTGATCGTACCGATCTCCGTAGGAATCATGGGAGGGGTTATTAAAAAATCACAGAAATATTTCAGCCGGCAGCAGGAATATCTGGGCCAGGTCAACGGCCAGGTCGAAGAGGTCTACAGCGGCCATAATATTGTCAAGGTGTTTAACCGGGAAGAGGATATTATCCGGGAATTTAATGAACGTAATGATAAGCTTTATGAAACCGCCTGGAAATCACAGTTCCTGTCGGGAATGATGCATCCGATCATGCAGTTCGTGGGGAATCTCGGCTATGTCGGCGTTGCTATCCTCGGAGGCTATCTTACGGTTAACGGGAGGATAGAAATCGGACAAATCCAGTCCTTCTTCCAGTATATCCGAAACTTCACGATGCCGATTACCCAGCTGTCCCAGGTGGCAAATATGTTCCAGTCCACCGCCGCAGCTGCCGAAAGAGTCTTTGAATTCTTAGAATCAGAGGAGGAATTGCCTACCACGGACGAACCGATGCTCATCGAAGGTTTAGGCGGCGGTGTGGAATTTAAGCATGTTCATTTCGGCTATAATCCGGAGAAAACTATCATCAATAACTTCAGTGCCAAGATTAAGGATGGCCAGAAGGTAGCAATCGTCGGCCCTACCGGCGCCGGGAAAACTACGATGGTAAAGCTCTTAATGCGCTTCTATGATGTCAACGGCGGGGAAATCCTGGTGGATGGACATAATGTCAACCGCTTTGACCGGAGTGAGCTGAGAAAAATATTCGGTATGGTGCTTCAGGATACCTGGCTGTTTAACGGAACCATCATGGATAATATCCGCTACAGCAGACTGGATGCCACGGATGAGGAAGTAATCCGGGCAGCAAAGGCAGCCCATGTCCATCATTTTATAACCACCCTGCCGGATGGTTATAAAATGGTATTGAACGAAGAGGCAAGCAATGTATCCCAGGGCCAGAAGCAACTGCTGACCATTGCCCGGGCGATTCTCGCAGATCCGAAGATCCTGATCCTGGATGAGGCTACCAGCTCCGTGGATACCAGAACGGAGATCCAGATCCAAAAGGCTATGGATAATCTGATGAAGGGCAGAACCAGCTTTATCATCGCCCACCGCCTCTCTACGATTCGGGATGCGGATCTGATCCTTGTGATGAACGAGGGTGATATTGTAGAGCAGGGCAGCCATGAAGAATTGCTGGCCCAGGGCGGCTTTTACGCAAAGCTTTATAACTCTCAGTTTGAGCAGACGGCATAATCAATGAATGGAGGCTGATATGGACAAAGGAAAGAGTTATCTTGGAATTAAACTTACCGATGATGAAAAGAAGAAAATGCTCGAAGACATTGTGTATTATTTCGATGCGGAGCGGGATGAGAAGCTGGGAATTATCGCATCCGAAAAAATCCTTGATTTCTTTATGGAAGACCTGGGGAAGTATATTTATAACAAAGCCCTGGATGATAGTAAGCTATGGTACAGCCACCGGATGGAAGACGTGGAAGCAGATTTTTATTCCTTATACAAAAACTGAGGCCGGAAAGGATGCATTATGGGAAAACGATATGAGTTTGATGCCGAGATTAAAAAAGTTCCGGATATTGACGGGGCCTATGTAGAGATTCCCTTTGATGTCAAGGCGGAATTCGGTAAGGGGCGGGTGCCCGTAAAGGCCACCTTCGATGGTGAGCCTTATGAAGGAAGCCTGGTACGGATGCAGACTCCCTGCCATATCATAGGAATCCGTAAGGATATCCGCGCCAGGATCGGGAAACAGCCCGGAGACATCATCAAAGTAACCCTGGAAGAACGGGGCTAGTCCTTGGCGAAACCGTAATGCTCGAAGGGCTTTTGACACCTGATTTATAAACTGATCCCCGGTATAACATCAGAGGAGCCATGGGCATCCCCGACACCACTGTGTCCGGGATGCCCATGGCTCCTCTTTCCTGCTTGTCCTTCTACTTGCTATTTTTTGCCGCTTCTATTTGATCCGCCAGATCATTTAAGTATACCCAGCGTTCCATCTTCTCCTCCAGAAGCTTAACCAGCTTGCCCTTTCTTACCATGAGCTCACTCAGCTTCGCATACTCGGTCACTGATTTCTCAATCTGGCGCTCCACCTCTTCTATTTCACCCTCCAGATCGGCAATCTCCCCATCAATCGTGTCATATTCCTTCTGCTCCTGATAGGTGAACTTAAGCTTAACGTTCTTCTGTTTCCAGGACGCTATTGAAACTAAACTCTGCTCCTCCGCCTTATTCCCGGTTAAGGAGGCGGCCTTCACACGGATATCCTCCTGTTCCTGCAGGCTTCTTGCCGCTTTATAATCCGAAAAATTGCCCTCATACTGCCTCAGCATACCGTTACCTTCAAATGCAAAAATCCGGGTCGCCAGCTTATCCAGAAAATAGCGGTCATGGGATACAGTCACGACGATTCCGGCAAAGCCCGTAAGGTAATCCTCCAATATGGTCAGCGTCTGGATATCCAGATCATTGGTCGGTTCATCCAGTACCAGAATATTCGGGGCCTCCATCAGAATCTTCAGCAGATATAATCTCCGCTTCTCTCCTCCGGACAGCTTTGCAATTTGGGAATACTGCATGGAACCGGTAAACAGGAACTTCTCACACATCTGGGAAGCGGTTACTGTCCCTTCCCCTGTCTGGATATATTCAGCCGTATCCCTGATATAATCAATTACTTTCAGACTTTCGTCCATGTATTCATTCTCCTGTGAAAAATAACCCAGCCGGATCGTTGTTCCCATATCCACCGACCCGGAGTCCGGCTCCAATTTACCGGTAAGGATATTCAGCAGGGTTGATTTGCCGCAGCCATTCGGTCCTATGATTCCGATGCGGTCTCCGGGAAGAAGAATATAGGTGAAATCCCGGATCAAAGCCCGGTCTCCATAGGCCTTGCAGATATGCTCCAGTTCCACCGTCTTCTTACCAAGCCTGGAGGATAAGGAGCTGATCTCTACTTTTCCGTCTTCCTCCAGCACCTTGCGGTCTCTCAGCTCTTCAAATCTCTGGATATGAGCCTTCTGCTTTGTTGACCTGGCTCTGGCCCCCCGCTGCATCCACTCCAGCTCCACACGAAACAGACTCTTCGCCTTTCGCTCAGTGGCAGCAACCATCTCTTCCCGTTCCGCTTTCAGCTCCAGGAACCTGGAATAATTCGCAGCATAAGAATAGATGCTGCCCCGGTCTATCTCAATAATTTTATTGGTCACCTTATCAAGGAAATACCGGTCATGGGTAACCATAACGAGGGCTCCCCGGTATTTATTCAAATAATCCTCAAGCCACTCGGCCATTTCGCTGTCCAGATGGTTTGTAGGCTCATCCAGTATAAGGATCTCAGCCGGTGTCAGCAGAGTCCGCACTAAGGCCGCTCTCTTCTTCTGACCTCCGGACAGGATACCGGGGAATACTCCGGTATCGGTAATCCCAAGCTTTATCAGCATGGCTTTAGCTTCTCCCTCGAGATTACGGTATTCCTCCTCCGCCTTCTGGTTTAATACTACATTCTGCAGGATCGTAAGCTGCTCATCGAACACAGGTGCCTGGGACAGATACGCTGTCCGAACCTTTTTTCCCCGGGTAAGGCTGCCGGTATCCGGCTCTTCCACCCCTGCGATAATCTTTAAAAGAGTAGATTTACCGGTACCGTTGATTCCGATCACACCGATTTTATCCCCCTCGTTGATTCCCAAGCTGACATGATCAAAGAGCATCCGCTCCGTATAGCTTTTGCTCATGTTTTCTATTGTTAATAAGTTCATCGTTTCCCGAACCTTTCTATATAGCCGTTGCATTTGTCCCACTCATAACCAGACAAACAGTGCTACCTTACCATACAAAATTGCCTGCTTATCGTATCATAATCACCATATAAAGTCCATATGTTTTTCCTGAAGTGCCAGATAAGCCAGGCATGACCTACTGATCGGTAGTTGTTTATTCTATCTGGAATACAAAGATTCAACCGGTGTATGCTTCAATTGATTTAAGCATCACACCGGTTGCTATAATTTTTCTGGTAAGTATATAAATAATTTGATTTAACTTGTTATAAACTTTTAAACAATGTAATATATAAACTAATCAAAACTATAATAGCTTGGACATAAAGTTATGATTAACTTTCATTATATTTCATAGCATAAAGAGCGAAATAAAGTATATGTTGCATTACCATAGTCAAAAGTACTCCCAAGCGGATTGTAATAAATTATCTGTGAGCCTCCTGCTCCGCTATTTAAGCCAGAATTCCAAATAGTAATATAATCATTTGTTGAGAACATTTGATATCCATAGATTGTAACTGCATGAAACCTTTCGGAGGAATAGTGACTTGAGGCTGCAAGTGGCTTTCCATTATCAATATTTTTGGTTATTTCTGACCATGATGCTTGTCTATAAAGAACATAATCATAATATATTCCATAATCAAGAAGCGCTTTTTGTTTTAAGCTAATATCACCTCCCTCATCATAACCAACCCCTTCTCTATCACAAACATTCATTGCTGTTATATTAGTCCTTTTCAAATAATTAATAATAGTTGCAACCGAAGCAGCCCAACACATTCCATAGGATCCTTGACCCTGTTGATTGTATAGCGTAAGTGTGGCCTTTTCTAAATGCTTTATATTCGGATCTATCTTTATTGAAGTATCAGTTTTAACAAACTCTTTGATTCTACTAGAAATAAGTTCAATTTTATGGTTGAAATCAAATGATTTGAAATTATGACATAATTGATTCTCTTGGCCTGATAGAACACTAAATACTTCAGAATTTTCAGCTACAATATTTCCATTCGATTCATAAAAAATATAATCCATTTTATCATAGCTTATTTTATTTAATTTTGATACCATATCTTCGTTTGCTGAAAGATTCCAGCCATTTGTAGTTCCCATTATGCTAATAACCAGAACCACAGTATGATCCTTTAATACTGGGTAAAAATATATTTCATCCTGTTTATCAATATCAAGATCATAAATAACATAAGGATTACCCAATTTTAGATCAATTAAGTTGCTAGATTCCACATTAAATTGATCTATATGTAACATAACAACATCTATTATTTCTTTATAGTTTTGATGCACAAACTGCGTTGCACTTTTAGGTATCCTCTCAGTAATATTTTTTGTTATTCTACTGTCAGAGTCTACATTTATTGGACTAGTCTTACCAAGAGTGCCCTCCTCCGCTTTTACGCATAATGGACTAATTAATGTAAATGACATTGATAGAATTAATGAAAAGCATATGATCTTCTTAATAAATTTTTTAAACATTTGCACATTTTCTCCTTATTAGATTTTGAATAAATTTTATTTATATAATAGCATACAGAATTACTTGATTCATCTATTATTTACATTTATAGTTATTATTTACCATATTTTTAGGATTAATTTTCTAGATTTATATATCGCTATTTTCTAAATTCGCTATCATTTGACAAGAGATAAAGTAATATAATTCTATTCCCATCTAAATTTATGTAATACGTTGTATTATTGATATTAATGTGATATAGTTATTATACAATATCCAATATTAGGTAGAAGGTGTTTATGTTGAGAACAAAATTATATTTTAAAATAGTCGTATCTTTGGTTTTTATTTTATTATTTGTTGTTTTAATAGTGAAGAAGCATTATAATCCATTCATAAATGCATCTGATGACATTTTTACTGTAGAATTAGCTGACAAGCTACTTGTTATTCATTTTTGGTATGGCGATACCAAAATTATCATAAATAATAATGATGATATAAAGAGTATTTTTAATAAATTAGCCGATCTAAAAATAAAGAAAACACCGCCTGATGCACCCAAAAAGGAGGGAGCTATATCTATTGAATTAGTAACGCATGATAAAATCATAAAACTTGCATTCTTATCCGATACTATGATTTATAATGGTAACAGGTATTACATGGATACGGATGTACTTCCACATATTCGAGAAATTGCACTTAAATATTTTAATTAAGGATATGTAAAACCGGATTGGACAATGTTAATATGCATCCAATCCGGCTTTATTTTATTAATTCATATTTTACCTGTTATTTATTATTTTACCCGGTTAACATCATTCATGTTCAAAGTTCTTAACCAGCTCAAATTCCTCCTGGATTTCCTTCGAAGGCGTCTCTGTCAGCAGGGATACGGCTACGATTGCGATGCAGGAAAGGACGAAGGCCGGGAATAATTCATAAATATCAAAATTACCGCCCAGGGGCCGGATCAGCTTATTCCATACAAATACCGTAATACCGCCGGTCAGCATACCTGCCACTGCGCCTGATCTCGTAACCCTCTTCCAGAACAGGGAGAACAGCATGACCGGTCCGAAGGTGGCACCAAAGCCTGCCCAGGCAAAGGAAACTACGGTAAAAATAACACTGTTTTTATCCAGGGCAATGATTACCGCTATTATGGCAATCACAATCAATGTAATTCTTGACATGAGTAATACCTGTTTATCCGAGGCATCCTTTTTCAGAATTCCATGGTAAATATTCTTTGAGAAGGCGGATGCCGCTATCAGCAGATAGGAATCAGAGGAACTGATGGTTGCCGCCAGAATTCCTGCCATTACAAAGCCTGCTATGATTGGCAGGAAGAAGTTGCTTGATAATAAGATAAAGATATTCTCGGTTTCACTCTTGACCAGCAGCTCACTGGGATAGAGAACTCTTCCGATGATACCGATAGCAACGGCAGCAGTTAAAGAAATTGCACACCAGATAGTAGCAATCCTTCTGGATCTCTTCAGCTCATTTGGCTTTTCGATTGCCATAAATTTCAGCAGCACCTGCGGCATACCGAAGTAACCCAGACCCCAGGATAAGGTTGATACGATTACCAGCGGACCGTATTTACCGGCTGCACCGAATAATGGCCTTCCCGCCGCATCCAGCTGCTGTACGTCACCGACCATCGTCGGGTTTGCTATCCCGAAGAAATCAAAGAAGCCCGGTATTGACTTTGCATTATCGATTACTTCGCCGATTCCTCCCGCATGGATGATACCCAAAATCAGAACTGCCATCAAGGCAGTTATCATTACGATACCCTGCATGAAATCCGATGCGCTCTCAGCCAGAAAGCCTCCGATAAAGGTATAAACTACGACAAATATTGCTCCGATCAGCATCATGTAGATATATTCAGCACCGAATAATGCACTGAAAAGCTTACCTACCGCAATAAAACAACTGGCGGCATATGCGCTGAAGAATACCAGAACAAACGCTGCGGCGATTGTTAAGATAACTTTCTTATTTTCTTTAAACCGGTTGCTGATGAAATCAGGAATGGTGATGGCATCTCCTGCCACATGGGAATAGGTACGAAGCCGCTTTGCAACAAACAGCCAGTTAAGATATGTACCTACAAATAATCCGATCGCCGTCCAGATTGCATCGCTGAGTCCTAAGCGATATGCCACACCGGGAAGTCCCATCAAAAGCCAGCCGCTCATATCAGAAGCTTCGGCAGACATAGCCGTTACCCAAGGTCCCAGGGACCTTCCCCCGATCAGATAGTTTCCGCTGCTTTCATTTGCACGTTTTGCATAATAAAGTCCAATTCCGATGACGGCAGCAATATAAACAGTCATCGCAATAAGAATCTGTAATTTGTCTCCACCCATGTATTTACCCTCCAATATAATTGATCGCCTGCTTGTCCGCAAGCCGCTATAGTATTAATTGTAATACATAAATATGCATTTGTATAGCCGTTATTTTAACATGGTAATGTATTACTCCGATATATCGCCAAAGTCTGATGAATATAAAAAGCTCCGGAGCTGCATATCACGGTCAGGTCCATATACTTCCGTGTTTCTGCGATCCGGAGCCAATTTGATCTCATTCCTTATCTTCTGATAACCTCATCCCGTCCCGGGCCGTTGGATACCAGGGTAATCGGTACCTCCAGCTCTTTCTCGATGAATTCAATATAATTCCTGCAGTTTTGGGGCAGCTCCCTATAGTTTCTGATGCCTCTGATCTCCTGCTTCCAGCCGGGAAGATATTCATACACCGGCTTGGCCTTTGCAAGCTTTATCGTAGTCGGGAAATCCCTGGATACCACACCATCGATTTCATAGCCCACGCAGACCGGCAGTACATCCAGATATCCCAGGACGTCCAGAACTGTCAGCGCAACCTCGGTTGCTCCCTGCATTCTGCAGCCATAACGGGAGGCTACCGCATCAAACCAGCCCATACGTCTGGGCCTTCCGGTCGTAGCACCGTATTCACCGGCATCTCCGCCTCTTCTTCTAAGCTCGTCCGCCTCTTCTCCAAATATCTCACTGACAAACTCACCGGCGCCGACTGCGCTGGAATATGCCTTCACAACGGTGACAATTTCCTTGATTTCATAAGGAGGAATACCGGCGCCGATAGCACCATATGCAGCTAAGGTAGAGGAGGAGGTAACCATCGGATAGATACCAAAATCCGGGTCCTTTAAAGCTCCAAGCTGTCCTTCCAGCAGAATATTCTTACCCCCGCTGATTGCTTCGTGAAGATAGACCGAAACATCGCATACATAGGGCTCTACCATTCTTCTGTAATCCAGCATTGTCTCAAACAATTCCTCCGGATTAATGGACGGCTTATGATACAGGTGTTCCAGAAGGATATTCTTAAACTCGCATACCCGGTTTATCTTCTCCCTGAGTAATTCCTCATCAAATAATTCGGATACCTGGAAACCGATTTTAGCGTATTTATCGGAATAGAACGGAGCGATGCCTGATTTTGTGGAACCGAAGGATTTGCCGCCCAGTCTCTCCTCTTCGTATTGATCGAATAATATATGATATGGCATCATGATCTGTGCACGGTCGGATACCTTTATATTCGGCATTGGAACTCCACGATCCACCAATGATTTAATCTCGTTGAACAGGTATGGAATATTCAGTGCCACACCATTTCCGATCACGCTGGTGGTATGCTTATAGAATACGCCGGACGGAAGCAAATGAAGAGCAAATTTGCCGTAGTCGTTAATGATCGTATGGCCTGCATTACTTCCTCCCTGGAAACGTACGATAATATCCGCTTCCTTTCCTAACATATCCGTTATTTTCCCTTTACCCTCGTCGCCCCAGTTAGCGCCAACAATTGCTTTTACCATTATAATTCCTCCTTGGAAGATACAGATGAGAGTCCTGCCCTGCTTGATTTTTCTTATCTATCATCTGCAATTAAAATTAGTATTTCCAATTACTTTCTAAGTATAAGGTATAAATATTCATAAGTAAAATCAATATTGATTATATTCAATATAACTGTTTCTTATGGATAAGGCGATTGCTGCCTCAGGGTGCGAGTATTTACATTTGTTCATCAATAATGGTATAATGGTCAAAATATTGCCTGGGGAACGGTAGAGTCCTACGGTGTTACCATAGGGAGACGGCTTTGAAAGGCTTTAGCCAAATAATAGACAAAGTAATAAGAATCAGGGAGGCAGGATTATGCGGATTGAACATATCGCATTATATACAGAGGATTTGGAGCGGATGCGCCGCTTCTATATGGACTTTTTTAACGCCGGCTGCAATCAGGGTTATCATAATAAGATGACCGGGCTGCGGACCTATTTCCTCACGTTTGAGGACTCAACCCGGCTGGAAATCATGACCAGGCCGGAGATGCCGGAAAGGAGAGACCAGTCCTCCCGGGATGGTATTCCAGGCTATGCGCATCTGGCCTTCAGCGTCGGCAGCAGGGACAAAGTGGACTCATTGACAAAAGCTCTGGAACAGGCCGGCTGCCTTGTTGCCAGCCGGCCCAGAATTACCGGAGACGGCTACTACGAAAGCGGTATCCTGGACCCGGACGGAAATTATATCGAACTCACGGAATAACATCTATCCGCCGTCAAAACATGGAAGGCAGGCTGCCGCCCCCGGACAGCCTGTTTTTTATATCCGCGGCTGCCATACGGACAAACTCCTTTGTGCTTTCAAAGCTGGTATAAACCGGTTCCAACAGTTCATATTCTTCATAGAAGAAGCGGTTGATAACCCACTTGCGGCTTTCGCTGATCTCTTCTTTTGTAAGATATGGCTCCATCCCAAAAGGCTTTACCTGCTCCAGATGATATTTGATCTCTGCCGTCTCCCTGTCATTGTAAATCAGGAGAAAATCATTGCGGTGCATATCATTAACCACCCGGTGGAAAAACTCCCTGTCCTGCTGAGAAATACCCAGTTCCTTCATCCTTTGGACAAATTCCTGCCGTATCGTCAGCAGGTATAACTCATCCGTCAGTAGATGAACCACATAGCCCCGATATGCATCCAGCAGACCATCCTCCCTGTTCCTATGCTCAAGTATAAAATCTGAAACCCGCTGGCGGAACAGCTTCAGAGAGGCCTCCTCTATGAAATCCTTGTCCGGAATATCATCCCTGAGATGGATATGCTTCTTATCCGACCTGATATAATTCTCTCTGACATGGATTGCATCCGGTGCGATCGACCCGGCATAAAACTGTCCCACATCCCCTATCGTACCCTCCGGTAAAAGCTTATGTATCTCTCTGGTAATGATTAAATGTGCTGCAAGCCCGGCCATAGTTTCCTCCTATTTTGGTAATCCGCCTGTTGTTATTAAACCAACCGCCGTAAGCGATACGGTACTTTGTCTTCTTACTTACCTTGTGGTGCTTCCGAAACCGCCGTTACGGATGTCCTCCGTATTATCATCTACGGTGATCCCATATTCCATGAAGATCCCCTGCATAAAGCCCATCCCTTCCTCAATGGTTACAGCCTTGCCTTCCCTGCTGTCATTGGTAATCTTACAGAAGATATGTCCCTCATTATCGGAACCATAATAATCACTGTCAATGATACCCACGGTGTTGTTCATCTGCAGGCGGTACTTAAAACCCAGCCCGCTTCTGGGATAGCATTGCAGAACCCATCCCCCGTCAATCCTGGCCCGAATGCCGGTAGGTATCTTGATCCCCTCACCGGGTTTTAGTGTAAAGGCCAGGGGACTGAAAAAATCATAGCCCGCCGACCCCTTTGTCGCCCTCCTTGGCAGCATAATTTTATCATAAATATGCCGGGTCATTTCGGATAATTCCTTATTGTCATTATGACTGTTCCCGTAAAAGGTATCCAGCCAGCTGTGATAAAACTGCTCAAAGCTCACTTTTTGAAATTGCGCTATTCTCTTCATAAGTCCTCCGTTATTATATATACATATTAGCTTAAGGCTACATTTGTGAATTTATCATATTTCCATATGCTGCTCTGCACCCGCAGGAAGCTTCAGCATCCGGAGCAATTCCTTCGCCGCAGAAGATATCGGATTCAGCCTTCCCGTAATGATACAAAAATGTCTCTTCGGTATTTCCGTACTAAATTTTAATTGGAACAGTCTTTTGCTCTCGATATATTCCTTCGCAAAATCCTCCACTACGCAGCCAATCCCCAGGTTACGGGCCGCAAATTTCACGATAATGTCACTCATTGCCAGCTCAAACTCAGGTTTTAGTACAACTTTGTTGGTCTTAAGAAACTCGTCAATGAATTTACGGGTACTGGTATTGTGCTCCAGACAGATAATCGGAAGCTTCTCCAGCTGAGTATAATCCAGGTTCCGCCCTTCCAGCTCACGGAACCGGCTTCCTGCAACAAAGATATCCTGAATCTCCCGGACCGGTATAAAATCAATCTCCGGTCGTGCATCAAAGGGTTCGCTGATAATTCCGAAATCAATCCTGCCCTCATACATAAATTCCAGAGTCTCCGGCGTCGGAGCATTGGTCACAGTCACCTTAATTCCCGGAAATCTCTCATGGAATTGTTCCAGATATGGCAGCAGATAAAACTGCAGGGTCATATCACTGGCTCCGATGCGGATCTCCCCGTTCTCCAGATCAAGCATCTTGCGAAACTGTGCTTCCCCCATCAGGATATATTCATAGCCTCTTTGAACATAGGAAAATAACACCTCTCCTTCCGGAGTCAGCTTCACCCCTTTGGGGATGCGCATGAACAGTCGGCTGCCAAGGTTCGTCTCCAGCAGCTTGATTGCCTGGCTGACTGCCGGCTGCGAGACGCAAAGCTCCTCTCCTGCTTGAGTAAAGCTTCCCGCCTTTGCGACATGATAAAATATTTTATAGTATTCCAGATCAATATTCATATAATTTCTCCTTATGGAGCCATAATAATCTATATGCCCAGCATTATATCATTGTGTACCCGGTTATACAATCCTTATATCGTCGAATATGTAAAAAGCAAGAATTTATATAATAAAATCCTATTCCCGGCCGAAAACTATCCATGAGGATTCATATCCTCATCAGTAACTTTTTCATGCATATGTTTAGGGATTCTTCCTGGAAAGGCTGGTACAGAGTATGAACAGATTTCATTGTAATGTAAACGGCTTACGTAATACAATAGTAAAAACCCAGGTTAAAAATGCATTGGATGACTTGGACGGCGTGAAAAAGGTAAATGTCGATCTTCGGCGCGGTTCCATCGAAGTGGATTATAACTATCATACCAATGAAGATGCAATCCGAAATCAGATTGAACATGTCGGCTGCAGGATCGAATGATTCCACTCTATATGATGGATATGGATTGGGATCAAAAATCGCCAGCGGTTTATCCGCTGGCGGTTTTCTTCATATAATTCCTTTTACCATTGATAACTATTGTCGATCACATCTTCAATATCATCTTCATCAAGAGCAGCCTTGCCATACTTATCAAAGGTCATGGTGATTTCACGCCGATCCGTATCGCCTGACCAGTCCTCTACCGAAATATCCACATAGATTTCAACTAATTTATTATCCTTAATTGTAATCTCCACCAGGAACTCATCAAAAATATCAAATTCATCCGTTGCTTCATCCAGCAGATCATCAATATCGTAATTGATAACCGGTTTGAAGGTGTCAGCCAGGGCCTTCACTAATTCCTTTATCTTAATATCTTCAAAGGTATATTTGGTTCCCTTGCTGCTCTTATCAACGGAGAACTTTTTAAAGACCTTCTTATAAAAATCCTCGCTATTTAAATCCTTCTCAAAATTTTTCAGGCATTTTTGTAATGCATCCGTATCAACAAGCATGGATATACCTGCTTCATCGATAATATCCTCCCAATCGATTTTTGATATTCCATTGAAAGCACCCTTATATTCGTCATAATAGTAGAATATATCCTCAATCTCAGAGGTGTAATCCGTACTCCACCATACTTCATCATCTTCAATCTCATACATGATACCGTTATAGAGAATTGTTCTTTCATCATCTCCAACCTTAATATCATACCCTAACTCTTCATTTTTTAAGTCGTATACAAATACCCCTTTCGCCTTCTCTGTCTGCTTACCGGAGTAATACCGCGTCTCTTCCAGGGAAAACTCAACGCTTCCGGCTTCAATTGTGCCCTGCATGGCTTTTAATAAGTTATCCAGAACATTTCCCTTAGCGGATGAAGAGGTTGTTAAAACAACAATGATTATGACAGCAACAGCTGCAATCCCGGCAAGGGAAATAAACAGAGGCTTCTTCGATTTCGCGGGCATCTTATAGCCCTGACCCGGAGTTTGTCCGTAAGGTGGCTGCGGCTGATAATAAGGCTGCTGCGGGGGTTGGTTATTTGCCGTTCCCTGCATCTGATAATTTGGATTCTGCGGCTGTCCGTATACCGGTCCCTGCGGAACTACCGGTGGCTGCTGGTTATTCACCGTTCCTTGCGGCTGACTGTATGTATAATTTTCAACCGGTGCCTGCGGCTGGCTGTATGTATAATTTTCAGCCGGTGCCTGCGGCTGACTGTATGTATAATTTTCCGCTGGCGCCTGCGGCTGCGGCTGGTTTACGGGGACGGCATCCTCAAATCGATTTCCGCACTGGTAACAGAACTTCGCACTGTCTTCATTCTTTGCCCCACACTTCGAACAAAACATAGTTACACCCCTTTTCAGTTTTATATTGCCTTGATAAATTTTCAACTTCAGACAATTGACATAATATCAGATTAATTATAACATCCTGCTTTTCCTTCGTCAACCGAACCTTCAATATTTTACCATTATTGGTGGTTTATGAAGCAGCCCAATGAAAGGGATATCACACTTTTATATCGGCCTTTATGCCCAGAAGCTCCTGATTCTCTGTAAGAATGGGCCGGATTACTTCTTCAATAAATTCTTCGGTCTGTTCCCCCGCGCGGCCGATGTATTTTGCCGGGTCCATCGAAGCCTTCAGCTCTTCCAGAGTCATATTGAAGGAAGGATCTGCCGCAATCAATTCCAGAAGATTATTCTCCAGCCCTTTTTCCTTTACGTTTCTTCCTGCTTCCATGGACAGGGTGCGGATTCTTTCATGGAGCTCCTGCCTGTCGCCGCCGGCCTTTACCGCATCCATCATGATGTTCTCGGTAGCCATGAAAGGAAGCTCCTGCATCAGATGCTTCTCTATTACCTTCGGATATACTACCAGACCGTCGACCACGTTCAGATACAGATCCAGAATACCGTCCACTGCCAGAAAGCCTTCCGGAATACTAATTCTCTTATTGGCCGAATCGTCAAGAGTCCTCTCAAACCATTGGGTTGCGGAGGTAATCGCAGGGTTCAGGGCATCTGCCATCACATAATTTGCCAGAGCTGCGATACGTTCGCTCCTCATCGGATTCCTCTTATAGGCCATAGCGGAAGACCCAATCTGGTTCTTCTCAAAGGGCTCTTCAATCTCCTTTAAGTGCTGGAGCAGCCGGATATCATTGGAGAATTTATGGGCGCTGGCTGCGATTCCTGCCAGAACATTGAGAACTCTGGTATCCACCTTCCTGGAATAGGTCTGCCCGGATACGGGGTAGCAGCCGGGAAAACCCATCTTCTCTGCTATTCTTAAATCCAGCCTCTTAATCTTATCATGGTCTCCGTCAAACAGCTCCATGAAGCTGGCCTGCGTTCCCGTCGTACCCTTGGAACCAAGCAGCCTCATACCGTCAATCAGATAATTCAGGTCATCGAAGTCCAGCTTTAATTCCATCAGCCACAGGGCAGCCCTCTTACCTACGGTAGTGGGCTGAGCCGGCTGGAAATGGGTGAACGCCAGAGTAGGAAGCGCCCGGTATTCATAAGCAAACTTTGATAGCTCCGCCATGACGTTAAGCAGTTTCTTTCTGACCAGACTAAGGGCTGACCTCATGATGATGATATCCGTATTATCCCCGACATAACAGGAGGTAGCCCCCAGATGGATGATTCCTTTTGCATTGGGACACTGTTCGCCATAGGCATAGACATGGGACATGACATCATGACGTACGAGCGCTTCTCTGGCCTTTGCCACATCATAATTAATATCCTCCTGATGGGCTTTCAGTTCGTTGATCTGCTCCTCCGTAATATTTAACCCTAACTCCTTCTCCGTTTCAGCCAGTGCAACCCAGAGCTTTCTCCAGGTTTTAAACTTCATGTCCGGCGAGAAGATATACTGCATCTCTTTCCCCGCATATCGTTCAGACAGCGGGCTGGTGTATTTGTCATTACTCATGGCTTTACCCTCCTTTCGGATTATCTTCTATGGTATTTCAATTTGTTTAACGCTCATATTCCCCGCGGATATCCTCCTCCGGGGGCTCTATCGGATAGTTACCGGTAAAACAGGCATCACAAAAGCCTGTGTCGCCGCCGAGCATGTCAGACAGCCGCTCGATCGCCAGATACCCCAGGGAATTTGCTCCGATCATATCACAAATCTGTTCAACCGTATTGTTATGGGCAATCAGCTGGTCCCCGGTAGGTACGTCCGTTCCGAAATAGCAGGGATGGAGAAACGGCGGCGAGCTGATTCTCACATGAACCTCGGTGGCCCCTGCATTCTTAAGCATCCGTACAATCTTTGCGCTGGTGGTGCCCCGAACGATGGAGTCATCGATCATGACTACTCTCTTTCCCTTTACCACCTCCGGAAGTACATTCAGCTTAATCCGTACACTGGAGGATCTGGTGGATTGCTTCGGCTTGATGAAGGTCCTGCCTACATAGCTGTTCTTCACGAAAGCCATACCGAAGGGTATCCCGGACTCCAGAGCATAGCCCAAGGCTGCCGCGTTCCCCGAATCCGGAACACCGACCACCACATCCGCCGGGACGGGATAGGACTGGGCCAGAATTCTGCCGGCCATGATTCTGGAATTATATACGCTGATACCGTCAAACTTTGTATCCGGTCTCGCAAAATAAATATATTCAAAGACGCACTTTGCCGTCTGTAAACCGCAGCCGGAGGTATCGGAATGAATGCCCTCCTCATTAATCATTACTACCTCACCGGGCTTTACATCCCGTATATATTCCGCATCCACAGCATTTAAGGCCGCTGTCTCCGAAGCAAGAATATACGCATTGTTCCGCCTGCCGATGCATAGAGGGTGGAAGCCGAAGGGATCTCTTGCACCGATGAGTTTTCTTGGACTCGCAATAACCAGGGAATATGCCCCGGACAGCTTCTTCATTGCCCGGACTACCGCTTCTTCCACTGTCGCCGAATTTAACCGCCCCCTGGCGATATGATATGCAATTACCTCCGTATCTATCGTGGTCTGGAAAATAGCACCGGTGTACTCCAATTCTTTCTTAAGCTCCGGGGTGTTGACCAGATTCCCGTTATGGGCAAGAGACAGAGTCCCCTTGACATAGTTAAGAACTAAGGGTTGGGTATTATGGATGCTGCTTTCTCCCGCAGTGGAGTAACGAACATGACCTACACCAAGGTTGCCGCTTAAGCTCTCCAGATTCTCCTCCGTACATACCTCGCTCACCAGGCCCATTCCCTTGCAGGCCTTTACTTTCCCTTTGGGACCCTTCGTATCACTGACCGCAATACCGCAGCTTTCCTGCCCTCTGTGCTGAAGTGCAAACAAACCATAATAAATCGTGGATACCACATCATTACCGTCTAAATCATAGACTCCGAATACTCCGCACTCTTCATGAATCCCGTCCGGAATATAGCTGCTGTTCTCCATATACATGTCTGATGTCCTTTCTGATTGCGCGTTCTTGCGTATCATAGCGCAATTTACACGACTGCCGGTAACTATAGAAGGTCCCCTAAGGCCGCAAGCCGGGCCGTCGGAAAAGGCTGTTCCAAATCGTCTCCAACCTTAAGCTCACCACAGCAGCCGGCAGTACCCCCGTGGAGTTGCCGTCGTTGGCAGTATAGCGGCTATGAGACTTTCTCTGAAACAGCCCGATATATCATTATATGATCCCTAATCTCTTAAACACTTCCTGGTAAGCATCCTCCACCTTGCCCATATCTCTGCGGAAACGGTCCTTATCCAGCTTATCATGCGTGGTAACATCCCAAAGCCTGCAGGTATCCGGTGAAATTTCATCCGCCAGGATGATCTGTCCCTTATATCTGCCGAACTCCACCTTATAATCGATTAACTCTATTCCGCACTCCAGGAAATACTTGCACAGCACATCATTTATTTTAAATACCAGCTCTGTAATGCGGTCAAGCTCTTCCCTGGTTGCAAGGCCAAGTGCAATTGCATAATAATCATTAATAAACGGATCACCCAAAGCATCATCCTTATAGGAAAATTCCAGGGTAGGGGCAATCAGCTTTCTGCCTTCTTCAATGCCGAGTCTCTTGGCGAAGCTTCCGGCGGATACATTGCGTACGATGACTTCAAGAGGAACAATCTGTACCTTCTTCACTGCGGTTTCCCTGTCACTGAGCTCTTCGATGAAGTGGGTAGGAATACCTTCCTTCTCCAATATCCGGAAAATATGGTTGGACATCTTATTGTTAACTACACCTTTGCCAAGAATAGTACCTTTTTTCAAACCGTTGAATGCTGTTGCATCATCCTTGTAGTCTACGATATATACGTCTTCCACATCTGTCAGGTATACTTTTTTTGCTTTTCCTTCATAGAGCATGTCTAACTTTTTCATCGCAAATGCCACCTATCCTTTATTTGATTTTCTCATAGAGTTTATAGTGCTCGTCTTACGCTAATATTATCAACGAAACCATATCAATTGGCAACTGGTTTTTTTAAGCATAATGGATTCCTCCCGGAATTTTGTACGTTTGCACAAATTTATTTTGACGAAGGTACTTTTTTACGTCAATATGATGAAGCGCATCAAAGATTAAATACTTTCTTTGCTACCATTTCCGACGCGTGTCCATCCTCCAGGCCGCAGAAGCGTTCATAGAACTCTGCGTATTTGTCTTTATACTGTTCGGTAATCAGGTCAAGCTCCCTGATCGCGTCCACCACCTCTTCATTGGTGAATAATAAGGGACCGGGTACCTGGGTCTCGATATCCATATAAAAGCCCCGCAGCATATCACGGTATTTGTCGAGATCATATGTATAGAATAAAATCGGTCTTTTCAGGTTGGCATAATCAAAAAACACGGAGGAATAATCGGTAATCAGCAGGTCTGAAATCAAATAAAGCTCCGAGATATCATCGTATTTGCTGACATTAACGGCAAAATCCTCAAGACCGCTGATATCCAGGGAATCGGCAATAAAGTAGTGGGTTCGCAGCAGCACGATATAATCCGGACCCAGCTCCTTCTTAAGCAGTCTTAAATCCAGCTTCATTGCGAATTTGTACTCGCCCCTGCCGTAATATTCATCGTCCCTCCAGGTAGGCGCATAGAGGATCGTCTTCTTCCCTTCCGGGATGCGGAGCCTTTTTCGTATGGCTTTTGCCAGCTGATCCCTGTTCTCGCTGTGAAGGATATCATTTCGGGGATAACCGTATTCGAGGATCTCCTTGTCATAGCGGAAAGCACTTTTAAATGCCTCCGTAGAGAAGTGATTCGCCGAGACCAGATAATCCCATAGCCTGGACTGCCTGTAAAACTGCGCCTTGTACAGCGGAGAAGCCGCCATAACCTCTTCCTGGTCAAATACCAGCTTCTTTAGCGGTGTTCCGTGCCAGGTTTCCAAAAATATATTCCCTTCACGCTTCTTCACCCATTCCGGCTGTCTGACATTGAAGATATCATATTTGCAGCGGGCCAGATAGTACGCGTATCGGATACTAAAGCGTTTTACCTTCGTCGGGTGGAAGGGGATCTTCGTTTTCTTGTTTACCACCCAGATAAACCGGTATTTTCCGGGATAGTTCCTGCAAAGGTATTCATATATGTACTTGGGACTGTCGGAATAGCTCTTTCCGAAGAAGCTTTCACAAAGCACCCAGTTTTCTTTTAATTCCATCTTCAGGAAGAACTTATGATAGAGATAATAGGAGAATACTCTCCAGTTTTTCCTGATCTTCTTCAGCTTTTTTAACCCAAGGTGAAGGTTCACTGCGCGAACGGCCCGGTTTACATCTCCCTTAAGAAGCGCCTTTACCACTCTCAGCCGGTATTTTTTCAGGGCTTTTATTCTTCTTTCATCTACCTGCTTCATGCAGTCCCTGACGCTGGTAAAACGTTCCTTTTTCCAGAAATCCTTCTCACTTCTTCTTAACCGCGGAGCGAAGGTGCCGGTGAAGTAATCAATCAGCTTCTCTTCCATATACTGTCTGAGCGCCGTATTTTTAATTGTCAGCGCCAAGGCTTCCTTATAAGCTTCCAGATGCTCTCCAAAGCGGTCATCCGTCTTTATCTGGGCCAGGGCCGGATAGTGGATCGGATCATTGTGCTTACGTTTGACATATACCGCTTCCTCTACGTACGAGCAGGAGGAAGCATGGGCCAGGGTCTTGACCATGAAGGCCAGATCCGAATAAAATATGTATTTTTCATGAAAGCGGATGTTGTTATCATATAGAAAGCTTCGGTTAAACAATATCCCCAGTACGGTTACATTCTTCAGCCCCTTACGGGAAACAAACAGGGTATAATAAGCCTCTGCCAGTCTTTTATGGTCAATCGGCTCCCCGGCTGCAGCCGCTTCATCAAGAGCCTGCATTACACTAAAGATTTTCTTCTCCCTTACAATCTGTTTCTCTGCCTTCTCTGTCTCCTCCTCGGTATCCTGTTCCTCAATTACCTCGACACCGCCCTTCTCCGCCATCGAGGCCAAATAAACCTTACGGCGAAACCAGGAGGTTGCCTTCCTCCCATAGGTAAAGTCCGCCATCTGCTCACCGGCTTCCTTTAATAACAGCGGCAGAGTCTGACTCTGGAGGTAATCATCACTGTCCAGAAAGAAGACATATTCTCCGGCGGCGGCCTCCAGACCGGCATTTCTCGCAGCGGCTACGCCGCTGTAACCTGCCAGAGGGTCATTATCCTCCTGTTTTCTGCCAATCAGCCTTGACTCCTCCAGTTCGATAATTCTAAGGTTGATATCCTGATATGCCTCGATAAGAGGTGCAATATCCTCCTTCACATGATCCAATACGAGTATCGTTTCATACCCGTTAAGGCCTTGATCGCGGACGCTCTCCAAACAATCCTCCAGAAAATGTATTCCTTTATGAAATGGTACAATTATACTAAGCTTCACGATAGCACCAAGCCTTTCTTAGCTTTCTTTACTTTTATTCTTTAATATCAATCCTGTCAGCCTGTCCATCACATTATCATATATCCTTATGACCAGAGGATGCGCATATACAAGAGTAATCAATGCGGTCATAAACACGGAATACACCAGGTACAGATAGGGTCTTTCCCCAAGTATTTCAAACTTCTCCAATAAAGGAACCGTAAAAAGGTGCAGCACATATACGGTCATGGTACTGGCTCCGAGCCTTGAAAGTATGCTCCTTCTGCTGTCTGACAGGATGATCAGCGCCCCGATCATTGCTACAGCCACTACATAAACCAGAATTCTGAACAGCATCTGCTGAAGCTCGGAAGCTTCCGGATAGGGCTTCCTGAGATATAGGACTTCCACCTTGAAAATATTCTTCTTAGCGATCCATACGGACAGGCTTCCGATTGCCAGGATTATCCCAAAGGAAATCCACTTGGGGAAGCCTTTCAGCTTCTCCAGGTTCTCCCTGGTACAGTAATAGCCCAAAAGGAAGAAGGGAAGGAAACAGATTACCCTGCCCAGAGCCAGATATTCGGAAAACTCCTTACTGTAACCGCTTAGAATTCCGAGCAGGAAACTAAGCGGCAGAAGAAACCGTATCCTTACCAGGTCCTTTAAGAAGAACTTCCATAAAAAAAGCGCCAGCAGATACCATAATCCAAACAGCGGCCTGAAAAATCGGAACCCAAAATGCGGTTCTTGAAGGATGTACATTTTAAACAGATAATTAAATACATTCAGAATAAGATACGGAATCAAAATCGTAACAAATGCGTTGCTCCTGATCTTCTCCAGGTTCTTGGAAAAATATCCGGAGATGAACGTCATCGCCGGCATATGGAAAAAATACAGGAAATAATAAATACTCTTAATGGAGTTCTCGGCAGGTCTCATAGGTTCCAGGACATGCCCCCAAACCACCAGGATAATTAAAATCGCCCGCATATTATCAAAGAGATAATCCCTTCCGGCTCCTGCCGCCGGATTGCCTTTCTTGCTCTGTGTTCCGGTTTTTTGATCTCTTTTGCTGTCCATCGCTTCTGCTGTCATTATTACAGTTTCTCCTTGTGATGCCCCGATACGGTTAATAGTAATAATATAACCATTCTGTATATAAATAACATATAGATTTTAGCAAAGAATAATCCATCCTGCAATAGATATATTTGAGATACCGCGGTTATCCCGTTACTGTTCACACCCCGGCCAAGGATGATGATGACGATATGATTTCGACAAATGTTTCCGAAGCCGGAGCCGCTTTCGCTTAGTTGCATTACTGGCCAGGGTGTGAACCGTAATATTATCTCCAGGTTCTTTGTTTTATTTTAGGTATTTCATATATACAAGATAGTTTATGCCGCTTTGCTTGCTGTGCTTTTGAGGGATGCGCGTAAACTCCGTAAAGCCAAGCTTCTCATAAACCCTGACTGCAGAGGTATTGGTATCCGCCACCTCAAGGATAAAGGAGTCATATGCCGTATCCGCAAAGATATGTTTAATGATAGAAGTAGCAACTCCCTTCCCGCGGTGCCTGCGGTCCGTTGCCACAAATTCCACTGAACCGCAGCCGGGCTCTATCGGAAAGGGATAGGGATGGTTTTCCAGCTCCTTCTTTAAGACAATTCCTGCAATGGTTCCCTTAATCAACCCCAAATAGCGCCGTAATTCTTTCGAGTAAAGCCGAATCGGCGGATGCTTCCCGTCCGTACAGGCGGCAATTCCGGCAATCTCACCATCAACCAGCGCCACATAGAAGGAATCCAGCAGAAACATGTGAGAGAAGGCTCTGGAAAGCTTCTCTTCATCCTTTGAGAAATAACCCAGCCACTGTATAAAACCGCCGACAAAAATATCACTGATTTTCTTACGGGCATTATCTTCCAGACTGCTTGCCTTAACAACTTCCATAGCAATAACCATACCTTTCATTAAAGCCTGCAAACTTTGGGCCGCAGGCCCTTATTCAACTTGCATTACATACTGCCAATATATTACCATACTTTTAAGACCAAATCCATCACGAAAAAGAGCTTATTCGGAAAATATAACATCTTCTGAATAAGCTCTGGTAAGCTGGTTACATCACTAACAGAATATCATTGACATCCTTCATCATTTTCTCCGGCAGATAGTTTTTATCAAGCTTCACTCCGTTCACATAGAATTCCTTATATCCGCTCTCCGCACCGGATTCGTTCTTCACCTGTATCAGAAGCTTCTTACCCCGGAAGGTTTTCTCTATCCGAAACTCTTTCCAGTCACCGGGAATACTCGGGGCGATTAAAAGTCCGTTCAAATCAGGTCTCATACCCAGGATACCCTCGACACAGCCAACCATTACCGTGGAAGCAGTCCCGGTCAGCCAATGTACATTGGCCCTTCCTTCAAAGGGGCTGTCGACACTCTCGACAAACTGTCCATGGGCATAGGGTTCGAGAACACGGATCTCAGCATGGTCATTCTGAGACGCCGGGCTGGACTCGGTGAAATATTCAAAGGCACGGTTGCCATGTCCCATCAAAGCTTCCGCAAGAATAATCCAGCCCTGGGTCTGTGAGAAGATACTGCCGTTTTCCTTTGTGGATTTATTAAACAGAATCGCCAATGCCCCTTGAAACGCATGATCCACATAGGAGGGCGCCATAATCCTGACACCATATCCGGTATTCAGTTCCCTATGGACACTCTCCAGTGCCTTCTCCGCCTGGTCCTTTGCTGCCAGTCCGCTGATCACCGCCCAGGACTGGGGATTTAACCACATGCTGGCTTCCGGATCCTTTCTGGAACCGATGACCTGACCGTCCTCCTTGAAGCCGCGGATGAAACGGTCTTCCTCCCAGCAATTCCGATTGATGGTATCCTTTAATTCGGTTTGAACCTTATCCAGATATGCCAGATAATCCGTATCCTTTTTATCCTCCGCAATGTTTCTGATCACTTCCATCGCATAATAAAGCTGCATTGCAACGAAGGTGGATTCTCCCTTCTTGCCCAGTCTCAGGCAGTCATTCCAGTCTGCGTGGAGACCGGCGGGCATTCCGTGAGTACTTCTGCGTTCCATGGAAAAATTAATTGCCCTCTTTAAGTGGTCATAGACCGTGCCCTCATCCTTATTCGCATAAGGTATGACTTCATCCAGAAAATCCTTCTCTCCGGTTTCCGCCATATATTTATAGACCGTTGGAAACAGCCACAGGGCATCATCCGCACGGTAGGCGGGGTGTCCCGTTGCCTGCACATAGGAGGCATCATCCGGAGTATCCTCATGACCGGCATTGTGGTCAAACTTAACCAGGGGAAGTCCGCCGCCGTTGTCCACCTGGGCCGACAGCATGAACCGGATTTTTTCTTTTGCCATGGCGGGGTCCAGGTGTATGATTCCCTGGATATCCTGCACCGTGTCCCGGTAGCCGTATCCGTTACGGAGTCCGGCGTACAGGAAGGAGGCTGCCCTGGACCAGATGAAGGTAATGAAGCATTGGTAAGCATTCCAGGTATTCAGCATGGCGTTGAAGGCCTCGCTGGGAGTCTTCACCTGGAAATTACTCAGCTTACCGTGCCAATAATTAATCAGCTCGTTCATCTCCCGGCTGACAACTGCCGGATCAGCATAATAGTTCAGAAGCTCTGCGGCTTCCTTATCCGTCTTGCGGCCTAACAGGAATATGAATTCCCTGCTTTCACCGGGTGCCAGCTCCAGCTTCGTATGAAGAGCGCCGCAGGCATTCTGGTTATAGTTTAAGACATTATCACAGCTGCCCCGTTCCACGGCAATCGGATTGCCATAGCTGCGGTAGCTTCCGATGAAGCTGGCCTTGCTTCCGTTGTAGGAGGCAACCTCTGCTCCGGTGAGACCGAAGAAACGCTCCTTATGGTTGGTGCCTTCGGCATCCTTCCCGTCATTCTCATTAATTGTCTGAAGTATTTTATTCTCCTTGAAAAAGGTCTTCGTAATGAACAGGGTGTACTGTAGATTCACCTGATCATTCTCATAGTTGTCCTCATTGGTAAACTCGATGAAACCGAAGGCAGATATCTTTCTGGGACGGTCCCCGGTATTCTTTACAGTCACCTTCCAGACCTCATGGGTCCTATTCAGAGGCACATAATAGAGTACCTCGGAGGAGATGTCCTTATACTGTGCCTTAATCTTCGTATAGGCAGTCCCGTGATGGCAGGCATTCTGATATCTGCCGTATTCCAAGGCTTCACCGGGTCCCCCCTCCCCCAGGGGCTTTCCGACCGGCTGCCAGGAAGCAGACCAATAGTCCTTCTCATCATCATCCCTTAAGTAGACATATCTTCCCGGCCTGTCCTCCTGGTTGAAGATGTACCGGGTGATTCTTCCATTGGCGCCGCTTTTTACGAAGCTGTATCCGCCCGCGTTGTTGGATATGATCGCGCCGTACTCCGGTGAGCCCAGATAATTCGCCCAGGGTGCGGGTGTATCGGGCCTGGTAATGACATATTCCTTGTTTTTTTCATCAAAATAACCGTAGTTCATATAACCTCTCCTTTTTATTATATACTCCTTTTTATTGCTCCCTTTTTATTGCCCTCTTAATATTATTTCTTTCTTTACTTCCATATCCTGTAATTTCCGCTTAAAGCCATTAAGGCAAACAGATATAAACAATTATCATAATAACGGCGATCTCCCCTTCGCAGCGGCGTATTCCAGAACAGCTCCACACATTCCCTCTGATATGCGGTTTCATGAGCGGCAAGGGAAGCCTCCGCATTCGTTGCGATTATTGCAACCGGATGAAGCGCTTTCTCCTCGATAATTGTTCCGTCCAGCTCATAGACCATATCAATCCGTCCCTTAACGGTTTCACAGAAAAATTTCTGTATCCTGTCCGCATTATCCCTCTCCCATTCGTCAGCAGCAAACCAGGCATAATCCAGTCCGATGTTGGCAGGAACACGGTAAGCGTCACTGTAGTATCTCTCCCGGTTGTTCTTCATATAGGGACTTCCGTCATAATGGGAGTACTCCGGTGCCAGGCCGGTGACCGGATGGCAGGCCTTCCTTAAATATTCCCTGCTGGCCTGTGCCGTCTGCTTCCAGAACTGACTGTCCTCCGGGTCAGCCCAGAGCGCAAATAATTCATAGAAATGAGGCAAATGATAGGAGGGATCCGTAAAATTACAGTTCGGAATGAATTTAATCAGCTTATTGCTTGGCTCCCACATGGGATCTCCCGGAGTTCCTCCTTCTCCCTTATGGACACATTCATGCAGAATTGCCCTCGCTTCCCTGGAGTAATTATAGATACCCTCACCGTCTCCCCAACGGTTTGAAGCAAAAAATAATGCCATAGCAAAGTACTCTTCCCCATCCGGGGCAGGTCCATAGTCATTCTTCGTCCCGTCCGGCTGTACGGACCAGGCAAAATACCCGCTGTTCTTTCCGGTCTCCATCCACATAAAGGTCTTAGAAAAACGCCACAGTTTGTCAAACTCCTTCTTCCAATTCCTCTGCACACACATCATCATGCCGTAGGACATTCCTTCGCTCCTGGCATCATGATTCCCCGTATCCTCAAAATAAGCCATGTCACTGCCCATCTCATGATAGAAGCGTTCCTCTTCCGGTCCATAAAATATGGTCTGATAAGCATTCTCCAGCTTCTGCTCTATGGCAGCATCCTCGTAACCGAACTCCTTGAACAAGTTCCGATATTCCCCGGTGTAAAAAGCACCTTTCATAATTAGCCTCCTTATGCCTTCTTTCGCAGGCACTCCATTCAGTATATCTCATTCTATTATGACTTCCCGGGCGTTACAATGTAATTCTTTATCCTCTTTTTGTGATATCCGTTATTTTCCCGCCTTTTGCAGCAATCCCTGCAGCTCCTCCACGGAGAAGCTGTAATGCTTATTACAGAAATGGCAGTTAACCTCAATCGGCTCATTATCCCGGATCATTTCCCGGATCTCCTTCGGTCCGATGGAGATAACCGCCTTCTCCACTCTATGCTTGCTGCAGTTGCATTCAAAGGCTGTCGGGAGCCGGTCAAGTATCGTAAGTCCGAAATCTCCGAGAATATATTCCAGAATCAGCTCCGGACCCAGCTCCCGGTCCAAAAGACCGGTGATTCCGTCCAATTGGCTGATTTTATTCTCAAGCTTTGTAATAACCTCTTCTTCTGCAAAGGGCAGCAGCTGCAGGATAAATCCTCCGGCCCGTTTAACCGTATTGTCCTTATTCATCAGCACCCCCAGCGCCACACTGGAGGGTATTTGTTCGCTGGTGGCATAATAATAGGTCAGATCCTCTGCAATCTCACCGGATACCAGATGGGTCTGCCCGACATAGGGCTCCTTGAGTCCTAAATCCTTAATTACTGTCAGAATGCCGTCTCCTAAGATGCCTCTGACATCCAGCTTTCCTTTCTCATTGGCAGGGAGCATCGCCTCCGGGTGATAGGCATAGCCTTTCACAACTGCCTTGGAATCTGCCGTTACCGTGATCCCTCCGATCGGACCGTCGCCTTTGATCTGAAGCGTCAGGATATCTGTGTCTCCCTTCATCATACTTCCCATCATTGCACCGGCTGTTAACAGCCTGCCGAGGGCTGCTGTCGCAACCGGACTGGTATTATGAATCTGCCTGGCATGCTCCACCAGTTCCCTTGTTGTTGCTGCAAGTGCCCGAATCTGGTTGTCTGCGGCACTCGCTCTTATGATATAATCCGTCATGGTCATCCTCATTTCTGCGCTGCTCAATGTCTCGCTTGCAGGACTATGCACATCTCAAGTTTGTGGATGCAGCGCAGACACAAACCTGCCGAGTGAATGATTTAAAAGCTTTCCCTCTTATTCCTTTATCCGCTTTTATTTTTATGGTTGTCTCTTGTAACCGGCTTTACAGATACCGTTTGTTCGGACGATGCTTCTCCCTAGCCAGTACATAGACCCGTTCACTGTCTTCTCCCGGTTCTGTCTGCGAAAGCTCGGCATAGGCGTTCACCCATTCCAGTCCGGCTTCTTCTATCAGCCTGCGGATGGCATCCAGGGAATAAGCCTTCCTTATATGGGTCTCCTCCAGCTTATCATATAATATCCTGCCGTCCTCCGTCATCTGAGGTACAAACAGGGTCAGGTTCACTTCATTAATCATATCCTCCGAATAGAAGGTGTTCTCCCAGATAAAGCTTCCCTCCTCACGGTTCACCGCAAAGGTGGTATCTCCCATCACTTCCTCGTAGGCATAGGGTGTACCCATATCAAAGATAAAGAGTCCGCCGGGATCAAGATAGTTACCTGCCAGGCGGAATACCTTTAATAAATCCTCTTCTTCCAGCAGGTAATTTATACTGTCACAGACGCAGATTATGGCTGCTACGGTCCCATAGAGTTCAAACTCCCTCATGTCCTGGCATAAGTACAGGATACCATCCCCCTTGTCCTCACTCATTTCTCTGGCTATGGCAAGCATCTCTTCGGAGGTATCAATACCAATCATATCATAGCCCTTCCCTGCCATGCTCCTGGTCATATTCCCTGTCCCGCAGCCCAGCTCCAGGACCAGACCGCTTTCAATTTTATGCTGCTTCAATAACCCGGTAATATATTCCGCCCATTTCTCATAGGAAATATGGTCCATCAATACATCATAAACCCGGGCAAAGGCCGTTGTATATGGCTGCATCCCTTGCAGCTCCTTTCTATTATATCCTCCAACGATATCATGCTTCCTTTTGAAGTATATGCTTATTATTCTTATTCCCAGTTAATTTTAGCATACATAAATTTGGTAATCAATCAAAAACTCCCGTCAGCCGCTTCCCCCAAGGGGAAGCGAAAACCGGCGGGAGCCATGAATTCATTTATCCTCATGATATGATTCAGGTGTCAAAAGTCCTTCGAGCATCATGGCTTCGTCAATTTGCACATTCACTAACTATATTGAAGTGATGCAGAACATAGTTCGGTGAGCAACTGTTATGAAGTCGTTGGTACTTAGGCCCTGTATTTTAGGGCCTTACGTACCACTACGTACTTCATCCAAGCGAAAGCGTGTTGCGAATGAACTATGTTTTGTATCACGCTATTACCAGCTAAACCTCGCAAATTGACGAACTATATTTTTGAATTGGCTTTAACACTGAATCATCTTATCAAACATTTCCTTTAAGGTCGGATACAATTGCTTGAATACTTCATATTTCTTGTTGTACAGCTTCACAGTCTCCGCATCCTGTTCGGTCGTGTCAATCACCTTGATCAGCTTGCCGGCCGCTTCTTCTACGGAAGCATATTTGCCGCAGCCGACTGCCGCCAGAATTGCCGCGCCGAAAGCAGGACCTTCTTCGGAGTTGATTTTATCCACTTTAACATTCAATACGTTAGCGATAATCTTACACCACAGAGGACTCTTTGCACCACCGCCGTTGATACGGATTCTCTCCAGATCAACACCGAGGCTTTTCGTAATCTCAAAGGAATCACGGAGTGCAAAGGCAACACCCTCCAGAACTGCCTGGGTCATGTCTTCGCGGGTCGTATCCATAGTCATGCCAATGAAGGTTCCTCTCGCATTGGGATTGTTGTGAGGGGTTCTCTCACCCATCAGATAGGGCAGGAAGAACACATTATTCTCACCGAGCTTCTCAATGCCCTTCTGTTCCTTGGCATATTCCTTGGTTCCGATGATTTCATCCATCCACCACTTGTTGGAAGCAGCCGCAGAAAGCATAACACCCATAAAATGATATTTGCCGTCCGCATGACAGAAAGCATGGAGCGCATTCTGGTCATCCACCGCAAATTTTTCGGAGGAAATAAATACAACTCCGGAGGTTCCTAAGGAAACATTACATTTACCGACTCCTACGGTACCGGTTCCGACTGCCGCGACCGCCTGATCACCGCCGCCTGCAATTACCTTGACAGAAGCAGGTAGGCCCAGCTCTTTCGCAGCGTTCTCACTTAAGGTGCCTACTACCTCATAGGACTCATATACCTTAGCCATCTGCTCCTCTGTGAGACCGCAGAGGTCAAGCATTTCCTTGGACCAGCGCTTATTCTGAACATCTAACAGCAGCATTCCGGAAGCATCGGATACATCTGTGCAGTGAACGCCGGAAAGCATATATGCAATATAATCCTTCGGCAGCATAACCTTTTTGATCTTGGTGAAATTCTCAGGCTCATGCTTTCTCACCCATAGAAGCTTCGGAGCCGTAAACCCGGTCAGGGCCATATTCGCGGTATAGCTTGAAATCTTCTCCCTGCCGATTTCGTTATTCAGATAATCACATTCTGCCTGGGTACGTCCGTCGTTCCACAGAATTGCCGGACGGATCACCTTATCATTCTCATCCAGGATTACCATACCATGCATCTGTCCGCTAAAGCTGATACCGTCAATGTCCTGCTTATTGCAGTCCTTGGTTAATTCCTTGATGCCATCCACGAGGGCGGTGTACCAATCCTCTGGATTTTGCTCGGACCAGCCGGGCTTCGGGAAAAATAACGGATATTCCCTTGTCACGATACTCTTGATATCTCCTGCTTCATCCATCAGAAGAAGCTTAACGGAGGATGTACCCAAATCAACACCAATATACAACATCTGTGTTATCTCCTTTCATATTTCCTATCCAAACCATTATTTACATCTTGTTTATTGGATAAACTATCTGACATAAATATATCAATTTGACCAGGCTATGTCAAGCAAATAAGCAAGGCAGAGTACCGGCAAATCTGACATTTATCACTGTTATAATATAAGACTGAAAAAATACCCCATAGGTTGGATTCTCACCAATGGTGTGCTACCGTCAAGTGGGACATTGAATAATTAAAATTATTTCTACCGCCAGTTGTTTATAGACTGGCGGTATTCTTTCATGCGGCTAAAATATATTTATTATGATATGCCATCGGTGTCATGA
>JAFAFU010000083.1 GCA_023423335.1 Bacillota bacterium | reverse complement strand
GCCAATAGCCGTCCGGATCGCTGATGAAGTAGATACCCATGCCGGGATTCTCATAGCAGATGACGTCCATTTCCTTATGCCTTTTATAGGCAGCTTCATAATTATCGGTTATAAAGGCCAGGTGGATCTCATTATCTCCCAAGTTGTAGGGACGGTCCCAGTCTCTGAGCCAGGTAAGCTCCAGCTGGTGGCCTGAGGTTCCGTCTCCCAGAAAGACAATGATAAAATCGCCTGATTCCGGAGTATGGCGTTTCACTTCCTTTAAACCAAGAGCTTTTTCATAAAACTCCAGGGATTTACTGAGGTCGAGGACATTGTAATTATTATGTGCGAATTTAAAATTCATTTATGATACCACCTTTCTTCGTATTTAAGTATATGAGGAAGCAGTTAATTCCTTGTTATTATAACACAATCGCAAAAAGATGCAGCATTATCTTTGGACTGCCAGATGTTTCCATAACAAAAATTACTATGATAAAAATGAGAGGCAGGGGTTTACCTGCCTCTCTGAATTATGCTATATTATAATGCGAAAAGTCTGTTGAAACTACTTCCGGTTAATTCACAGATGTTTTGGCTTCAAGCTCCTTACGGAGCGCAGCCAGGTTGAACTTGCCGTTCAAGAATTTATCCAGTGTATCCACCAGGGATGCGGAAGACTTTGCAGCCGCTGTCGGAGCAGGTGTTGCTGTTACTGTCGAACTATTGAAGAATTCTGACAGAGCAGAGTCAAATTCATCCTCCGAGATCAGGTTAAACTCGGGATGGTCGCTGAAGTAACTCTCCAGAGGGAGAACATCTTCAGGATTAACCACGATTATGCTGCAATATGCAAATTTGCATCTGCCGTCAACATTCTGGGCATCGATTTCAGCAAACAGATAGGTGAAACCTACCTTCTTGCCGGTAGCACGCCCACCGGAGCTGATGTAAGCAATTGCAGGATCATAACTGGAAAAACGCGCATTCTCAGCCGTATTACTCGGCTTCATGATGACACTTAAGGAGTCGCTCTTTTCAATTCCGAGTATAATCCTTGATCTGGTCATCTTAATACTGAAAGCCGGTGGACCAACCGTTACATCACAGGTTAAGCTGGTTGAACTCAAGCCATCTTTGATGGTTGCGGTGATTGTGGTGACACCTACCATTTTAGCATAGATTGTACCGTCATCGCCAACAGAAGCAATTTCCGAATCGGCAGACTTATAACTGAGCTTGGCATTCACACCTAAATTATAAACCTTCAGGGGAAAGGTCTTGCCTTTTACCAAAGTGATGCTCTTTAAGTTCAGCCGGTAGTCATCGCTTTTTTCCTTCTCAACAGTAGTTGCATATGCCGTATGGACACCCTTCGGTATCAGGTCCGGTGCCATAACCGTGATGAAAAGGAATAAGCCCAAGGAGATAAAGCATTTAATTAAATTCTTTTTCATGGTACTTCCTCCGGGTTTTGGAAATTCCTCATGTCACATCCTATCTATTCTAATAAGAGGATAACATTTATTTTTGTCAGAAAAGTGTCATATTGTAAATTTTTTTATATTTATTATATAAAGGATATATTGGAATCATATGCAAATTTTTTTCATAAGTTTTTCTACTTGTTTTATTTCTGTGATTTAATATAATATATGTATAGTGTGAATTATAAGGAACATAATTCACACTTAGAAGTTTGTGCCTACGTAATCCTCGGCACAAACTAACACAAAGGGCAGGTATGTTTGGCTGCGTGAAGAGCTGCAAAGTTCGCACAGAGGTGCTCACTTCTTGTTCTTCCGGTCTTTTCCATGCCGCTGTGAAGCGGCGGCGCAGAGGCTTGTGCCTGCGTAATCAAAGCGTGTAAGCACGCTCTTTCGGCCTTTTTTAGCTGCCGAAAGCGGCAACATGGACGGCATTATTAAGAGAAACGGTTGGTTTGTTTGCCATGCATCCAATCTGCATTTACATGAGAAGAAGAACTATAAGGGAGGATTTTGATAATGCAGCATATTCTAATCGCTGATGATAACCGAGACATTACTGACATCTTATCAACATACTCAAAAATGGAAGGCTTTGAACCGGTAGTTGCAGGAGATGGAGAAGAGGCAATCAGACTATTTACGGAATATAATCCGGAGGTAGTGCTTCTGGATGTGATGATGCCTAAGGAAGACGGTTATGAGGTCTGCAGGAAGATCAGAAGTAAGTCGAATGTACCGGTTATACTGATTACCGCCAGGGGTGAAGATTTTGATAAGATCATGGGACTTGATATCGGAGCGGATGACTACATAGTAAAACCCTTCAGTCCCAGAGAAGTAATGGCCAGGGTCAGAGCAGTCATGAGACGTATGACGAAGACCGCGAAGGAAGCTTCCTCGGAGAACATAATTAATGTTGGAAATCTGGAAATTAATCTCGAGGAATATACCTTACATATCGGGGGAAAGAAAATAGCCCTCACCAAGAAGGAAATCGAGACCATGTGGACCCTTGCAACCAATCCGAATAAGGTTTTCACCAGGGATAATCTGTTGGATAGCCTGTGGGGCTTTGATTATTTCGGGGACAGCAGGACGGTTGATTCCCATATCAAGCGGTTAAGGGCAAAACTTGATCTGGAAGAACATCCCTCCTGGACAATCAAAACCATATGGGGGGTCGGCTATAAATTTGAGATAGCCGAAAAATAGCAGGGAACGCGTAATGCTAAAAGTGTGGGGGAAGCCTTCACACTTTCGACTTATGCTTACGCCCAAATTTTATGGGCATAGCGGCAGCATGGAGGATTATAATGGCAAAAGAAAATAAGGTACGGGTTTATAACCGGTTGTTTTTTAAACTGTATCTGAATTATGCAATCATGCTGTTAGTTACTGCGGTATTGATCTGCTTTATCTTCATCAAGCTGTATGAGAATACGACAAAGAACAATAACAAGGATAAGGTTAAGGAGCAGGCGACGAAATTTGCGTCCATGATCACGGATGATTTCATCAGCAATGAGAAATATAACGGATATCTAGATTATTATAATGGGATGACGGAAATCACCAGTCTGGATATTTGGACGATTTCGAATCCTTTTGCGGCACATCCGATGGATGAGAGACTTACGACGAATTCTTATGATGAGCTTGCTGAAAGCGAGGATTATAAGGATTATATTGAACTGGTGGACAGCGCATTCCTGGATGTTAGAAATCAGGGGAATTACAGTATACAATATGATGAAATCTATCAATCCCAGACAATTACCATGGCCGTGCCGATCTTTGGAATTAACCGCGGCGAGGTGGTAGGCGCCGTTCTTTTAAAATCCCAGGTCACGGAGCTTAAGGATATCATAGATGGCAGCCTGAGTGTAATTGTATACAGCAGCGTTGCTGCCCTGGCTATTTCCTTTATCATAATAATTGTATTTGCATCGGAGCTGGCTCTTCCGATTTCCCGGATGCGTGTCACTGCCCTTGAGCTGGCGGCAGGTAATTATCAGAGCAAGACAGGCATCAGCCGGAAGGACGAGATCGGCGATCTGGCCAAGACCGTGGATATCCTGTCGGAGAAGCTCCTGGAGAATGATATCCAGAGAAAAAATCTGGATCAGATGCGTCTGGACTTTTTCGCTAACGTATCCCATGAGCTCAGGACACCTATTACTGTTCTGCGGGCTTATACGGAAGCATTGGTGGACGGTGTCGTTCAGGAGAAGGACAAGGAAGAGCAGTATTATGACCGTATGCTTTCGGAATGCAAAACCATGGAGAGACTGGTCGGTGACCTGCTGCTGCTCTCCAAGATGCAAAATCCGGACTTTGTCATTGATAAAGAACCGGTTAATTTGGTCCAGGTATTTGAGGATATTATTCGCAGCGCCTGTACGATCGCTGATAAGAAGAATATCACCATTGATGTGAAGAAGGACAGTCCTGTCATTATGATGCTGGGGGATTATGACCGGCTGAGACAAATGTTTATGGTAATTCTCGACAATGCCATAAAATTCTCCGGTGAAATGAAATCCGTACACATAAATTTAATGAAGCAGGACAAAATAAAAGTATCGATCAGGGATGAGGGCATTGGAATTGAAGCCTGTGATATAGCCAATATCTTTGAGAAATTCTATAAGACGAATCTTCGGCAGAATGCCAGCGGAACAGGACTTGGGCTTGCCATAGCCAAGCAAATAGCGATAAAACACGGCGGCTCCATTGATGTGGAATCGACTCCCGGTGTGGGCAGTACGTTTCTATTTACATTTCCTTTATATGAATTGGATTTCTAAGAAATACCTTTTAAAATGACGATAAAAACCTTGAAACAGAGAGGTAAATCAGTTATAATAAATATATAAAAATTCCTGAGATGTACGATACTCCTGTCATTTTGAACCTACATGATATAATAAGGGATTCCTACATTTATAAGTGGATGTCAGGCCGCCATATGCAGTGGAAGACAGAAGTTTATATGCGGTTACCCACCTAGCTTGGCTAGGAGTCAAAATACAGGAAACGGCATTTTGGGTATATACCAAAGAGAAACTCAAGCCCCCGAAGGGGGCTTTTTGAGTTTCTATAAATATCAGCCATCGCAGAGAAAGATTACACTTGTTTTTTCCTATGCTGAATTTTATAATGAACATAAGGGGTTTTTGTCGATAACGGGCAAAAGGCTTTATATGCCGTTCAAGCGGCAGATGGAGGTTAGTGTGAAAAATACCGATTTTTCACAAAGTGAATTTATTAATAATTCACTTTGCAAATATTGTGCTGACGCCGGGATTCGCGGGCATTGGCAGCATGGAGGGTTATTATGATACATGGTTTTTTACGTGCCGCAGCGGCCACACCGAAAATCAGGGTCGCAGACTGTATCTACAATGCGGAGAAAATAATAGATATGATCGCAATAGCAGGAGAACAGGGAACCAAACTGGTTGTATTTCCTGAGCTGTCAGTGACCGGATATACCTGCGGTGACCTGTTCCTGCAGGATACGCTGCTCCGTAATGCCGAGGAGCAGGTGATAAGGATAGCAGAGTCAACCAGGGGCAGGGAGCTGGTCGCAGTGGTCGGCTTTCCGTATCAGAGACAGGGGAAGCTTTACAATACGGCGGCAATCCTGCAGGGGGGGAAGGTGCTGGGTCTTGTTCCTAAGATGTCTATACCGAACTACACGGAGTTTTATGAAGCAAGGCATTTTACTGCAGGTATTCAGGACCCGGTAAAGGTTGATTTTATGGGACAGGAAGTGGATTTTGGCTCCAGAATTCTGTTCCAGTGCCGTAATATGCCGGATTTCATCTTAGGGGTGGAGATTTGTGAAGATCTCTGGATTCCCCTTTCGCCGGGAATTTCCCATTGTGTCGCGGGGGCAACGGTAATTGCCAATCTGTCTGCCAGCGACGAGCTGACGGGAAAAGATGAATTCCGCAGGGAGCTGGTTAAGAGCCAGTCGGCCAGACTGGTCTGCGGATATATATATTCGGATGCCGGAGAAGGGGAATCAACGACCGATTTGGTCTTTGCCGGACATAACCTGATTGCGGAGAACGGAACCCTTCTGGCAGAGACGGTTCCCTTTGAGAATGGGATGATCCTGATGGAACTGGATCTGGGCAAGCTGAAAAGCGAGCGCAGAAGGATGGATACCTACCTGGGCCAAAATACGGCTTCCTATAAAGTGATTCCGTTTTCCTTTCAGGAGGACGGCTATGAACTGAAAGAGATTGATCTGATCCGGAAATTTGATCCGGCTCCTTTCGTTCCTTCCGAGCAAACGAACCGGAACAAACGCTGCAGGGATATCATCAATATCCAGGCCCTGGGATTAAAAACCAGATTGGAGCATACCGGGATAAATTCGGTTGTGATCGGTATCTCCGGAGGACTGGATTCGACCCTGGCATTATTGGTCGCGGATAAAGCCTTTGAACTTCTTCATCTGGATAAGAAGAATATAATCGCGGTAACGATGCCCTGCTTTGGAACAACGGACCGGACCTACCGGAATGCGCTTGCGCTGGCAAAGAATCTGGGTGTTACCTTGCTGGAGATTCCTATCCGGGAAGCGGTGGAGCAGCATTTCCGTGATATCGGACAGGACATAGGTAAACACGATCTTACCTACGAGAACAGTCAGGCCAGGGAGCGGACCCAAGTGCTGATGGATCTGGCAGGCCGTTATAGCGGCCTTGTGGTCGGTACCGGGGATATGTCGGAGCTGGCTCTTGGATGGGCCACCTACAATGGGGATCACATGTCCATGTATGGGGTAAATGCTTCTGTACCGAAGACCCTGGTACGGTTTCTTGTTGCGTATTTTGCCGGGACAACCTCAAACAGTAAGCTTACCGAGGTGTTGACGGATATTCTGGATACTCCGGTCAGCCCGGAGCTGCTTCCTCCCAAGGAGGGTGAGATTTCCCAGAAGACGGAGGATATTGTCGGACCCTATGAGCTCCACGATTTCTTCTTGTATTATATATTAAGATTCGGTTTTGAACCTCAGAAGGTATATCGTCTGGCAAAGCTGGCCTTTGACGGACGTTATGGGGAGGACGTAATACTAAAATGGCTGAAGGTATTTTACCGGAGATTCTTCACCCAGCAGTTCAAGCGGTCCTGTCTGCCTGACGGACCGAAGGTGGGAAGTGTATCCGTATCGCCCAGGGGTGACCTGCGGATGCCCAGCGATGCCTCGGCGTCGCTCTGGCTCAGGGAACTGGAAAAGCTCGGTTAAGTTGCCGGGATACTTAATATAACAGGAGGGTAAATAATGGCACTTAAGATTATCACAGATTCAGCATCGGATACCCCAAAATGGGTAATCAGGGAGTTTGACTTACATGTAATTCCTACTCCGGTGGTCATTGATGAAAAAGATTATTTTGATGGTAAAACAATTGTACCGGAAGAATTTTATGACATCCTTCGAAGCGGCAAGGATATCAAGACCTACCATATCAACTCTCAGATGTTCTACGACAATTTCCTGTCCTATGCAAAAAATAAGGATGCAGTCATCTATCTATGTTTCTCCACCGGGATTGCCGGAACCTTCAATGCCGCCAACCTGGCAAAAAGGGAGCTGCTGGAGCAATATCCGGATTTTGACCTGACCATTATCGATACGAAATGTGCTTCCCTGGGTTTTGGCCTGGCTGCTTATTATGCCCTGCTGATGCAGAAGAACGGGGCCGCAAAAGAGGAAATTATTGATGGAATAGATTGGCATTGCGGTCATATGGAGCATATCTTCACAGTAAACACCCTGGAGTATCTGCTGAAGGGAGGACGGCTGAGCAAGACCTCAGCAATTGCAGGAAGTCTTCTGGATATCAAGCCGATTATCCAGGTCAATGATATGGGCGCATTGGAATCCATTGAGAAAATCCGCGGACGGCAGAAGTCCTTAAAACGGCTGATTGAAATAGTCGGGGAAAGAGGAAAGGATCTGAAGGAGCAGATGATCGGAATTGCTCATGGCGACGACGCGGAAACCATGGAGAAAATGAAGGAGCAGCTGGGCGTTGCCTATGGTTGTAAACGTTTTATGGACAATTATGTGGGATGTGCCATAGGAGCCCATACAGGCCCCGGAATTATCGGTATCATTTTCATGAATGAAGAATCCCCCTACAAAAAATATTTGGTGTAAACAATTACTTGCTGTAACAGCTACTTGCTGTCAACAGCTGCTTGCTGTCAACAGCTACATAGAGTGCGGATCATATGGAAACGAACATTAATACAACGTTCTGAAACAGCCGCCCGGAGGTGTGTTCGGGAAGCTGCTGCAGAACGTTGTACTAAGAAGGCGCTATGTAAGAATAGTCAGGGTGATGCTTTGGCTTTGTCAAGGGCTACCTTGATTGCTTCAATCAGAAGAGTTTGTGTATATCTGCTGTCCTCCGACAGCTTTACCTGATCAATCGGGACGTCCTTATATAATTGAAGAGCTATTTCTTCCAAGGAAGGCTCAACGAGAGGATACATCGTAGTAATGGTATCATCGATATTTACGATATGTACCTTGTTGATGTGGTCCTCATCAAGAACTACTTCCAGGTTGATCGCAGTGTCATTCAGTGCAATGGAGGAGGTCCAAACCCCCGCTTTATAAAGGCTGGTTTCCGTAGACGCATTTTCGTCATCTTTCCCATTGAACATGAATATTAACAAAAGGATCAGAAGGATACCCAATGCCGCAAAGATTACGGTATATATGATTTCTTTTAATTGAATAACGACTATTTTCGTTTTCGCCATTTCTATCCTCCGGAGCATATTTTGCTTCATTGTCTAATCTTATTATATATTATTAAACAGAAGATTAATTTATGCAGATAAATTAACAGCTTGCTAGCTATTTTATGGAGGAAAAGCCATGTCACTGCAATTATTCCTCGGAAGTGCCGGTTCAGGCAAATCCTATCAGCTTTACCGCGAGATAATTGAACAATCCAGGAAGAATCCCGGTACCGATTATCTGCTTATCGTACCGGAGCAATTCACGCTTCAGACTCAAAAAGATATGGTATCCATGCATCCCGACCATGGGGTCATGAATGTCGATATCTTAAGCTTCCTGCGCTTTGCCTATAGGATTTTTGATGAGGTCGGCGGGAATGACTGTCCGATTCTGGAGGACACCGGAAAAAGCATGGTGATCCGCAGGGTGGTGGCTGAGAAGAAGAAGGAACTGATCCTGTTCGGATCAAGTGTCCGCAGGACAGGCTTTATCAATGAACTGAAATCTCTTCTTTCGGAGCTGTACCAGTATAATATCAAGCCCGGGGATTTTAAGCGGATGCTTACGGTTTCAGAGAAAAAGCCGGTTCTTAAGGCGAAGCTTAGGGACATCCTGACTATTTATGAGGGTTTTGCGGCTTTTATGAAGGAGAGATATATCACGGCGGAAGAAATTCTGACTGTCCTAAACGGGGTATTGGACCAGTCGGAGTGGCTGAAAAACAGTGTGATCTGCCTGGACGGCTTTACCGGCTTTACTCCCTGTCAAAATGAACTGCTGGCAAAGATGATGAGATATGCAAAGAAGGTTATGGTTACTGTTACCATAGATCCGAGAGAAGAGCTTACGGGTCCGTCCACAGAGCATCAGCTATTCGCTCTCAGTAAGAAAACCATCTTAAAGCTTTATAAAATCGCTGACGAGACGAATACAAGGATTGAGCCGCCGGTCTATGCCCAGGAAAGAAGCGGTCTTAAAATACCCTACCGCTATAAGAACTCGCCGGCCTTAGCCTCCCTGGAGCGCAATCTGTTCCGGTATCCCTATGAATGCTACGAGGAGGAACAGGAGGAAATTTCCATTCATGCGGTGAAGGATTCGGAAGCGGAGATTGATTTTGCCGTAAGGGAAATTAAACGGCTGATAAGGGAAGAGGGCTTCCGTTACCGGGATATTGCGATAGTAACCGGAGATATTGAGCAGTATGGAAGACTGGCAAAACGAAGATTTATAAGAGCCGGGATTCCCTGTTTCATTGACTATAAGAAGGAGATTCTGGGGAATCCCTTTGCAGAGCTTTTGCGCTCTGCCATAGCGGTTGCCGCGGAGGACTTCAGTTATGAAAGCGTCTTTCGGTATCTGCGGACAGGTTTGACCGGGATTATGGTGGAGGATATTGATTACTTTGAAAACTATATTCTGGCGACCGGAATCCGGGGCGGAAAACGATATATGGAAGCCTTTACACGGTATTACAGGAAGAAGGAGACCGTGGACCTGGAGAGGATCAACCGGATCAGAGTTCAGGTATTGGAGGAGCTTCAGCCGTTAATTATGGTTCTGAAGGATAAAGAGAAGACCGTGAAGGATTATACGGCTGCGCTTTATGAACTGGGAGTCCGTCTTGGGATAGAGCAGAAGCTGGAGAGCCTGTGCTTAAGCTTTTCCGAACAGGGACTGCCGCTGGCAGTGAAGGAATATGAACAGATTTACCGGATCATCATGGAACTATATGACCAGATGGTACTGCTGTTAGGTTCCGAGCATATCAGCCTGAAGGAATTCGGAGAAGTGTTGGAAGCCGGTCTGGGTGAGATCAAGGTCGGGCTGATTCCTCCCGGTGTGGATGAGGTAGTAATCGGAGATACGGAGCGTACAAGACTGAAGGATATCCGGGCACTCTTTCTGCTCGGGGCAAATGAGGGCCTGCTTCCGAAGGCGATCGGAAGCGGCGGTATCCTGTCCGATCTGGAGAGGGAGCTGCTGATCAGCAATGAGATTGAGTTAGCACCGACGAAACGGCAGCTGGCATTTACGGAACAGTTCTATCTCTATCTGAATATGACGAAGCCAAAGGAACGGCTCTATATTACCTGCCACAGGGTGAATGCGGACGGGAAATCTGTGAATCCCTCCTTCCTGATCGGCAAATTGAAGCAACTGTTTAAGGATATTAAGATACATAGGGATGAGGAGAGTCTGGAGGAGCTGGACCATGTCTTAAAGGATGATGGGATCACCTATTTGGCCGAAGGACTCAGGGGACTGCAGACCAAAGAAATCTCCCAGCTCTGGCGGGAGCTGTATCTCCATTATAAGTCGGATCCGAAGACGGAAATAATCCTGGAACGGCTGATGAAGGGAGCTTTTTATGTTAACCGGGAGAAAGGAATATCCAGGGAGGCGGCGATACTGCTCTACGGCAAGGAGCTGAAAGGAAGCGTTACCAGGCTGGAGTGCTATGCCGGATGTGCGTTTGCCCATTTCATGTCCTATGGATTATCCCTGGAGGAACGGCAGGAATATAAACTGGCCGTTCCCGATATCGGTAACATATTCCATAATGCGATTGATGAATTCTCAAAACGTCTGGATACCAGCGAGTATAACTGGCACACGATTCCGGATGAGGTGAGAGAGGAATGGGCAATCCAGTGCGTGGCCCGGGCGGTTGATTTGTATGAGAGCAGTTATCTTAAGAGCACAAAGCGAAGTGAATATCTGATCACCCGGATGGAGCGCATTACCGTAAGGACCCTGTGGGCGCTCTGCAGCCAGATCCGGCAGGGAGCCTTCGAGCCTTCGGGATATGAGGTGGTCTTTAACCATATGCCCGACGCATTCTTAAGTCTTCGGGGCAGGATTGACCGGTTGGATCTTTATGAGACGGAGGACAGGGTATATGTCCGCGTTGTGGATTATAAGTCCGGAAGCACCGTTTTTGATCTGAACAGCGTATATTACGGACTTCAGCAGCAGTTGGCGGTTTACCTCAGTGCGGCCATGAATTTTCTGAAGGGCCAGTATCCGGGGAAAGAGATTGTTCCCGCCGGAATTTTCTATTACCATATTGATGATCCGATCGTGGCGAAATCCGAACTGGCAGAGGAGGAGATCTTCAAGTCTCTACGGATGAACGGTCTGGTCAATGAGGACAAGCAGGTGATTTCCAGCATGGACGGCAAACTGGCAGGAGAGGACGGACAGCTGCGTGCTTCTGTGAGGTCTGATATTATTCCGGTAGAGACAAATAAGGAGGGAGAGCTGGCGAAACGATCCTCCGCTGCCGGGGAGTCCCAGCTGAAGGCCTTGCTTTCCTATGTCAACCGGAAGCTGGCTGCGGACAGCAATAAAATTCTGGAAGGCGATACCAGACTGAACCCTTACCGGTCAGGGGAAAGAAAGGCCTGTGATTACTGTGCCTTCCGCAGTGCCTGCGGCTTTGATCTGAGGCTTCCGGGCTATTCCTACCGAAACCTGACAAAGAAGCCCATAGAGGAGATAAAGGCTGAAATATGGGGAGAAGCAGATAATTAAAACAAGATTTAACTTATTATAATTGATCGGAACGAAGGTGATAGAATGGCTATTTGGACAGAAGCTCAGCAGAAGGTAATTGATACAAGGAATAAGAATTTACTGGTATCGGCGGCGGCAGGCTCAGGTAAGACCGCTGTTTTGGTCGAGCGCATTATCACAATGATATCGGAAGGGGAACAGCCGATGGATATCGATCATTTGCTGGTGGTGACCTTTACGAACGCGGCGGCAGCTCAGATGAGGGAGCGGATTGGAAAAGCTTTGGACAAAAAGCTGCGCGAACATCCGGGGAATACCCATCTCCAGAAGCAGCTGTCCCTGCTGCAAAGTGCCCAGATCACAACAATCCATAGCTTTTGCCTGAACGTGATCCGGAATTATTTTCATCGGATTGACCTGGACCCCTCCTTTAAGATGGCGGAAGAATCGGAAATCACGCTGATGCATTCCGATGTCATGGCTGAGGTTCTGGAACGTTGGTATGAGGAAGGAGGGGAGGACTTCCATGAATTTATCGAGAGCTACTCCCATTCCAAATCCGATCTGCCGATTGAAGAGCTGGTTCTGCAGCTGTTTCGTTTCTCCATGAGCAATCCCTGGCCCAGGGATTGGCTTCACAAGATACGGGGGAGCTTCGGGATAGAAACTATGGCGGATATGGAACAGTCAGATTGGATGCAGGAGCTGCTGCGTTATGTTAAGGTGGTTTTATCCGATCTGATCCGTAAAAACGAAGCAGCGATAGCTCTCTGCACAGATATGGACGGACCTTCTGCCTATATTCCGGCCCTGGTCTCCGACCGTAAATTAATCGATCATCTCAGGAGATCAGGCACTTATTCGGAATATGCGGAGGCCTTCTCGCAGATATCTTATGACAGATTATCTCCAAAGAGAGAAGAGGGGGTATCCCAGGCAAGGAAGGACCGTGTAAAAAGTCTGCGGGACGAGATAAAGAAGGGGATTAAGGATCTGGCAAACCAGTTCTTCTTCCAGCCTCCGGAGGAAATGCTTGCAGACCTTAAGGCAGTGAACAGGGTCATACAGGTGCTTTTTGAGATAACCCTGGATTTCATGAAGGAATTTGAGAAGAAAAAGGACGAAAAGAATCTGATTGATTTTCATGACCTGGAGCATTTTGCCCTGAATATCCTGGTGGAGGATGTAGAAGGGAAAAAGGTTCCTACCGCAGCAGCTCTGGAGCTCAGTGAGTTATTTGAAGAGATATTAATTGATGAGTACCAGGACAGTAACCTGGTTCAGGAAACCATCCTGAAAAGTATTTCCAGAGAGCAGCAGGGAGCCTGTAACCGGTTCATGGTGGGAGATGTAAAGCAGAGCATCTATAAATTCCGTCTGGCAATGCCCGAGCTGTTTATGGAGAAATATAAAACCTACTCCGCCAGGGACTGTCTGGAGACCGGGGAGCCTAACCTGAACCAGAGAATTGATCTGGATAAGAATTTCCGCAGCAGGAAGGTGGTCCTGGATTATGTCAATACGATCTTTGAGCAGATCATGACAGAGCCGGTAGGGGGAATCGTCTATGATGAAGCGGCCTCCTTAAAGTATGGGGAGCTTTTTGAGGAATTGATATCCGAACCGGCACCCGGCCGGACTGCCGAAGATGTGGAGCTTCTTCTGATTACCGAGGAGGCACCGGTTATCCGTGATACCGAAGAAAGCGAATATCAGAAAGATAGCCGTCCGGAGGAGGATTCTGAGGAAGCGGTCTATACCAGGAAGGAGCTGGAGGCCAGATCAATTGCAGCGCGGATAAAGGAATTGACCGATCCGGAGCAGGGACTCCTGCTGTTTGACAGGGATACGATGGCCCACCGTCCGGCGGCGTACCGTGATATTGTAATTCTGCTTAGAAGCATGTCCGGCTGGTCAGAGGTTTTCGTCAATACTCTGATGCAGGAGGGGATTCCCGCGTATGCGGATACAGGCTCCGGGTATTTTCAAACGGTAGAAATCATGACACTTTTAAATATGCTGCGTATCATAGATAATCCCAGACAGGATATTCCCTTCGTCGGGGTGCTGTATTCACCGATCGTAGGGCTGACGACCACGGAGCTGGCCGGCATCAGAATTAAGGGCAGGAGTAAGGATATGTACCAGGCGGCCTATGCTTATATGGAGGAAGGCACCGGCGAATTAAAGGATAAGCTGGAACGGTTTTTAGAGCTGTTGGCTGAATTCAGGGATAAAGTAAAATACACACCAATCCATGAGTTGATTGAAGAGGTACTGGAAAAGACGGGATACTACTATTATGTTCTGGCGATGCCCGGAGGGGACAGGCGGAAGGCCAATATCGACCTGCTGCTCAATCAAGCCGTCCGATTTGGGAAAGGAAGCTATACCGGCCTGTTTCACTTTATCCGGTATATGGAGAAGCTGAATAAGTATGAGATTGATTTCGGAGAGGCGGCAACCCTGGGAGAACAGGATAATACGGTCCGGATTATGAGTATCCATAAGAGCAAGGGTCTGGAATTTCCCATTGTCTTTGCAGCCGGGCTGAATAAGCAATTTAACACCCAGGATTTAAGAAATAGCATTGTAATCCATTCGGATTACGGAATAGGTCCGGAATATGTCGATAGTAAAATGCGTACGAAGGTTCCGACTCTGTTAAAGAAGACAATCCAGAAGAAGCTTCAGATGGAGAATCTCGGTGAGGAGCTGAGAGTTCTTTATGTCGCTATGACCAGAGCGAAGGAAAAATTAATTCTCAGCGGATATATCAAGTCCGTTGAGGAGATTAGGACGAAGGAGTTCTCCTTCTTTGAATTGATGTCCTCGAAGAGCTATATGGAGTTGGTACTGCCTGCAATGGTGAATTGTATGGGCAGTGTGGAGCTTCCGGAGAAATATCCGGCTATCATAGGGAAGGAAAAGCTTGTGATCCGGCTCCTGCACCGGGATAATCTGATGGAGCAGGAGATCGCCAGGCAGGTGGTGCTTCGGATGGAAGAAGAGGAGCTTCGGGCGATCCATCCGGAGCAGGTAGTTGATGAGAACATAAGAAAAGATATTAAAACAAGATTCAACTATTTATATCCCTATCGGCAGGCCTCCGGACTGAAGGTTAAGATGTCCGTATCCGAGTTGAAAAAGCTGGGTCAGTTTATAGATGAGGAGGAGAGCGAGCTCCTATATCCGGAACAAGCCTCCGAACCGGCGGAGACGGAGGAAGGGATCACCCCTCCGGTGAACAGCCGCGGGATTACCGAACCGGATTTCATCCGCGGAACCGGAAAGCTTACGTCCGGCACCGACCGGGGTACCTTATATCATAAGGTGCTGGAGCTTCTGGATCTGACCGTGGTACGAACAAGGGAGGATATCGGGACCGAGCTTGACCGTATGGTCAGGGAGAGGAAGCTGAAAAGGGAAGATGCTGAAAAGTTAAAACTGGATTATATACTTAGATTTATTCAAAGTCCGATCGCGGAACGTATGAGGAGAGCAGGAATGGTCGGAAAGCTCTATCAGGAGCGGCAGTTCGTAATGGGGATCAAGGCAGAGGAGGTTTATCCGGATAAGAGCAGTGATGAGATAATCCTGATACAGGGAATTATCGATGTCTTCTTTGAAGAAGAGGGAGAACTGGTATTGCTGGATTATAAATCCGATATTGTAGATCATGAAGAGCAGCTGATAAATCGTTATCAGGTACAGTTACGTTATTATAAGCGGGCGCTGGAGCAGATTCTGAAAAAGAAGGTCAAGGAGATGGTGATCTACTCTCTGTATCTTGGGAAAGAGATCCGATGCGAGGAAGGAACGTAATTTCAAATAGTAATTAGAAAAAATCCGGACCAGGGTGCCTATATGGCAAAACAGTCCGGATTTCTTGTATTCAATATAACACCATAACACGAAATCATATAATCAAAATCGGAACAGGGCGGATGATTTATTCCGCTACATTCAGGATACTGTAGAAGGCAGGCTTCGGCTGGAGTTTGCCGTCAAACAGTCTGGCATAGGTTTTATCGTTGGGGTAGAAGAGATATTCATCCATTAAACCGAATACGGTTACGCTGGTGATGTTGGCATTTTTGCCGCTGGCAGTATCCATCGATTTCAGGATCTGGAACAGGTTTTCATATCTTTGCGCCTGCTTCTCCATGGATGACGCATCATTCGTCTCGCTTCTGATCGTAAGCTCAGTTAACTGGATTTCCAGCTCCAGTTCCGCAAACTTGGAGAGAGCGGTCAGGAAGCTGTCATTGCCGCCCGCAATTCCCGGATAGGTCAGATCCATGTAGCTTTGCATACCAATACCATCCACCAATCCCTTATCCTTAAGATAGGAAACCAGCTTGTAGATGGCGATGGTTTTTGTGGGCTGGAAGGTATTATAATCGTTATAAAATAATTTAACCTCGGGGTCAGCATATTTTCTTGCATATTCAAAGGATTTTTCCACATAATCAATGCCGATGACCTTATACCAGAGGTTTTCCCTGGTGCCGTCATAATAGGTCCTGATGTTGAAGCCGGATTCGGTTTCAAAGGCTCCGGCAGAATTCTCAACAGCTTCATTTACGACATCCCAGCAATACAGGACACCGGGATAATTGGTCTGGGTATAGGTAAGTACCTGCTTGATGTAGCTTTCCAGTCTTCCCAGCATCGTATCCTTATCTACATACGCCCCGTCGTTCTTATATCCCTCACGGAAGAACCAGTCGGGTACCTGGTTATGCCATACTAATACATGGCCGCGCATCTGAATGCCATTTTCCTTACAAAATTCCAGACCTGAGATAACAGAGTCGAAGTTGACGGCAGGCTCCGTATTTCCTGAATCATAATTCTTGATGCTTCCGGCCTGATCTAACAGATAGGAGGGCTTCATCAGATTTGAATAGGTTACACTGTTGAAATGATATTTTATAATTTCAGACATTGCTGCTGATTTGGTCGTATCATTGGCAGGAGCACTTCCGTTCAGACCGACGCCGATCTTAAAGTAGTCCTGATAGGCATCCTTTAAAGGTGTCCCGGTTACAGATGCAGCGATATCATAGCCGTCTACAATTACCGGTTCTGCAGGAACAGCCTCATTTGTATCATCCGCCGGAGGAATCTCTGCATTGCCGCCATCTGCCGGAGTTTGTGTAGGAGCCGGGGCTTCTGTGGGTGCAAGGGTGGCCGTAGGCTTCGTTTCTGAATTATCTGTGGCAGGGTCTGCTTTTTTGGAACAGGAGATAAGAAGCAGGGCTGCTGACAGGATGAATACGGTAAAAAATCTTTTTTTCATAAAAATCCTCCTATGTATTGTGCGTATTAAATGTACGGGGTATATAATAGCACAGAATTTGCCATGAGACAATGTAGTATTCTACTATATTTAATGTAAAAAAGCAAAAGTATAGGAGTTGGCAGGATGGGTAAACTCTAAAAAAGTAATAAAAATGTAAAGGAGTGCGGCATGAGTGCGAAGAAGGAAAAAAAGATCGATCTCAATAATTTAAAACCGGAAGAGGAACTGAAATATGAAATAGCGACGGAGCTGGGTCTGCTGGATAAAGTAATGTCAACCGGCTGGAAGTCACTGACAGCGAAGGAATCCGGCCGGATCGGAGGTATCATGACGAGACGGAGGAACGAAGAGAAGAGGAAAGAGAAGGAGGAAAAGGAGATGATATCAAGGTCGGAGGAGAATATGGAGCTGATGCAGTAATCGGCGAAAATAATACACCGCCCTTTTCTTATGCAATGGGCGGTGATTTGCTGTTATTATGAGCGGTATTCGGTATGGTTCAGCTTCAGATTTTCAATGCCTAAGAAGCCCTTGATCGCCACACAGATTCCCCCCAGCAGGATGGAAGTGTCCTGCAATACCGAAGGGACGATACTGATATAGCTGTTCATCCTGCTGTTCAAGCCGTCTTCAATCCGGCGAATGATCCGGGGGAAGAAGATGGTGAAGGAGCTGTTGATTACTACGATATCGGGATTATAAGCATTCAATATATTATTAATGCCGACGGACATATATTTGATGAATTGTTCCATAATTCTCACGGCATCCGGATCCTGTGCCTCATAATCCTTCCGGTACTGTTCGAAGCTGATTTCGGATAAGCCCTTCCGATCCGCATATTCTTTCAGAAGAACCCGTTCCGATACATATTGCTCGAGGCAGCCATGATTGCCGCAGGGGCATTGCCTTCCGTCAATTTCCACGATGGTATGGCCGAATTCACCGGCGCGGCCGTTATAACCGGTATACAGCTGATGATTCACAATGATGCCAAGCCCAATACCGGAATGGACACTGATATTAGCGATATTGGCATAATCATATTGGAAGGTCTTCTCACCGATAACAGACAGATTTGCTTCGTTCTCCAGATAGACCGGAGTGCCGAAATGCTGTTCCAGGCTCTCGGCCAGATTTATTCCGGTGAGATTATAGTAGGGGGTAAAGGATACTTGATTATTCATGGTCACCCCATGGATACCAAGGGTGATTCCGACCAGCCCATAAGGAGTATCCTGGGGCAGCTTCATGGATTCAATCAACTGGATCAACGCGGGCAGAAGATTTGCAGGATTCTTCGGAGTTCTGATCTGTTTCATGCTGGAATCCTCCCCCGTAAGGTCAGAGACCAGGGCGGACAGAGTGTCAACTCCGATATCAATGCAGATGACAAAGCCGGCTTTCTTATTCAGGCTTAAGAGTATCGGCTTGCGACCCAGACTGGTATCGTCGCTTCCGATCTCTATAACCAGCTTCCGGTTAATCAGATCCTGGACAATGGCGGAGATCGTAGCCTTCGTCAGGCCCAAATGCTTGGCGGTCGCGGCTCTGGAGATTACCGCATGATTTATTATTGTTTCCAATACCAGATTGGTATTTATATCTCTGATCAGTTCTTTACTGCCTGTTACCATGACTGTCACCCTTCGTATTCCGATTTGTCATATTTATTACCCATGTTTTATCTATGGTTATGTTAACATAGAATGACATTTTTGGAAAGGGGTTCTTTCGGGTGAAACCTTGTTGAAAGGATCATTTTGAAAGTAAAAATGGAATGAAACAGTCGTAGGAGGAGGCAGACGACCCTGTTAGGTCAGACTCAAAAATAGTATATTGTGGAAAAGATGAAAATCAAATATAATTAAAGAATAGAAAATTTTAGGAGGAACGTGATGAAGCAGATGAATAATAAGCCTGACCGCATGCAGCATAGGATGACCGGACTAATCCTTTTTCTGATGACAATTTTTATTGCAAGTCAACTATTGATACAGAAAAATGTACTTGCCGATTCGTACGATTACCAGAAATATATGGAGAAATCTGTTATTCCCAATGGCGCCACTAAACTTGTACTGCATGATCTTGGCATCGCAAGGCCGAATTTGAGTGAGGGCTATGAAGTTTATTCCAAGGAAACGAAAGCAAAGCTTACCACTGAGCTGACCTCTCTGAAATTTGCAGCGGCCTCGCAGAATAAAAAGAACGGAATTAAATTAGATATTACGGAGTATCTGAAAGCCGGTTCCAGCGGCAGTACATTCGGCTGCTCCATGCAGACGCAGGTTGAAAATTGGACGGATACAAAAAACCGTACAAACAAATCCGAGTTATATTTTGAGGTTTATGATAAGGACGGCAAATTAAAAACTAAAAAACTGCTTGGTTCCATTATGCCGGACCAAGATAATAAAAACCTGACTACGAGGGAAGCTAAAATTGGTCCGAACTGGTCTTATAAATTACTGAAGGGCGAAGCTGTATTGAATTTTAAAGCAACAGATCGCGTATATATCTGTGTGACTCAGAAAAATCCGGTGCAGTCCTATGACAGGGTATTTGTCTGGTTTTATGATAATACGGAAAACTACGGATTATCCGAAGCTCTGTCCAAGCCTGTTTTAAATATGGCAGGAGATGCCATTGAGCTATCCTTGGAAAACCGGACCGAAGCAAATCAAACGTATAATTTCCTCCTTCAGTCTTACCAGAATGATGTCCTAATGAATGAAAGCCTCCATACAAAGGACATACCGGCCGGTTCCGATGGCACAAAGGTTCAGATACCGGCCAAGCCGGGCGATATCATCAGTATCTTTGATGAAAACGGTAAGTATTATGCCAAGGATTATGAATTGCGTGAGAATATATGGGTAGGAACCTGGGGCAGCGCGCAATTAACGGCTTCAGGTACTACTTTACCTCCAAAGCCCGGTCTTTCCGGGAATACATACCGTCAATCCGTTCGGGTTTCTACCGGCGGAAATTTACTGAGAATAAAATTCTCGAATGAATATGGCACTACTCCGCTGGAAATAAACTCTGCTTATATCGCGCATCTCTTAGAATACGGCAGTTCGAAGATCGATCCTGCGACCAATACGCTTGTTACATTTAACGGCGGAAGCCGCCGCGTTACGATCCCGGCAGGAAAGACCGTGACATCCGATGCCATATCTTTTCAATTTGACGCGCTGGATTATATTGCCATATCAACCTTATTCGGCAAAGTACCGAACGTCATTACAAGCCATACCGCATCAAGATCGACAAACTGCCTGATGCAAGGTAATCATGTAAAGGATGAAGTATTTAAGAATTATCAAATAGCTACCAGCTGGTATTTCCTGAGCGATATCGATGTATTTACTACACCGGAGCATGTTTCGGTAGTTTGTTTCGGAGATTCCCTGACCGATGGATATGGTGTAAAAACCAATGTAATTCAAAGATGGTCGGATATTCTGGCGGAGCGGTTACAGGAAGATCCCGACACGCAGCATATTTCCGTGATTAATAAGGGAATCGGCGGTAATTCGATTTATGGCGGAAACGGTCCGGCTGCTTATAAGCGTTTCGTCCGCGATATATGTGAACCTGCCGGTGTAAAGTATTGTATCCTGCTAATCGGAGTAAATGATATTGGATATGCCTCCGGTGATATTTCGGCATCACTCATCAGCAAGTATAAAGAAATGATCGAGACTGCCCATAAATACGGTATTAAGGTATATGGAGGGACAATTACGCCGTTTGAGGGCAATGGATATTACTCGGTATTGCATGAACAAATCCGTCTTAAGGTTAACAAATGGATTATGTCTAAGGATTCGGGCTTTGACGGAGTGATAGATTTTGCTTCGGCAATAGCAGATTCGGCGAAACCCTCCAAGATGCAGGCAAGGTTTGCAAACGATTATCTGCATCCGAACGCAGAGGGTTATGCCTTTCTTGCGGAGGTGATAGATTTATCCCTGTTTATGGATCAGGAATAGGCAGGACGATTTATGGTATTTCCTGTTTCCGTCAAAATGTGACAATTTATAACCGAAAACATGACAATAATTGATTAGACAAGACGGAGAGTAAATGTTATATTTCATGATAAGTGTTAAATAATACTTACTGGAGGAAATTATGAAACAAAATTTATTTAAGGCAATTTTAGTAATGATGATGGTGCTTATGCTTGCGGCGGTGACTGGTTGTGCAAAAAAAGATAACGATCAGTCCGCTAATTCCGATACTGTCGAACAGGAGGGAACAAAACTGCCGGAGGAAGCTGATGCGGCTGATGAAAATGATACCGAAGGAAAAGAACAGGGAACTAAGACTCCTGAATCAGCAGGGGAGGAAGCTGCGGCAGTTGAAGGCGAGGAGGACAGTGCTGAGGATAAGGAAGCGGTATCCGAAGAGACAGCGGTTATAACGGATGGCGGACTGAAGGATGTTTATGGGCAGAAGGGCCTTATGGCAGGCACCTGCCTGTCGGATGCCATGATAGCAGACAGTAAATATACGGATATTATTACAAAGAATTTTAATATGATCACCTTAGAGAACCTGATGAAACCGGATTACATTCTGAATAAGTCGGAAAGCATTGCAGCCGGTGAGATTGTCGTTACCTTTACACCAAGGACCATCAAGCTGTTAGATTGGGCTAAGAGCAACGGAATGGTTGTCCGCGGCCATGTCCTTGTATGGTACAGTCAGACGCCGGATTGGATTTTTTATGAGGGCTTTGATAAGTCTAAGGGTCTGGTGGACCGCGATACCATGCTTGCCCGTATGGAAAGTTATATAAAGCAGACATTCGAGCTTTTGGATACTTTGGGCTACTCGGACACATTCTATGCATATGATATTGTGAATGAGGCTATTATGGAGAACGGCACCTACCGTGACTGCCTGTGGAAACAGATCATCGGAGATGATTATATCTGGCATGCATTTTACTATGCAGACAAATATGCTCCTGAAACCATAAAGCTTTATTATAATGATTACAATGAACAGTTTAAGACCGAGCATATTGTCAAGTTGGCCGAGTCCTTAGTGGATGAAAATGGCAGATCCCTGATTGATGGTATCGGATGCCAGGGGCACTTATATACAAAGGATTCGATTGATAAGTATATAGGAACACTGAAGGCCTTCAGTGCTTTAGGACTGGAGGTGCAGATTACAGAGCTGGATGTCAGTCTGGGCACCTGGCAGAATATTCTCAGCCCTACGGAGGAAAATTTGAAGGCTCAGGGTCAATATTATTATGAGCTGATAAACAGCATTATTACAGAAAATGCGGCAGGCACCACAAAGGTATCCGGAATTACCTTCTGGGGCTTCACCGATAGCTTATCCTGGAGGCGCGACCGCAATCCAGTATTGTTTGACGGCAGCTTGAATGCGAAATATTCATATTATGGGGCAATGCTGGACCGTGATAAGGCAGGTTATTAATTCATGATATAATGAAAGCGTAGTGAGAATAGTGCAAACAAGTTTGCACAGCAAGCTTGCTTGCACTGTTCGAGCGGAGTGAAGTGAAACCGGACGGCAGTGAAATAACCCCATAGAATTGTGATATGCTACCCCTATATAGGACATTGAAATATAACAATTCAATTCTATATGGGGGTATTTCTATGTCTAGAGAAGGAAAGTTAAAACCAGAAGTAAAGTTAGAACTGGTAGAACGATACCTAAA
>JAFAFU010000081.1 GCA_023423335.1 Bacillota bacterium | reverse complement strand
CCCGCTGCTCACCCTGATCCTCTACCGCAAGGGCAAATGGGGCCTGAAGTTCGACCTCACCGTGATCGCCCTGTGCCAGCTCGCCTTCCTGGCCTACGGCCTGCACACCCTGTGGGTCGCACGCCCGGTGTTCCTGGTCGGCACCCCGGACACCTTCACCCTCGTCTTCGCCAGCGAGATCTCCGACGACGACCTCGCACAGGGATCGCGCCCCGAATGGCGCCGCCTGTCGTGGACCGGTCCCGTCCTCGTCGGCACGCGCATGCCGGACGACCCCGAACAGCGACGAGGAATCATCGAGGAATTCATGGCCGGCGGCGCCGGCATCGAACGCTCGCCGAAGTATTACCTCGACTTCGGCGACGTGGCACCAGAGATGCTGCGTACCGCCGCGCAGCCGCTCACTGAAGACCGCCGCGTGCCCGACGCCGACATCCGCGCCACCAAGCGCACGCACGACCAGCTCCGCTCGGTCCCGGTCGTCTCCCGCCGCGGCGAGGGCCGGATGCTGGTCGACGCCACCAACGGTCGGCCAGTGCGAGTCAGCACACACGATTGATCCGGTCCGCAAAATACCCGAAACGAGGCAGGTCGGAGCTACGGCCCCGAGGCCGTCAACATCCAGTGTCGGCCATGCAGCGCCTGCCCCGCACCTGATACGGGGGCCGGCCTATGGATTCGGTTTTTTCTGGGGGCCGGATCAACAAGTCCCTTGAGAAAACCCATGAAAACCACGCCTTTGTCATTTCGAACGCAGTGAGGAATCCTGCTTCCCAGGGATCCGGATTCCGCAACGCGCGCACCGCATGGCAGCCGATCAGGCAACGATCTCTCGCCGCAGGGCCCGGTCGATCCTCGCGGCCATCCCCTCCGGCACTCCGGCCTGGCCTGCGAAGTCCATCCACCTGTCGACCTGCGCATGGATCTCCTCGACGATTCCCCGCCCTTTCGCCGGCTTGAGCCCACAGAACGCGCCGAACTCGACCAGATCCATCATTTCGAACTGATCCTGCTTGCCGTTGAGGCTCATCTGGTGCCGGTGCGTCCAACTGCCGTCGGGGTTGTAGGCGTAGCTCACGTCGAATGCCGGTGACAGTCGCCACTCCCCGTTGCGGTTCATGAGGAAGGCGATGTTCTTGACGTGATCGTCCTGGTTCCGGATCAGCACGTTCAAGACAGCACGTCGAAACTGCTGCTCGACATCCCACCTGGGCAGATCCAGTCGGCGGATCGTCTCCACGGCCTGCTCGTAGGAGTAGACGCCGGCGGCATTGAAATCGAAATGACGCATCGCCGCGAGCGACTGCATGTGCAGCTTGCGGCCCCTCGCGTCGCGATCGAACCGCCGCGTCATGAAATGCGCGCGCCCGCCCTCGCGGTGGATCCGGCATTCGGACATGTCGATACCGGCCGCGACCGCCAACAGGTGGAACCCGTACTCGACGAGGCCAAACCCCTGTGGGTCGGCCAGTTCCTTGTCCCGGTTGTTGCTGATGCCGTCGAACTTCAACAGCCAGTAAGCGAAGCCCTCACCGGCCTTGACCTGACCGGAACGGAACTCTCCGGTCTCTTCGTTCCAGGCCAGCACCGCTTTGGCGCGCGCACCTCCCGCAGAAGTTCCGACGCGCAGGATATCCTCCAGCGCCTCATGATCGTCCTCGCCCTGAAGGTGCCCGGCCAGCTGCTGCCGGTGATCGAGGACGTCGTTCGCCAGGCGTACCAGCGCATCGATCCCGACCTTGCGGGAGCGGCCTGCGCCACGGGACAAGGACGGATGGAATTCGAGCGCGCCCATGCCACGCGTACCGATGTAGCACAGGCGCTCCACTGGATTGAAACTCCCGGCAGAACGCCCCCGCGCCACCAGCCACGCATCGATCAGCGCATGACCGAACCTGTCCGGCAGCGAGTCGGCAAGCAGGCCGGGCAACCCCTTGAAAGCCTCGCCTGGCAGCCCCGGGAATTCATACGGTTCTGGCGCCAGCGGCATCATGATCGGCGCCAGCTGGATGCCGCTTTCCACGAAGTCCGGCATGTACTGGAAGACCGCAAGTTCGCGATCGCCCAGCCAGCTCACCGCACCAATGTCCCGGCCCCACAAGCGGACCGTTGCGTCGGTCACGCCTCATCCTCCGCGCCCCAGGCCCAGTCCGTGGCCTTGGACGCACGATCGGGCACCTGGCGCGCACGTTGCCGCTCGCGCCCTCCGTGTTGAACACGCTCGACCGGGCGCACCGCGGGATCGGGCAGGGATTCGAGCAACCGCTGCTCCAACCCGAGCACTTCAAGCACCCGCAGGAGCGTTTCCAGCGAAGTGTTGTCCCCCGCTTCCAGGCGCTTGACGCTACTGATCGAGGTGCCGGCCTCTCGCGCCACATGCGCCTGGGTCAGGTTCCGGCTCAAGCGAAGTCTGGCGACGCGCGCACCGAGGGCGCGCAGGGAGGACTCGAGGGTGGCTGAGTTCGCATTGGAAGGGGTCATATGTAGGATATTACATCAATCTTGAAGAATAGAAGCTCACATAAGGGCTTCTAACAAGTAAAATACAAGGATCCATAAAAGTGCCATAAATTCTACTGACCTCCATAACGATTCATATATGAATCTTTATGGAAGATCTGACCCTGCCCTGGATCGTCACCCCGACGAAGCGCTTTCCAACAGCCGCAGGCTGGTCAAACCGGGATCCAGCCATCACGTCCAATCTCCTTGTTCAGCCGCGACCTCCCGGGCAACGGCACGAAGATGTCGACGGCCCATCCTGTATGTCCACAACCGGGGACTCTCTGGACTTCTGTTACGAGCGTGAATGCAATGTAATACAATGCATTCATTCCTGCCGGAGGCCTGTCCATGAGTGTCACGTCGATTCGCCTGCAGCCCGAGGTCGAAAGCGGCCTCGAGGCCATGGCAGACAAGCTGCACCGCAGCAAGAACTGGCTCATCAACCAGGCCATTCGCGAGTTTGTCGCGCGCCAGGAAATGGAGCATTCGCGCTGGAAGGAAACACTGACCGCCATGGAGTCGGTCGCCCACGGCAAGGTTGTTTCGGGTCAAGCCGTTCACTCCTGGCTGGAGTCTTGGGGCACGCCCAGTGAGTTGCCCCCTCCGCAGGATGGTAAGTGAAGCTCGTTTACTCTCGGGAGGCCGTCGCAGATCTGGTCCGGCTACGTGAGTTCATCGCCAACAGCGATCCAACTGCAGCCGCTCGCGTCGCCGCTGATCTGGTTGCGCGCATTGATGGCCTCTGTGGATTCCCGGAGATGGGGCGGAGCGTTTCGCAAGCTCCGGAACCGGAAGCAATCCGTGACTTCATCTTTGGCAAGTACGTCGTTCGTTACACGGCGCATGGCACCGCTCTTGTCATCTTGCGTATCTGGCACCACTACGAGAGTTCACGAGGCAGCGCCTGACGATTCAGCCGACGTCGCTTCGCGGCGCCGCTTGATCCAGGCGTTACTGACCCGGCTCGCCCAGCCCGTCCAACGGGGCAGAGACGATTTCCAGCGGATGCAGAACCACGGGAATGCCTTCAATCACGAAGGTCGGATTGAAGCGCTCATGGTCAATCGACTGCAGGTGCGACTTACGCACCAAGGGCACCACAACCCGCCTTCTGAACTCGTCGAATACGGCCGATTGCACGAGCACCACGAAAGGAACCGCGGTGCGGCTCCTGCCGGGATTGCGGTGAACGTCGAACTGCGCCATTCAGAGGGTGGAGAACTCGTCGGCGAACGCACCATGCCGATCGGCGAAGGTGTTCCAGACCCCGGCGGATCGCTTGAACCTGAGCGCCTCGTCCTGACGCAGCTGCGTCTGGCGCAGCACGAAATCGGCCAGCAGCGACTCCACTTCGGCCGACAGGTTCCCCGTCATGTGACGCGCTCGAGCCACCAGGTCCTCGTCCAGCGACAGGTTCACAGGGCGCTTGGGAGCATTGACGTCGTAGACGGCTTTCATTGTCCGGGCCTCAGGCATTCATGCGCTTGACATGCGCATGAATCCGTCCCCTCAACGTCCACCAGCCGCCCCGCCACACCCCATCGCGCCTGAACACTCCCACCAGACCCCGCCTCTCGTGGGAGCGGGCTCGCCCGCGATCGCCATCCACCCCGCATCGACCAACCCCACCGTGCCTGAAAGCGCTCCTGCACACGCATCCCAGGCCGACTTGCCAACCCGCCCCCTCGCGTGAAAAAGCCACCGCGGGCCACCCACCGCACACACCGATGAACCGCTGGAAAGCCTCCGGCTCGCACCTGCTCCTGAGCATCGTCGTCATCGGCGGCATCGCACTGTCCGCCTTCCTGCTCTGGTACCCCTACGCCCTGTACCGCGTCGCCGGCCTCGACCGCATCCTGCTGGTCATGCTCGGCATCGACCTCACCGCCGGCCCGCTGCTCACCCTGATCCTCTACCGCAAGGGCAAATGGGGCCTGAAGTTCGACCTCACCGTGATCGCCCTGTGCCAGCTCGCCTTCCTGGCCTACGGCCTGCACACGCTGTGGGTCGCGCGCCCGGTGTTCCTGGTCGGCACCCCGGACACCTTCACCCTCGTCTTCGCCAGCGAGATCTCCGACGACGACCTCGCCCAGGCATCGCGCCCCGAATGGCGGCGCCTGTCGTGGACCGGCCCCGTCCTCGTCGGCACACGCATGCCGGACGATGCCGAACAGCGCCGCCTGATCATCGACGAATTCATGGCTGGCGGCGCCGGCATCGAACGCTCGCCGAAGTACTACATCGATCTCAGCGAAGTGGCACCGGACATGCTGCGCACCGCTGCACAGCCCATAACCGACGGTCGCCGCGTATCCGATGCCGACATCCGCGCGACGAAGCACGCGCGTAAGCACCTTCGCGCTATCCCCGTCGTCTCTCGCCGTGGCGAGGGGCGCATGCTGGTCGATGCAACGACGGGCGACCCTCTACGCACGGCAACCGCAGCCCCAAGCGACTAGTTCACAGCATCACTGCGGGAGATCATTCCGGCACAAAATCACAATGTAAAGCTAACGCCTCTACCAGCCCTTTATTTTCTAATGTCTGTTTCCGTCATCACAGACAGGAACCCCACTATCAGCCCAAGCGAGAAGATAACTACGAATCGGAACAAAATTCGATGTCCTTGCTACGGTTCCGCCCCATTGCTCGTCAAGTTCATTGACGGCGGCCCTATCTCCCTCGCCTAGAGCACCTAACTGCGCAATGACCAGCATTTGCTCTCGAATCAATGGAGATAACACGTCCGCAGGCAATCTCAATACATCCTCGGCATTTGCCCGCATCTCCACAGGCGAGCGTCGAGCGGCGGCTGAGTATGCATCCATCACTTTCTTCACTTCGGGTATTTGCAACGCATCGGCCTGTAACCAGGAGGGAAATACCCAGACGTCTTGCAAATCCTCCGCCGGCAGTAGTCCGATAGTTTGTCGGGCAAAAGTCGCCACTTGCGACGACCATGCCTTGAGACCATCCGGTTGATGAGCCACATCACGGGACGAAAGAAGAAGAGCCTGCATCCCTACAACTAGCTGAGGGAAGTCTCGTTGCAAGTCACCAGATACGCGACCGGCCTCTGCGCTAGCCACCAATGCGACAGCCATATCCCTAGTATCGCTGAATGAGCTATACAGAGTAGGCGCGACATCAACGGAGCGACTGATTGGGATCCTACAATCAAGAATATCCAAGACCGGCAATCCATTTGTAACCAGTCCAGGCAAGAACGTCGATGAAATCCTTTTGAATCTCGTTTTTGGCGCACGTAGCGACACAGTGGGGAAAAAGTCAGAATGTGGAGCCGCTCCCGTCATCCGCACAAAATTTCTAAGTACCTCTGCACTACCAATCCTTCGGACGTTGATAAGCGATACAGTGTCAATCCCCACACGTCTCATCTCGGTTTGGAGAGTTGCATTTTCCGAACCAAAGTTCGGATTGATGAAATCAGATTCTTCCATCCTAGCTACGATTAGGAGATCAGAAGTGTTGGTCAGATAAAGATCCGCATGCGGGAACTCGGCAGAAAGGGCAGCCATCATGGTCCCCACGAGAGCATCATCGATTTCATACATGTGCAACCACTGCACAAGCACTCCATGCTCGCTGAGGTGCCGCTTCAAGAATGCATAGAACTCCCGGGTAAACAAACTGGCAACACCACTGACCCATGGATTCGAGGGCTCGGAAACAATAACGTCGTACTTGCGTGCTCCAGTAGAGAAAAACGTTCTCGCATCGTCGATCTGCACTCGTGAACGAGGATCTTCATAGGCGCGACTTACTCGGTCTCCGAAGAGCTTCGCACCTTCCACCATTGCCTCCTCGATCTCGATGGTTTCCACTACCTTAGGCAAGGCGCTTCCCAGCAAAGTTTGCGTGGTCAGGCCCGAGCCCCATCCAATCACTGCGACCCTCTTAGGATCCGGATGCAACGCCAAGGGCAGTGCGCCTGCCATGATCATCGTGATCTCGTCTTGCGTAGGCTTGTCCTTGAGTGGAGTCAAGGACGCGTCTGGCTTGCCGTTGGTCGAGATCGTTACTCTGTTGTCCGCCGTAAACAGGGCAACGGTAGATGTCTTTCCATCTTTCAGATAGTTGACTTCTGCCCTCCCGAGGGTAGGAACACCGGTGCGGAATACACCTGATATCTGCCTCAAGGGATCCGGCTGTCCTTGGACAACGCTGAATCCAAGCGCTACAACGAGAGCCAAAGTCGCACCTGCTACGGCTTTCGTGAGCCTTGCAGGATTCACCATGCGCAACAGGTAGACACCAACCAGTCCGTCAACTAGTGCGCCCAGCGTTACTCCTAGCCGAACACCAATTACAGGAATGAGTATGTGCATCATTACGGCAACGCCGACGATTGCGCCCAAAGTGTTCGCAGCATAAATGCGACCAATGGCGCTCTCATTTGCACCCTCCCTCAACAGCGCCAGAGTAAAGAGTGGCAATGTCATGCCTGCAAGGAACGCAGCAGGAAACATAACGAGGAGAGAAATAGCAGCTGTCGCCAGTTCGTACAGTGTGTAGCCGTTATCACTGGGCGCTAAGGCACCCATGATCCAGCCTACCCATTCGAAACTTTGGGTGAACACAGGTATCGAAATAAGCGCTGCAATCGCCATCCATATCTGCACGTAGCCCACATAGCGCACCGGCTCTCGGATGTGCTTGGCGCGCTTTCGTACCCACAATCCGCCGAACGCGAGTCCAAAAATAAACGCTGCGAGCATCAGTTCAAAACTGTGGATTGTCGTTCCCAGCGCCTGGTTAAGAAGACGCACCCAGCCCACCTCATAGACGAACGACGCTGCTCCTGATACCGCTGTTGACCATATGAGAACGCGACCGAGCTGCCGTAAAGCCTTCGGCTCTTCGGCCAGATCCCGTGCCCCTGCTGAATGTACATGTGCCGCTTCAGCACCTTCTTCCTGAAGCATCTT
>JAFAFU010000068.1 GCA_023423335.1 Bacillota bacterium | reverse complement strand
GCCGTGGACGTCATGCTGCACAGCCAGAGCGTGCTGGATCGCCTCACCGGCACGGGCGCGCTCACAACGGCCACAGCGCGGGAACTGGGCCTGACCGGCCCGGCGGCGCGGGCCTGCGGACTGGCGCTGGACGCGCGCTTCCACTTCCCCCTGGCGGACCTGCCCACCGCGGGCTGCGCCCCGCGCGTGACGCAAGGCGGCGACGTGCTGGCCCGCACCCTGGTCCGCAGCGCGGAGCTGGACGACTCCCTGCGGCTGCTGGAGCTGGACCTCTCCGCCTTGGCGAACATGCCGGGCTGCGCCGCCGCCCCCGCAACGGAGCCCCTGGCCCCCCTGCCGCCCGACACCCTGGCCGTGGCCCAGGTGGAAGGCTGGCGCGGCGAAATCTGCCACTTGGCCGTCACCGGCCCGGACGGCGGACTGCGGGTCTACAAGGTCGTGGACCCTTCGTTCCGCAACTGGCCGGGTCTGGCCGTAGCCCTGCGCGGCAACCAGATCTCCGACTTTCCGCTCTGCAACAAGAGCTTCAACCTTTCTTACTGCGGCCACGATTTGTGAGGCCTTGCCATGCTGCGCATCATCAGGGAACGTCTGCACCAGAAATACCGCACGCTGGACTACCCCCGGCGTCAGCCCGCGCTTTCGCCCCGCTTTCTGGGGCGGCCCGTGCTTACGCCGGTGGACTGCGGCCCTTGCCGAGTCTGCCTGGATATCTGCCCCACGGGCGCGCTGCTGCCCACCCTGGGGGCCGAGGATGGCGCCCCCACGCTGGACATGGGCCGCTGCACCTTCTGCGGGGCCTGCCGCGACGCCTGCCCCAAGGGAGCTATTGCGTTTACGGGCGAACACCGCCTAGCCTCATTCACCCGCGAGGGCCTGCTGGTGCGGCCCGGCGTTGCCGCCGCGGAACAGGAGGCGGCCCACAATGCACCGCCGGCCGCGCGAGAAAAGTTTGCCCTCTTCCGCCGGTCGCTCAAACTACGGCAGGTCAGCGCCGGGGGCTGCAACGCCTGTGAGGCGGACTGCAACGTGCTCACCACCCTGGTCTACGATCTGGGCCGCTTCGGCATTGATTTTGTGGCCTCCCCGCGCCACGCGGACGGCCTGGCCGTCACGGGCCCGGTTACGGAAAACATGCGCCTGGCCCTGCTGGACACCTACGCCGCCCTGCCGGAACCGCGCCTGGTGCTGGCCGTGGGCGCGTGCGCCATTTCCGGCGGCCTGTTCCGCCACGCGCCCCAGTGCAACAAAGGAGTCAGCAATCTCCTGCCCGTGGACCTGTTCATTCCGGGCTGCCCGCCCAATCCCTGGACCATCCTGGATGGCCTGCTCTCCCTGCGGGGATAGGACACTGCAACGGTGAAATTGCTCTGGCGGCTGTGTGAGCAGACGCCCGCCGCGCAGGCGCCAGTAAGGTCTTTGCGCTGGCAAACACTGAAGTGCGCGCAGGGACATCGTTGAGAACGGATATTCGCAAAGTTGCAGTGCTTCAGGCCCAACAGGGGCCGCCGCTGCGGAAGGCCCTCCAAAACTCCGACGGCTTCGTCAGCTGCAACCGGCTGCGGCACAACCTTGTTCCGCGCCCGGGAATGGTGTATCTTGCGTCTGCATCCCGATAAATACCCCTTAGACAGACTTTTGGCAGCATCTATCTTATTGGTGAGAAACTCATGTCGGACATAGTTCCCGTTATTCTGTGCGGCGGCAGCGGCACGCGGCTTTGGCCCCTTTCCCGCGAAACCTACCCCAAGCAGTTTGTAGATCTGGGCGCAGGGCGTACCCTGTTCAAAGACACCGTAGCCCGTGCCGCCGCCGTGGCCCCCAATGCGGCCCCCGTCATCGTCTGCAATGAGGCGCACCGCTTTTATGTGAATGCGGCGCTCTACCAATGCGGGATCAGCGGCACGGTGCTGCTGGAGCCCGCCCCGCGCAACACGGCGCCGGCCATTGCCCTGGCCGCGCTGGCCCTGGCGGCCGACGGCGCGGACCCCTGCATGCTGGTGCTGCCCTCGGACCACGCCATCGCGGACGTGGACGCCTTTGCGGCGGGCGTGGAGCGCGCCGTTCGCCTGGCGGACCAGGGGCATATCGTCACTTTTGGCATCGCACCCACGGCTGCGGAAACGGGCTTCGGCTATATCGAACAGGGCGCGCCCCTGGGCGAGGACGGTTTTGCCGTGGCCCGCTTTGTGGAAAAGCCCGACCAGGCCAGCGCAGAAGCCATGCTGGCCCAGGGCGGCTTTTTGTGGAACAGCGGCATGTTTTTGCTGCGGGCTTCCGTGTATCTGCGCGAACTGGAACGCTGCGCCCCGGGCATGGCCGCCGCTTGCCGCGCCGCCTGGGAAGGGCACAAGGACGACGGCGTGTTCCACCGGCCGGACAAAGACGCTTTTCTGGCCGCGCCCGCCGATTCCATAGATTACACCGTCATGGAGCACACTGCCCTGGCCGCCGTCGTGCCGCTGGTCACGAGCTGGAGCGACCTGGGCTCCTGGGAAGCCTTTTATCAGGCTGGGCAGGCGGATACGGAAGGCAATGTCTGCAGCGGGGACGTGCTGCTGGAAGGGGCCGCCCACTGCTACTGCAACGCCACCCACCGGCTGCTGGCCGTCATGGGCGTGCGCGACCTGGTGGTGGTGGAAACGCGGGACGCCGTGCTGGTGGCCCCGCGGGAACAGGCCCAGGACGTCAAAAAAATCGTGAACCGCCTGCAACGCGCCGGCCGTCCCGAATGCCGTCAGCACCCACAGGTCTACCGGCCCTGGGGCAGCTACGAAACGCTTGTTCTGGACGGACGCTTTCAGGTCAAACGCATCATCGTCACACCCGGCGGGGAACTCTCCCTGCAGATGCACCACCACCGCGCCGAGCACTGGGTGGTGGTCAGCGGCACGGCCGAGGTCACCAACGGCGATGTGACCCGACTGTACACTGAAAACCAGTCAACATATATTCCTGTCGGGACACGGCACCGGCTGAAGAACCCCGGCGTCATCCCTCTGGTGCTTATTGAAATCCAGTCCGGCTCCTATCTGGGCGAGGACGACATCGTGCGCTTTGCCGACGTCTACGGCCGGGGAGATCGTGTATAGCTAAACACATAATCCCCGCCGGCAACGCGGTGGACAAGGGCACAGAAACAGGATATTTTGCTGCGATTCTGAAACAAACGGACTTCCAGACGCGGGCCAGTGCGCCCGCTGCAAAGGATAGCTGCCCGACATCATGAAAAAAGCGCTCATTACCGGCATCACCGGCCAGGACGGGGCCTATCTCGCGGAATTTCTGCTGCGTAAGGGCTATGAGGTGCACGGCATCAAACGTCGCGCATCACTGTTCAATACGGACCGCATCGACCATCTGTATCAGGATCCGCACGCCAGTGCGCGGCACTTTATCCTGCACTACGGCGACCTGAGCGATTCCAGCAATCTGGTTCGCATCATGCAGGAGGTGCGCCCCGACGAAGTCTACAATCTGGCCGCCCAGAGCCATGTGCAGGTATCCTTTGAGTCGCCGGAATATACGGCCGATGTGGATGCCTTGGGAGCGTTGCGCCTTCTGGAAGCCATCCGCATTGCCGGGCTGACCACGAAAACAAAATTTTATCAGGCATCCACATCCGAGCTCTTCGGTCTGGTTCAGGAAGTGCCGCAGACCGAAAAAACGCCCTTCTACCCCCGCTCGCCTTACGCCTGCGCCAAACTCTATGCTTACTGGATCACGGTCAATTACCGCGAAGCCTACGGCATGTACGCTTGCAACGGCATTTTGTTCAATCATGAATCTCCCATTCGCGGCGAAACCTTTGTGACCCGCAAAATCACCCGCGCGCTTTCCCGCATGGTTCTGGGCCTTCAGGATTGCCTCTACCTCGGCAATATGGATGCCAAGCGCGACTGGGGACACGCCAGGGACTATGTTGAAATGCAGTGGCTTATGCTGCAGCAGGAACAAGCGGACGACTTTGTCATTGCCACAGGGCGACAATTCTCGGTACGCGATTTCGTCAACACGGCAGCGGCTGAAGTGGGTTTAACACTTGCATGGCAAGGCCAAGGCGTGGACGAGACCGGCACAGTGGAAGCTGTGGACCTGAATAAACTGCAGCAGGCTGCTGGCAACCGTCAGGGGCTGGAGTGCCACGTCAAGCCCGGCGATGTCATTGTGCGGGTAGACCCGCGCTACTTCCGCCCCACCGAGGTGGAAACCTTGCTGGGCAATCCGGCCAAGGCCAAGGAAAAGCTGGGTTGGGAGCCGAGCACATCCTTTGAGGATATGGTGGCCGAAATGGCGCGCGAAGATCTAGCCCTGAGCATGCGTGATGCCGTGTGCAAGGTGGCAGGATTCAAGACATTCAGCCATAACGAGTAGCCCACATGGACAAAGATTCGCTTATTTATGTAGCAGGCCACCGCGGGCTTGTGGGCAGTGCCATTTGTCGCGCTCTTGCCCGTGATGGCTATGAAAACCTGCTGACGCGCACGCACGCAGAACTGGATCTGTGTGATCAGGCGGCAGTGCGAACCTTTTTTGCGCAGTACCGGCCTGCCATCGTGGTACTTGCCGCCGCCAAGGTGGGCGGCATTCATGCCAATGCCACCTATCCTGCGGAATTCATTTATCAGAATTTACAGATACAGAACAATGTCATAGACAGCGCCTACCGCAACGACTGCAAAAAACTGCTGTTTCTGGGGTCATCGTGCATATACCCCAAGATGTGCCCACAGCCCATCAAGGAAGAGTATCTGTTCACAGGGCCGCTGGAACCCACCAATGATGCCTACGCTCTGGCGAAGATTGCGGGAATCAAGATGTGCCAGGCCTACCGCAAGCAGTATGGCTTTGACGCCATCAGCGCCATGCCAACCAATCTGTATGGCCCAGGCGATAATTACCACCCGGAAAACAGCCATGTGATCCCGGCGCTTATCCGCCGTTTTCATGAAGCCAAAATGGCCGGAGCCGAAAAGGTGACCATATGGGGAACGGGCAATGCCCTGCGCGAATTTCTCTATGTGGATGACATGGCCGAAGCCTGTATTTTTCTGCTGAAAAACTACTCAGATTTTGAACACGTCAACGTGGGCTGCGGCTCCGACATCCGCATCATTGAGGTCGCCCGGCTTATTGCCCGTGTGGTAGGCTTTGAGGGCAGCATTGACACCGACCCCACAAAGCCCGATGGTACGCCGCGCAAACTTATGGATTGCAGCAAAATTTTCAATATGGGCTGGAAACCACGGGTGGACCTGAAAGAAGGCCTGCACGACGCTTACAACGATTTTTTGCAAAATCAGCAGAACCGGGGCTATTAACATCCATGTCACACGAGCTTGTTATTGAGGCCGGTCGCGCCGAACGGCAGTACTGGAAAGACCTGTGGCGCTACCGCGAGCTTTTTCTCATTCTGACATGGCGCGATGTGGCCGTACAGTACAAACAGACTGTTGTGGGCATTTTGTGGGCTGTGCTGCGTCCATTGCTGACCATGGCAGCCTTTACTTTTGTGTTTGCAAAAGTGGCAAAATTGCCTTCTGAAGGAGTCGCACCGTATCCGCTGATGGTTTTTGCGGCCATGCTGCCCTGGCAACTGTTTGCCACAGCCATCGCGGCCACAGCCAACAGCCTTGTTGTGAACAGCAACCTTGTTTCAAAGGTATATTTTCCCAGAATTATCGTCCCCACCGCTACCATTGGCGTAGCTGTGGTGGATTTTATCATATCCTTTGTGCTTCTGGGGGCCATGATGCTGTGGTATCAGTATCTACCGCCTATACAGTTTTTTGCCGTTGTACCGCTGACATTTCTGGCGGCCCTTGTAGCTCTGGGGCCGGGGCTGATACTTTGCGCGCTTAATGTGACCTATCGTGACTTTCGCATCATAGTCCCTTTCATTACCCAGTTTGGTTTGTACCTTTCGCCCGTGGGATTTTCATCCAGCATCGTGCCTGAAAAATGGCGACTGCTCTATGAATGCAACCCAATGGTCGGTGTTATTGACGGTTTTCGATGGGCAGTTCTTGGTTCCATAGACTTTCCGCAACGGGCATTGTGCATAAGCATTGTTTGCGCAATTATTTTCCTGTATTTTGGCATCAAGGTTTTTCGCAAGACAGAACGCACCTTTGCGGACGTGATTTAGGATACCTATATGAAACCCATTATCTCCGTTGAAGGGCTGGGAAAAAGCTACACTATCCGACATGAAGGCCAGACGCGCTACAAGTCGTTGCGTGAAGAAATCTTCAATCTGCCCAAACGGCTGTTTCAGCACAGCAGCCAAAACCAGGAAGAATTCTGGGCGCTCAAAGATGTAAGTTTTGACGTTATGCCCGGCGACCGGGTTGGCATTATCGGCCGTAATGGCGCGGGCAAATCTACCTTGCTCAAACTGCTTTCACGTATTACCGAACCAACAACGGGCCGCATTACCCTGCGCGGGCGCGTTGCCAGCCTGCTTGAGGTTGGCACGGGCTTTCATCCGGAACTGACTGGGCGGGAAAATATTTTTCTTAACGGGGCAATCCTTGGCATGAGCCGCGCCGAAGTTCACCGCAAATTTGATGAAATTGTGGACTTTGCCGGAGTGGAAAAGTTTCTCGATACTCCGGTAAAGCGCTACTCTTCAGGGATGTATGTGCGCCTTGCCTTTGCCGTGGCCGCACATCTTGAACCGGAAATCCTTATTGTGGATGAAGTGCTTGCCGTGGGTGATGCGGAATTTCAGAAGAAGTGTTTAGGGAAGATGGAAGAAATAAGTACAGGCCAAGGAAGAACTGTAATATTTGTGAGCCATAACATGTTTGCGGTGCAACAATTATGCATGACTGGTATGCTATTAAAACATGGAACTATTGCTATCAATAGTAAAGTCAACGATACAATAGAAAAATATAAGAACTTAAGCTTGCCTCATTCAAAAATGACAGAACTCCTAGAGGTAGACATCAAGGAAAGGCGCCCGTATGGATGTCAAACGGAAATAATTTGTGGTATAAAACTACTTTCTCTTTCATCTGAACCCAAAAGCTCTTTTCCTATGTTATCTGGGATTAAAATCGAAGTTGAGTTGAAAAATACTGACGTCTTAAATGATATAGATTTTGGTATTTCAATTCATGACACGTCGGGCCTTAGGATCGTAACATACAATACTTGGATGTTAGGGGTAATAAAAAAATTGCATACAAGAAAACTCGTTCTTACCATTCCTGAGACGATATTGGCTCCTGGCGAGTATACGGTCAATGTATGCGCGGCAAGAAAAACTGTGGGCGAATATATAGATCGAATTGAACCAGGGCTTCAATTTTCAATCATTGAAGATGATATTTTCAATTCTGGGTTTCCATATACGCGCGGAGAAGGGGTGCTATTTCAAAAGGCAACTCTGGAGTATTCAAAATGAAAACAAAAGACATTCTAAAGAAAATTATAAAAAAATCAAATTTTTGTCAAAAAATCGCACGCATTTGTGATATGAATCCATACGCCATGCAATATTATGGACAGAATGGAGAAGATATATTTGCAACCAATTTTTTTGATAAGAGCCATAAGGGGACATATATAGACGTTGGTGCACACCATCCTATACGTTTTTCAAATACACATTTACTTTACTTAGCTGGTTGGCGGGGGATAAATATCGACCCCTTGCCAGGAAGTATGGATATTTTTAAAAAAGAACGTCCAGATGATGTTAATCTTGAATTATGTATCTCAGAACACACTGGCGATATTAGATACTATTCCTTTGAAGAGCCTGCGTATAATACTTTGTCAGAGACCAGAGCCAATGAAATCATTTCACATGGCTATTCAAAGCTAAATAGCACTATTACTGTAAAGTCAAAAACGCTGTCTTCTGTATTAGACAACTACCTGCCTGCAAACCGGGATATTGATTTAATGACAATAGATGTCGAGACCATGGAATTAGGAGTGTTACGCTCAAACAATTGGAGCAAGTTTTTACCGAAACTTATTATAATAGAATCTTTGTCATCTAAGTCGCTTGACGTGTCCTCGCTTAGATCTGACCCTGCGATATTGTTTTTAATTGAGAAAGGATACTTTATTATCGGAAAAGCACTAAACGCAATCTACCTCACCTATGAACAATAATAACATCGCGCCTATAGCCGTTTTCGCGTTCAATCGTCCAGACCATCTGGGCCGCACCCTAGAGGCTCTGGCCGCCAACAACTTGGCGGCTCAAAGCGATCTGACCATTTTTTGTGACGGCCCGCGTTCTGATACAGAGACAGAACAAACCAATGCTGTGCGCAAAATGGCCAAATCTGCCCAAGGCTTTGCTTCGCTTAGCATTGTGGAGCGTGATAAAAATTTGGGCTGTGCAAATTCTATTATTGATGGCCTGACACAGATGTTCGCGCAATATGAGAAGCTTATTGTCATTGAAGACGATATTCTGACTTCTCCCCATACCTTGCGGTTTTTGAATGACGGATTGGATTATTATGCGGATGACAAACGGATTTTTAATATCTCCGCATGGTCGCCTCCGCCAAGTATTTTCAAAATCCCCCGTGACTACCCGCACGACATCTATGCCATTCCTCGCTTCAACTGCTGGGGTTGGGCCTCGTGGCGAGATCGGTTCGAGGGAATTGATTGGAACATCTCCGACTACGCCTCGTTTAAGGCTTCGCCGCAACGACAGAAAGCTTTTAATGCTGGCGGAGAGGACATGAGCCCGATGCTGGATGCCCAACTGACCGGTAAAATTGATACTTGGGATATTCGCGCCGACTATTGGCGCTTTAAAAATGGGCAGTTTGGCATTAACCCCGTGCGGTCATACACGACCAATATCGGGATGGGCAGCGGTACGCATTGTACGGAGGAAACTGCGCGGTATGATAATGATATCAGCTTGGTGAAGGCGGAGTCTTTCTTTGCCGCCGGAATTGAGCCTGATGAACAAATTGTACTATCTTACAAAAGTGTATACGCCATTCAAGATTTCAGGCTCTACCACAAAGTTCGCGACATTTTGGGAAGAAATACGCCCCCAGCCTTTAAACGCATAGCCCGTACATTTTTACGAAAACTGTGTGAATAACCATAATAACCCGTTTTTATTAAAATTTGTAACTAGCGTTTTTTACTATAAAAAGTAAATAGGCAACGCACGTAATTAACTAATGAAAATTCTTCACCTCAATACGTTTGAAAACAGAGGGGGCGCGGCCATCGCCGCGCGCCGTCTGCATACCGCTCTGAATCAGGATGGACGTGTTGCGTCCACGCTAGGCGTAAAAGAAAAAGATTCGGATGCTGCTGATGTAGTTGCGCTACCATGCTATAGATCAAATATTTCTGGAAAAATTCTTTCTAAGGCCAATGACAAACTGCTTTCCTGGTATGCGCCCAAGGCAAACACTTTTTTTTCCGCATACCTGCTGCCGAATAGGCTTGCTTCGGCAATAAAAGCATTGCAACCAGATATCGTCCATCTGCACTGGATTGCTGGCAATTTTATTAGTCCATATGTGTTACAACAAATCGCCAGCCTTTCGGTTAAAACAGTCTGGACGCTGCACGACACTTGGGCATTTACTGGGGGCTGTCACTACTTCAGGTCGTGCCAGAAATGGCAACAACAATGTTACAACTGCCCGGAATTGTCACGAAAATTTCCGTGCGATCTTGCCAAGCTGCAATGGCAGCTGAAAGAACGCGCCTATAAAAAGTTACAACCAACAGTCATCGGTCTAAGCAAACAGTTTGCCGCAGACATTGAGCAAAGTGCGCTGTTAAAAGATTTTCAAACCGTTCAGTTGCCCAACACCATTGATACAGAAATATTTCGGCCTATCCCAAAGAACATTGCGCGGAATCTTTTGGGTTTGCCCGCACATGGGCACTACATTCTTTTTGGAGCCTGCTCGGCAACCAATGATCCTCGGAAAGGATATGACCTTTTGGCACAAGCATTGAGTGTTTTTCCCTCGCACACCAAGAAGGATACAACGTGCTTGGTTTTTGGGGCTTCTCATAGCACAATAAAGCAGACACACAATCTTACGACATTGTTTTTGGGAGAATTGCACGATGAGCTTACACTAGCCCTTGCCTATTCCGCTGCGGATGTTTTTGTTTGCCCCTCTCGTGAGGAAAGTTTTTCCAACACAACACTAGAGGCGCTGGCTTGCGGCACACCGGTTGCCGGTTTTGCCGTGGGGGGCATTCCAGATATGATTGAACACAAAGTTAACGGGATGCTGGCAACACCTCATGACCCGCAAGAACTGGCTGCAGGCATCGCATATATTCTGGAAGACCAGGAACGCCGTGAGGCCATGGGGCGCGCTGCACGCCGTAAAGTGGAAGAGAACTACGCCTACCCCGTGGTAGCAAAGCAATACATCGAATTGTATAACCGCATCCTCAACAGGCGATAGTCTCGGTATGCCTTTCTTCACCATCATCACCGCCACCTACAACACCGCAGCGACCTTGCCGCGCCTGCTGGATTCCTTGGCCGAACAGACTTGCCGGGATTTTGAGCTGATCATTCAAGACGGGGCCTCCACGGACGACACCGTGGCAATTGCAGAATCCTATCGGGATAAACTGCCCTCGCTTTCGCTGGTCAGCGAACCGGATACCGGCATCTATGATGCGTGGAACAAAGCAATCAAACGCACCACGGGAGAATGGGTAATTTTTCTTGGTGCAGATGATACCCTTATTGATGCCCACGTATTGGACAACGTCCACAAAAAATTAAATAGTATATCTGAATCGACTATCTTTGCCGCTGGCAGTGTTCTTATTTGTAATGGTGGACAAGAATTTTTTGCCGAACTTGGCCTGGGAGAGGACGCCCCGGTGCAACTTCGCGCGGGGAGTGGGGCTGTTCACTCCGGCTTATTTCAACGTTCTAAAATTTTTGCTCATAGTACATTTGACACTACATTTTCCATTGTCGGGGACCACGATTTTGTCATCCGCAATTGGCGCTTTCCAAAGGATGGCTTCCGGCTGAATTTACCGGTTACGCGAATGTCCATAGGTGGAGTAACTGGCAATTTGCGCAGTCTCTTTCGCTTCCGATGTGAATTTGCAAAAGTCATGTATAGGCACTATGGCCTAAAGATAGCCCTTCCATATATTAAGGGCGCAATCAAAGCATCGGGACTTCACATTTTGTTGTTTTTTTTCAGCGCAGAAAGTGTATTGCTTTTTTACAATAAAGCTAGGGCAATAAGAAAATTACCCCCAACAATAATAAAGTAATTCCATGAAAGCTATTGTAGCCATAGTGACTTATGCTGCATCAATTAAAGACGATGAATTTAATTCATATTTACAGTGTCTTAAAATCTTTTCTAATCAACTCATAGCCCTCATTTGCCCACAAACACTTGACACTTCTTTTTATAAAAAACTTGCAGATGAGTATAAAATATGTTTTATTGAAATGCGCTTTCCAAATATATATTTCCAAAATGTCGCTAGTTACAACAAACTAATGCTAGAACCAAAATTTTACAGACGTTTTATCGATTACGATTACATTTTAATATACCAGCTTGATGCCTGGGTGTTTCGGGATGAACTTTCATTCTGGTGCAACAAGGGCTACAGTTATATTGGCGCGCCTTTTTTCAACGACCGAGGTGAGATGTTCCCATTTGCAGGCAATGGCGGGTTTTCTTTACGCCGAGTTCAGGACTTTATTGAACTTTTGGAAGGCTCCCTGCAACCAGTTAAGTGGAACTATGACTTCATGAAAATCCAATTGCCGGCAAAAACGCCATTCAGAGCAAGGATAAAACAGCTTTTGCACCGCATAGAGATGTGTGTATGCAGGCTTTCTTCCAAGTTCTATTGCCGCTTTATGCCCGAGCATGAGGATTTTATTTTTGCTAAAGCCTTTTCCCTTGCGGGGAAAAATAACGTTCCCCTTCCCAAGGATGCTGCTTTTTTTTCATTTGAACGGCATCCGGATCAACTTTATCTTTGGACAGGAGGAAAACTTCCTTTT
>JAFAFU010000048.1 GCA_023423335.1 Bacillota bacterium | reverse complement strand
ATAAACGAAATCGTAAAAGCCGTTGGACTCATTCCACTCGACAAATTCCAGATAAAAGTCGCGGAAATAACCCAGCGTTTCGATAAACGCCCAAACATCTTTTTTCTTAATCAGGATGTACTTTCCGACGCGGTTCGGATCAAAGAAAGTTGAGTCGCGCCCAAATTTTGTTTCCAGTGCCGACTTCAGCTCATCGGTCACGTTCTCAATGGTCAGGCTTGCCGATATCCGCCCGGTGATGGTGATCTTAAAGGGTAGTTTTCTGACCTCTTTATACGAGAATTTCTTGTTCAACTCATTCGGCACCTTCTTAAAGGCGGTCAGGATCATTTCTTCAAGCTCTGACTGACTTTTATTCGGATGCCATCCTGAAATAAATATCTTATTGATATTCTGAACATTATAAGCACCATCTAATTTCTCTTGCTGGCCTTCGCCCCATGCCTTTACCCAGGACAGCCCCGGGATGTTACGAACCAGAAAATACGTATAGTCCCCGCCCCATACGACCTGATCATCATAGGCAAGGTAATATTGTGCACGGTTACGTGTGATCTCCGTTGTTTCAGCATCGGTACCTGCGGTTATAGGTGTCGTTGTCTTAACTGAAATCAAATTAGCTAAATTAGCCGCAGAATCGACAGGCGTCAGGTTTTGGCCAGCAACCAGGGTTATATCGCCGTTGGTGCACCATACCTTAAGCGTAATTGTCGAGCCTTCTGGCGGTATTTGCCCAATTAGCCCATCGCCGAATCGGACACCCAACTGTTCGGATGGTTTATAAAACTCAACGTAGACCTGGCTTTTACTACCGGCTAACCGGAACATAGTGCTGGAAGACCACTGCGTGGTCTTACCATCGGTCGTCACGAATACTTCCAGCTTATAGCAGACAGCAGTGAGAGCCTTTGATAACACGACTTCCAGAAATTCTTTGGCAGCCGTAACGGTATATGTCACCTCTTGGATTTCCAACTGTGCCACTTCTACCGTACCGGTGCCGTCAACCAACCTGCATACATCCATAGTCATGTAAGGGTACTGGTCGTCAGATATTAAAGGCATGTTTTTGGGAATTACCGCTGGGGCATCTTCACTTGTGGCGGTGATCTCAATCATCCCCGATGACGGTGTTGGCTTGGTACCAACATAACTGTTCGTTTCTGCCGCAGCCAGGATAGAGGAACGCCGCGTCGCGGTCGATATAAAGCCTTCAGCCAGCGCCGCATCGGCATATTGAAAACACCTGTACACAATCTGGGTAATAAACAATGTCAGCATCGAGACAAATTGAGAGCCGACAAACTTCGACCAGAATGAATCTTTCTCGACAAGCTCTTCAAACTCTGCACGAATACTGTCTTTAGTCGGTGTTGTTTTACTCATAGCACCACGTCCTGTGTGATAGTTATATCCCTGATACGAATGGATATTTTCAACTTATCAAAAGCATCTCCCTCGGCTACTGACAAGCCAGAAATCGGTATGTCGGGTAAATCAACCGTCAGTTTTTGCAAAAGCATTGCCTCAACCGCAATTTGAACATGCGACAAGTTGGTCGGTTCGTGTTTAAACTGCGGTAAAACATTGCCCCATGACGGATCTCCGTATACCTCACCCTGATAAGTGTTTAGCCACTCATATAAACGAGCGCCCCAGGCCTCCTCCTGGGACTCATACGTTTTTACGCCGGATAACTCCAGCGTCAGTAAAGGATCAATTTCATTATTGTTGGCCATCAATCAACTCTCGCGTAGTCATTCATCAACGGATCATCAATTGACAGTGGTACCGTGCGCATAACGCCCGGCTGAGGCGTGCTGACCTTTACGACAGTTCCCTGGCCTTTCGCCGAGTCTTTGGTGTGCTCTTCAATCCTGGCAAGCAATGAGGTCATCTGCGCAAACAGCCGCTTCGTTTCACCATCAAGTGAAACGGTATTATCAGCCAACTGCATTGTCGGCTTGGCACCGGAGCCGCCAAGGTCACTAATAACCTGCCCGTCTATCTGCATACGACCGGTTGGTTGCTGCAAATCGTTGGCGGCAGTCGTCACCTGGGACGTGGAGGCTGGTTCAGGCGCATTATTTTTCCGCATCCCCGGCGAGTTGCGGAGTTTATCGAATAGTCCATCAATCCCCATTTGTGCGCCGAGCTGGTCAAAGTAACTTGAGTTGTTGGCCACCGGACGCGCCTCTTCAACTGGCATCGGGGTATCAACATACACATTGCCAGCTGCTGTTGCGGTCCCCTTCCCTCGTGCACGTTCTTCGAGCGTTCCCTGAACGACTTCCCGACGCATCCCCCGGCCATTCATGAATTTGTTGACCAGATCGTTAACGCCAACAGCATTGCCGATTTTGTCTACCAGACCGCCTTTCTCAAACGGGCTATCACCAGGGGTAAACGCCAGGCCAGTAGACTGATCGATAACAGTGTTATCAGGCAGTGGTCCCCTCACTCCATATTGCGCCCCACCCTGTGCTCCTGCTCCAGGTGTATAGATTTCACCACCTAAATAGCGAGCACGATGAGTATTGACCTTGATCGCGTACTCACGGTTTTCTTTCGATAAGTCACCTGTGCCTTTTTTCCACTTATTGATAGTGCCAAACCCAGCGTTATATGCAGTGATGGCCTCGTTTAAGTCTCCATTGGCTTGCTTCAGATACTTGCTCATGAGAAGAGCCGCAGCTTCTGCCGATTTTTCCGGATTAAAAGAATCTTCCCGGGATAATCCAGTTTCCTCACGAGCAACGCTCGTAAACTGGAACATTCCGAGAGCGCCACCACTTAGCTTTCCATTTGGTGATCTTGTAAGCGTAGATTTTGCGTTAGGATCACCACCAGATTCAGTTGCAGCGATCGCGTAAAGAGTACCTTCAGGAAGGCCATATTTATTCTCTAGTTCAGCAAAATACGGAGCCAACTTATCGAGATTTGCCTTACCTTCAGCGCCAAGACTTCCGACTTTTACATCCAAGTTGCCATTATTGTAGGTATCCGCAGCTTTCTGAATGTCATTCCTGGTGCCAGTGGTATTAAGCGA
>JAFAFU010000041.1 GCA_023423335.1 Bacillota bacterium | reverse complement strand
GGATATGTCAATCTATGTCCCATATGTGTTTCAACTGGACGGCGGCTACAGGCTGAATGATGAGCTTGAAATAATATTCATGGATTCTACCGCAATTACCTTTACCATTAAGGGCTTTGTGGAGGATGTTTTCTTCAGTTCCCCGGAAACGGGTCCGATGGGTGTCTACCTGCCCCATGACACCTATGAGAAGGTGGCAAAAGAATTGGGAGACAGCTATCAGGCTATGCTTATTTATGCAAATTTGCAGGAAGTTAACAAGGATATTGAGACCGGAATCAGAGGACTGATAAACCAGAAATCAATATCCCGCCAGACGACGGATATTACGGGCACCCTGTTCAGTCTTGATCTGCCGATAATTAAAATGTCCCGTATTATGATAGCAAGCATGGTATCGGTTATGGTCGTGGCCTTTGCGGTTATCATAGTTGTGGTATGCTTAATTGTAGTCCGGTTCCGGATTGTTAACAGTATCGACGACGATATGACAAAAATCGGATCATTGAAAGCAGTGGGCTATACCAGCAATCAAATCATCCTGTCCTTAGTATTGCAGTTTACCGCTATTACTCTGGCAGGAAGCCTGGCGGGAATAGCCGCATCTTATCTTGCCACACCGCTGTTATCCGATGTGTTTGCGAGACAATCGGGTCTGAAATGGGTCCAGGGCTTTGATGGCGGTATTAGCAGTATGGCTTTAGGCCTTCTCCTGTGCATCGTGGGAGGGGTGGCGTTCCTGTCCTCCCGGCGGATCCGGAGAATTCATCCGATTGTAGCTCTCAGGGGCGGGATAGTTACCCATAGCTTCCGCAAAAATCATATGCCTTTAAGTAAATCCAGGGGCAGTTTGCCTGTCGTTTTTGCTGTTAAATCCATGGTGCAGAATAAAAAACAAAGCATCATGATGGCATTTATATTAGTTGCGGTATCCTTTGCCCAGACTTTTGCGGTAGTTATGTTTTATAATACAACCATAGATACGACAACGTTTCTGGAAACACCGGGAGTTGAACTTTCCAATGCGATTGCCATTCTTGAGCCGGATGCGGACCGGACTGATATTGCAGATCAAATCAGAAGCATGGAGGGAGTCAGGAAGGCGAACTTCATTGATGAAGCCTTGGTGAACATTGAGGATACGGAAGTGGCCGTTTATATTATGGAGGATTATTCACAGAGAGAAACCGACACGGTCTATGAAGGCAGATATCCGATTCATGGCAATGAGATTGCCCTGGCAGGACATCTGGCAGAAATGCTGGGAAAAACCATCGGGGATACGGTTACGGTAAAAATGGGGGATACGAAGGATCAGTATATCGTTACGGGTTTGTCCCAGGGCGCTTATATGGGAGGAATCAGCTCCTCCATCACTTATGAGGGAATATTAAACTTAAATCCGGATTTTGTGCAGCAGAGTTTAAATATTTACCTGGATAAGGGATTAAGCGCTGGAGAATTTGTAAAGAAGCTGAATGCCTCCGAGAATGAATCCATTGCATTTTCCATGGATATGGATAAGATGATGGAGGAAGGTGCGGGAGTATATATTGCCATCGTTTCCAAAATCGGTATCGTCATCCTGACAGTAACGATGGCGGTGGTAATCCTTGTTCTGTATTTTGTGATTAATTCCTCTGTGGTACGAAGAAAAAGGGAACTGGGAATTCAAAAGGCAATCGGTTTTACTACGTTTCAGCTTATGAACCAGCTGTCCTTGAGCTTCCTGCTGCCGGTAATGATCGGGGTAGCGGTCGGCAGCTATATTGGAACAACCCAGACGAACCATATCATGACCTGGGCGCAGAAGGGAATGGGGATTATGAAAGCGGACTATATCATAACGCCCTTCGCAATCTCCCTATTCAGCGCGGCGATAATCGTAATCTCATATATAACATCAATGATTATTACCTATCGGATCCGTAAGATATCTGCCTATGCTCTGGTAAGCGAATAAGAAGATGGCATGAATATAGCCAGGCAGGAATACTATAGTTATCGATCCGTGCAGCAGCTCATAGAATGGTATTAAGAAGGCTTCTATCGTTGAGGAAAAGGTATGAATACAAACCGAACGAACGGCTCGAAGCTCACTATTTTAACCGAAAAGCTGCTAGCAGAGCGAAAGATAGCGAATATCAGTGCCAATGCACTTGCACCGGAGGATTTTCCGTACAACATCGAGGTGATTGCAGAAAATTTGGAGATCCCCTGGGCGGTTGCTGTCAGCGGGGATGGAAGGATATTTTTCACGGAGCGGACCGGGACAGTCAGGGTAATTGATGAGGGGATACTGTTACCCGAACCGGTGATTGCCTTTGGAGCCCCCTTCATCAGTGAAGGGGAAGGCGGGCTGATGGGAATAGTCCTTGATCCTGAATTCCGGCAGAATCATTATCTCTATGTAATGCATACTTACTCCGAAGGGGGCCGAAGCGATAACCGTGTCGTAAGACTGGTGGAGCAGGATAACAGGGCGATCCTTGACCGGATTATTCTTGACCGGATTCCTGGCGGGCAGATACACAATGGGGGAAGAATAAAGATCGGACCGGACCGGAAATTATATATTACAACCGGGGATGCCGGAGACGCTGGCCTGGCCCAGGACCTGACAAGCACCGCAGGAAAAATTCTTCGAGTGGAACTGGACGGTTCAATTCCGGCGGATAATCCGTTTGCAAATTCCCCTGTGTTTAGTTATGGGCACCGTAACCCGCAGGGTCTGGCCTGGAATATGGATAATGTCTTATATGCATCGGAGCATGGAGCGACTGCAAGGGATGAGATTAATATAATCAGGCCGGGAGGCAATTACGGGTGGCCTGTGATTGAAGGCGGAGAAGAAGCCGGTGGGCTGATCACACCGCTCCTTAACAGCGGGCAGGTCACCTGGGCACCCTCAGGAATCGCATTTGTGACAGAGGGACCCTGGCAAGGGAGGCTACTGGCGGCTGCATTACGGGGCGAACGTCTGATTACGCTTACTCTGAATAGCAATGGGACGCAGGTGGAAGAGATAGAGGAATGGCTGCATAATGAGCTCGGACGACTGCGGGAGGTAGTCCGGGCGGAGGACGGCTCCCTCTATATTCTGACGAATAATACGGATGGGAGGGGGAACCCGGATTGTACGGATGACAAACTGCTAAGGCTGATACCGAAAAATCTTAGGCGGTGAGTACTTTAACAGATGGCTTCGATATGAATGGACCAATCATATCGGGGCTATATTTATATTTGTAATTAAATGGAGGGTAATGTATAATCTATTCTTGTAAAAAGTATCTCTTAATGACAATGATAAATTTACTTAATAGGTACCATATGCTATAATCTGTTTTAAGCGAGTAAGAAGAAAGGGGTCGAATATGCCTGAACTTCAGGGTATTCAATGTATTGATGAATAATAAATTAAAAAGCAATCTGAAGATCATTTTAAAAGGCTATGCCATCGGTTCATCGATGAGTGTCCCGGGGGTAAGCGGAGGAACGATGGCAATCCTGCTGGGCATCTATGATAAGCTGATCGGCGCCATCAGTAATTTCCTGAAGGATATTAAGGGGAACACCATATTTTTGCTGAAGTTTTGTTTTGGAGCCGGTCTTGGGATCGGATCCCTGGCATTTGTCATTAAGTGGATGCTGGAGAAATTTCCGGTACCCGTATCCTTCTTTTTCCTGGGAGCGGTAATCGGCGGAATTCCCGCTCTTTATAAAAAGACGAAGGAATCAAAACAAACGGTAGCTTCAGGGGTCTATTTTTTAATCGGACTGGTGCTGGTTATATCCATCGGCTTTATTCCTTCCGGCAACATAGAGGTCAGTAACAGTTCCGGAATGACCTATTACCTGATGCTTCTGCTGACAGGCATTATCCTTGCCCTGGCGCTGGTATTGCCCGGTATCAGCACCTCCCATATGCTGCTGGTTCTCGGTATGTATGATTCGATGATTGCGGCCATAACAGAATTTAATGTGATGTATATCGGAATATTGGGCATCTCGACTGTTGTTGGTATCTTCCTGATTACAAAGCCCATTGAATGGACCATGAATAAGTTCCCTCATCAGACCTATTGGCTAATCATCGGTTTTGTTCTGGGATCAACCTCAGAAATATTTAAGGACAAGATCATACCGGCAATTCCGGATACCGCGGATACCTTCTGGTGGATAACCTCTGCCGTAGTATCGATTGTAACCTTTGTTCTTGGTTACTATTCGATTATATCCCTGTCAAGGATTTCAAATGATTAAAAGGCCAGGGGGCAGACAAGAGTATGTTCTATCCGGTGAAAGGAAGCTGTTTTCGAATTACTTTCGTATATTGCAATTTTTTGATGAATAAGTTAAAATGGTCTTGCAAAAGAGAAAGGGGTATCAGATATGCTTCAAAAACGTCAGGAGTTAATTATCCGGGAGCTGGAAGAGAAGGGAAGTGTCCGGGTCGCGGAGCTGAGCAAATTACTTAAGGTATCAGAGGTTACGATCCGAAATGATATCCAGAGACTCGAAGAGAAGGGGCTTCTGATAAGGACTCACGGCGGGGCAACCAAGCTTGGAGCCCAGGTAATGCTGGGTTATAATGCAGGTAATGTATTCAAATATGCGGAGCAAAAGCATAGAATTGCGGAGAGGGCATATGAGTATATCGAAGACAGGGATACAATCATCATGGATGATGCCTCCATCAGCTATTATCTGGCAAAATGCATCAGGGATAATATGTCAAAGCATGTTGTGGTGATAACAAATTCCCTGGTGGCAGCAGGGGTTCTTGCAGATGTGAACCATGTTGACCTGTTCTTCCTGGGGGGCCAGGTCGGAGGTAAGCTCGCCGCTACCATGGGAGACGTAACCATCCGAAATCTGGAGGAGTGTCATGCGGATAAAGCCTTCATCAGTGCCCATGGGATTAATTTTGACGTGGGCATTACCTCCATCGATTCACCTCAGATGCAGGTTAAAAAGGCTATTTTGAATGCGGCGAAGGATATTTATCTTTTGGCAGACAGCCATAAGTTTGGTGGAGGATATGTACTGGCGGTTTGTCCGCTGTCCCGGATTACCTGTCTTATTACCGATAATGAGATTGATTCAGGATATATAGAGAGAGCGAAACAGGATAATGTAAAATTAGATATGGTATAGCTAACAAAAAGCATCCGACGAGAATCAGATGCTTTTTTTGCGTTAAAAGATGGTATTATTGCAGGAATAAAAGATGACAGCCTGACCGGCTTAAGCTGTTCATATACACGCTTTATAGGCATTCATGGCAGTTCGGATCAGCTTATCAAAGGCGTCGGCTTGCCACGCGCTTCTCCCGGTAAACAACCCATCAATGGAAGGCTGAGTGATCAGCTTGTCCGTATTTTCCGGATTTACACTTCCGCCATATAATACAGGAATGGCATTGCCGGCCTCACCGAACAGTTCAAGCAGGCATTCCTTTATCACCTTGTGTTTCTCTTCGGCATACTCCACGGAGGCGGGAATACCGTTCACACCAATGGCCCATACGGGCTCGTATGCCACCCAAATCCTTGCCGTCTTGTCGGAAGAGATCTGGTGAAGGCCGATTTTAAGCTGGGTTCGGAGAACTTCATTGCATATTCCGTAATTTTTCTCTTCCGCCGTTTCACCTACGCAGAGAAGGGCTGTGAAATCATGTGCAAGGGCACATCTGACTTTCTTATTTACGAGCTCATCCGTTTCACCAAATACATGGCGCCGTTCCGAATGTCCAATCATAACCAGATCCATATGCAATTCCTTTAACATGAGAGGGGAGATCTCTCCGGTATATTGTCCCTGTTCTTCCCAACACATGTTCTGCGCACCGAGCTTCACATAGCTCCTGTTGGCACAGGAGGCGGCCTGATCCAGTGAAGTATAGGAGGGAATCACAAATAGCTCCAGTTCTTCCCTGCTAATATCCTTGGTCAAGCTCTCCAATGACTGAAGATAGGAAGAGGTCTCCTGAATATTCTTATACATCTTTAGGTTTGTTCCAAAGTATAATTTCTTTCTCATCTTATTACATCAATCCTTTTTTGTTTAATCATAATAGTCTTATACAAATATATTAGATAGTTTAATTTACTTTCGAAAAAATATCAAGCAAAACATTAATAAAGATAATTAAACGAAATAATAAATATAATAAAAGAAAGAAAAAGAAAGAAAATAATAACAAAAAAATAGTGAAAAGTAATAAAAAAACAAAGAATAAAGTGTAAAAATTGACGAAGATGCAAATAATACTTGCATTTTATCAGCATAAAGTATATGATAAGCACATAAATAAACGAAAGATAAAAGAAAGATACATTAAAAAAACAAAAGAAAAAAGAAATAAAATAAAAAGGAGAGTTGGAATGGTGGAAAATAATTATAAACCCATTGTAGCTATCACGATGGGAGACCCGGCCGGTATCGGACCGGAGATAGTTGCCGGGACTATGCTGGATCATGACCTTCACAACATATGCAGACCATTTGTAATCGGAAGCATCCGAATGCTGCAGCGAGCCAATGAGGTGCTGAAGCTGAACTTGGAATATAACAGTATTACAGAGCCCTCGGAAGCAAGATATGAGTACGGTACAATTGATGTAATGGAAACCGGCGATTATGATGCGGATTCTATTGAGTGGGGTAAGATTCAGGCATTGGCCGGTCAGATGAGTATTGACTGGATCATGAAATCCATCGAACTCGGTGAAGCAGGTAAGGTGGATGCAGTATCCACGGCACCGATTCACAAGGGCGCAATCAAAATGGTCGGAGTTAAGGAGCCGGGACATACGGAGATTTATCAGAATATAACCAGATCGCCTTATGCATTAACAATGTTCTCCTGCCATAAGCTGAGAGTATTCTTTGTCAGCAGGCACATGTCATTGGTGGATGCCTGCAAATATGCAGATAAGGATAGAGTTCTTGAAAATATTATCAATATTAATAAAGAACTTATCCATGTCGGTATTGAAAAGCCTCATATCGCAGTGGCGGCTCTAAATCCCCACGGAGGAGACAACGGATTATTCGGCACCGAGGAAACAGACCATCTAATTCCGGCAGTAAAGGCCGCTAAAGAACTGGGGATTGATGCAGTCGGTCCCTGTCCGGCAGATTCTGTATTCCACATTGGGAAATCCGGCTGCTATGATGCAATTCTTTCCCTGTATCATGATCAGGGACATATCGCCTGCAAAACTCTGGACTTTGAAAAGTCGGTTACAATAACGTTCGGTCTCCCTTTCATCCGAAGCTCCGTGGATCATGGAACCGCATTTGATATAGCGGGCAAAGGAATTGCAGGTCATGCAAGTCTGATCGAGTCGACAAAGGTAGTTGCCGATTATGCAGCCCGGGCTTATAACAGGAGATTAAAGTAAGAAAATTATGTGACAGGCATACGCGATAAGGAAAGGAGGGATAAGGATGCCGTTAATAGGAGCAGTTGCGGATGATTTAACCGGAGCAACCACAACAGGAGTTTTGCTGGCCCGTTCCAAAGCCAGAACAGCAGTATTCTTCAATGAGAAGGCTGCTGAACATGCAGAAGGCGTCAAGCTGCTGGATGCAATCCTGATTAGCAGTAATAGCAGGGCATTGCCGTCAAATGAAGCCTATGAGAAGGTAAGGTCAGCGACACAGGCATTACAGAAAATGGGTGTCCGGTATTATTCCAAGCGGATTGATACGACGCTCCGTGGAGGGGTTGGAGTAGAGATTGATGCGATGATGGACTGCATTGGGGATGATGTGGTGGCGGTGGTAGTTCCGGCTATGCCTCAGTCCAGAAGAATACTGGTAGGGGGCTTCTCGGTAATCGATGGTGTTGCTTTGATACGTACCCCGGTGGCACAGGATGTACGTACGCCGGTGAAGGAGAATTATGTCCCGGTATTACTGTCGAACCAGACAAGAAGGAGGGTCGGATTGATTACCCTTGAGACGGTTCTGAAGGGATCAGAAAGCATTAAGGAGAAAATGAAAAGCATCCGGGCCCAGGGGAAGGAGGTGATTGTTGTAGACGGCATCACCCTGGAGGATGTGGAGGAGATTGCCAAAGCCTGTGTGGAATTAAGGTGGAATGTACTTGCCGTGGATCCGGGCGCCTTTACTACAAAGCTGGCATTTTACCGGGAACTGGTACAGAGGGAGGAGCCGAACATTCCGGAAAAGACCGGGGAGGAGCTGAATAAAACAGTCTTAATTGCCGCCGGGAGTGCTACTCCGGTAACCAAGAGCCAGATGGAGAAACTCTGCGAGGAGCCCAGAATAGTCAGGATCAGTGTCGAGCCCGTTCCGCTGATCAATGGCGGCGGAGAAGGCCAGGCTGAGGTGGACAGAGTCGTGAAAACGGCGCTGAAATATCTGGGACAGGAGCGGCTTCCCAGAGCAATCCTGATGGAGACTGCCCTGCATGGTGAAATTTTGAATCTGGATGCGGAGGATGCCAAGAGACATGCCGCCTCCGGCATGAGTGCAAACAGGATTAATTCAGGGCTTGGAATGATGATATCCCGTATTATGGAAGCGGCAGGACGGGAGAAAATTGCCGGACTATATACCACAGGGGGAGATACCATGGTAAATGTCTGTTACCAGTTAGGAGTGGAATGTATCGAAATGCTGGATTATGTTATTGCCCAGACCGATGTCGGAAGACTGGTAGGCAATTATGCAGGCCTTCCGGTAATCGGGAAAGGCGGGCTGACCGGTACGGAGCATACGGCAATCCATATCGTTGACCGCTTATTCAGGGAAGCAACGAGAAAGTAAGGAGGAAGAGGACATGAAAATAGCAATCGGCTGTGATGAAGCGGCTTATAATTTAAAGCTGGAGATTATGAAGCATCTTAAGGAAATCAATGTCGAGTATGAAGATTTCGGGGCAAATGCCGGAGAAGTCATCCTCTATCCGGACGTTGCGATTGCAGTGGCGGAAGCAGTGGCCAGAGGCGATTACGAAAGGGGCATCCTGTTTTGCGGTACCGGCATCGGAATGGCGATATCAGCGAATAAGGTTCCCGGAATACGGGCCGCGGTATGCCATGATCCATTTTCAACAGAGCGTTCCAGGAAGAGCAATGATGCACAGATTATGTGCATGGGAGAAAGGGTAATCGGTGTAGAGCTGGCAAAATACTTGGTAGATATCTGGCTGAGCTGTGATTTTGCCCGGGGAGGATCCGTGCCGAAGGTTAACCGGATCATGGAATATGAACAGTTGTATTTAAACAAAGCGAGAACGGTATCATAATACGATATAATATAAACGTAGTGAATATATGTAAGCTTGCTTGTGATATACAAGCGGAGTAAACGATCATGAACGCATATTATGTTCATGATGTAGTAGCAGGAATTATTATTGGAGGATACGATAATGAAAGATGAAAATCAGAAGGTAGAAAAGAAGGATTTGGACTTGGATTTACTGAATCGGATGAAGAAAATACCCGGCGGGCTTGTAATTATTCCGCTGGTATTGGCGGTATTGTTGGCAACCTTTGTACCCCAGGTTTACCAAATCGGCGGATATGTCACCGCATTATTTTATAACGGAAATGCAGCTATGATGGGTTTGTTCCTAATTATCTGCGGCTCTTCCATTAACGTTAAGCAGGTCGGTATGCCGCTTTATAAGGGTGTTACCTTAACCGGTATAAAGTTTCTTCTGGGTGTTGCCTTCGGTCTTATTGTCGGAAAATTAGCGGGACCGGCAGGCTTCCTCGGACTAACCCCGTTTGTATTGATTGCGGCAATTACGAACTCAAACGGTTCCTTATATATTTCCTTGTCCTCACAGTTTGGCAATGCAACGGATACAGGGGCGATTTCCATCCTATCCTTAAATGATGGACCCTTCTTTACCCTGGTTGCGTTAGGTGCGACAGGCTTGGCATCTATTCCGATTAACAGTCTGATTGCTACTTTAATTCCGATTCTGATTGGTTTTGTATGGGGCAATCTGGATAAGGAATTCCGTAAGGCATGCTCCTCGGCGCAGCCGATTATTACATTCTTTATGACAATTTCCATTGGTTCCAAGACGGATATTAAGACAATTATTACGGCAGGTGCTTCAGGAATTATTCTGGGTGTGATTTCGGTAGCCACAGCGGTTATATTCTTCTATATCTTCAACCTTCTGCTTCCGAAGAAGGAGAGAAATGCAATGGGTGCCGCTATCGGTACGACGGCTCTTAACTCGGCAATGACACCGGCAGCAGTTGCGGAAGCAGATCCCGCAATGGCCCAGTATACGGAGATGGCGACTGCACAGTGCGCAACGGCATCCATCATTACCTTGTTCCTGTGCCCGTTTGTTGTGGCGTTCTTCGATAACATGATGAGGAAAAAGAAGAAGGGTATCTATTCACCGGAAGGCTGGGCGGCAGAAAAGGTTCGGCAGTAATCATATCTGTTTTGTTTGCGCAGGGTGATAAGGAGGGACTATTATGGTAACTGTTAAGATGAAGGCTGAATTCATATATGATCTGTTGTTATTCCACACATACTCGAAGTTCTCCGGGTTCCTGGTAAATGTACTGGGATTGGCGGTCATAATTACAGGAGGGTTGATGCTTGGAATGGATAGGATTGGTCTTACTCAGGCAATTATATATATTCTCGCAGGAGTTCTGTTCCTTGCCTATACACCTTATACATTGAAGAGAAGAGCAAAACAGATGGTAAAGGCTCCCCACTATCAGTCTGAAATTGTGTATGGCTTCGATGAGAATGGAATTAAGGAAGTAGTATCGGATCAGGAATACCGTTACGAATGGAGCCAGGTAGAGAAAGCGATCTCTTCACCCAAAAATATTGCATTCTATGTAGGCAAGGAAGAAGCCCTAATTCTACCCAAGGAAAGCTTCGGAATCAACTTCCTGCCGGTTATGAAGCTGATTGCGGAAAACGTAACCAGAGACAGGATTTATATAAGATAGGATAAAGAGCTTCCCGGCCTGACAGCCCGGAAGCTCTTTTTGTGCAAAGGAAAGCCCGTGAAGCGGATTCTCTGGGAGGCAGTGTTCCTTTAAGTAATTTTAAGGTAGGTATGCTATACTAAGATCAGAGCAATATGTTTGAATTTATGGAACATTTGGGATATGATAAAGACAGTGTGAAAACGGATTAAGGAGTGAACGGATGAGAATCTTACTTGCTGAGGATGAGAGAGAATTATCAAACGCCCTTACGGCTATTTTAAAGCATAATAATTATTCCGTGGATGCTGTTTATGATGGGGCAGATGCACTTGACTACGGATTGACGGAGAATTATGATGCCATTATTCTGGATATTATGATGCCAAAGAAAAATGGTCTGGAGGTCCTGGAGCTGCTTCGGAAACAAAAGATCCATACTCCGGTCCTGATGCTGACTGCAAAAACAGAGATCGAGGACAGGATCAAGGGCCTTGATCAGGGGGCGGATGATTATCTTGGCAAGCCCTTTGCCATGGGAGAGCTTCTGGCAAGAGTAAGAGCCATGACCAGAAGAAAATCAGAATTCACACCAAACCAGCTGGTGCTTGGGAATATAATACTGAACAGGGAAAGCTTTGAGCTGTCAAACGGCAGCAAAGCCCTCCGATTAAGCAATAAGGAGTTTCAGATGCTGGAGCTTTTGATGAGCAACCCTAAGCGCCTGATATCCACGGAACAGTTTATGGAACGGATCTGGGGTTATGATTCGGAAGCGGAAATCAACGTCGTATGGGTTTATATTTCGTATCTGCGCAAGAAGCTGGAGATCTTGGGGGCAAATGTGAAGATCAGGGCGGTGAGAGGCATTGGCTATAATCTGGAGGAATGTGAATGATAAGGGAGCTGCAGAAGAAATTTATCATAATCGCTATGCTGTCACTGACGGTGGTGCTTCTGACCCTGGTCGGGATGATTAACGCAATTAATTTTTACCAGTTGAATCACCGAATAAACGGTACCCTGCGGTTTTTATCGGAGAATCAGGGAGAGTTTCCGGACTTTGATCGTGGTAAACCGCCCCAGGGAGGGCCGGACTTCGGATTTCATATGACAGAGGAAACACCGTTTAAAACCAGGTATTTTCTTGTTGAGGTAAACAGGGATGGAAGTATCCGGAAGATTGATACCAGCCATATTGCCGCAGTATCCTCCTCGGACGCCCTGGAATATGCCAATATGGTCATCCGGGAGGGAAAAACAAGAGGATATGAGGGAATCTATAAGTATCAGATATCGGATCAGGCCTATGGTTCCCTGGTAGTTTTCCTGGATTGCAGGGATCAGCTGCAATCAATCACCTTATTGCTTTTGGTGTCCGGTGGGGTAGCCCTGGGTACTCATCTGCTTGTATTTATTCTGGTGTATGTATTTTCCAGGAAAGCAATCAAGCCTATGATTGACAGTATGGAGAAGCAGAAGCAGTTTATCACGGATGCAGGTCATGAGATCAAGACACCGCTGGCGATTATATCAGCGAATGCCGATGTTCTTGAGCTGACCGGAGGAGAGAGTGAATGGATTACCAGCATACGGAACCAGACAGTCCGGCTGGACAAGCTGGTGAGGAACCTGCTGACACTCTCGAAGCTGGATGAGGGCCGCATAGAACTGGTTTTTACTGACTTCGATCTGACCGATGCGGTAACGGAGATTGCCGGGTCCTTTCGGGCTCTGGCAGAGACTCATCAGAAGGAGCTTCTGCTGGAGCTTCAACCGGGCTTAAGGTTCCACGGGGATCGGGACGGTATCCATCAGCTGATATCAACCCTTCTGGATAATGCTATGAAGTATTCCAATTTTGGAGGCAGAATCCGGGTCACTCTATCCTCCTTCAAGAAAGGGATCAAGCTGGAGGTTTATAATACCGTTGATACCATTAACTGTGAGGATTTGAACCGATACTTCGACCGCTTCTATCGGGCGGATGCCTCCCGGTCCAGAGTGACCGGAGGCTATGGCATCGGCCTTTCCATTGCCAGATCCATCGTGGAGGCCCATCATGGAAAAATCTTTGTTAAGAGCAGTGACGGCAAGTCCGTCTGCTTTACGGTATTATTGTGAAGATGTCATGGCAGGAATGGATATAAAAAAGTGTTACAGCAGTAATTGATAACATACGGCTATATGGAATAAGCAGGAGAATGAATGAAAATTCAATCCTTCTGCTTATTTTCGTTCTATAAATATAAATAAATCTTTTACTTCAGTTTAAGACGGAATTTAAAGTTTATTTTAGGTTTGTGCGATAAAATGGCCTCATAAATTAATGAAAGGACAGGAGGAATACAGGGAATGGGACAATATCAGGGAACCTTTAAACGCTATGAGAAGAAGTATTTGGTGAATATGGAACAGTACCGGCAGCTCCTGCAGAGGTCTCAAAACAGGCTCATGGCGGACGAATACGGTGAAACAACCATCTGTAATATATATTTTGACACACCGGATCGAAGGCTGATCCGGGCCTCCCTGGAGAAGCCGGTGTATAAGGAGAAGCTGCGGCTGAGAAGCTATGGAACTCCATCATCGCAGGATATGGTATTTGTAGAGCTGAAAAAGAAATATAAGGAGGTAGTCTATAAAAGGCGGGTGCAGATGGATTTGGAATCAGCGGAGCATTATCTGTATGATCATGCTCCGGCAGTCCGGCCCTCCCAGATTACAAAAGAAATTGACTGGTTTCTGAATTTTTACCATGATCTGCAGCCGGCCATGTACATCTCTTATGAAAGGACTGCCCTGTATGGCCTGGAGGATTCCAAGCTGCGGATTACCTTTGACCGGAATATACTTTACCGGCAGGAGGAGCTGTGGCTGGAATGCGGGGTATGGGGCAATCTAATCCTGGAAGAAGGGTACCGGCTGATGGAAATAAAAATCCCCGGAGCGATACCCCTCTGGCTTACCCGCATATTAAATGAACTTATGATTTACCCCGCCTCCTTCTCGAAATACGGAAGAGGATACCGTCATTCGCAGCTTTATCATCAGGCAATCAGCAAAGGAGATATATTGTATGCTTAATTCAATCTTAACCGATACTTTCTCAATCAAGGTATTTATAATTTGTTTGTTATGTTCCATTGTTCTGGGAACAGTGCTTGCCCTGGTCCACAGGATATATAATAGCAGCAGCAAGGGCTTTATCATGACCATTGCGCTTTTGCCTGCGATCGTCCTGATGGTGATTATGCTGGTAAACGGCAACCTGGGTACCGGAGTTGCGGTAATGGGTGCCTTCAGCCTGGTCCGCTTCCGATCAATTCCCGGTAATGCAAGGGAAATCAATAGTATCTTCATGGCAATGGCGGTCGGACTGGCAACCGGAATGGGTTACCTGGCAGCCGCGGTACTGTTTGTGCTTATCATCGGCGGCGTCAGTATCCTTTACAATGCTACGAATTTCGGTGAACCAAAACAGAAAATAAAGGAGCTGAAGATAACAATTCCGGAGACCTTGGACTATGCCGGGGTATTTGATGATTTGTTTGAGCAGTATGTAACAAAACATGATCTTATTCAGGTGAAAACAGCGAATATGGGCAGCTTGTATAAATTGACATACCGGATTGTCTTTAAAAATCCGGACATAGAGAAGACATTCATCGATGATCTGCGCTGCAGGAATGGAAATCTGGAGATAACCTGCGGCAGAGCAACCTATGGCAGCGAAGAGCTATAAGGAAGGGAAACGTGATTTTATGGTGAAACGATTTCGAACAGCAATGGTTTTATTAATAATAACAGTACTGATACTGACCGGCTGCTCCAATAAGCAGAATGGCGGGACAAAGGATAATAATACCGCGGCCGGAAATGCAGCGGAGCTTACTTCCCCATCGGATAATACGGCAAATGATAGTACGGCAGGAAATTGGACTGACGCTGCGGCAGCATCCGTCTACGCATCGTCTGAAGTGGTGGTGGATACGGAATTTACGGCAAGAGATCTGGAGGTGGGATATGAAGACAGCGAGGCAACCCATATCACCTTTCAGGGAGACCGCATTGACATTGAGGGAGCCGGAGCAGCCGTAACGGACCATCTACTGACCATCACCGGGGAAGGAACCTATGTGATGACAGGCAGCCTGACGGAGGGGCAGATAATCGTAGATGCCGGGGATCAGGATAAGGTCCACCTCATATTCAATGGAATCACGGTCCATTGCTCCGATAACGCACCGGTATATATTAAGAATGCGGATAAGGTGTTTATCACCCTTGCCAAGGACACCGGGAATACCCTGACCGACGGAGCGGATTATATACTGAAGGATGAGGTTAATGTGGATGGCGTTATTTTCAGCAGGGCCGACCTTACACTGAACGGGGAAGGAACCCTTACGGTAACCGGCCATTACAAGCATGGTATTGTGTCCAAGGACGATCTGGTAATTACCGGCGGAGTTTATGAAATAACGGCGGTTAAAGACGCCCTGAACGGCAAAGATTGTGTGAAAATCAAGGAGGGGAGTTTCACCTTAGCCTCATCCTCCGGGAACGGTATTCAGTCCAAAAATGATGAGGACAGTACGAAGGGCTATGTCTATATCAGCGGCGGTAATTTTGCGATTACAAAATGCCAGGAGGGTATTGAAGGAACAGTTATTTTAATAACGGGAGGAACTATCAGTATCACGGCGGAGGACGACGGACTCAACGCGGCCAGTGCCGGCAGCAGCACGGCTGATACCCAGTCTTTTGAAACAATACCGGACAGAACGGCAATGCCGGACAGAGATGCGATGCCGGACAGAAATATGATGCCGGATGGAGAAGCAGCGTCGGAAGGAGCTGCAATTCTGGACCCGGCCATGACGCCGGACAATGCTGCGGCTCCGGCAGGAACGGATCAGGGTGGCTTTGACAGGAGGGGTTTCGGCGGAGGTATGTTTGAGAATGATCCGAATTGCATTATCGTTATCTCCGGCGGTATGATATCAATTGATGCTAAGGGGGACGGGATAGATTCCAACGGTTCTTTGGCTATCCTTGGAGGAAGCATTACGGTCAGCGGACCTACAAACAGCGGAAACGGTGCATTGGATTATGCGGGAACGGCGGAAATTTCCGGAGGGACTGTGGTGATAGCAGGGAGCGCCGGTATGGCACAGGGCTTCTCGGAGACTTCTGCACAGTATTCCATCCTGTATAATTTAAGTACCGTATGTGCGGCCGGTTCAAAGATTACTCTGACGGATCAGCAGGGCAACCTTTTGTTATCCTATACTCCCAATAAGCAATACCAATCCGTGGTAGTAAGCTCTCCGGAGATGGAAAAAGACGCTGTCTATACCTTGACCTGCGCGGATCAGATGGCGGATATTACGATTTCGGCTATTGTAAGCGGCAACGGACAGCAGGGAACGGGCTTCGGGGGTATGGGAGGAGGTCGCGGCGCTTTCCCGGGGCAACGGAATGCCCAATAATAGAGGGGTAATGAAAATTCGGTTATAACGAAAGAGATACAGCATAATAACGATATAGATATAAGAGATGCCGGATGTTTCCCTCACACAGTGAGTATGAGAGGAAGCATCCGGCTGCTTGTCTATAACATACAAAAAACCTTGGGAATATCGGAGAAAACATACATATCATAATCGATTAATCTATTATATAATTAAGGTAAATCTGGTATATAAGGACCGATTTGGGGAATGGATTAATAGGAGGATGAAGTGATATGAGAGATAAAACGGCACGATATATACTGATAATGGCGACCATGCTTTTTATGCTGACGGGATGTAAGAAAGAGGTGCTGCCGGAGGGTTCGAAAGAGATAAAAACCCAGGACAGTGGGAACGCTGCAAAGGGTTTTGTGGAGCCGGAAAACCGGGATGAGGAAGATTCTGCGGAAAGGAAGGGGGAAGCGGTCCTTGCAGAGAACGCGATCCGATTTTCTCTTACGAGTTCATTCTATTCTGCTGACAGTGAGCTTCAGATCCTCATCAGCAAACCGGGTAAGATTTATTATACCTTGGACGGGACGGATCCGGACGAAGGACAGCTCCTGTATCAGGAAGCGATTAAGCTTAATGCCGGAGAGGAGACGGATGCAATCTGTGTCAAAGCAAAAGCATTTTTTGAAGACGGAAGCAGGTCGGAAATCTTAGTACATACGTATTTTGTCGGTGAATTTGTAAATGACCGGTTTGATACGCTGGTGTTCTCGGTTACCTCGGACCCGTATAATCTATATGATTATGAGTATGGTATCTTAGTGGAGGGAAAGCTGCGGGATGATTATGTCAAGGAGAATCCCTGGAAGAAAATCGATCCGCCTGCTCCCGCTAATTATAATCTTCGGGGCAGGGAAAGTGAAAGAGAAGTATTTGTGGAAATTTTTGAGCCTGACGGTACAAGGATCGCGGCACAGGCAGCAGGAATCCGGACTTATGGCGGGTGGTCCAGGGCAAATCTGCAGAAATCCATTAAAATATTTACCAGAAAGGAATATGATCCGGAAAACAATAAGCTCAGATATGAATTCTTTCCGCGGAAAATAACAACAGAAGGAAAGCGTTCCGATGCCTTTAACCGGCTGGTACTGCGAAATTGCGGCAATGATAATGGCTTCGCTTTTATCAGGGATGAGCTGTTCCAGACTCTGGCAGGCCAGGCGGGATATATGGATTACGAAGCGGTTCGGCCGGCCGTTTTGTTTATCAACGGTGAATACCGTGGGGCTTTCTGGATTCATGAGGTTTACGGCGATGATTACTTTGATGAGAATTACGGTAACTTTGACGGCGAATTCCAGATCCTGGAGGGCGGTGAAACCTATAAAGAGGTGGATGAGGATGGAGAAAATGAACAGGTGGCTGCGGAATATGAAGCCTGGTATACCGCCTATGCCGCCAGGGATCTGACGGATGAGACAGCCTATCAGGAGCTATGCAGACTGATGGATGTGGAAAATTATCTGTCCTATTATGCACTGCAGATTTATATCGGAAATGAAGACTGGCCTCACAATAATTATAAAGTCTACCGTTATTATGCAAAGGAGGGAGAGGACTACCGGGAAGCCCCCTTTGACGGGAAATGGCGGTATCTGCTCCATGACCTGGACTTCAGCTTTGGGATCTACGGCACCGGAGCGCTGGTGGATAATATCAGCAAGTATGTTGGAAGCAATGGAGAGCCGCGAAAGGAATGTCCCCTGTTTGGACAGCTGATGAAACGAGAGGATTGTAAAGAGATCTTTATCAAAAAGTCAATGGATCTGATAAATGGGGCGTTCTCTCCGGATAATTTAAATAATATACTGGAGGAGATGCATAACTCCAGACTGAAGGAACAGATGAATATGTACGATAAGAACCTGCTGTCGGATTGGGTACGCTTCGACCAGCTGGAGGGACGGCTGGAGGAGATCCGTATTTACGGCGAACAGCGGGCCGGGCATATCCCGGGAACCTATCAGAGGCATTTTAAGCTGGGAGAACTGTATCAATTAAGCGTACAACCGGCAGAAGGCTGCGGAGTAAAAATTAACTCCGTAGTTACAAAGGAATATTTTATCGGTCATTATTTCACGGACTACGACACCGTAATAATTCCGGACCTCCCGGAGGGCAAACAATTCGATTACTGGCAGGTGAACGGCAAGAAATATGAGGAGGAAGAACTGATTATAACCCCGTCCATGCTTCGGGAGCTGAAAGCAGAAGTGATATGCGTAATTAAGTGAGAATAGGAAGGGATCTAAACCATAGGAGGAGTATCTATGATAGAGGTAAATGGGCTTACCCTGACATATCCCAGCGGCAAAGGTGTATTTGATATGAATTTTAAGGTAAAAAGCGGTGAAGTCATGGGTTATCTCGGGCCGAACGGAGCGGGTAAGACTACGACAATCCGTGCATTGCTGGGGTTTATGAAGCCGGATAAGGGGAGTTGCACGATCAAAGGAATGGAGTGCTTTAAAGAAGCGCCTGAGATACAGAAAAGTCTGGGGTACATTCCGGGAGAAATCGCTTTTTTGGATGGAATGAACGGAGATGAATTTCTGAAATTCATGTGTGAAATGAGGGGTACCCGTGACTATACCCGTCAGAAGCAATTAATTGATATGTTTGAATTGGATACCAGGGGAAGGATTAAGAGGTTTTCCAAGGGGATGAAACAGAAGATCGGAATCGTGACTGCTTTTATGCATAATCCCGAGGTGCTGATTCTGGATGAACCAACGAGCGGCCTGGATCCGCTGATGCAGAACCGTTTTGTGGAGCTGATCCTTGAGGAAAAGAAGAAAGGGAAGACCATATTGATGTCCAGTCATATATTTGAAGAGGTGGAACGGACCAGTGATACGGTCCTGATTATCAAGGACGGGAGGCTTGTGAAGCATACCGATGTCCAGAACCTGAAGGAAAACCAAAGAAAGGGTTATATCCTGAAACCGCAGGATATGGCAGCAGCATATCAATGCTTAAAGTCGGCTGGTTTTGAAGTCAGTACAACAAAAGAGGGTACGCTGGAGGTGTTTATAAAAAGGGAAAGCATCGACCGTTTCCTGAAGACAGCCGCAGGCTTTACGGTGCTGGGTCTGGATGTAAAATCTCAGTCACTGGAAGATGTCTTCATGCATTTCTATGGCAAGGAGGAAAAATAATATGTGCCTTACTTTATTCAAAACAACCTTAAAAAAGAACTGGGTACTGCTTCTTATTTTCTTTGGTGTCCTAACCATGTATATGAGCGTTATGATTTCCATGTTTGATCCGGAGGATATGTCGGCGTTAAATTCCATGCTGGAGCTGCTTCCCCAGGGAATGATGAATGCAATGGGCTTCTCCGGGGTGGAAACGGAACTGACCGCATACCTGGCCAGCTGGCTGTATGGGCTTTTAATGATCGCTTTTCCTATGATCTACAGCATCATCCTCGGTAATAAGCTGGTAGCCAGGATGGTGGATAACGGCTCCTTTGCCTACCTTTTGTCTACTCCGAATTCCAGGGTTAAAATTATTCTTACCCAGGGAGTATATGCACTTTGTTCGGTGGCAGTGCTTTTTCTTGCGCTGTTCGGGCTGGGTACCGTAATCAGCAATGCCATGTTACCGGGACTGATTGATACCGGTGCATTTTTCTCGCTTAACCTGACTACGATGTTGGTAAATATGGTCGTGCTGATGATCAGTTTCTTCTTCTCCTGCCTGTTTAATGAGTCGAAGCTGTCAACAGGTTTCGGCGCCGGTATCCCAATTCTGTTCCTGTTGATGAAAATGATAAGCGGGGCAGCCAAGGATCTGGATTTTCTCAAAAGCTTTACCATATACGGAATCTACGATCCGGTGGCGGTGGTAAGCGGCAGTGAGGTATGGGGCGTTAATCTTTTGTTTCTTGGAATTGTCATAACCCTGTTTGTGACGGGAGTTATCATATTTAAGAAAAAAAGACTGCCGCTGTAAAAACAACGCCGGATCAGACTTTAATATTATAAAAATTCATAGAATGCCAGGAAGGAAAACAGGTTATTCGGCTGTATGCGCAGCTGAATAACCTGTTTTTGCTTCATAAACTGTAATAGGGTTCTTCAAGCTTTATAATTTTTTAAATTTGCTCTTGAAAATTGTATTTAAGAAGACTATGATTGTAAATTGTGGCGTTTATTAAATTTTGGAGGCAAAGGATAAAGTGGATAAATTAAAGCCAAAATTGTTTTCGGTTATGAAAACCTATACAAAGGATCAGCTTGTCAAGGATATCGTGGCCGGAATTATAGTAGCAATCATAGCTCTGCCATTGTCTATTGCGTTGGCATTAGCATCGGGAGTAACACCGGAGAGAGGACTGTATACGGCAATTACAGCCGGTTTTATCATCTCCTTTTTAGGTGGAAGCCGGGTCCAGATCTCAGGGCCGACTGCAGCCTTTGCGACTATTGTAGCGGGTATTGTGGCGAAGAACGGCCTGGAAGGATTGGCGGCAGCAACGATTATGGCCGGAATCCTCTTAATCCTTATGGGTTTACTTAAATTCGGAAGGCTGCTGAAGTTCATCCCCTATACGATTACGACCGGTTTTACCCTGGGGATTGCGGTAACGATATTTATCGGTCAGATTAAGGATTTTTTGGGATTGACCTTTGAGACGAAGCCGGTTGAGACAGTTGAGAAACTAAAAGCCTGCATCGAAAGCATAGGCACAATCAACCCGGAGGCCATCCTTGTCGGAGCGCTCTCCCTGGCCATCCTGATTCTGTGGCCGAAAATCAATCATAAAATTCCCGGCTCCCTGATCGCAATTATCGCAGCGGCGGCTATGGTTAAGCTTTTCAAGCTGGAGGTACATACCATCGGAAGCCTTTATGAGATTTCCTCCAGGCCTCCGACCTTGCAGTTTCCGAATATGAATCTGCATACCATCGGGACCTTAATGCCGGATGCAATAACAATTGCAATCTTAGCGGGAGTGGAATCCCTGCTGTCCTGTGTTGTTGCGGATGGAATGACCGGTAGTAAGCACCGTTCGAATATGGAGCTGGTAGCTCAGGGAGCCGGTAATATCTTTTCCAGCTTATTTGGAGGAATTCCCGCAACCGGTGCGATAGCCCGGACAGCAGCCAATGTAAAGAACGGCGGACGAACGCCCGTTGCCGGTATGGTACACGCGGTAACCCTATTTTTAATCCTGGTTGTATTCATGCCCTATGCTTCTCTGATACCGATGCCTGCGATTGCTGCCATCCTGTTTGTGGTTGCCTATAACATGAGCGAGTGGAGAGAGTTTGTCACCTTATTAAAGGCCTCCCCCAAGAGCGATATTCTGGTCCTGGTAGCTACCTTTCTATTAACGGTGATATTTGACTTGGTAGTAGCGATTGAAGTAGGTATTCTGATGGCGGCCATCCTGTTTATGAAGAGAATGTCGGAGGTAGCGGAGGTTCAGAGCTGGAAGTATCTTGACGATACGGATGAAGATGAGATAAATGATCCGGACAGCATCCGGCTGAAAAAGGTTCCGAAGCACACGTTTGTTTATGAAATCAACGGACCCATGTTCTTCGGCGCGGCGGATAAATTCATGAATATTTCCCTGGGTGTCCAAACCAGGGTAGTTGTCCTTCGTATGAGAAGCGTGCCGGCCATGGACGTGAATGCGCTGCATTCCTTAAATAAAGTATGGAAAGCTTGTATGAAAAAGCGTATTACCCTAGTTCTTTCCCATGTTCAGGAGCAGCCGCTGCGCATGATGCAGAAGGCTGGTTTTGATAAGCTGGTCGGAGAAGAAAATATCTGTGCCAACATCGATGCTGCCCTCCAAAGAGCACAGGAGCTGCTGATGGAAGAAGCATCGTAATGTTAGCCGGATATTTATTACGTTATTTAATAAGCGTCATACCGCCCATATAGGGCTGAAGTGCGGCAGGAATATTGATGGTTCCGTCAGCATTCATGTTATTCTCCAGGAAGGCAATCAGCATCCTGGGGGGAGCGACGACCGTATTATTAAGAGTGTGGGCAAAATATTTACTATCCTCAGCAGAAACGCGGATTTTCAGACGTCTTGCCTGTGCATCGCCCAGATTGGAGCAGCTGCCGACCTCAAAATATTTCTTCTGCCTGGGGGACCAGGCCTCCACATCAATGGACTTAACCTTCAAATCCGCCAGATCTCCGGAGCAGCATTCCAGTGTTCTTACGGGAATATCCAGGGAACGGAACAGATCCACGGTATTCTGCCACAGGACCTCAAACCATTTCATGCTGTCCTCCGGTTTGCAAACAACGATCATTTCCTGCTTCTCAAACTGGTGGATCCGGTATACGCCTCTTTCTTCCAGCCCATGGGCGCCCTTCTCCTTACGAAAGCAAGGGGAATAGCTGGTCAGGGTTTGGGGCAGGGATGCTTCGGGCAGGATTGCATCGATAAATTTACCGATCATGGAATGTTCGCTGGTACCGATTAAGAACAGGTCCTCACCTTCAATTTTATACATCATGGCCTCCATCTCCGCAAAACTCATAACGCCGGTAACCACGTCGCTGCGGATCATAAAGGGCGGAATACAATACGTAAAACCGCGGTTAATCATAAAGTCTCTCGCATAAGAGATGACGGCGGAGTGCAGTCTTGCGATATCCCCCATCAGGTAGTAGAAGCCGTTACCTGCTACCTTTCTTGCACTGTCCAGATCGATCCCATTGAACTTCTCCATAATTTCCGTATGATAAGGAATCTCATAGTCCGGAATGGCGGGCTCGCCATAACGCTGTACCTCCATGTTTTCGCTGTCATCCCTACCGATCGGAACGCTTTTGTCTATAATATTAGGAAGTGTCATCATAATCTTCCTGATCTTATCCTCCAGTTCGGCTTCCTTAGCTTCCAACTGCGCCAGACGGTCGGATTCCTCGGTAACCAGCTTTTTCATGGCTTCCGCTTCTTCTTTTTTGCCCTGGGCCATTAATCCGCCGATCTGCTTGGATATTTTATTTCTTTCAAATCTTAGGTTGTCCGCCTCCTGCTTTGCATTTCTGCTCTGAATGTCCAGTTCCATGACCTCGTCTACCAGACCCAGCTTATGGTTCTGAAATTTGTTCCGGATATTCTGCTTCACCAGCTCCGGATTTTCTCTGACAAATTTTAAATCCAACATAATATTCCTCCTTATCGTTTCGTTTGTTAAAGCAAGCCTGATAATAAAAAAACCTTCTATCCCAGAAAAAACATGGGACGGAAGGTATCCGTGTTGCCACCCAAATTGCCGGTCCGTATGGACCTGCCACTCGTAAGTAAGATAAAGGTTACCGGCCTTTGGCTCATCACCAATTGCTCCAAAAGTGGAAAGATTTATTCCTACACCGGTTCACACCAGCCACCGGCTCTCTGAAGAATTCCTAAATCGCAGCTTTTATCATCGCAAGCTTTAAGTTTATTTTCACCAATTATAACCCTTTTTATCGTAATCTGCAAGCAAAAACTAAATTCTCGCACTTTTTCAGAAGGCTATTTATTATAGAAACACGATATTGGCTTTTTGAGGGAACGGCGGAAGCATCCGGTGCCCCTTATGGCTTTATAGCCATTTATGAGGTATCTTTTTTAGGTATTTTTACGAACGGTATGCAAAATATCCAAAAAAACAAAAAACATTTAAAAAATATTATACAAGATGTTGACAAAACCAGAGGCAAGTGCTAATATGAGGATGTAACAAAAATATTGTATCCAATATCCAAACTGTAGAAGGGGTTGGGATTTTGGTAAAGACTAAAGGAGGTAGCGAAAATGAAAAAAATGATATCAAGGTTATTTGCACTTGTTGCGATAACGATGATATGCAGTATTGCATTTATTGGCTGCAGTACACCAAAACAGGATGACAAAAAAGCAGATGTAACAAAACAGGATGATAAGAAGACAGAGGATACCGGCAAATCAGATCCCAAAACAGACGATACGAAAGGCGAAGACCCGGCAGCCGACACAGATTTACCCGTAACAGGAATTGGGGCTGTTATTGATACGCAGGTAAGAGCATCGGGTACATATAAAATCGGATATATTGCAAAGAATACTACTAATCCTTACATGGTTGCCCAGTCAGAGGGCGTTCAATACGCAGGAGAAGTGATGGGCTTTGAAGCCATTACCCAGGCGCCTGCTACAGCAGACAGTGTAGAAGAGCAGGTTAAAATCATGGAAGATATGATTCAGCAGGGCGTTAATGCAATTATCGTACATTGTGCGGATTCCAACGGAATTATGCCCGGCGTAAGAAAAGCGGAAGAAGCAGGCATTATCGTTCTCACGATCGGAACCCCCGCAGCAGAGGATACCTTCTTAAGAACCGGTGTAAATTACAGAGAAACCGGAGAGGTTATCGCCGCTCAGATCGCAGAAAAGCTTGGCGGCAAAGGCAATATAATTATTCTGGAGGGACCTCCCGGAGCAGCAAACGCAATTGAACGACTGGAAGGTATCAACGATACGTTTGCGAAATACCCTGACATTAAGATAGTAGCTTCCCAGACAGCTAACTTTAAGAGAACAGAAGGCATGCAGGTTACTGAGAACCTGATCCAGAAGTACACTGATGTTAATGCGATTATCGGTATGAACGATGAAAGCGCATTAGGAGCCGTACAGGCATTAAAGGCAGCAGGCATGACGGATGTCCTCGTTGGCGGTTTTGACGGAAGTGCTGACGCAACTGCGGCAGTTGAGGCAGGAGACTTGTTTGTGACTTATAATACGGATCCCTATGGTTCAGGCTTTATCGCATGTGCTTATGCAGTTCAGTACCTGGATAACGGAACAACGCCTCCGAGCACCTTCGTTCCGTTCCCTTCCGCAGCAGACAAGCCGCTGATCACCTCGGAAACTGTAGCTGAGTACAAGGATAAGATTGCTTGGTGGAAAGTAGTTCAATAACAATTTCTTGATGAGCTGTTGCAAAACATGTCAATACACTTAACTACCGCAATTGTGTTTTGCAGCAGCTCAAAATAAAAATCTCAGCTATTACCGGAAGAGGTGAAACAATGGGTAAAACTATTTTGACTGCACGGCATATTACGAAGACATTCCCCGGCATGAAAGCCCTGGATGATGTGGATTTTGATCTTCAGGCCGGTGAAGTGCATATTCTCGTAGGAGAAAACGGTGCAGGAAAAAGTACGCTGGCAAAGGTAATACTCGGTGCTTACCGGCAGGATGAGGGCGAGGTCAGCTTCGAGGGCAAGAGTCTGGAGCTTAACGGGACCAAGGATGCCATTGCCAAAGGAATTGTAGCGGTATATCAGGAATTTACTCTGGTTCCCTATCTCAATGTTGCCCAGAATATTTTCCTGAACAGAGAATTCAGAAACAAGCTAGGTTTTATCAATCATAAGAAAATGGAAGCAGAGGCAGCTGCTCTGCTGAAATCCCTGAATTGCGAATATATCAATGTAAAAAGCCCTTTAAAAAAGCTGAATGTTGCAGAACAGCAGATGGTGGAAATAGCGAAGGCCCTTTCCTATAAACCGCGGATCATCATATTTGATGAACCGACCTCAGCTCTTTCAGAGCGGGAGGCAGATTCTTTGTTCAAACAGATTCATCGTCTGAAAAAAGAAGGAATCGGTATTGTATATGTATCCCACCGGATGAATGAATTTCCGCTGATCGGAGACAGAATTACAATCTTAAGAGATGGCAAAAAGATCAAAACCGTCGGCATCAATGACTGTACAAACGAAGAGCTTGTTAATATGATGGTTGGCCGTGACGTATCCCAGGTTTATGTCCGTTCTGAGAACGAATATAGCGGAGAGATACTCCGGACTGAGCGGCTGCAGGATTATGCGGGCAAAGTAAAGGGCGTTGACATTTGTGTGAATAGAGGCGAGATTGTCGGAATTGCCGGGTTGGTCGGTTCCGGAAGAACGGAATTGGCACAGCTAATTTATGGCATTAATCAAATCAAAGACGGCAAAGTGTTTATTGAAGGAAAAGAAATTATACCAAAATCTCCCGTCAATGCAGTAAAAACTGGAATCGGGCTGGTTAGTGAGGACAGAAAGAAGCAGGGACTTGCATTAAGTGAATCCATATCTCTGAATATCATAGCGGTTAGTCTGAAGAAAATCTTCCCGAAGCTTTTTATTAAAAATAAGAAAATTACAGAAGTCTCCCTGGATTATATTAAACGGCTCCATATTGTGACCACAAGCCCGAATAAACAGTGCAAATATCTGTCCGGCGGCAACCAGCAGAAGGTGGTTCTGGCAAAATGGCTGAGCTTCGATCCAAGGATTATTATCTTTGACGAGCCTACCAGAGGTATCGATGTAGGAGCAAAGATGGAGATATATAAGCTGATGGACCAATTGGCGGCAGGAGGGAAAGCAATCATCATGATTTCCTCGGAATTGCCGGAGGTTATCGGCATGAGTGACCGGATCTACATCATGCATGAAGGAAAAATGGTGGAAGAATGCAAACGCGGTCAATACACCTCGGAACAGATCGGGGCCAAGATGTTAGGAGTAGGAGGTACGGCAAATGAGCATAATTAAGCAGAAATTCAAAGCATTGCCCCCCGTATCCTGGATGCTGGTCATCATAATCATCATATTCAGCCTTAATTCTCCGAATTATTTAACCCTGGCGAATTTTAAGAATATTCTGATACAATCCACTCCCCTTATGATAGTGGCATTTGCCCAGACCTGCATCGTACTTACCCAGGGCACGGATTTATCTCTGGGCGCACAGGTCAGCTTTGTTACCGTAATGACCGTATTTCTGGCAAAAAAAGGTGTTCCCCTGGTCCTTGCCATGGTAATTGCGATATTGTTAACCGTGTGCATAGGTGCAGTGAACGGTATCATCGTAGCAAAGGGGAATATCCTTCCCTTTATCGCAACCTTTGGTATGCAAAATATCGTGAACAGCATATCACTGCTGCTGACATCAGGCGCATCCATCTACTTCTCAAGCTTCACCTATCGGATTGTTGCAGAAACCACAATTTTGTTCATACCGTTGATGGTATGGGTGGCAGTATTCACCTTCCTCCTGGTATGGGTGGTATTGCGCAAGACAAAATTCGGAACAAATATCATCGGGCTTGGCGGTAACAGGGAAGCCTTGACACTGGCCGGAATCAGCCCGTCCAAAAGCTTAATAAAAACCTATGCGTTTGCGGGATTTATCGCAGGTATTGCCGGTGTGATCACCCTATGCAGGGTCGAATCCGGACAGCCGATCGTAGCCACGGGCTGGGAATTCCAGGCAGTTGCAGCTACGCTGCTGGGCGGCACCTCTCTCAGAGAAGGCAGAGGCGGAGTTACCGGAACTATCTTTGGCGTACTGCTGATTACCATTGTAAAGAACGGATTGAATATTATCGGTGTTAAATCCATATATCAGAATGCGGTTATCGGCTCCATCGTTTTAAGTGCAATCATCATCGATGCGGTAATCCGTATCCGGTCGAAAGAGTAGGGGGGAGAACGATGACGAAGTTTTACGAAGAATTAAAGAAATCCAAATCCTTTTACAGCCTGGTTGGTTTGATCGGACTAATCATCATATCCTCGATCATTGCCCCTAATTTCAGAACAATGAACAATATGATCACCATATTCCGGCAGGCCAGCGTATTACTCATCTTAAGCTCCGGTCTGACCGCAGTATTATTGACGGGCGGCATGGACCTGTCCGTAGGCGCTACCGCCGGCTTTATCGGCTGCATCTGCGCCCAGTTTTTAAAAGCGGGAGTGCCGATTCCGTTTGCTTTTTTGATCGGTATTGGCATTGGTGTGATAATCGGATTAATCAATGGAGCTTTAGCCGGAATACTGCCCAGCTTTATTGCCACCTACGCTACGAACTGGGTTATGAGCGGTCTGGCCATTATTGTTATGAACGGTGCGGTCATATACAACCTTCCTAAGAACTTTACCCAGGTTGGTGTGGGTTATATCGGACCAATTCCGAATCTTGTTATTATTGCAGCAATTATTGTAATAATATTATACATTCTTCTGCAAAAGACCACCTACGGCAGACAGGTTTATGCCTATGGCTCCAATGCGGAGGCAGCCAGATATTCCGGTATGCCGGTGAAGAAAATCATGGTCTCAAGCTTTATTATCTGCAGTGTTTGCGCCGGTATTGCCGGAATGGTCATTACCGCCAGACTCAATGCCGCGGATGCGGCAATGGGAGAGGCCTATGGCCTCCAGACTGTGGCAGCAGTTGTTATCGGCGGCACCTCAATGCTGGGAGGACAAGGTGGCGTAGGCGGAACCGTAATCGGCGCCCTGATCCTGACAATTATCGTAAATGTCATGAATCTGAAGGGAGTTTCCTCCTTTGCCCAGCCGATGGTCGTTGGTATCGTGATTATTGCCATGGTACTATTTGATATCAATACAAAGCGTAAGCAGGAGAAAGCGGCTTAAAGACGCCGCCCAAAATGCCCGCGGCTGGCAGCACGCAGCCGGAAGGGCCTACAGCAAGGTCACAATGAAACACAAATAAATTCATACAAGAAAGGAAGTAATCACTATGGGATTAACAGTTAGACCACTCAACACAGGATATGTACCAACCTATCCGCTTCAATATCATTATCATCATTCCTGCGCACCTTATTTAAAAAATATACCTACAGAGAAAGTGCCGTTACCGGTATTCACATTTCTGATTGAGGGAGGAGAGAAGCTGATTCTGGTAGATACGGGAATGGCTTGGACCGATCGCGCCAATGCATACCATCATCCGGGTTCCTGGCAGGAGCCGGGCCAGGATATCGAAGCCCTTCTTGCCGGTGTCGGATATAAGACGACGGATATTGATATCATCATCTTTACACATTTACATTGGGATCATATCTTCTATCTGGAGAAATTCCCCGAAGCCAGGCTGATTGTACATAAGAGGGAATATGATTTTGCTATGGACCCGATTCCTCTGTACTACAAATCCTATGAAGCACCTGCGTTAGGTGTTGTATCCCCTCTTACCGGCCGCAGCTTTGAAACTGTGGAGGGCGAGGTAGAAATCATCCCCGGTGTAAGAGTATTTGAATCCTTTGGACATTCTCCCGGCCACCAGTCGGTTGAAGTAGATACGGAAGAGGGTTCTTACATCTGTGCAGGTGATTCTATCTTCGTATTAGGCAATTTGGAACCGATACCGGAGCTTCATTATAATATTACCCCTCCGGGCCGCTTCTATAATATCGTGGAAGCCTGGAAGAGCATCGAAAACCAGAAGGCAAGGGCGAAGGACAGCTCCTTCCTGCTGTTAAGCCACGATCTTACCCTGCTGGAAAGAATCAAAGAAACACCTCAGCTCGGATTGAAGAAGTAAAAGCGTCAGGACACTATGCGAGGGCTGATACTCTCGCATAGAGGTCTTTTGTTAGGACAGATAACCACAGATTTAAGGAGGCCCCGTAATATCATGAAAACAATCGCTATCATCGGAAGCTGTGACACAAAATATAAGGAAATTGCTTATATGAGGGAATTGCTTGAGACACGGGGAATAAAACCCTATGTCATCAACATTGCCACAGGTCCATTGGAATCTAAGGGGTATGATGTCTCCAGGGAGGAAGTGGCCCTATCAGCAGGAGTCTCATGGGAGAGTATGACAGGAAAGACCAAAGGTGAGAAGATCGCTTTCATGGCAGAGGCAACGGCAAGCCTTATTGAAAAGCTGTATCTGGATAAGAAAATTGACGGAGTCCTGTCTGTCGGCGGACTTCAGAATACTGTAGTCGCAACTGCTGCCATGAAAAGGCTTCCCATCGGTTTTCCGAAGGTTATGGCCTCTACGGTTGCCAGCGGAAGAAGAAGCTTTGAAAGCGTGGTGGGGAGCTCCGATATTGTTGTAATTCCTTCCATCTGCGATTTTACCGGTCTAAACCTTGTTACAAGGCAGATTATCGCCAATGCCTGTGCCTGTTGTGCCGGAATGGCAGAAAGCGCCGGCAGTATCGTAAAGAAAGGAAATAAGCCGGTGGTGGCCGTATCTCTGATGGGAATTACGAATACCGGTGCCTGTGCAGCGATAGAGGAGCTGGAACGGCTGGGAATTGAGGCAATCGGATTCCATACCACAGGGGTGGGCGGGATCACGATGGAACAGATGGCAGCGGATGGCCTGGTGGACGGGATACTGGATCTGACAATCCATGAGGTTACCTCGGGATATTTTGGCGGCGGCTTCTCCTATGGGGAGAAATCCGCAGAAAGACTCCTAAAAGCCGCTTCCCATAGAGTGCCGATGGTAATCTGTCCGGGAGGATTGGATTTTGTGGATTTTGCGGTAGGCGAGTTTCCTCCCAGAATGGAGGAAAGAGTCTATATGATGCATAATGCTACCACGGCCCATATCAAGATACTGCCGGATGAGGCAAAGGAAGTCGCAGAGCTTGTGGTACAAAAACTAAGCAAAATTGATTATAAGGTCAGGCTTTTGTTACCTACAGGCGGTATGAGACATAACACCGAGCCGGGAGAGGAACTATTTTATAAAGAAGTGGATGATATTCTGATCAACAGATTAAAGCAGAATGGAAATGAAAATATCGAAGTAATCACAGTCCCTGGGAATCTTGACACGAAGGAGTGGGGAACCCGGGCTGCAGGTTATATGCTTGAAGCATTAAAGGAACGAAATATAATCTGCGGGGACGCAGTTTGATATAGGACATGGCATAACATAGCCTGCCCCTGGGCGGCATGGAAGCCGGTGCAGATGAGTTTTCTGATATGGGAGGTATGGAATATATGAAAACGATCGTAGTCGGCTGCGATAACGCAGCAGTCAATCTAAAAAATATTCTGATTAAGCATATGGAGGATCAAGGGATTACAGTGGAGAACATGGGGTGCGATACCCCGGAGGATCCTACGTACTATCCCCTGATTGCCAAGAAGGTCTGTGATAATATTATAGAAAGTAACTATACCAAGGAAGGGCTGCTGATCTGCGGCACCGGCATCGGGATGGCAATGACTGCAAACAAATTCAAAGGCATCCGTGCTGCCGTCTGTCATGATGTGTTTTCCGCAGAGAGAGCGAAACTAAGCAATGACGCGAATGTAATCTGCCTGGGAGAGAGGGTAATCGGAAGCGAACTGGCCAAGAAGCTGTTGGATGAATGGCTGGGCTTAACCTTTAAGGACGGCAGCTCTACCCCGAAGGTTCAGGCAATAATTGAGATAGAGAAGCTTAATTTGAGATAAGCCGGAGCGGTAATCCCAATCCGCTTATATATAAAAAGGACCCGCAAAACGGGTACCCTAGACAGTTCAGGCAACATTTATCCGGGTTCTCCCCCCCGCCCATACACTACCTGTTTCTATGTGTTCTTACTACTCCCTCATGTTGCCTGAACTTTTTTACCCTATAAAAATTCGGAGGCTTTTTCATGGCTAGACTTGATAGGTTATACCTGGGCACCAATACAAAAATGTATAAAACAATTTCAGATACGGTCACTTTTTTGACGGAGCTGAGAACCTTAACGGAGGATATCGACCGGGACAAGCTGGAGTTATTTGTGATTCCATCCTTCACCGCACTATCAGCGGCAAAGAAGACAGTACCCGGCGGAGAAATTAAGCTTGGAGCACAGAATATGGCCTGGGCGGACGAAGGGCAGTTCACCGGGGAGATCTCTCCTCTGATGTTAAAGGAGATCGGGATAGACATCATTGAGATCGGCCATTCGGAACGCAGGCATGTACTCGGAGAGACGGACGAGGATGAAAAGAAAAAGACGGCAGCGGCTGTGAAGCATGGATTTACCCCGCTTCTTTGCATCGGAGAGACTCTGGAACAAAAAAACTACGGAATCAGTAATGAAATCCTGAGTATGCAGCTGAAAATCGGTCTCAGTATGCTTTCAAAGGAACAGGCAAAGCAGCTCTGGATTGCATATGAGCCGGTCTGGGCAATCGGTGTCAACGGTATTCCTGCGGATGAGGGCTATGCGGATGAGAAGCATGCCGTAATCAAGGAAACACTGGTTACTCTGTTCGGTGAAGAGGTCGGCAGGGATATCCCCGTATTATACGGCGGTAGTGTAAATAATGCCAATGCAGAGCTTCTGATACAAAAGCCTAACATTGACGGACTGTTCATTGGCCGGAGCGCATGGAATGCAGATAATTTCAACCGGATTATCCGATCCGTCCTTCCACTGTTTTATGATAGAAAAGATAGGAAAGGTTGTGAAAAAAATGACAAATGATGTTAGAAATATCGCTGAGGAACTTGTCATAGCGTGCAAAAGGGCTTATAATAGAGGAATACAGACCGGCAGCGGCGGTAATGCCAGTGCCAGGATACCCGGAAAAGATCTGATGCTTGTTAAGGCCAGCGGGAGTTCCTTCGGAGACAGCACCCCGGAGGGCTTTGTTATCACAGATTTTGATGGTAATCTGGTAGAAGGGACCGGTAAACCGACAAGGGAAGCTCTTCTGCATGGTTATCTGTATCGGATTTGTCCGGAGGTCAATGCAGTCCTTCATGTCCATTCTCCATATTCGATCGGATGGGCCTCTTCGAAGAAGGACCTGCCCAGAGTTACCTGGCATTCCAGATTGAAGATGTGTGCGGACATCCCATCCCTGGATGTGCCGTCCCCCATGGTAAGGCAGGAAGATTTTCCGTTAATTGAAGGTATCTTCAGAGAAAATCCAGATTTGCCGGGCTTTATCCTGGTGGATCACGGGATTGTAGCCGTTGGACCGGATGCCATTAATGCAGAGCATGCGGCTGAGTTGATTGAAGAGACAGCGCAGGTGGCTATTCTAAGTGGAATCGTAGCCAAATTAGGGCTATAGAATAATAAATAGGAGTGTACTATGGACTTAAACATGCGTATAACGATGAATAATATGAATTCTGACTTAATCCAGCATAACAAGCTGCCGGACCTTGTGCTATACAAGCTGATGGACTGGATTATGGATGGAAAGCTACATATGGGAGAGAAGTTAAATACAGAAGAAATTGCCAACCAGCTAGGTGTCAGCAGGATGCCGATTCGTGAAGCACTCAGCAATCTGGAGAAGATAGGTCTGGCAGAATCCATCCCCTATACCGGTACCCGGTTGATTAAGCTGACCCAGGATGATGTTAGACAGATTTATATCGCCAGACAAGCGTTAGAACCGGTAACAGCAAGCTATGCGTGTCAGAAGATAACGGATGAGCACATTGCATTGCTGGGAAAGATTAATGACGAGTATAAGAAGTTGGTACGCCAGGATGAAGTCCATGGAAAAGAAGTTTATATGATGAACCGTTATTACCATTTCACAATCTACAGCATCAGCGGAATGGAACGGTTATGCAGTATGATCGAATCCCTCTGGGACAGCTTATCCTTCTTCAAACTGATTTACGGGCAGAAATTTATCAGTGACCGTGAATCCAGGGAAAAGATGATATATGAGCATGAGGGGTATCTGGATGCTCTGAGAAACAGGGATCACGAACGGCTCTTCCGGCAGCTTTCAGCGAATCTGGATAAGCGTACCAGCGATATCCCGTATGAGGCATCCGCATATTTTAATGAATAAAAGTTATAATAGGCTGTTGAATAATTAAGGTATATCCTGACTCTGCCCGGGACCATAGGGCCGGGAGATATCCCTGAGATTGGTGCAACAGCCCTTTTTAGGAGGAACCGATATGGATGATAAATTACACTGTCTTCCGGAACATATCCGGGACAAGGAATATATAACAGCAGCCTATCATATTAAGCTGAACAAAGACGTGGATATTATAGCGAAGGCAGCTTCCCTGGCCGTCGGCCAGACGATTGGAACCTGGCTGCCGATTCCGGGTATTACGGAAGAAATCAGGGAAAACCATATGGGGAAGGTAGTCCAGATCTACGATGTTCCCTCCATTGATCTCAGTACCCAGGTTACGGAGGAGGAGAGGCATTATCTGATCCGGATTGCGTATCCGGCAATTAACTTCACACCGGATTTTCCGCTGCTGATTACGGCGCTGTTAGGGAATGACGCCTCCACCTCGGCACAGGTAAAGCTATTGGATATCGAATTTCCGAAGAGGTTCGCCGAAGAATTTGGCGGGCCGAATTATGGTATGGAAGGAGTCCGGAAGCTGACCGGGATCAAGGAACGCCCGCTTCTGTTAAACATGATCAAACCCTGCACCGGCCTGAAGCCGGAAGAAGGGGCCAGAATATTTTATGAGACCGCATTGGGAGGAGTGGATCTGATTAAGGATGACGAGCTTCTGGGAAGCCCCTCCTACAGTAAGGCGGCGGACCGTGTGAAAGCCTTTCGGAAGGCGGCTGAGGCTGCCTATGAGAAGACAGGTAAGAAGGTAATCTACATTGTGAATGTAACGGATGGCGCTGCTACCCTTTCGGATACGGTAAACAGTGTAATAGAGGCCGGAGCAGAGGCAATTATGATTAATTTTGCTGCAGTCGGCTATAGTATTCTCCATCAGCTGGCCAGGACAGTCAAGGTGCCGATTCTGGCCCACTGTGCGGGAGCCGGTATGTATTACGAGGGAATTAACAGCGGCATGAGCTCCCCTTTGTCCGTGGGAAAGCTTACGAGACTGGCCGGAGCAGATATCGTTATGATCAATACCCCGTATGGCGGTTACCCTCTGCAATATCAGAAGTATGTGCAGACAGCGGGACAGCTGACACTGCCGATGTACAAAATTAAGCCATCCATGCCTTCGATCGGCGGAGGGGTACATCCCGGTATGGTAGAGCGCTATATCAAGGAGATGGGTAAGGACATCGTGCTTGCTGCCGGAGGTGCCGTCCAGGGACATCCCATGGGATCTGCCGAAGGCGCCAGAGCGATGCTGCAGGCGATCGACGCCGTTATGGAGGGCGTATCCCTGACCGAAGCCGCCAAATCAAAAGAAGAGCTGGCAGTCGCGTTAAAATTGTGGAATAAATAAAGCTATGATGCAATAGCCCGATTTTTATATCCGGGTCAGATCAGTTCAATATCGCTATTCGAGTTATATCGGATCGGGTATGCCGGATAGAAGTAGGAGGCAGGCTGTTCCTCCTCCTGCAGCAGCAGATTGGCAAGAGCATAGCCGATGAAATAGGATGCCGATGAAGTATTGCAGTCCAGGGGAATGGGGATGATGGAGGAATCGGCAAGGAGCAGGCGGCCGACGCCATAGACCTCAGCCCATTGGTTCACAACACCCTCCTCCGGAAGAGGAGCCATCCGGTTAAAGCCCTGCTCATGATATGCAATCTCCAGATTGCTTCGAATATAATCCTCCAGCAGAGCATCATCATTGATTACCTCATAAGAAGGGGAGATCAGCCGGTATTCCGGGTCAATATCCGATAAGACTTCAGCTATGGGAAGAATATAGGAACGGAAGCTGTTTATTATATGAAGCAGATCCTGCCGGTCGGAAAGGAAATTGTAATCTGCTAATGTAATTTTCAGGGGATCGTTATTCTGAAGGGTTATGCTGCCGCGGCTTACCGGAGACAGATTAAGCATCAGCACGGTAAGAAGGTCGCCGTTTATTTGGCCGATCATCTGGATTCCCCGCCGCGAGGGAGATTCGGAATAAGGCAGCGGAAGGAAGGCGCCTCCGTTATATAAGGAATACGGGCCGTCCCTTAGCTCCGCCAGGTCCTGTGGATTGACGGTGAAGGTTGCGGCACTGATTGTATGGTTTATCAGGTTAAGACCGACATTTGGATTATCTACTCGAACCGGAATGCCTAACCGGTTCAGGCGGTCAGCCGGACCGATGCCGGAGAGCAGTAAAAGCTGAGAGGTGTTAATCCCCGCCGACAATATGACCATCCTGGAGGCAAAGGCGTTCTGCTGCCACCCCTCTCTTAAAAATTCCACCCCGACCGCCACGTTATCTTCATTTATGAGGATACGTAATACGGTTGTCTTCATCAATACCGTCAGTCTGCGGCCGTTTACCCCGGTCCCCTCCGGAGTAATGATATCCTGGGAAAGGTAAGCAGTTGCTGCGCTTACCCGTTCGCCCTCCGGGTTTTGGTATAACGCCCATTGGGTAAAGGGACCAAGAGGAGTTTCCGGATCATTATAATCCTGTATGATGGGATAGCCGGTTGCCTGGGCTATTGCGTCTGCAAACTTCTTGTTTAGGGACGGAACATTGTCCGGGCTCACACGAATATTAACCCGGCCATTGCATCCATGGACAAAAGGGCCGTAGACGCAGCCCTGATATGCCTCCATCTGGGTATAAAATCTCAAAGCATTCTGCGGCGACCATAGCGGCCCCGACTGTCTCTCCCACGCCCGGAAGAAATCCTCGGTTGGCCGGACATATTGTCCCCCGTTTACGGAGGAGCCTCCACCCAGGGTTCTGCCGGTAGTCCAATTATATAATCGACGATTAACATTTTGCTGCTGAACGGTTCTTCCCTGCCAGAAATAATTGGGATACCAACGCAAGGTCTCCGAGGAAAGTATCCGGATCGGCTCCTCCCGGGTGTTATTCTCTCCGGCTTCGAGAACCAGGACAGAGACATTCTGATTATCGGACAGGGTTTTTGCCATGATTGCACCGGAGGGCCCTGTTCCAATAATGATATAGTCAAACATCAGGTCAGTATCGGTGTTATTTTCCATAACTGCCTACCTTTCATTATACCGGCAGGATATGTGCTGCCATATATCTTTATATCATATGTTTTTAATGATTTGTTCATGCCATATAACAATACAACTTCATATCCGCCGCATCCTTCCGCTTGTATTTCATGATTTTGTAATAAAGAATTAATAATATCCATGGAACCATTTTCCTCTCTCTGCGGTCTAATTACCATAAATCAAAGAAATGGCCGTTCCTTTGAAGCATAAAACTGGGGAGAAAATCTCCCGGAAGGTGAGGAGAAGGATATGAAAAAATTATTATCATTATTATTGGTTTTTACGATACTGCTGACGATGATACTGACCGGCTGCAGTAAAAAGGACAATGCTAAAAATGCGGGGGAGTATAATTTAACCGGCGGGAGCATTTCCGCTTCAGGAAAAGACACAGATCAGAAGGCTGATAATAGTGGGAAAAAATCTGAAACAGAATACACTCCGGATGGAGCGGAGGGCAGCGGTCCGGAGACAGAAGCCGTGGCAAAGGAAAGGGATTTGGGATATGTAGCAGGAGTTCCCTTCACAAGCGCGTGTGAGCTGGCAAATGGGGCGTATGACACCGATTGGACGATGATCGCACCAAATACGGAGGAATATACAGAGATCACGGAAACCGGATTTAAGGATACGATGAGTGATCCTCTTTCCACCTTTTCTATCGATGTGGATACGGCCTCCTATGCCAACCTGAGAAAGACGATTACCTACGGTTCTCGTCCCGGGATAGACGCAATTCGGATTGAAGAGATGCTTAATTATTTCAGCTACGATTATGAAGAACCGGAGGATGGAAAACCGTTTTCTATCAATACGGAAATCGGAAAATGCCCCTGGAACGAAGAGCATTACCTTCTAACCGTCGGCTTACAGGGGAAGAATGTGGATAAGGACTCCCTTCCGAAGAGTAATCTGGTGTTTCTCATCGATGTATCAGGCTCTATGGATGAAGAGGATAAGCTGCCTTTACTAAAAAATGCATTTGCGCAGTTGGTGGAGGTTCTTGGGGAGAATGACCGGATCTCCATCGTAGTATATGCAGGGGATACCGGAGTGGTACTCGACAGTGTGTCAGGCACCGAGAAGAAGCTTATTTTAAATGCCATCAAATCACTGGAAGCGGGGGGCTCCACAGCCGGAGCCAGCGGAATTGAGCTGGCCTATGCACTTGCCGCAGAGAATTACATCAAGGGCGGAAATAACCGTGTGATACTGGCAACGGACGGAGACTTCAATGTAGGGCCGTCATCAACGAAAGAGCTGGAAGACCTCATTACCGAGAAGAAGGAAAGCGGGATATATCTCAGCGTCATGGGCTTTGGCTCCGGCAACCTCAAGGACAACAGGATGGAGGTCCTGGCGGATAAGGGGAACGGGAATTATTCCTATATTGACTCGCCCAGGGAGGCTAAGAAGGTCCTGGTAGATGAGATGTCCGGAACGCTTCTGACCATTGCCAAGGATGTTAAGATACAGCTGGAGTTCAATCCCTATGCGGTAAAAGGCTATCGGTTGATCGGCTATGAGAACCGGGCTCTGCAAAATGAGGATTTTAAAAATGATGCGGTCGATGCAGGGGAGCTTGGTGCGGGCCACAGTGTGACAGCCATTTATGAAGTTATTCCGGGCAGGGCAGCCAAACAGACAGCAGAAAAAGGATCACTGAAATACCAGACCCAGGGAATCAAAACGGAATACCGGAATGAAATCACCGAAATCAGACTTCGTTATAAGGAGCCGGATAAAAATGAAAGCCAGGAAATCAGAAGGGTTGTATCCTTTGATAATACCAGTGTGGATAAAGTGAAGCAATCAGCAGACTTTTACTTTGCGGCAGCGGTAGCGGAATTCGGAATGATTTTAAGAGAATCCGAATACAGGGGAACAGCAGCCATAAATTCTGTGCTGGAGCTGGCAGAACAGGGAATTGGGCAGGACGTCGGCGGATATCGGAAGGAATTCATTGATCTGGTCGGGATGTATGAGGATTATTTCGGATATGGCTGGTAATTGACAGATCTGAGATAGCTGACGGAGGCCGGACTTAAATTAAAATAAAACCCGGAAGCAATATTGCCTTAAATGGGGCACATCCCCATAAGGCATAGTGCTTCCGGGTTTGTTTATAGTAAAATGATATGAAATATATGGTTGACATATATATAGTGCCTGTGTATAATATTAACACAATATATTGTGTATCAAAGGAACTTACAGAAGAAAACCATGAGTGCTATTGGTGCCGCACAGCAAAACAGCACTTACATGCTTTTCGCAAGATATTTGTACGCTGCCTGCAGGGCGGCAGATGGGAGTTACTATGGAACATATCCTGTCAGATAAATTTTTAACTAAATATTATAATAGTTATAATAGAAAAAGTCCCCTCAGCAATATAGGTGAGTTTGTATATTTAAGAACCTATTCCAGATATCTGGAAGATAAGAAGCGAAGGGAGAACTGGTTTGAGACAGTACTTCGGACTACAGAATATAATCTTGGGCTTGGAGTGGAGTATAAAAAGAAAAAGGGCCTACCTTTGGATCAGGGACAGGTGAGAATGGAGGCGGAAGCCTTGTTTGACCATTTGTTCCATTTAAGAACCTTTACCTCCGGAAGAACCCTGTACATGGGAGGAACGGAGATCGTCCGCCAATATCCCCTTTCCAATTATAACTGCTCCTTTACCAATATTGAAACCCTGAACGACCTTGTAGATGTATTTTATCTGCTGATGGTTGGCAGCGGAGTCGGAATCCGTATTGACCGGGAGCTGGTAGAGAAGCTTCCTTTGGTACGTCCGGTCCTTCTGGAAGGAAGATATGACGGTACGGTTCGTTCCAGACTTACGAAGAATGACATGGAGCATACATTATGTACCATCGGCCCGGAGGATAAGTCAGTGGCAGCTTTACAGGTAGGTGACAGCAAGGAAGGCTGGTGCTCCGCCCTGGATATTTATTTTAAGCTGCTGACAGAGGAGAGGTATCAGAACGTTCAGAAGGTTATTATTGATTACAGCTTTGTCCGCCCGGAAGGAGAGCGGCTGAAACGATTTGGAGGAAGGGCTTCCGGACATAAGTCCATCCAGAGGATGTTCGAGAAGATTAACAAGGTATTTGTAAGGAGGAATTACTGCGGACTGCAGACGATTGATGTGTTAGATATTGCCACTATCATCAGTGAGAATGTGGTATCCGGCGGAGTAAGACGGAGCGCCATGATGGTAATCTGTGATGAGGATGATAAAGAGGTAATCAATGCAAAGAGAAACATCTATCGGGTTATCGACGGGCGGTGGATTGAAGATCCTGAAATTTCCCACAGAAAGATGAGCAACAATTCCATTCTGTATCAGCACCGCCCCTCCCTGGAAAAAATCAAAGAGATTCTGGAATCCATTAAAATTAATGGGGAACCGGGCTTTATCAATGGCTCGGAGGCAATGAGAAGAAAACCTTCCTTCCGCGGCTGCAATCCCTGCGGGGAGATACTGCTCCGGTCAAAGCAATGCTGTAATCTGACTACGAACAATATGATGGCTTTTGCAGAGAACGGTACCTTTGATGAAGCAGGCTTCCATGAAATTCTAAAACTGTCTGCCAGGGTTGCAATCCGGATGACCCTGGTGGATGTCGAACTGCCGGAATGGAATAGGGTAATGCAGGAGGACCGGATTATCGGCATATCCCTGACCGGAATGATGGACATGGTAAATAAAACTAATATGAGTGACCGGGAACTGGCCGCTTTATTAAAGAGGCTCCGTGCCACGGTACATGAGGAGGGAGAGCGTTACTGCGCGGAACTGGGGATTGATGTACCGGAGCTGATGACGACAATCAAACCGGAGGGAAGCCTCTCGACCCTTCCCTGTGTAAGCTCAGGAATTCATTTCGCACACTCGAATTACTATATCCGGAGAATTCGAATCGCAGCATCGGACCCGCTATATAAAATGATGGACAGCCAGGGCTGCTACCCGATCTATAATGAGAGCGGGCAGACGGACGGGGACAGCAGCATTAAGGTGATTGAATTTCCGATAAAAGCGCCGGAGGGCAGGACAAAATATGAGGTAAGTGCAATCCAGCAGCTGGAGCTGTACAAAATGTCCATGGAGAACTGGTCCGACCATAACACCTCCATTACGGTGCATGTCAGGGAACAGGAGTGGGAAGAGGTTGCCCGGTGGGTTTATGATAATTTTGAAGCTATCGTCGGAATTACCTTCCTGCCATTGATGGAGGAGACCTACCCCCTGCTTCCTTACGAGTGTACCACCAGGGAGGATTATGAGGAACGGATGAAACGGATAAAACCGATTAATTACGAACTGCTGGCCGCCTTTGATGATGACGGGGAGCATGATATCATCGACCAGGAGTGCGTTACGGGGGTCTGTCCGATCCGTTAAACCATATGGCTGCGCAATGCCTGGCAGGGGGCCGCATAACCATATAGAAAGGATGCATTAGGCTTCTTATACGTTCCATATAGGCACACATAATTTTTATGCAGCCGCATAAGATGTGCTAAAGGGATGTCGAAAGGGAGAGAAGCTGCATGCCAGAATATCCGGTTATCGTCAGAGAGAAAGTGATACAGCAGAATATGTATTACAAAGACCAGAGCATTGTGAAATACACCATAAAATATCCTCAATTTATTTCCACCCACTATCAGGTGTTTCTTGATAAACTGAATTCATTTTACCGCACAAGGGCGCTGATGTACGAGAGATCTAATATCATGAACCTGTACCAGATGGCTATGGTGGATTATGAGTATTCCATAGCGAATGATTTTCCGGTACGGCAATCGGAAGCCTACGTGGATTTTGAGGTTACATATAACCAGAATTGCGCAATCAGTATATATTTTGATCAGTATGAATATGCGGGAGGAGCCCATGGACTGACCATCCGGTCCTCAGATACCTGGAACATAAAAAGAAGCAAAAAGATTGAACTATCCGATCTGTATCCCCAGAGAAACAAACTTAAGGATTATCTGGCCGGTATTATCATCAGTCAGATTGATGCCGGTTATGAGCCTGGGAACAGTATATATTTTGAAGACTATGCAAAACTGGTAAATGAAAATCTGAAGATAAATAATTTCTATCTGACGCCGGAAGGGGTGGTAATCTATTTTCAGCAATATGATATTGCCCCATATTCCAGCGGGATTCCGACCTTCGTAATACCTTATCAGGCAGGAGGCCCGGTTGCCCCCAAATGTATATGAGAAATAATAAAAGACCCTGAAACAAATACATAGGGCGGATGCTTCGCTTCTTGTATCAGATACAGGGTCTTTCTCTTATACTTAGCTTATCGAAAAGGTATGTTATTCTCCGCCGGGACCGCTGCGGCTGGGTGAATCATCCGGAACCTGAGCGTGGCTGTCCTTTATAATGTCCTTGGATGAATTCCTGCCGGAACTGTTTCTTGAAGAATTCTTACTGTTGTTCTTGGAACGGTTGTTCCGATTTTTAGCCATAATACCTCCATTCTGCCAATGCCCGTGAACCCCGGCGTCAGCACAATATTCGCAAAGTGAATGATAAACAATTCACTTCTCTTTTCCTAGAGTCATCCTTTAGTATGGCAGGAAAGGAAAATATTATGCAATTTTTTTAAGATTAATTATAATGTTATGGAACCCATTTTCAGAGCTCTGATGGCCCGTTCATGGAGCTTTATGGTATGCTTGTTCAGAATGTTTTCATCAAAATAAGTATTAAAAGCAGTGTTTTCTTCTGCAGTAACCGCATTCTTCACAGCAGTATCATAGCTTACCGTACTGTTATTATTGACCATCTTAACAATATAGTAGCCGTCTTCTTCCTCATATATTTCACTGACGGCTCCGTTCTCCATTGTCATCATCATGGTCTCCATATCTTCCGAATAAGTGTCGCTTATTTTGGTGAAGTTGCTGGACGAGTAGGCTAACTCTTCCTCATCCTCGGGCAAAAGCGCAGACCAATCCTCGGTGGTTAAGGCCTTGTCATAGATTGCCGCCAGCTTTTCGTAGGCGGCTGCCTTTTCCTCTTCATTCATAGCTACGGTATTACCGGATTCATCCGTGGTCTCGGTAGAGATAAACAGGTATTCAATATCATACTGCCTGTAGTCATCATATATGATCTCTTCGGCAATTGCTTCATCATCAATATCCAGAGTATCGATGATATCTGCCCGGTACCGGTCCGCCAGGACGATCGTGCCCAGGACATCGGTCAGATACTTATTGGTAAACCCGTTCTTTTTTATCGTATCGGCGGGTATGCCGGAAAGCATGCTGGCAATATCGTCCGCTATCATATCATTTTCCTCTGTTGTCAGGGAATATCCGGCTTCAATGGCTTCGCGGTACAATACCTCTTTTTCCAAAGCGGTTCTTAAGGCCTCCTGTTTTGCGACATCCCCAAGGGTATATCCGTTTTCTTCGTCATAGGGCATGTCCCAGCCAAATAACTGCGCATAAGTACTGTAGGTGCTTTCCATAGCGAAGAAATAATAGTTCAGGTCACTCTGATGATATTTCTCATCATCAATGGTAATGAGCACTCTTTCGTATAACTGGTCAAATAATAATCCTGCAATTAACAGTACGCCTAAAATAATCGAAGGAATAAGCCAGAGCCTTCGATTCGTGGTAATAACAGTTTTTTTAGCTTTTTGCGGTCCCCTGATGGTTTTCTTGGAATTATTCAATTTTTGCTACCTCCATAATGTTTTCCATGTCGCCGATGCCCGCGCATCCCGGCGTCAGCACAAATTTGCCGTGTGGAAATTGTTTTTTATTTTCACACTAACATAACATGCCTGCTCTTTGAGTCAGTTCGTGCCAAGCGTTTTTACACGCTTTGACGATGCAGGCACAAACTTCTAAGTGTGAATTATGTTTTTTTATAATTCACATTATTCTCTTGATGATTATTTTAAACTTTTCTTGGTATAAGTCAATAGTCTGATGTCAGTTCACAGAATATACAAAAAGACCGATACATAGCATTATTGATTATATCAGAAAATCCCAACAGATTCAAATAAAACATAGGAGAGGGAAAGACTATAGAAATACGGAGGGTTACATAATTTGTATAATGGTTTTGACACTAAAATTTCGGTATGTTATAATGTTCGCGACAAGTAAAACTCAAGAATCATATAAATAACCAATCAGGAGTAAAGCATATGGGACCGTATCAGGGAAAAGCAATTCAGATTATGGATGAAGTTAATAAAGTGGTAATCGGGAAACGAATTATTATCGGAAAGGTGCTTACCGCCATATTGGCCAAGGGGCATATTCTTTTAGAGGACCATCCCGGAGTGGGGAAGACCACTCTGGCATTGGCCTTCTCCAGAGCGATGGCTCTGGATTACCACCGGCTCCAGTTTACACCGGATGTTCTGCCGACTGATGTGGTAGGCTTCAACCTGCTGAATAAGGACGGGGACAGCTATCAGTACAAACAGGGAGCCATTATGTGTAATCTGTTCCTGGCGGACGAGATAAACCGTACCTCCTCCAAAACACAATCGGCCTTGCTGGAGGTAATGGAAGAGGGTAAGGTGACGGTTGACAGTGTGACAAGAGAGGTCCCTAAGCCCTTTGTAGTTATGGCTACCCAGAATCCGATCGGCTCCGTTGGTACGCAGATGCTGCCGGAATCCCAGCTGGACCGCTTCATGGTCCGGTTAACGATGGGCTATCCGGATATGAAGAGTGAAATCGGTATCCTGAAGGAGAGACAAAATAATAATCCTCTTGAACGAACCCTCCAGGTGGTGGACAGGGACGAGATTCTCACGATGCAGAATTTAGTGGAAGAGGTTTTTGTACATGACTCCATTTATGAATATATCACGCTGCTGGTACAGCAGACCAGGGAAAATCCTCTGATTGAGCTGGGCGTCAGCCCAAGAGGCTCTCTTGCTCTGATGAATATGGTGAAGGCGACGGCATTTTTAAGCGGCCGTGATTATGTGGTACCCGGGGACGTGCAGTACATTTTCAAGGATGTTGCAGCCCACCGGATGATTTTGAAGGCAAAAGCCAGGGTAAACAATGTTACTGTGGACAACCTTCTGGACGACATTCTGCGAATTGTCCGTCCTCCTAAAATAATTGCCAGGAATTTATAGAAGATAACATCATTGTAGCCGATCACAGAAAGATGGATGCACATTAGGAGCAGGTGAGGCATGATTCAGAACAAAATAAGATATCTGGTGTTGTTGGCCGCAATCGGTCTTCTTTCCATTTTATATAATGAGTATTTCATGGGAATCCTGTTTTTAACGGTAATCGGTCTGCCATTTCTCATGTTTGCCGTACTCAGCTTTATCTATGGCATGATAAATGTCGAAATGGTATCCAACGTCCATATAGCAAATAGGGGAGAAACGATTCCGGTGTCAATCATGATTCATAATCCGACCTTCTTTCCGATCTCTAATATGCAGTTATTCCTCACCTACAGCAATTCCTTCTCCGGGAAAAAGTACAGGAAGGAATTTATGATATCGGCGGATGGACGGACCCGGGCAACGATTACCTGCAATATTTTGTCAGAGCACGCCGGGAATTTGGAGATCTCGCTGAAGAAAATTCGGATCTATGATTACCTGAAACTGTTTTCCTTGCGAAAGCGGCTCAAAGGGGAATTAAAAGTGGCAATTCTTCCGGTTCTGCACGAAATCATGGAGGATGATCTGACGAACCGGACCAGGATGCAGATAGAGAGTGATTATTTCTCACCGGTTAAAAGCGGAGATGACCCTTCCGAGGTCTTTATGATCCGGGAATACAGGGAGGGGGACCGGCCGACGAGGATACACTGGAAGCTTAGTGTGAAGCAGAACCAACTGATGATCAAGGATTTCAGTGATCCTTTGAACTGCTCTATGCTGATTTTTGCTAACTTGAGCGTCTCCCGGTATGAGGATGTCCTGATCTATATGGATGCGTTAATGGAATGCGCCCTATCCCTTTCCTATTCCTTTTTGTTGAAAGGGCAGATTCATTATTTCAGCTGGTACGATCAAAAAAATTGTATGTGCAGGCGGGTACGCATCGAAAAGGAAAAGGACCTGTTTGAGGCAATTGACGGACTGCTGCTGACCGGACCTTATTCCGAAGGGATTGACGTCATGACAGCCTATCTGGCGGAGCATCCCAATGACCAGTATACGGATCTGTTCTATGTGACCGGTGAGGTTTCAAAGCCCCAGCTGGATTCCCTGTCGATGATCCGGGCGAATATCCGGCAGATCATCTATGTCAATGATACAGGCAGACACTCAGAAATCCATAATGGCAGTCTTCGGATTAAGCTTCCGATTGCCGAAGAAGTAATGCTGAAGATCGCAGAGATGGGAATTGGTCTTCTATCCGTGGATACCGGCAATGTGGTGCGAAATCTGGAAGGCTTGAAGCTGAGTTAGGAAGTGGTGGAATATGAGTCATAAAGTAAAAGACGGAATTATCATTGATAATACGCTTTATATGATGGATGAGAAGAAGGCCGGGTTTCCGGTCTTCTTAAGATGTCTTCAGGTATTGGCGGTAATCGCCGGCAGCTGTTCGGCGGTTTTAATCCTGAGGGATTGCTTTTTCCTGCCGGTGGAGACCTCCAGGCTTTTGTTAGTCCTGTTTGTTTTCAGCTGCCTGATTTATGCTCTATTTCTTTATCCGTCCTATGACATGGTGAAGCTGGCAGCCGCCGCATTGATCTATTTCGCTGTCATAAAGAAATATTTTGTTCAGCTTCAAAATGGCTTCTACATTTTTGAAAATGCTGTTCTTAACAGAGCGGAGGACTATTACGGAATGTCAGCGGATAAATTTGTTGCGCGATATTCCACCGCCGAGGAGGATATTACGCTGCTGCTTATCCTGTTTGCTATTCCGGTCATTGCTTTATTGTCCCTGGTAATCGTCCGGAGCAGGTGCCTTAGTGCCTGCAATGTTGTCCTTCTGCTGCCGGTGGCTTTAAGCTTTGCTTTCGGGATCACCCCATCTGAGACCAATCTCATGATGTATCTATTAACGATGGTTTTCCTGACAAGATCCTACGGGTCCGGACAGTCCTTTAAGGAGCAGAAGTTTATGCTCCACAGAATTAACAGCCGCGCCGCCTTAGTCCAGGTAATGATAATACTGCTGCTGTTTCATATCATGAAGCTGGCAATTCCCGAGGATAAATATAATGACATGGAGGGAATTGAGGTAGCAAAGGGAGAGATTCAGGATTTTTTGTTTAATTTTTCCTGGGAGGATGTTACGGATAAGGTTATTGAGATAGAATGGCTTCCAAATCGCAGCACAGGAAACGGCGGTTTGAATTCCGGCAAGCTTGGAAGGGTGGACCGGGTCAATTATGACGAAACAGAGCAGCTGAGAGTGTCTGTTCCCTTAAAATCAATTTCAGAGGGGATCTACCTGAAGGGCTTTGTCGGGTCGGTTTATACCGGGGACAGCTGGGAGGGACATTCTAAGGAAACAAAGCGGCGTTATAAAGAATTGCAAAAGGAGCTCTTACCTGCGGATTTTCAACCGGTCAATGGAAGCACCGCATTATTGGAGAGACTTACGCTGATTGGCGGTGGGAATACGGCAGGAGTCCTGCCGGGTTATTTAAGCAGGAACCCAAATAAATATGAATTTAAAAAGGGTACTATTGAGATAGAATATAAGGACGCCAATAAAAATCATATCTATGCTCCGTATCTGACGGATTTTGATGCATCGGATGCGGCAAAATATGAGTATGATCTGTATGCCGCTCCTGTAAGTAAGGACGACAGCTATGAGTTTGAGTACTATTTTGGTTTGTCCATGAAGGACAAGCTGGGCAGCTCCCTGAAGTCTGTCGGGACCATGCTGGGAGATTATTCTGATTATGAGAAGCTGTACCGGAAATTTGTATATGAGACCTACACCAAATTACCCGAGGACGGGCTGGAACAGCTGCGCAGTGAATTTACCAGGGAAAAGATCGGATCCAGAGTGGACAGTCTGGATAAGGCAGTATCCTATATCAAGGATTACCTGCAGAGCAATGCCCAGTATACCTTATCTCCCGGAAAGCTGCCAAAGGATGAGGATTTTGTGGAATATTTCATCTATCAGAACAAAGCAGGATATTGTTCTCATTTTGCCTCTGCCGGAGTACTCATGCTCCGGTCTCTGGGATATCCGGCAAGATATGCCGAGGGGTATGCGATCAACACCTCGGATATTATGTTTGACAATCCTATGGGAAAAGAGAAGGTTGCTTTCTATTCCGACCAGCAAAATTACGAGGAAAATGATACCCAGGTAGAGGTATCCGTTAAGGATTATTGTGCTCATGCATGGGTGGAGGTCTATGTCGATGGCTGCGGATGGTTTCCGGTAGAGTTTACGCCCGGTTCCGGAGTGGAGAATACGGAGGAGGTCCTGGGTGAGGTAACGGATTTCAGTGAGGACCTCAGACAGGAAGAGGAGCCTGAGGTGACCCCTACGGAAGCCTTGGCGGAACCGACGCAGGCACCGGAAGAAGAGCAAAAGCCCCCGGCTACCGAGCCACCGCTGCCGGATCACAGCAAAGAGGCAGGGGAAGCAACAGTAATACCTCCCGTAAAAGAGGATGAAAATCTCAGCAATGCATTTCTTATGATTATTGTCCTTGCGCTGGCCGTGACGGCAATAATCTGGTATGTATTAAGAGTGATACGAAGAAGAAGGGAAGAGGATACAAAGGACTGCAGCAGGAAAGCACTTATGGTATACAAACAACTGGAAAAACTTCTGATGAGCTGTAAGGCACTGCCCAAAAGGAGCATGTATCTTGAGGATCATTTGGATTATGCCCGTGAGCATTGTGTCCATATCGGCAAGGAGGAATTTGAAGCCTGTATGGAGACAGTCAAAAAGGCCAGATTCGGCAAGAATACCATCAATGAGAGGGAGCTGTCCGAGGTGGAATATTTCTATGAGAAGCTGGAACAAAATATCCTTCGGGATGCCTCCCCGGTGAAGCGAACCCTGTTGAAGCTGGTCCTGTCAATATAACGACAGTAAATTTCAGGGTAACGATTCCGTTGCCGGTGCCGCGAGGTGTTTTGCATAGCAAAACCCGAGAATTTCAGTGCCGGATCACATGGTTTTATGTGGTTTGTGTGCATTAATATAACATTCAGGAGGTACGACTGAATAGCTGCAATATAGGAAATATAGCTTCTTACTTGCCGGTGTTTGTGATATACTTAAGATAACAGATATCATTATGACGATAACAAAATGGAGTCAGAGTTGAAAATAATTCACTCGGCAAATATTGTACTGACGCCGGGATTCGCGGACATTGGCAGAATGGAGGATTCATATGAACAAGATTATTACGATCAGCAGGCAGTATGGCAGCGGCGGAAGGGAAATCGGTGCAAAGCTGGCAGGCCGTCTGGAAATTCCATTTTACGATAATGAAATAATTACAAGAGCAGCGAAGGAAAGCGGCTTTGCAGAAGCTGCCTTCGAAAATGCAGAGAAAAAAGCCTCAAACAGCCTTCTGTATTCCATTGCTATGGGTATGAATGCTTATGGCAACCAGGACATCGGCTTTACCCATCTTTCTCTGGATGACCAGATTTATCTTGCACAGTCCGATGTTATCCGCAAGGTGGCAAAGGAAGGTCCCTGTGTCATAGTTGGCAGATGCGCCGATTATATCCTGAGGGATTTTGAACAGGTTGTTCATATTTTCATATGGGCGGATATATCCTATCGCAAGGAAAGAGCCGTTACGCTGTATCATCTGCCGGCAAATAAAGCAGAGGAAGAGATCTTGAAGACGGATAAACGGAGAGCAAACTACTATAATTATCATGCCAGCGAAAAATGGGGAAGAGCAGAAAACTACCACCTCTCCATAAAAAGTGACTATGTCGGTATCGATCACGCAGTGGATCTGATTACGGATTTCCTGGAGTATGGAGAAAGGGGCTAGCTTAGACGATGAAATGGGGAGACAAATTTAATAAAAAATACATGCAGATCTCACTGTATGTTATCATTACCTGTATTATTATCTATTCATTGTCATTGATTGCCGATAATGCACCGCTGTTAACACGGAAATTAATGAACGGCATCGGCTGGATTTTAAAGGTCATCACGCCGGTTATTCTTGGATTTGTCTTTTCTTATTTGATGGATCCGATCGTAAACTTTTTTGAACAGAAGTTTCGCAAAACAAGATTATTAAAGAAGATAAAGCGCCCCAGGACATTGGCTGCGATTTTGTCCGTAGCCCTGTTATTTGCAGCCGTCGTCGGGCTTATTTCCATGCTGGTCTATAGTGTAACCAGGCAGCTCAGACTGGCGAACTTTGATGATATCATCCGTCTCGGAGAGGAATTCATGGACAGCCTGGAAGGGTTTTATAATTCCATCAAGGAGAAATTGGGTAAGCTGGAAATCCAGTCAGAGGAATTGGAGAAATACGTTACTAACGCCACAGAATATATTATGAATGCACTGGTTGGTTTTGCCGAAGGGACGGTAACGTCCATTTCAAATATCTCGGGATATCTGACCACGATTATCTTCAGCTTCATAATCGGCTTTTATTTTATGATAGACGGCAGAATGTTCATGGATTATATCTGCAAGGTATGGAAAGCGCTGTTCTCGGAGCGCTTTAACAACAGAACCATGTCCGTAATCCATGACTTAGACCATGTATTCTCCGGGTATATCCGCGGACAGCTGACGGACGCCATGGTTATGATGGTACTGATCAGCATAGTCCTTACGGTTACCAGAGTGAAGTTTGCAGTTGTTATTGGTATCTTCGCCGGTATTGGCAATCTGATTCCCTACTTCGGACCAGTTGTTGCATATATCAGTACGGCGGTTGTCTGTCTGATTAACGGAGATACCAAAACACTTTTTGTATCCATTCTGGCATTGGCTGTCATACAGTTTATAGACGGAAATATGATTGGTCCGAAGCTGCTCAGCAGATCGATTAAGATTCATCCGCTGATTATCATAGTATCCCTGATTTTTGGGAGTGCGATCGGCGGTTTTCTGGGAATGCTGCTGGCTGTTCCGGTGGGGGCTTATCTGAAGCTGATATTTGTTCGTTTTATCAATCGCAGAATGGCAAGAAAAGAAGAACTGAAAAAGGAGGAGCCAAAGAAGGAAGCTCCGTCCGGCAACCAGGGCCATATTTAATATTTTGTTGATAAACGTCAGTAATACAGAGGATTTTATTAACATTCTGTAAGAAAAACTTAAGGAAATATATAGTCATTATTTAAGATTTATAGTGTAGCATTATAAGGAAGATGTTCCCGTTCCGTCCGCCATAAATGGGCTGCGGCAGAGGTACACCGGACTGTATTGACGTAAGAAGGTGCTGAATGAAGAATAAAGATGAGAACATAATTGAACTGAAGAATGTAAAAAAGGTCTATCGTATGGGCAGTGAGCGCATATTGGCAGTGGATGAAGTAAGCTTTACGATAAAAAAAGGTGAATTCTGCTGTCTCTATGGAGTATCCGGTTCGGGTAAATCTACCCTGCTGAACCTAATGGCCGGAATCGAAAAGGTTTCGGGTGGTCAGATCACCATAAAAGGGAAGAACATACATAGAATGAGTGAAAAAAGCCTGGCAAAGTTCAGGCAAAATCATCTGGGGTTTGTTTTCCAGTCCTATAATCTGCTGAATTCAATGACAGCCCTCGAGAATGTAGAGCTGCCCTTGATTTTTAAGCATGTCGGGAACAAGAAGCGGAAGAGGTTGGCAAGAGAGATGCTGAAGAAGGTTGGTCTCGGGGCAAGGCTAAAGCATAAACCCAAGGAAATGAGCGGCGGCCAGCAGCAGAGAGTGGGTATTGCCAGGGCGTTTGTCAGCAATCCGGAGATTGTATTTGCAGATGAACCGACCGGTAATCTGGATTCCAAGACCTCTAAGGAGGTCATGGATCTGATTAAGGAGATGGCCCAGACCAATCATCAGACCATCGTTATGGTAACCCATGATAAGAGACTGACGGAATATGCGGACCGGATTATCCATATCTTTGACGGCAAAATTGAAGAAATAGAGTATGTTAAGAAGGATACGCAGCCAGAGCCTGTGTCGGAGGAAAATTCATTGGGAGAGTCATTGGAAGAGGCAGAGGAACTGCAGGAGCCAGAGCTAGAGAAGGACATCTCCTGATATCCGGTACGGCGCAAAACATTATAATTAAGGAAGTAGAGGGAGCAAGAATGAGGATGAAGAGAATATTAGTTGCGGTATTGACGCTATGCATACTGGCAACGGGAATGTTGGAAAATACATATATAGCTAAGGCGAATAATAGCCCTTCCATAACAACGACAGATGAGAATATCAGCAAGATAGTAAAGCCCGGCGAGACGACTCATATCAGGTTGCCAATTAAAGCAGTCGGTAATTTTATTTTCGTTCCGACGGCATATATGAAAGATGAGAGCCCGGATTCGCCCTTTATCTTCTCCAAACCAGTATTGACAAATGAGGACGGAGAAAGCGTTAGTATTATTAATATCAGCGTGAATACTTATGTTGATTTTGATGTGACGGTAAAGGAAACTGCAGTGATTAAAACTTATCCTGTGTTTTTGATGATTGAAGGATCCTATATGAATTCTGATGGTATTGAAACAGCCTGCAATGTCCCGCTGGAATTAAAGCTTAGAATTTTGGAAGAGAAAGCACCTGCACAGTTAACCATCGGCGGTATATCTTTTAAGAATAATACGATAGGAAGCAATACCGAGATTTCCTTTGCTGTTAAAAACGAAGGTGAGATCGCCGCCCGTAACACCTATATCAGCGTAAACTATGGAGATACTGGGATTGCAAAGAATTATACGGCAGGCAACATAAAGGTCGGAGATATTGTACCGGGAGATAAAAAGCTGGTAACATTACCGGTTTCCATCCTTCCGACGGCGACAGCCGGTAAAAAGACCTTGTCGGTTAATTTTAACTATAAGGACCTTGATGGTAATACAAAAACACCGGTTTATGACTTTAGTGTTGAAGTGGAGGGAAGCACGAAGGCGCCTCAACTGGATATAGAAGATATTTTTTATCCGGAAGATTTAGAACCCGGTGATGAATTTGTGCTGAAGGCAAAGCTACAAAACGTTGGAGACGCGACAGCCTCCAACATCCGAGTTTCTGTTGAGAATACGGAGTCGGATAATATTATAAAGAATTTTTATACCGATAATATTAAGATTGCGGATATGAAGCAGAACGGTAGCAGAGAGGTGGAAATTCCATTATTTGTCGATGCAGCAGCCTCCGGCAATCTAAATAAATTAAGCATAAAATTCATCTACACGGATAGCCTGGGAGTTACCTATACCAATACGAAGACATTATATCTTAAGGTAAAGGCGCAAGCCCCGGATCCTGAGAAAGTATCGTCCATCGTTATCAGTGATGTCAAGCAGAGCCCATCCCGTCCGGTAGCCGGCGGTGACCTGGCGGTTTCCTTTGATTTTGAGAATAAGGGAAATGCAGATATTACGGAGCTTAAGATCAGTCTTGAGAATATTACCGGGAGTACCTTTATTCCGGTTAATACAGAGCCTTATATCTATATTGAGAAGCTGACGGCCGGGGAGACCAGGAGAATTACAATTCCTTTAAAGGTGTCCGATGATGTTCCGGAAGGGCTGAACAAATTATCTGTAAAATATTCATATAAAGGGGGAGCCGGTGAGATTGTTGATATTCCGGTTCTTGATGTCCAGAACGATCTGGGAAGCAAAAGTATTCCCAAGGTAATTATAAGCAACTATGAGGCGGATGTACCGGAGCTCAGGGCAGGGTCTTCCTTTAATTTTACCTTTGACCTCTATAATACCCATTCCTCCGTAAGTGCCAAGAATATTACGGTAACCGTAACCCAGGTGGATAATGTCTTCTCTCCCACCAAGGGAAGCAACAGCTTCTTTATCGAGAAGATCGCACCGGGCGAGTCAGTTCAGCAAACGCTGGAAATGAAGGTGAAATCCGACACGAAGACGGGTACCTATAAATTACATATCGATGTCGAGTACGAGTATGACGGCATTGAACCGAAGGAAAACGGTGAGATCGGTTACACCAGACCCTATGACCTTAATCTTCAGGCGGTGGAGAATGCAAGACCGGTTGTGGATTATGTCAATGTATATTCCTATGATGGGAATGTCATTGTAGGCAATCCGGCCTTCCTCTCCTTCGAATTCTATAACATGGGGAAATCCCCTCTGAATAATGTGGTTGCAACGGTTGAAGGGGACTTCACGAAGGCGGACGGTAATATGTATTTCATCGGAAACGTTATGGAGGGAAGCTCCATGTATTCCGAGTTTGAGGTTATTCCCAATATGGAGGGTATGGCGAAGGGTGTGTTAAAAATAGCCTATGAGGACAGCAACGGAGACGAAGTAATATTCACGAAGGAATTTGAGTATATGATTTCCGGCATGCCGATCTTTGAACCCGGCATAGATGGCGGAGACATCGGGGTCTTCAACCCGGCAGGGCCGACACCGAAGAAGGAGCTCTTAAAGCCGTGGCTGTTCATCCTGATCCAGGCGGCATTGTTTGTAATATTCCTTCCGGTAACCAGAAAGGTTATCATCAGTGTGTACAGGAGAAAGCTGCAAAAGAGGGAAGATGCGAAATATTAAGCGTCAGGCTGGTTCACAAAACGGGACGAAAGGTTGAAAAAAAGCATTCAACCGGCAAATAAACACCTTAATAGTGCTTTTTGCTAAGAGATTGGGCTGCCGGGCGGTAGCATGGAGGTTAATATGAGTAATATTGTTTTGAATAAAAATAGCGGAACAGTTGCCGCTACAGAGGCTAGAGACATCGAAATGAAGATGGCGGCAAAAAGAGCAGCCACGGCTACGAAGGATACGTCCTCCAATACAGTGGTATTGGAGTCATCAGCGGCGGACGCAGGAGCGGATGAAGCTGGCCAAATCGATGCGGAAAATGCCTTAGGAGCAGATGAAACCGGTGAGGCTGCAGACACGGATTCCACCGTAGAGGGAGAGGCAGAGGATACTGCCGTAACGGATGAGGCATTAACGGAAGAAGGGGCCATAATAGGAGAACCTGCTCCGGTATTTGAGGGGGACATGGGCGGAGAGATCGGCTTCGGGGAAGGAATGTATCAGGACCCTTCCATGGAGACCGGGATGGCAGAGGTGAAGGACCCGCTGCTTTCCTCCTGGCCGTTTGTAATCGGAATTTCAGCAGCAGTACTATTCGTTAGTATGGCGCTTGGTGCATTACTGGCTCGCAGAAAAATCAAAAAAGGGATTGAGCTTTATGAAGATTAGTGATCTGATCAAAATGGGTCTGCGAAATTTGTTCCGCAGAAAGGTCAGAACCATACTGACGGTTTTGGGTGTGGTGATCGGTTCCCTGTTTATCATTATCATGGTTTCGATCGGGCATGGGATGGATCATTATTTTGAGACCCAGGTATTGCAGAGGGGCAGCCTGACCATGGTTACCGTGAATACCTATGGAGAAATCTATGACGATGACGGTAATTTTGTGGATATGAAGCAGCAGAAGCTGGATGACAGACTGGTGGAACAGATTATGGGAATCGATCATGTCAGGGCAGTTACACCGGTGATCAATATGGATGCATCCTTATATTCGGGTAAATACCGGGGGTGGTCCTATATCACTGCAATGGATATGGAAGTATTTGATGATTTTGATTTTCCCAATCTGATTATGGGTGAATACCCGACCGAGGAGGATAATTCGGCAATTATTTTCGGCTATAATCACCCGTATCCTTTTTATGATCCGATGAACTGGCGGGGACAGAATAAAGTCATTGATCTGGTAAAGGATAAGCTGGTACTGAAATTCGAGAATTACCAGCCCAGCGGCAAGAAGAAGCAGTTCAGCCTTCCGCTTAAGAATATAGCCAAGATGGAAGAGACCAAATCCTATGAGTATGATGACAGAACCTTTATGGATATGGATTATTTTAAAGAAATCTACATGAAGTACTGCAATACCTTATCTCTGGAGGATCGGAAAAAGGCGCTGAAAAATATTTCGGAATATCAGCAGATCATGCTTAATGTGGATAGTATGGATAATGTGGAGAAGGTTCAGGATAAGATCCGGGAGCTGGGATTTCAATCCTACAGCAATATGCAGTTTTTGAAGCCGACGATCGAGGCATCGAGAACGCTTCGTACCATACTGTTATTTCTGGGCATGGTGTCCATGTTTATATCGGCGATCAGTATCGCGAATACCATGGTAATGGCAATCTATGAGCGGACAAAGGAAATCGGTATTATGAAGGTGTTGGGATGCTTCATTAAGGATGTAAAGAAATTGTTTCTTTTTGAGGCCGGATTGATTGGTTTTTTAGGAGGAGCTATGGGTGTCATACTGGGGTACCTGGCATCCTTCCTGATTAATAAATATGGGAAACCGCTGTTTGGGGCATTGATGTCCAACTCCTATTCTTATATGTTCCAGGAGACTACGACGAACACTTACTCCATTATACCCTTATATCTGCCCATTGTAGCGCTGCTCATTTCAACCGGTGTCGGAATTATGTTCGGATATTTTCCGGCAAGGCGCGCAACCAAGATCAGTGCGATTGAAGCGATGAAATCAGAAGGTTAAACAGCGAATAAAAATTCATTCGGATAATTTTAGGATAGGGACCCCCGCAGCTGCGGGGGTTTTTCCATGAGCCGATTGTTTTTTTCAAAAGTTGTGGTATAATGGAAAACAAATGCAAAGAAGAGGTGAATGATATGGTATGTACAAACTGTGGGAGACAGACCCAGAATGAAGAAGCGAATTTTTGCGACTACTGCGGACATTCCTACCGGGAACAGGTCCAGGCTCAGATAAAGATACAGCCCCAGATCCAGTCACAGACACCGTTTTCTGGCAATCCGCTGCTTCCAAAACAGGTTACGGCAGTCAGGGAAGAGGGCATGGAGAAGCCGATTTCCTTCTTAAGCTGGCTGGGAACCTACGGTATGTTTTTCATTCCTCTTATTGGAACGATTCTTTTCACAGTCATGCTATTTGTATGGTCTTTTGGCAATAATGTTTCGGAGACCAAGAAGAATTGGGCAAGGGCAACCTTGATTTTTGCTGTTGCTTTTATTTTTGTATTGAGCGTCTATGTTGCTGCCATGATGACAAACCCGGCAACACAGGAATATTTTCAGGGGAATATCGATTTCAATGAATATATGAGGCAGCTGCTAAAATAAGCAACGGCTCATGTCGTGTTAATGTGAATGAAAAGATATAAAATGCGGGAAAGGAAGATGGAATATGAGCGGAATCAGAACGAGATTTGCCCCAAGTCCAACGGGCAGGATGCATGTCGGAAACTTAAGGACAGCGCTTTATGAGTATTTAATTGCAAAGCATGAGAATGGAACCTTCGTTTTAAGAATAGAGGATACTGACCAGGAACGTTATGTGGAAGGGGCACTGGATATTATCTACAGGACCATGGAGGGGACCGGGCTGATCCATGATGAGGGGCCGGATAAAGACGGCGGATACGGACCCTATGTACAAAGTGAGCGTAAGGCTTCGGGAATGTATCTGAAATATGCCAGGCAGCTGATAGAGAAGGGCGCGGCTTATTACTGCTTCTGTACGAAAGAGAGGCTGGCCTCCTTAAAGAGCACCGTTGGTGATACGGAGGATGAGGAAGAGGAGGAGGCTAAGATAATCACCAAATATGATAAGCACTGCCTCCATCTTTCCAGGGAAGAGATCGAGGAGAACCTGAAGGCAGGGCTTCCTTATGTTATCCGGCAGAATAATCCGGCAGAGGGATCAACCACCTTCCATGACATCATCTTTGGTGATATTACCGTAGATAATGAGGAGCTGGACGATATGATCCTGATAAAATCGGATGGCTATCCTACGTATAATTTTGCCAACGTCGTAGATGATCATCTGATGAAAATAACCCATGTAGTAAGGGGGAATGAATATCTTTCCTCAACCCCGAAGTATACAAGACTGTATCAGGATTTCGGCTGGGAGGAGCCGGTCTATGTGCACCTACCCCTGATAACGAACGAAGAGCATAAGAAGCTCAGCAAACGCAGCGGACATTCCTCCTTTGAGGATCTTCTGGAGCAGGGCTTTGTCCCGGAGGCAATTGTAAATTTTGTAGCGTTGCTTGGCTGGAGTTCCCCGAATAATACGGAGATTATGTCTCTTCCGGAGCTGATCCGGGAGTTCGATTACCGCCATATCAACAAGGCCCCGGCAGTATTTGATATGGTAAAGCTTCGCTGGATGAACGGAGAGTATTTAAAGGCCATGGAGGAGGAGAAATTCTATCGCCTGGCACTTCCCTACATCCGGGAGGTAATTAGGGAAGAACTGGATTATAGGAAGATTGCCGCTCTGGTAAAGACGAGAATCGAAACCTTAGTGGATATCAGGGGGATGATTGATTTCTTTGAGGAGCTGCCGGACTACAGTATAGAGATGTATTCCCATAAGAAGATGAAGACTGATGCGGAAAGCTCCCTCATGGTATTAAAGGAGCTTCTGCCCCGCTTTGAGGAGCTTCAGGATTATTCCGAAGCAGGAATTGAAGCCCTGATCATGTTCTATATCGGGGAGAAGGGAATCAAGAACGGGCAGGGACTATGGCCGGTAAGAACAGCAGTATCCGGTAAGCAGTCCACCCCCGGCGGTGCCTATGAGATTATGAATATCCTTGGTAAGGAGGAGAGCTTAAGAAGAATTAGGAGAGCCATCGAGAAGCTTTCATAATAACCTTCATGCTGCCGATAGGCAGCTTTAAATACTGAGCGAAAAGCACATGAGTGCTTTTCGCTCAGTTGAAAAATACACTTCTTTTCAACCGGAATGCTTCGGAGGCAGTGAAGCCCGGCAGGTATTTTGCCCGGCTTCCTCTGCCGGATATTTCCCCAAAACATGATCTGTTTCTCTGAACTTTCTTCATTCCATCCATCGGTCCTTCGAATAGAGCTACATAATATTGCTAATACAGAGCAGGAGAATTGCAATATGCAGATGAACGATGTCCAGCAGCAGGCGGTCCTTCATAAGGATGGGCCGATGCTGGTGCTTGCCGGTCCCGGATCAGGCAAAACCCTCGTAATTACCGAGAGGACAAAATATCTAATTCAACAACATAATATTCCTGAGGAAAATATTCTGGTGATCACATTTTCCAGGGCTGCCGCGGCTGAGATGAAGGAGCGTTTCCAAAAGGGAATGGAATCTGACCGGAGCAAAGTCAGCTTCGGGACCTTTCATGCCATTTTTTATATGATACTTAAGAATGCGTACCATCTGAGTGCGGAGAATATCCTTAGGGAAGAGGAGAGATTCCATCTGCTTAAGGAGATTATACACAAGCTTTCCCTGGAGTACGAGGATGAAAAGGACTTTATTGCGGAGCTTTTGTCAGAAATCAGTCTGGTGAAGGGAAGCCGGATGGATCTGAACAACTATTACTCCATAAACTGTGCGGATGAGGTATTCCGCTTAGTTTACAACGAATATAACCGAAGACTTAAACGGGCGGGCAGAATTGATTTTGACGATATGCTTTTGCTATGCTATGAGCTTCTTGCCGAAAGGAAGGACATCCTGGCAAGCTGGCAGAAAAGGTACCGTTATATCCTGATTGATGAGTTTCAGGATATAAACCAGGTCCAGTATGATATTATCCGGATGTTAAGTGAGCCGGAGAATAATCTGTTTGCCGTAGGGGATGATGATCAATCCATTTACCGCTTCCGGGGTGCCAGGCCGGAGCTTATGTTAAATTTCCCTTCGGATTATCCGGATTGTGCCAAGCTGATCCTTCCGGTCAATTATCGCTCGACAGCCAATATCGTTAAGGCGGCCGGGCGATTGATCAGCCATAATATGAAGAGGTTTCCCAAGGAGATCAAATCACCGGGGGAGGATGGCCGGGCGATTGGTATCGCCTTCTTTGGTACCATATCCGAGGAGAATCAGATGCTTGCCACGGAGATTCTTAAGCTTCATAAGGAAGGGGTCAGGTTATCCGATATGGCCGTTTTGATCAGGACGAACCTGGGATCCGGTCAGCTTCTCCATAAGCTGATGGAGTACAATATACCCTTTCATATGAGGGACAGCCTTCCCAATCTGTTTGAGCATTGGATTGCAACGGATCTTCTTGCCTATATCAAGCTGTCCTTGGGAAGCCGGGAGAGAGGGCACTTCCTGCAGATCATGAATCGACCGAAGCGCTATATCAGCAGGGATTGTCTGGATACTTCGGAGGTGGATCTGGAGTCGGTCAGGGATTATTATGAGGATAAAAACTGGATGCTGGAGCGGATTGATCAGTTGGAATATGACCTTGCCCTGCTGTCAGGAATGGCCCCCTATGCGGCGGTAAACTATATCAGACGGGGCATCGGTTATGAGGATTACCTTAAGGAATATGCTGAACAGAGGAAAATGAAGACGGAGGAGCTCTTTGATATTCTCGACGAATTGCAGGAAAGTGCCAGGGAGTTCGAAACCTATCGGGATTGGTTCGCCCATATGGAGGAATACAGGGAGGAACTGAAAAGACAGGCAATGGATAACCGAAACCAGAAAAGAGAGGGTGTAACCATAGCCACTATGCACAGCTCCAAAGGTCTTGAGTATCGGGCAGTCTTTCTTGTCGATGCAAATGAGGGGATTACCCCCCATAAAAAGGCTGTTCTTCCGGAAGACATCGAAGAAGAAAGACGCCTGTTCTACGTTGCCATGACCCGTGCAAGGGAATATCTTTATATTTATAGTGCCAAGGAGCGATATAATAAAGTGATGCCAAGATCACGGTTTATTGATGAATTAGTGCCGGCTGCCAATCCGGGAGTAAACAGTTAAAGCATCGGATATATTAAATTGCTCTGTCTTATGATTTCCTTTGGCCCCGGCAGAGATCATGATATATTCGGTATCGCCGATCCTGGCCAGGCTGGCTAAACATAGGCCTGCCTTACTGGTATAACCGGTTTTGCCGCCAAGCAGCTCTCCGTTCATAATGCTGTTATCCTCAAGGCTTTTAAACATAGTGCTGTACATAGTGACTCCCTCCGGATGCAGATTGGTAGGAGCGGCCGTATACTGCTTTGAAGTAAATATTCGCCGAAAGGTATCGTTCTGAAGGGAATATTGAAGTAAGACAGCAAGATCCCTGACAGTTGAAAAATGTTCTGTATCATGCAGTCCGGTGGTATTGGTAAAATGGGTATCCTTCATACCTAGCTCTTCTGCTTTCAGGTTCATAAGTGTAACAAAGGACTCCTCCGTACCGGCAATTTCTTCCGCTATCCCCACACAGCATTCCCCTCCGGAGGGCAGCATTATGCCAAAGAGAAGGTCTCTGGCGGCAATTTCCTCACCCGGCAGGAAACCTGCCATGGAAGAGTTTTCTGCATACAGGGCATCGAACAATTCATCGGAAAGCAGAAGCTTTTGTTCCAAATCCTCAAGGTTTTCGATTGCTACAATTGTTGTCATGATCTTTGTCAGTGAAGCCGGATAGATTCGATCGCCGCCGCCTTTCTCCAGAAGCGGTTTTTGGCTGTCCAGACGCATCACAATAAAGTTGGGACTATATAAACCGGCTGGAAGTGAAAGTGAAATCGCTTCAGAAGATAACTCGACCGGAGCAGGCGATATGGTTGGAGCCTCTGCTTCTTTCCCGGCTCTTGTTTCCGGCATAATTTCTGCCTGATAAATCAAGAGGATAATTGCGGCGATCAGAATAAGATACTTTAATAATTTTTGCATTCCCGTTTTTTTCATTTTCATAAAAGTAACTCCTTTCCTTTATTTATTTAAGCAAAGGAAAAGGAGTTATGTTTTAAATTGCTCTTATGGAAATCTTAATATTCCCTTATGATTTTCGGGGAAGAGTGACGGTAAAGACCGTTTTTATCTCATCACTTTCAACCAGGATATCTCCTCCATGGGCATTGACAATACTCTTAGCGATTGCCAGCCCCAGACCGGAACCTCCGGTACCGGAAGAACGGGCCTCGTCCAGCCGGTAGAACTTATCAAAAACGGTATTTAATTTATGGACCGGTATCGGGTTGCCTTGGTTGGTGAAGGATATCATAATGCTGCCACCGGAGGCTTTTGCGTTAATGTGAATGATACTGTTATCCAAACTGTAGGCGATGGCATTTTTCATAATGTTATTAAAGACCCGCGCCAGCTTGTCCGGGTCGCCATAGAAAGTCAGATTCTCCTCCGCAGCAACAGCAGCCGATTTTCCTGATTGGACCAAAACGGGATAGAATTCATCTGCCAGCTGCAGCAGCATATAGGGAAGATTGATATTCTGTTTATCTAATATAATTGTTTGAAGATTATACCGGGTGATATCAAAAAACTCATCAATCAGCTTCTCCAATCGGTAGGATTTCTCCAAAGTAATCTTTGTATATCTTATCCTCTGCTCCTCCGGAAGGTCGGGAGACTCCTCCAACAGACTCAAATAACCTATGACAGAGGTAAGCGGAGTTCTGATGTCGTGGGCAAGATACGTGACGAGATCATTTTTCCTCTGCTCTGCCTCAAGTGCCTCCTGTGTTTTTCTGCGCAATGAATTTTTTATTATATTTAACTTTTTCTCCATGAAGTTCATTTCAGGAGAAAGTGTTATCTCACTGTCGGTCTCTTCAAGCAGATGATCCAGGCCTGTGTTCACTTGACGGAAATACCGGGTAAATCGGGAGAGAACCAGATAGAAAACGATAAGCATAACGATAAGGTATCCGGCTAATATCCATGCCTCTTTATTACTCCGAAACAGCCTCTGATAAAGGGATATGGCTTCGGCTTCTCTTAGGCGCAGAAGATTACGGGCAAAAAATACGAAGCCGTCAGCAAAAGGGGCCTGCAGAATGCCGTCAATCAGAAGTTCCATAATCAGCCCTAAGACAATGATGGATATGATGACGGTAAGGATAACCCATAACAGCATTTTACGTTTTAATTTTGAGAAATCATTTGTCAATTTTATATCCCACTCCCCATACGGTTTTAATATACTTAGGCTTTTCGGTTGAGTCATTCATCTTCTCGCGTATATGCCTGATATGGACCATAACAGTATTATTATTGGAATAATATTTTTCACCCCAAACCTTAAGAAAAAGCTGTTCCGAACTGACAACGCAGCCACGATTGCTGCAAAGCAGCCATAGAATCGAAAATTCAGTCGGGGTAAGGGATATGGGCTTCTCATTTAATATACAGGTATGGGTGCTTTTCTCCATGAATAACCCGGAAAAAGCAATAACATTATCCTCCGGTTCCCGATTCGAAGAGTTATACCTCGTATAACGCCTGAGCTGGGCTTTTACCCGGGCAACCAGTTCCAGCGGGCGGAAGGGCTTGGTTATGTAATCATCCGCACCAAGGGTTAAACCTGATATTTTGTCAATCTCCGTGTCCTTAGCGGTAAGCATGATAATCGGATAGTTATAGCTTTCCCTGATTCTGCGGCATATGGTGAAGCCGTCAATATCCGGCAGCATTACATCAAGGATTGCCAGGTCAAGCTTTATCGTATGGATGCATTCCAGAGCATCCGCGGCATTATTAAATTTGTATACATTATAGCCTTCATTTCTCAAATATACCTGTATTAAATCGGCTATCTCTGCTTCATCGTCAACGATCAGAATATTCGCGCTCACAATATCATCCTCCTAACCAAAATAATTATAACAAAACAGCATGGCTTTATATAGTTACTTTCTTATGAAATCCTTAAGATTTTCTTAATATGTAAATGGTTAAGGGTTTGTTCAGGATAGATCGGTAATTTTATTTATATATTACCATAATTGATACACATTATGTATGCAAAAAGGATGCTGCGACGAGGAAACTGCCCAATTCCAGGGAGAACAGCCGGAAGGCTTTTTCCTGAAAGGAATGCAGTATTCCTATTGCAGCATCCTATATTTCTAATGTATGAGGCTATTCACATGAATGAGGACATCGATTATAATGAAGCCTACTCCTCTTCCTCATCCTCGTCTTCGTAATCTTCATCGAACATTTCATCATATTCCTGTGAATCAAGTAATTCTTCAAATGCATCCGCAACAGCTTCGAATTCTTCATCATCCTCAATATTCAACAGCTGGGGATCATCGTCACCTTCCTGGATATAACGATAAAGGAATACGTTATCATCCTCTTCCTCGCCTTCCTCAGGCTGGAGTGCGATATAATCCTTGCCATCCACAGAGAAGATATCTAATACGATGCAATTTAACTCAGTACCGTCATCTAAAGATAATGTGATGGAATCATGTTCAAATTCATGATCATGTCCGCAGCCGCAGCTTCCGCCGTGATTGTGCTCGCTCATAATACTACCTCGCTTTTTCTATTTAATGACAAGTGTGGCTTGCATTTCACTTGTTTTATCCTCTATTGTACGAGAGGAATATAACTAGAATGTATCAGATTGAGGAAAAAAATGCAAGCATAAAAACGGAAATAAAATTTTTCGGAAAAATATTGACTTTGTACGGAAATAGCATAAAATAATTACGTGATATCTTAGTAAAACGGCACATTTATTAATCAGAGAGGGGTTCATTCCGGTGGCTACAACCAATGCTAATAATAGCAGAGCACAGGACAATCGATCCGGTGACAGCAGCTATAAGGCATATCCGGCACCGTATCAAAAGAGCAGGGGATATGGCAGAACCGTCTTTATCGATAAGGACGAGGAGGATGACAGGAAATACATCCGGAGCCACAAAATAACGGAATCAAAGAGGAAGACCCTGGCGGAGCAGGCAGGCCGCTGAGCTGTATTAATTTATACTGTATTTCAAGCATCTTAAATGATATAATCATATAAGATGCTTTTTTGGAGGAAAACTATGCCGGAAAATTACCCAAACATTAAAATATCGGTAAGAAACCTTGTGGAGTTCATTCTTTGCTCCGGAGATCTGGATAATACCAGAACCAGAAATGAGATGGATGCCATGCAGGCCGGCAGCAGGCTCCACCGTAAGCTTCAGAAGCAGATGGGTGCGGACTATAAGGCAGAAGTGCCCTTAAGTATCACTGTGCCCATAACCAGGGATGGAGCCGCCTTTGACCTTACGATTGAAGGCCGTGCGGATGGTGTCATAACAAACAATACGATACGGGATGATTTCTCGGTTCTGATCTTTGAGGAGGAGGAGCTTAATCCTCCGGAAATTACCATCGATGAAATCAAGGGGGTATACCTTGAGCTTTCCCATCTGACAGAGCCAATCGGGGTTCATCGGGCACAGGCCATGTGCTATGCCTATATCTACGCCAACAAATACGGCCATGCAAGAATAGGGATACGGCTGACCTATTGCAATTTAGAGACGGAGAATATCAAATACTTTGATGAAATTCTTACCTATGACGAGCTGTCGGAATGGTTTGAACATCTGACCAGTGAATATGCCAAATGGGCCATATGGCAGATTAAATGGACAGAGAAACGCAATACCTCCATTAAAGCGATGGACTTTCCGTTTTTGTACCGGGATGGGCAGAAGGATTTGGTGACAGGGGTCTATAAGACGATTCTCAGAAAGAAAAAGCTGTTTATTGAGGCACCGACCGGAGTGGGTAAGACCATATCGACGGTATTCCCGTCCGTGAAGGCGATGGGGGAGGGAATTACAGAGAAGATATTCTACCTGACAGCCAAGACGATTACCCGTACGGTTGCGGAGGATACCTTCCGGATTTTAAGGGAGAGCGGCCTGCCTTTTAAAGCGGTAACAATCACTGCCAAGGAGAAGGTCTGCATTCTTGATAAACCCGACTGTAACCCCGGAGCCTGTGAGCGTGCAAAGGGGTATTTTGACCGGATTAATGATGCCGTCTATGATCTTCTCACCAATGAAAATGAAATTTCCAGGGATTTAATTCTTGCCTATGCCGAGAAGCATTGTGTCTGCCCCTTCGAAATGGGACTGGATGTGACCCTCTGGTCGGATGCGGTGATCTGTGATTATAATTATGTATTTGATCCGAATGTGTATCTCCGGCGGTTTTTCTCTGACAACCGTCAGGGTGACTATGTTTTTTTAATCGATGAAGCCCATAATCTGGTAGACCGGGCCAGGGAAATGTATAGCGGAACCCTATATAAGGATAGCTTCCTGGAGGTTAAGAGATATGTGAAGGAGAAGAGTCCGAAGCTGGCGAAGCAGCTGGATAACTGTAACAATGATCTGCTAAAGCTCCGCAGAGAATGTGATGAGTTCGAGGTTATTGATAATATAGACGGTTTTTGCATGCATCTGATCGGGCTGATGGCTGAATTGGAGCTTTTCCTGCAGGAGAGTTTTCTTTTGGAAGGAAGGGAGGAGACTCTTCGGCTCTACCTGGATATCCGGCATTTTCTTTATATATATGAAATCCATGATGATAATTATACGGTTTATGCGGATTATGAGGAGGGAGACCGGTTCCGTATCAAGCTTCAGTGTATGGATCCCTCCAGGAATCTGATAACCTGTATGGAGCGCGGCAGAAGCGCGGTGATGTTTTCTGCCACCCTTCTGCCCATTAAGTATTATATGGAGCAGCTGGGCGGGAAGCAGGACGATTATGCCGTTTATGCACCCTCCTCCTTCCTGCCGGAAAACCGTTTGATTATGATAGGAGCTGATGTCAGCACCGTATATAAGCGCAGAAATGAGAGGGAATATAGAAAAATCCTTGATTATATCAAGAATTTTACCGGAGCCAGAACAGGCAATTATATGGTGTTCTTTCCCTCCTACCAGATGCTGCAGCTTATCGCAGACCTGGCCGGCGAGGAAATTGAGGGTCTGGCGGTGCAGACGGGCAGTATGACGGAGGTAGAAAAGGAAGCGTTCTTGGAGGAGTTCGTAGAGAATCCTAAGACAAGCCGGGTTGGCTTCTGCGTAATGGGTGGGATTTTCAGTGAGGGAATCGACCTTAAAAATAACCGGCTGATCGGAGCCGTTATTGTTGGCACGGGTCTCCCCATGGTATGCAATGAACGGGAGCTTTTCCGGGGGTATTTTGATCAGAGAAACGGAAAGGGCTTTGATTATGCCTACCTGTACCAGGGTATGAATAAGGTCCTTCAATCGGCAGGAAGGGTAATCCGGACGAAGGAGGACTGCGGAGCAATTCTGCTGCTGGATGAAAGATTCACACAGCCCCAGTACTATAATCTGTTTCCCAAGGAATGGTATCCGTTTCAGATCGTAAATCATTCCAGTATGAAAGAAGCCCTCTCTCTCTTTTGGGGACAATTCTGATTTTAGAAATGCAGGGAACTCTTACTGTATCTGAAATCGGAATCTTTAGCAAGAAAATTTCTGCCGGATATCGCACGGAAAATTACGTTATTCAGGTGGAACAGTAATGCACCCAGGAGGCCTCCGATAAAGCCATAGATGATATCATCAATATCGCATCGGTTCGGAATCAGGAAATACTGGAATACCTCTACGATTACCGGTAACAGGAACAGAATCAGGAACCTTAAGAAACGGGAGCGCCTCCGCAGCAAAAGGATACTGAAATATCCATAAGGAATAAACAACAAAATCCGGCTTGCCAGATAAGTTAAGATATCGCTGAAGGGAATCATATGGTTCATATAATCCTCAATCTGGGTCGCAATCGACCAGAAAGGGGTAGCATTAACCTGCTCCGAGATTGCACGGTACGCCCAGGGGAAAGCATTATCAGCCAGAGCGGCGTAAAAAACAATTCCCAGATAGAACAGATTGAACAGAATACTGCTGTTGCGGAATAAAGAAGAAAAATCCTCAATTCTGGTACCATAATCGAACATATTACGGATATAACAATGCAGAGTTGGAACAAACCAATTAATCGCTACAATTATGAGTAATGCATCCGTATAGGGGATAATACTCTGGTCCTCTCCGAAGTAAGTTAAAAATACGATTAACAAGGAGATGAATACGGTTAATGCCAGATAGATAAAGCTGGATTGATAGGTCAAGGTCTGCTCAAGCAGAATGTGGGTACAGAGGGCTGTAATCAGGCATGCAATTCCTAAAACAACATAAATGGATGTAAGGAAATAATAAGCTGAAAATTGTACCAGTATGGTTACGATACTAAATATTACGATTAATGAAGATATCTCGATATGAGAGCGTTTCTGCATCAAAGCACCTGCTTTCACTATAATATCATTCTGATCCTGCCTTGAACACAGCGTACATTAATATGAGAGCTGAAAGCAGGAATCTCACCGTCCGTATGGACAGCTGCTTCCCTGTTACATATAATTTCGATGTTCGAACAATGGAAGGTTTCAATTCCCTTAAAATAGATATGTTTGCCAAACACCAATAACGGAAGAAGCAATAAGGCCTTCCCTCGGCTGAGTCCATGAACCAGACAGACACTAAGCCGTCCATCCGTAGGGTCGGCAGCCGGAGCCATCTTAAGACCGCCCCCTTCATATTTGTGGATCATGCTGGACACCAGGAGAACCTTCTCATAGGTGCCTTTTTTGATGCCGTCCACGATGATAGCTGCATTCATGGGCTTTAAGCCGAACAATTGCTTTATGGCGATGGACAGGTAGATTAATTTACCCGCCCCAAAGCGATTCAGTCTTGTCTTGAGCGGAGAAGCCTGGACCTCCACACATACATTTGCATCATATCCGATCCCGCTGGAACAGCAGAAATTCCTGGGCCTGTCCTGAGAATCGATAAACTCGATGATACCATAATCAAGATATTTAAAACGGGTTGGCTTTAAAACATTCTCCAGAGCTTTTTTCGGATCCTTCGGGATATGAAGGCTTCTTGCCAGATCGTTACTGGAGCCGGAGGGAATATAGCCAAGGATTACCTGACTGAAATCGAAGATACCGTTCATAACTTCATTCAGTGTTCCGTCACCGCCCAAAACCACGATATTCTTGATGCCGGTGAATTTGCTGCAGATTTGTTCAGCCAATACGCTGGCATGTCCTTCCTGCTTGGTGAAATAGGCTGTATAGGAAACCTGCTTGGTGTCCAGTTCGCTTTTGACGGACCACCAATAACGAATTCCTTTGCCGGAACTGGATTTTGGGTTGATAATAAAATGATACATATTCCGTTCGCTCCCTCTGCCGCTTCGTGTATGTCTATGGGATATCTATAGATAAATATTATATTAATTTAGATTTATTGTCAATCATTTGAAATGTGATAATTCCTCAATTCAACAAAATTATAAAATATTTGCGGAGCTTGTATTCTATCCCGGCAAACAGGCACAGAATTGTCCCTTAATCATAGTATATATAGAACAACAAAAGTGCATTTAAGTTGCTCGTGAATAAGTGAAAGGAGAGGCGATTTATGGATAGACGGTATCGTGGCAATATGGGATATAACAGAAATGTTTCACCATATAGAGCAAATGATCCTGTTTGTGACAATGTGATGGGCAGATATGAGCCGGACGACAAATGCGGAAGAGGAAAGGATTACTGTGAGGATGAATTCGATTCCGATCGTTTTCCGATAGGAATGTGCTATGTTCCGTGGCAATGCTTCAGAAATCTTTATGAAAATGAGTTTGTTGCTTTAAAGAATGGGACGATTTTTAAGGAGCTGGATTTAGACTGGTATGGAAGGGGTTGCAAATAGTATGGATAATAATAGGGAAAAATTATTTGCTTGTATCACAGCCACAAGCTTTGTTTGCGATGACCTCAGGCTTTTTCTGGACACCCACCCGACCGATCAGGCTGCGCTAGACCACTGGGAAAAGGTTGAAAGAGTAAGAAATGAAGCTGTCGACGAATACACCAAGTGTTATGGTCCGATTAATATGTATGATGTTAATGTAAAAAACAGGTGGACCTGGATTGACGAGCCTTGGCCGTGGGAAGGTAGGTGCTAATGCATGTGGAGTTATGAGAAAAGACTACAATATCCTGTAAATATTACGCAGTGTAACCCCAGACTGGCACAGGTAATCATGAGCCAGTTCGGCGGACCGGATGGAGAGCTTGCGGCCTCCATGCGTTATTTATCCCAGAGATATACGATGACCAATAAGAAATGTGTCGCCGTATTAAACGACATCGGAACAGAAGAGTTGGCGCATATGGAAATAGTCAGTACAATTGTTCATCAGTTAACAAGGGATCTTACGCCCCAGCAGATCATGGAGGGCGGCTTTGAGAAATATTATGTTGACCATACCCTCGGTCTGTGGCCGCAATCCGCCGGCGGGATTCCATTTAACAGCTGCTTCTTCCAGAGCAAGGGAGATCCGATTACCGACCTGGTAGAGGATATGGCAGCAGAGCAGAAGGCCAGAACAACCTATGATAATATTCTTCGTCTTGTTCATGACCAGGAGATCTGTGACCCGATTAAGTTCTTAAGGATAAGGGAAATTGTGCATTTCCAGAGATTCGGCGAATGCCTAAGGATTATTCAGGATGATCTGGATTCAAAGAACTTCTATGCAATAAATCCTGCATTCCCTGCTGATTTATGCAAATAAGCCAGATAAATCCTGCCCCGGTGGTGATGCCCATCGGGGCTTTTTGACGACCTTTTAGTTAATCAGGGATGAATTTACTAAAACAGCTTGACAAATCAGGGATATCAACATAAATTATCATTGACAACCATAAAATAACAATTATAAATCAGAAATGCAGCGAGGCTGCGAAGATGCATAATGCGGAAAGGAGATAGGATATGCCATTTATCAGTACAAAAACAAATATTGATATTACCAGAGAGAGAGCCGATGCCATCAAACAGAAGCTGGGAAAGGCCATAGAGCTGGTTCCGGGAAAAAGCGAGGACTGGCTGATGCTATCCTTTGAGGATAAGGTCCCCATGTATTTTAAAGGCGGGTCGGACAAGTCCATGGCCTTTGTAGAGGTAAAGCTGTTCGGCGGATCGAATGCCGGAGTATATGATAAGCTGACGGCTGCCATAACCAAAGTCCTGAATGAGGAACTAAATATCAGTCCGGCACAGATTTATGTTAAGTATGAGGAAGTAAAAACCTGGGGCTGGAACGGAAGTAATCTGTAATGGGAAACCATTAGTTCATTGGCTTGACGAATGCTTCCCATGCATGATAGAATGGGTAAATGTAATAATATACTAAGTAGCGCTCTGTCAACCCCAAGGCTCTTGCTTTGTGCACGGAGCACTAGAATTATAAGGAGGAAGAAAATGAAGAATTTATTAGTGGCCCAGTCCGGTGGACCCACAGCTGCAATTAATGCAACCTTAGCCGGCGTATTACAGGGCGTCCGCGCCAGTGGAAAAGTGGATAAGGTTTATGGTGCCAGGAATGGTATTGAAGGTGCTATTAAGGATAACCTGATTGATCTGAACGAACTGGTAAGGGACACCCAGGCAATGGATACCCTGACCTACACTCCGTCTTCAGCCCTTGGCTCCTGCAGATATAAGATGAAGGATTGGCGTAAGGATGAGGAACCTTATAAGAAAATAATCGCTACCTTCAAGAAATACGATATTAAGTATTTTATTTACATTGGCGGCAACGATTCCATGGACACCGTGGATAAGCTGTCCGAGTATTGCAGTATGAATCATATAGAGGATATTAAGGTAATCGGCGCGCCGAAGACCGTAGATAATGACCTGAACCTGACAGACCACAGCCCCGGCTTCGGCTCCGCTGCGAAATATATCGCGACTACGATTGTAGAGCTGGAGAGGGACATCAATGTTTATGACATCCCTGCGGTAACTATCGTAGAGATTATGGGAAGAAATGCGGGCTGGCTGACAGCAGCGGCAGCTCTGTCCAGAGTCAACGGCGGTACCGGTGCAGATCTTATTTATCTTTGCGAACAGGAATTTGATAAAGATAGATTTATTGATGATATCAGGAAAATCCAGGAGAAGAAACCGGGTGTTCTGGTAGCGGTCAGTGAAGGTGTCAAGGACAGTACCGGGGCGTATGTTTCTGATTCCATGTCCAGCGGTGCAGTGGATAACTTTGGGCACAAATACATTGCAGGCGCTGCCCGCGCTCTGGAGCAGATGGTACGTGAAGGGATCGGCTGCAAGACCCGTTCCATAGAGCTTAATCTGATGCAGAGAGCGGCTGCCCATATCGCCAGTGAGACCGACATTATCGAATCCCTGATGCTTGGACAAAAGGCATTGGGTCTGGCGCTGGATGGCGAGACCGGTAAAATGGCAGCGATCAAGAGAATCTCAGACAAGCCTTACAGGGTTGAATTTGTTCCGGTTCCGGTAAGCGAAGTCGCTAATCACGAGAAAATTGTTCCCATGGAATGGATCAGCAAGGGCGGCAATGATGTGACAGAGGAAATGATGGCATACCTTCTTCCTCTGATTCAGGGCGAAACCAACTTAAAGTATGAGAATGGTATTCCGAAACAGATCAGACTATACTAATCCTGCTTTTTCATAAAAAAGAAGATGTTTACGGTAAGTGCCGTCAAACATCTTCTTTTTTATAATATGGAATTTCCCATCTTAGATCGTAGCAGCAGTTACCAGAATAAATGATCCTCTATCTTAACTGCATTGCTCTTTTTGTCATACCCTTTTTTCTTGGCAGACTTATAGGAATGGAAATACAAACGGCTTCCGATATTATTGGCTCCCGCCAGGGCAGCTTTGGCAGCCTTAACGGAAAGCTTCTGGGAATTTGAATTGTAATTCCCGTAATTCGCCAGCTGTTTCGCCAGAGAACCGCTGTCTGCAACCGTGAATTGTCCCGGCTGATAAATGACAGCCTTGATGGTATTCGGATATTTTGAGGATTTTATCCGGTTCAGGACAACATTTGCTACGGCAAGTCTTCCCTCATAGCTTTGGTTTCCTGCCTCTGAGTGGACCAGACAGGCCAGGAGCTTGAGCTCATCATCCGTATGATCGACCTCATCGCGATATTTAATGGCAGTTTCCTGCTTCGCCCGCTCTTCCGCCTGTAACCGTAACAGTTCTGCTTCTTCTTCCTTTGATACGGCCTTCTTGAAATCTACAATTAATTCGATCATATCCCGTCTCACATAGCCGATGACTCTGTCATCCGTTATGTCAACCTTGACCCATTCCGGCTCAAGTTCAATCACGGGATATCTCTCGTTCTGGTATACTACCGTTAATTTGTCTGACTCCGTACTGGGTTCTTCCCGGACATTCAGCCCGTCCACACTGACACGAATCCGGAGCTCGCCGTATTTCGCTATCAGTTCTTCATCGGGAATCCCTGTTTTAATATAGTCGGCTTTCACATAACCGGTAACGCTGCCGGATTCAACGAGATACCAGTCACCGGCCTTATCCAAAATCTCTGCGGCGGAATCCCGGAACAGCTTACCGAGAACTTCGCTCTCTGTATCGGCTTTCTTCCGGATATTCACATAGGAGCTGGCAACAGAGATGCCGATATTGGCATATTCGGAGGGTGCTGCTTCTTCCTCGGGGGCAGCCTGCTCCGTTAAAGCAGAATCGGCAGTATCAATGGTTTCATAAGCGGCTTTCGCTTCAGAGGCAGTCAAACCCTCTGCGGGATTATCTTCGGCTGACTCAGGGGTATCACCGGCATCGGGAGCAGTTAATGAGGTTTTTGGATCGCTGGTTTCCGGTATACTGTCGGATTCTGTTCCGGCTTCATCATAAAGGAGGGCATCATATAACCTGTTACTATATGAGGCGGTTACGCCGCCGCCATAGGAGAAGGACATGACTCTGGAGTTAGAATCCTCCGAGGTTGTGTCTGCAGTGACAGCCGCGGAAGCTTCAACGGCTGGTCGATCGCCCTGTACTGTAGAAGTAGGACGTTCTATATCGAATACAAGGGATAACCAAAAAACTGACAGAACGGCAACCATGGAAAAGATGGTTCTCTTTGTTCTCATTCATTCACCTTCCAAACGGAGTGGATTTACATTGCAAAAGATATTATAGCTTAAGATAACAGGAAAATCAACTGTTTTGGTATCGCGCTGGTAATAGAAGTAAATTACAAGAAATATATGGGAGGTATTTCGTCAGAATAACACAAAAAAAGATAAGGATATCATCAATAATGCACAAAAGCATGGATAAGGATGATTTCTTTATCTTTTCTGTTCCTCATGATCTGATGTTCTTTTCGATGGTTTCGGTAATTCTCGAGGCTACCAGCTCTGCGATTTCTGTTGATTTCATTCCCTGGTAATCTTCATAGTAAAGAGGTGGGAGATAATGGATCTGCACAGCCAGTTTTTTAATGGATCGGGTGTCAAATGCTTTAAAGGAATCGATCAGTGCCACAGGAACAATCGGGCATTTGGCGTTCATGGCACTCTTGAAGCTTCCACCTTTAAATTCTCCAAGCCGGTTGCCGTTCTTTGATCTGGTTCCTTCGGCAAATATGATGAAGTTCTCACCCTCCTTCACTCTTCTTGTCATGTTCATAATGACTTGCATGGACTGCCTCACATCTTCCCGGTCAATGATTTCTGCCTGCAGTATGTGGATAATCTGTTTTAAAAGGAAGACATTCTTCACTTCCTTCTTCATTACCGTGACAAAGGGTCTTTCATGGGTTTCCAGAAATGCCAGGGCATCAAATAACCCTTGGTGGTTTGGAAAAATGATATAACCGGTTTTGGCCGGTAAATTTTCAATACCGTGGCATTCGATCTTCACCCGGCCGCGCCGGTTGACAATCGGGGTTATCCTGTGCAGAAAAGCATACCTGGTTTTAGCATCATATTTTTCAATGTTGCACAGCTGCTGCAGCCGGATCAGCCAGAACGGTAAGATAAATATATTTCTGATAACCATTAATAGGATTCGTTTCATCAGGCAGTCCTTTCTAATATATATCATATATCAGTACTTATACGGTTTCAAAACCCTTCAGCATCTTCGCTCTGCTGGGATGTCGTAATTTACGTAACGCCTTGGCTTCGATCTGACGGATTCTCTCACGGGTTACGTTGAATTCCTTACCTACCTCCTCCAGAGTCCTGCTCCTGCCATCCTTTAGTCCGAAACGTAAAATCAACACACGCTGTTCCCGCTCGGTAAGAGTATCCAACAGTCTGGCGATTTGATCCCGCAGGATGGAATAAGAAGCGGCATCCTCAGGTCCCATAATATTATCATCCCGGATAAAATCGCCGAGATGGCTGTCATCCTCTTCTCCGATGGGTGTATCAAGAGAAATGGGATCCGCGGAAACCTTCAGTATTTCCCGGACCTTATCAACCGGCATTCCCATGGCCTCGGCTAATTCCTGCTCGGTGGGTTCTCTGCCGAGATCCTGCAGCAGGCCCCTGGAAACGCGGTAGGTTTTATTAATCACCTCGGACATATGTACGGGGATTCGGATTGTCCGGGACTGGTCGGCAATGGATCTGGTAATGGCCTGGCGTATCCACCAGGTAGCATAGGTACTGAACTTAAAGCCTTTTGTATAGTCGAATTTTTCAACTGCCTTAATCAGTCCAAGATTACCCTCCTGGATCAGATCAAGAAAGGACAGGCCTCTTCCCACATAACGTTTGGCGATACTGACAACAAGCCGGAGGTTGGATTCAGCCAGCAATTGCTTTGCTGCCTCATCCCCCTGCTCAATCCTTTTCGAAAGCTCAACCTCGTCCGACAGGGAAAGCAAGGGATAATTTCCGATTTCTTTCAGATACAGATGGACCGGGTCATCGGACATGGAGGAGGAAGAAGAGACATTGGATAGAAAATCTGTCTCTGTGTGGGCTTCCTCGGAATCCTGATCCAGTTCAATCAGTATTTCATCATCAGGCTCCTCCTCATCTTCGGAAGAATTCAGTACAACGATATTATAAGCCTCGAGTCTCTCATATATTTTATCAATCTGTTTATTATCCAAATTCAATTCACTGATTAAAGTATTGACCTTATCTGCATCTAAAATACCCTTCTGTCGGTTGGCAGATATAATCAGTTCGCTGAATTTTATTTCAAGGATATCATGGATAGGTTGTTCGTTCATTAAAATTCCTCCATCTTTTGAACTAAAAATGCACTAAACAATATTATATCATAGGCAGAGGAATAAAGAAATATGAAAATTATTTACTGGGAGAAAAGGTAAAATCCTTGGATAGCATTAGTAAATCAGTAAATCCTATCATTGGGAGAATAGCACCGGATGACGGACAATTTAGGCATCAAATCCCGGAAATGCGATAGCGCTTTACTATGTCATGGATAGGGGTTATAATATTCTGGATACATAATCCATCTCGGAATGCGGAATTGACAACAGACAGGGAGAAGAACCAATGACAGAAAAACCAATAAGAATAAAAAGTACACAGGATAGACTAGGAACAAAAAGTGTGGGAGCCCTTCTCGCAGAGTTTTCGATACCGGCAACCGTGGGAATGCTGGTCAATGCAATCTATAATATCGTAGACCGGATCTTCATCGGCAATGCGGAAGGGATTGGTTCCTTAGGACTTACGGCATTGTCCGTTTCCTTTCCGATTATGATGATTATGATGGGTATGGCTCTGATGTTCGGAGCGGGAGGAGCGGCATTGTTCTCCATCCGGCTTGGGGAGAGGGACCGGGAAGGTGCGGAAAAGATTCTCGGCAATTCCATTATGATGATCTTCGTTACCTCCTTTCTGTTCATGATCTTTGCCCTGCTTAATCTGGAACGGCTGCTCTGGTTATTCGGAGCCAGGGAAAGCAGTATGCCCTATGCGGTGGAGTATATGCGGATTATTTTATATGCCTCCGTATTACAGGGTCCCTCTGTCGGCTGCAACCATTTTATGAGAGCGGATGGCAGCCCGAAGACAGCAATGGTATCCATGTTCATCGGAGCGGGATTTAATATTATATTTGACTATGTGTTTATCTATCTGTTTGATATGGGAATGACCGGCGCCGCCCTGGCAACCATCGGCGGACAGGGATTGTCGGCGGTCTGGGGGATCGCATACTTTGTCTCGAAGCGCAGTAACATGAAGCTCCGGCTGAAGTATATGAGACTGAAGCTTCACCGGGTGGGAAATATCGTTCTTGCCGGACTGCCCTCCTTTTCCAACCAGATCAGTGCAAGCCTGCTGAACCTGATACTCAATAACAGCCTGCGGGTGTACGGAGGAGATGTGGCAATCGGCGGAATGGGAGCCATCGGCAGTCTTCAGCAGATTCTGGTACTGCCAACCATCGGAATCAGCCACGGAGCTCAGCCGATCATCGGCTATAACCGCGGTGCGGGCAATTACAGCCGTATCAGAGAGACTTTGGGCAAAGCAATTGCGGCAGCAACCGTTGTAGCTCTGATCGGATTTACGGCAACCAGGCTTTTCCCGGAGACCCTGATCGGATTTTTCGGAAAGGAAGAGGAATTTCTGGAGTTTGGAATCACTGCAATCAAAGTGTGGATGATGATGCTTCCCGTTCTGGGTATCCAGATTATCGGAGCCCTGTATTTCCAGGCGGTGGGGAGACCGAGAATCTCTCTGATTCTCACTCTGAGCAGACAGATACTAATTCTGATACCAATGATTTTAATTCTGTCGAAGCTGTTCGGCATGGATGGAATTCTGGCAGCGGCGCCGATATCCGATGCTGTTTCCTTCCTGGTTACCGGGGCTTTTCTCCTGGTAGAGCTTAAGAGACTGAACGGATTAATAGAACAAAAGAGCATCGGTAAAAATTAAATTTATATCATATTATGGAGTTACAAAACAAAGGTACAGCTTGACAAGGGTACCTGGGATGCATCCGGGAGAGGAGGAGCAGATATGAAGAAGTGGTTTGATACAGGCCAGTAACACCGGTCGATCCGAGGTCCGCCAGCATTAATATTAAACTGCGTCAATTTTATATTAAGCTGGAGGCAATATGAATACGAAAAAGTTTGTGATACGAAAATTATTTGAGGATCTGATGCCGATTTATCCATTATATCTTATCTATTTTGAGAATAAGGGATTAACGGTACAGCAGATCTCTGTTTTGCTTGCCATCTGGAGCCTTGCTGTCGTGTTGCTGGAGATCCCGTCAGGAGTAATGGCCGACCGTTGGAGCAGAAAAAATATGATCATGATTGGAAGCTTATGCCGGGCCGCCTGTTATTTAATATGGAGTTTTTCCGACCGGTTTGAGCTGTTTGCCCTTGGTTTTATCCTGTGGGGGACCGGCGGTGCATTTGTTTCCGGAGCGGAAGAAGCCCTGCTTTTTGATTCACTGAAACAGGAAGGACGGGAAACTGATTTTGACCGGTATCTGGGAAGGGGACGATTTCTGTCCGGTATCGGTAATATCCTGGCTGCGGTTGGAGGAGGATTTATCGGTACTTATTTCGGCATCCGGTGGGCTTTGTATCTCTCTGTGGCCTTCTGCATAATTTCCGCCGGAATTGCATGCCTGTATAAAGAAGTTAATTTATATCGGGAAACAACTCTGGCAAGGACTGAGAAACAGGAAACCCTGAAAAATGCGTTTTCCTTTCTTTTCAGGACAAAGGAGCTTCTGGTCTTTTCTCTTCTGGCCGTTATGGTAGTTGGAATGGCCGGAGTATTGGATGAGTATGATGCGGTGATAGCCAAAGAGTATGGATTATCCATGTCAGGGATAGGCATATGGTCAGCTATGCGTTTTATCCTGGTGGCACTCGGGGGATATTTGACCCCCTTCTTCCGCCGTATAACGGAGAGAGCCTTGGGGAAAAAGAAACGGATCTATTTGGTAAGCAGTCTCTGCATCATGGGTGCCATGAGCCTTGCAGCCGCCGGCGCGATAAGAAGCTTTGCCGCAATGGGTTTCTATGGCTTCTATTACCTGGTAATGGCGGTAGCTGATATACTGCAGGAGGACTTCATACAGCAGAGGATTGAGGAGGAAGGAAGATCAACCGTTCATTCCATCCTTTCCTTATCCATGAACCTGTATGGAATCCTGTGCTTTTGCATTCTTGGACTGTTCCTTAACTTTATCGCTTTACACGGTATGCTGGTATGCATCGCCGGCTATACCGCAATACTTACTGTAATATTTATGCTTATTTTTGCCCGGATAAAAAGACGGGTTCCGGCAGAATCAATATTCAGGGACGATAATACATCCGGATGATGTATGTCTAAAGGCTTCGGGAGCGGTACATTACGTACCGCTCTCGAAGCCTTTAACGGATGGTTATATCATAAACAAATAAAATTCTACAGTTCAGGTACCCGGGGCAGTTCGTCGAAGCCTCTCTGCAGGTCTTCATCGGTTGGGATATAATCTGACATGGAGCCGTTCAGATAAGCGTTGTAGGCGGTCATATCGAAGTAGCCCGTACCGGTCAAACCGAACAATATGGTCTTAGCCTCGCCGGATTCCTTGCATTTAAGGGCTTCGTCAATGGCAGTGCGGATGGCGTGGGCCGATTCCGGTGCCGGGAGGATAGTTTCCTGCTTTGCAAAGAACACCGCTGCTTCGAATACCTTGGTCTGCTCAACAGCAACTGCTTCCATGTAACCGTCATGATACAGCTTGGAGAGAATCGGAGACATCCCATGATAACGAAGTCCTCCGGCATGATTTGCAGACGGCATAAAGCTGCTGCCCAAGGTATACATCTTGGCCAGAGGGGTAACTCTTCCGGTATCGCAAAAATCATAAGCATATTTTCCCCGTGTGAAGGAAGGACAGGAGGCAGGCTCTACGGCAACTATTCTGGGAGCAGCCTTTCCCGTTAATTTATCCTGCATGAACGGGGCAATTAAACCGCCTAAATTAGAGCCGCCGCCGGCACAGCCGATTACGATATCGGGATATTCCTCCAACATCTCCAGAGCCATTTTGGATTCCAATCCTATAATGGATTGGTGCAGCAATACCTGATTTAATACGGAACCGAGAACATAACGGTAGCCCGGAGTGGATACCGCTTGTTCGATCGCCTCAGAGATGGCGCAGCCCAGGCTGCCGCCGGTCGTCGGATCCTTCTCAAGAATCATACGCCCTACGTTGGTCGTATTGCTGGGGCTTGGTATAATATCGGCGCCGAAGGTCTGCATCACGGATTTACGGAAGGGCTTCTGCTCGTAGGAGACCTTCACCATATACACTGTCAGCGGGAGCTTATAATAAGAACAGGCTTCCGCCAGGGCAGTCCCCCACTGGCCGGCACCGGTCTCCGTTGTCAGACCGGTAAGGCCCTGCTCCTTGGCGTAATATGCCTGAGCAATGGCGGAATTCAGCTTGTGGCTGCCGGAGGTATTATTGCCCTCGAACTTATAATAGATTTTTGCCGGTGTACCGAGGGCTTTCTCAAGTTTAAAGGCACGGATCAAAGGTGAAGGGCGGTACATCTTATAGAAGTCCTGGATTTCCTCCGGAATATCGAAATACCTGGTATTGCTGTCCATCTCCTGTGCAGCCAGCTTTTCGCAGAACACCGGGTAGAGCTCCTCCAGCTTAGCCGGCTGTAAGGTTCCGGGATTAAGCAGAGGAGCGGGCTGCTCCTTCATATCGGCCCTGAGATTATACCACTGCTTTGGCATCTGATCCTCAGAAAGATAAAGTCTGTGCGGAATTTTCTTTGACATAATAATACTCCTTTCAATGAATTAATATTGTTGATTTCTGATCTGATTTGCATTAAGGCGTTTTTTAGTATAAAAAAAGCTCCTGCCTCAGTAATTCTACTGGGACAAAAGCTTAAATTCCAACTTCTGCGGTACCACCCGGTTTGGTGCATATGCACCCTCTCATTCCATATACATCCATATATGCTCCCTTGTTAACGGATGGAGATTCCGTCAGGCATTACTTGGCAGCAGGGCTGCCTTTCTTCCTACCCTCGTAAGTCCATTCAATATCGCTATTATTGCCGCAATCCCACCAGCTGCAGCTCTCTGTGAATAAATCGCCATACCTACTATTCTTACTCAACGGTTTATACTTAGTATAGTGTATCCATTTTATACCATTCTGTCAATATGTTTTTATTAATTACAAAAATTTTAATTTTATAAAATAACCGGCGGTATCATTTATAATGCCATCAATCATAATTCTTAAGGCTGTTCGCCAGTTCCTGTTTGATCTTTTCTTTCAGGTGGGAAGGATTAAGCACCTTGGCACCCTGGCCGAACTGCAATATCCACCGGATCAATTCCTCAGTTACCGCAGTGCTGCGGATAAAGGTGATACCCTCCTCGGATTCTATGATCTCGTCGGCACGGTCTGCTTCGTATTCCGTAATATACTTGGCCGTATATTTATCAAAGGCGATAATAATCTGCTCGGTTACTCTTCCTGACAGATGAATGAATTTATTGCGGTTCCTTCTGCCGTAATAATCCTCAGGAACAGTAAAGCCTTCCTCCAGCAGAGTCAGAGCCCGGATGCGGGAAACGCGGAAATCTCTTAATTCACCCCTTAATTCACAGAAACCGACAACACTTAATGCCCCGTCATTGATAGAGAGCTCGTAGGGATGGATAATTCTTATGGTATCTTCATCGCTTCCAAAGCTGTGATAGATAATTCTTGCTTTCAGCTTAATCCGGATTGCCTCCTGCAGCCGTTCTTCAATCTCGGGATTGATATCGTCACTGATATAATCATTGGTATTGACGGTTACGAGTCCGGTAAAATGCCGTATAAATTCCCTGTTCAGATTGGTCGTGTTATCTAACAGCTTGTGGATCAGCTCCTGTGAGGTCCGCCCCATAGTCATATACTGGTAAGGCTTTAAAAGCTCCAGAAGAAAGGCCAGGGAGATTAATTCGGGTGAGGTAAAGGTAATATCCCGAAGACGGAATTTGTCGGCAGTATAGTAGGTCCTCCCGTTCCGCACTTCTTCTGAGATGAAGCAGATTCCCGATAGACTGTCAATATCCCGCATTATGGTTTTTTTATCTACGACAACGTCCCATTTTTCCAGAGAGTTATGGATATCATTAATCGTATATCCCCGCTTATTTTCAGAAAGCAGCAGCAAGATAAAAATCTGCCGTTCTGTCTGAGCCATATCCTTCATAATAATCCTCCTGCTGCCGATACCTGCGAAGTGGGGCATCTGCCGTATTTTCAGCAAAACCTGTCCCGTTCACAGCCGGTGTTATTTCCGATATACATAGTGAAAGCAGAAATTATTAGTTATGGATATATCTTACTATAAGATTCCGGAAGTTTCAAGTAACAGATCATCGTGCCCTTCGAAAATCCCGGATTGCATAAAGTTCTTGATTATATAAATTATATAAAATTCTCCTTGACATTTTGGCGTGAAAAAAGTATAATCATTTAGCGTGCAATTTTCTGCATGCTATGTATTTTTTATGCACATTTTGCTGATGCTTATATAAGTATCCAAGTGCGCTGTTTAAAACCACAGAAAATGTATTAATGTTAATGAAAATTATCAGGAGGTGAAAAATTAATGCCCACATTTAACCAGCTAGTAAGAAAAGGCAGAAAAACAGTAGAGTACAAATCAACATCACCTGCACTGCAGAAGGGATTTAACTCACTGAATAAGAGAACTACGGATGTTTCATCGCCGCAGAAGAGAGGCGTATGTACAGCGGTTAGAACTGCTACACCTAAGAAGCCTAATTCGGCGCTCCGTAAAATTGCCAGGGTTCGTCTTTCCAACGGTATTGAAGTAACAAGCTATATTCCCGGTGAAGGCCACAACCTTCAGGAGCATAGCGTTGTTTTGATCAGAGGCGGCAGGGTTAAGGACTTACCCGGTACCAGATACCATATCGTCAGAGGTACTCTTGATACAGCAGGCGTTGCCAAGAGAAGACAGGCCCGTTCAAAATATGGCGCTAAGAGACCTAAGGAAGCAAAGAAGTAAAAGCCACTTCTTTAAGAAGTAAGAGCAGCTTCTTAAGAAGTAAAGAGCGACTTCTATCTAAATAGAAGTAGAAGACACTTCGGAAGAGGTAAGAAGACTTCTTTGAAATAATAATTCTAATTACTGGGTAAAATCATGAGTTAAGTGCCGGATTAATTTTTTATTTCCGTTTGAATTGTATTTCTGTGGTTGCAGATTCACTTATGGAAAACGAATTTATCTGAGCACGAACACAATAAGCTGGAGAGCCGTTTGCGGTTCCCATGCATGTGAGTACCGAGGAATTAATTGACTGACGAATTTTTGATTCGTTAAGTATCGTTAAGGAGGGAAGAAACGTGCCAAGAAAAGGACATATACAGAAAAGAGATGTATTGGCGGATCCGTTATACAACAACAAGGTTGTAACCAAGCTAATCAATAACATTATGTTAGATGGCAAGAAGGGGACTGCCCAAAAGATTGTATACGGCGCTTTTGATAAGGTAGCGACAAAGACAGGCAAGGAAGCTACTGAAGTTTTCGAGGAAGCTATGAACAATATCATGCCCGTACTCGAAGTAAAAGCAAGACGTATCGGTGGTGCAACTTACCAGGTACCGATTGAAGTAAGACCTGACAGAAGGCAGACGCTTGCTCTGCGCTGGTTAACATTATTCTCCCGTAAAAGAGGAGAGAAGACCATGCAGGATAGGCTGGCGAATGAGATTATGGATGCTGCGAACAATACCGGTGCGGCAGTAAAGAGAAAAGAAGATATGCATAAGATGGCAGACGCGAATAAGGCATTTGCACATTACAGGTGGTAAAAATAAGATTATCATAGCATTTTCTTCTTTAATTCTTGATGTTAATCAGATTTCAGAAGTAGGGAAAGAATAAAAACATTCTTTAGAATTTAAAACAATTATTAAAAACATTTTAATAAAAACGTTCTTTGGAATGAAAAACATTCTTTGTAAATTACAAGTGAATACCTTGTGTATTCACTTGTCATGAATTAAGGAGGAATTATCCTTGGCAGGAAGAGAATATCCGTTAGAGCGGACTAGAAATATCGGTATTATGGCGCATATCGATGCGGGTAAGACAACACTTACCGAACGTATCCTGTATTATACCGGTGTTAACTACAAAATTGGTGATACCCATGAAGGTACGGCTACCATGGACTGGATGGAGCAGGAGCAGGAAAGAGGTATCACAATCACATCAGCGGCGACAACATGTCATTGGACTCAAGAATTTGAACACAAGAAAATTCCCGGAGCGTTGGAACATCGTATCAATATTATTGATACTCCGGGACACGTGGACTTTACCGTCGAGGTAGAGCGTTCCCTGCGTGTTCTGGACAGTGCGGTTGGCGTGTTCTGTGCAAAGGGCGGCGTTGAGCCCCAGTCAGAGACAGTATGGCGTCAGGCAGACAAATATGAAGTGCCGAGAATGGCATTTGTAAATAAGATGGACATTTCCGGTGCGGATTTTTACAATGTAGTAAAAATGATCCGAACCAGATTAAGTAAGAATCCGGTTCCGATTCAATTGCCGATCGGTAAAGAGGACACCTTTAAGGGCGTTATCGATTTATTCGAAATGAAAGCGTATTATTATAATGATGATAAGGGTGAGGATATCACGATCTCAGAGATCCCTGAGGATATGAAGGATCTGGCTGAGGAATACAGAGCAGCTATGATTGAATCAATCTGTGAGACCGATGATGACCTGATTGAGAAATTCCTTGAGGGTGAAGAGCCCACAACGGAAGAGCTTAAGGCAGCATTAAGAAAGGCTACCATTGCCGTTCAGATTATCCCGGTATGCTGTGGTTCCGCTTACAGAAACAAGGGTGTTCAGAAGCTTCTGGATGCTGTTATCGAATATCTTCCCGCTCCGACCGATATCCCGGACATCAGGGGTGTGGATGACGAAGGCAATGAGATCCACAGAAAGTCTTCCGATGAAGAGCCTTTCGCAGCCTTAGCCTTCAAAATTATGGCGGATCCTTTCGTGGGTAAACTGGCGTTCTTCCGCGTATACTCCGGTACATTAAACTCCGGTTCTTATGTTTTAAATTCAACTAAGAGCAAGAAGGAGCGTGTCGGCCGTATTCTGCAAATGCATGCCAATAAGAGAATGGATTTGGAAAAAGTATATTCCGGTGATATTGCAGCGGCAGTTGGCTTGAAGGTAACAACAACAGGTGATACGATTTGTGATGAGAAACATCCTGTTATTCTTGAATCCATGGAATTTCCTGAGCCGGTTATCAATGTTGCGATCGAACCTAAGACGAAGGCAGGCCAGGATAAGATGGGTGAAGCTTTAGCAAAGCTTGCTGAAGAAGATCCTACCTTCAGAGCTTATACAGATGAAGAGACAGGCCAGACCATTATCGCAGGTATGGGTGAGCTCCATCTGGAAATCATCGTAGACAGACTTCTCCGTGAGTACAAGGTAGAGGCTAACGTCGGCGCACCTCAGGTTGCTTACAAGGAATCCTTTACCAAGACCGTTGAGGTTGATTCTAAGTATGCGAAGCAGTCCGGCGGACGTGGACAGTACGGTCATTGTAAGGTTCGCTTCGAGCCTATGGATGCTAATGCAGAGAAGACCTTCGAATTCGTGTCCGCAATTGTCGGCGGTGCTATTCCTAAAGAATACGTTCCGGCGGTCGGCGCAGGTATCGAAGAAGCTACAAAGGCCGGTATCCTTGGCGGATATCCGGTGCTTGGTATCAGAGCTACCGTATACGATGGCTCCTACCATGAAGTTGACTCCAGTGAAATGGCCTTCAAAATTGCAGGCTCTATGGCCTTCAAGGACGCTATGACAAAGGGCGGTGCAACACTTCTGGAGCCTATCATGAGAGTTGAAGTTACAGTACCCGAGGATTACATGGGTGATGTTATCGGTGATATCAGTTCCCGCCGCGGACGTATCGAAGGTACGGAAGACATCAACGGCACGAAGCTGATCAGAGGCTTTGTTCCGCTGTCCGAGATGTTCGGATATTCCACAACCTTGCGTTCGAAGACTCAGGGACGCGGTGCTTATTCCATGTTCTTCTACTCCTATGAGCAGGTTCCTAAGAATGTTCAGGAGAAGGTTCTGTCAGCAAAAGGTAAGAACTAGTATGATCCACTGACAAAAGACAAAAAATACAGCAAAAAAGTTATTATATCAATTCTTTGTGCTTGAAAATATTTCTAAGTTGAAATATAATAGGGCATATGAGGCAATATATAAACAAGCCCCTGTATAATGGGGAATTTGAAAACATTTGCTTATAAGCATTTATTTTAAAGGAGGACGTTGTAAAATGGCTAAGGCTAAATTTAACAGAACGAAACCACATTGTAATATCGGAACCATCGGTCATGTTGACCATGGTAAGACTACTCTGACAGCAGCTATCACAAAGACTCTTCATGAAAGACTTGGTACTGGTGAAGTTGTAGCTTTCGACCAGATCGATAAAGCTCCCGAAGAGAAGGCAAGAGGAATCACAATATCTACCGCTCACGTAGAGTATGAGTCCAAGGCTAGACACTATGCACATGTTGACTGCCCCGGACACGCTGACTACGTTAAGAACATGATCACCGGCGCTGCTCAGATGGATGGTGCTATCCTCGTAGTGGCTGCTACTGACGGTGTTATGGCTCAGACAAAAGAGCATATCTTACTTTCCCGTCAGGTAGGTGTTCCTTATATCGTAGTATTCATGAACAAGTGTGACATGGTTGACGATCCCGAGCTTCTTGAGCTGGTTGAGATGGAAGTTAGAGACCTGTTAAACGAGTATGAGTTCCCCGGCGATGACACACCGATCATCCAGGGTTCTGCTCTGAAAGCGCTTGAAGATCCCAGCAGTTCTTGGGGTGATAAGATTGTCGAGTTATTTGATGCGGTTGATACTTGGATTCCGGATCCTCAGAGAGAGAAGGATAAGCCTTTCTTAATGCCTGTCGAGGACGTATTCTCCATCACTGGCCGTGGTACAGTTGCTACCGGCCGTGTTGAGCGTGGTACTCTTAAGGTATCTGAGGAAGTTGAAATCGTTGGTATCAAGGAAGAGACCCGTAAGGTTGTTTGTACCGGTATCGAGATGTTCAGAAAGCTTCTTGATGACGCTCAGGCTGGTGATAACATCGGAGCACTTCTTCGTGGTGTTCAGAGAAACGAGATCGAAAGAGGACAGGTTCTTTGCAAACCCGGCTCCATCAAGTGCCATAAGAAATTCACCGCTCAGGTTTACGTATTAACAAAAGAAGAAGGTGGACGTCATACTCCTTTCTTCAACAACTACAGACCTCAGTTCTATTTCAGAACAACCGATGTTACCGGTGTTTGTAACTTACCGGAAGGCGTAGAGATGTGCATGCCTGGTGATAACATCGAGATGAACATCGAATTAATCCATCCTATCGCTATGGAGCAGGGTCTTGGCTTTGCTATCCGTGAAGGCGGAAGAACAGTAGGATCCGGTAAGGTTGCTACAATTATCGAGTAGGCTATTAAGCCATGCACTCGCATAAAAATATCTCCCAGAGTAAGTTTGCTTACTACTGGGAGTTTTTTTATGCGAGTATAGGGCGCTAGCCCGCGTCCGAAAAGCTGCGAAGCAGGTTTGAGGGAGCGCATGGCTTAATAGCCGCAGAAGTAACAGGGCGCCAGCCCGCGTCCGAGAAGCTGCGAAGCAGGTTTGAGGGAGCGCATGGCTTAATAGCCGTAGAAGTAACAGGGCGCTAGCCCGCGTCCGAAAAGCTGCGAAGGTGTATTTTATTCGCTAAAGCTATATCACCAATATACCGATAATAATAATACATCGTATCTGACCGGAACCGTCCGGAATAGACATATTGAGCCTTTTCTGTAGATATATGACGAGAATTAAAAGTTTTTTAAATTTCCTTTGAAATATACGGAAAAAGAAGATATAATATAATCGAGTATGTTTAAGTTGCCGAGAATTGGAAGAAAATATAGAAGGACGCTTATTATCTGAAATCATAACTTGAAATGGTGAAACAGCGGAGGTTTGCAGATAATAATACAATGTGGTTATAATTGGTGTATTGATGCGCATATGCATGACAACAGGAATTGACTGAGAATTATTATTATATCAGGGTAATCCGTATATCAACGGAATGGAAAGGAGTTTCAAGATGTTGGGAAGTGACATTGGAATTGATTTGGGAACAGCAAGTGTATTAGTTTATATAAAAGGCAAAGGAGTTGTCTTAAAGGAGCCATCTGTAGTGGCCTTTGACAGGGATACGAACAAGATTAAGGCAATCGGTGAAGAAGCCAGATTGATGTTAGGAAGAACACCGGGTAACATCGTAGCGGTAAGACCCTTGAGACAGGGTGTGATTTCCGATTATACAGTGACAGAGAAGATGCTAAAATATTTTATCCAGAAAGCGGTCGGCAAGCAGAGATTTCGTAAACCCAGGATCAGTGTCTGTGTTCCCAGCGGTGTTACAGAGGTTGAGAAGAAGGCTGTTGAGGATGCAACGTACCAGGCGGGAGCCAGGGAGGTTGCTATTATTGAAGAGCCGATTGCGGCGGCGATCGGTGCCGGAATTGATATTTCCAGACCCTGTGGTAACATGATTGTGGATATCGGGGGCGGTACCACGGATATTGCGGTTATCTCATTGGGAGGTACGGTAGTGAGCACTTCCGTGAAGATCGCCGGAGATGACTTTGACGACGCCATTGTAAGATACATGCGAAAGAAACATAATCTTCTGATAGGTGAAAGAACCGCAGAGGATATCAAGATAAAGATCGGTTCCGCATACCGCAGGCCGGAATCAGTCAGTATGGAGGTCAGAGGGCGTAACCTTGTTACAGGCCTTCCGAAGACAATTGCTGTTACCTCTGAGGAAACCGAAGAGGCTTTAAGGGAGACCACCTCACAGATCGTAGAGGCGGTGCATAGTGTTCTTGAAAAGACTCCTCCGGAATTAGCGGCAGATATCGCAGACCGTGGTATTGTATTGACTGGCGGCGGATGTCTCTTATATGGTCTTGAGGAGCTGATTGAAGAGAAGACCGGAATTACTACGATGACAGCCGAAGATCCTATGACGGCAGTTGCCATCGGAACTGGTAAATTTGTTGAGTTTCTGAGCGGTAAAAGGGACTAATGTGAAGAAAAAGCATCTTCACACTTAGAAGTTTGTGCCTGTGAAATCAAAGTATGTAAATATGCTTGGCACAAACTGACTCAAAGGGCAGATATGCTTGGTTAGTGTAAAGCTGCGGTTAGGCTGTATAAAATATTGTCCATATTTATGGGAAGGAGCACTCAGGCATGGTAAGAGGGTTATATACCGCTTATACGGGAATGGCAAATGAACAGAAGAGGCTTGATATTATTGCTAACAATCTTGCGAATTCCGCTACCGTCGGCTATAAGGAAGAGAATGTTACAAACCAGGCCTTTAACGAAATGTTAACGATTAAGATCAGGGATGAGTCCGAGGCTTATAATGATAGGCCGATTGGCAGGATGAGTCTTGGAGTAAAGCTTGGCGAGGTTTATACAAGCTATACCCAGGGTTCTTTAAGGCAGACGGCTAAGACCTATGATATGGCTTTGGAGGGTAAGGGCTTCTTTACCCTTTCCGTTACAGACAGAGCCGGTAATGAAAGCATAAAATACACACGAAATGGTTCTTTTACCATGACTAAGGATGGTCATATCGTGGATGGAGATGGAAATCACCTGATGGGTGAGGCTGGCGAGATCATGGTTCCCACGGATGCTGCAGAGGTCAGAATTGATGAAATCGGCGCAGTATATGCGGATGGGGCTTATGTGGACAGCCTGATGATTGCTGATTTTGAGGATTATAATTATCTTATCAAATCAGGTGATACGATGTATCAACCCGTGGAGGGGGCCATCCAGATACCTGCGGAGGCAACGGTACGGCAGGGCTTCACGGAACAATCCAACGTTAATGTAATTACTGAAATGGTAGAAATGATTACGATTACGAGGGCGTATGAAGCGAATCAGAAGGTGATCCAGTCTGTGGATCAGACACTGGATCTTGCAGCGAACTCCGTTGGAAGGGTATAGTAACCTTAAGTCCGGTTGATTTGGAGGAAATGATATGATGAGATCCTTATGGACGGCAGCGTCCGGCATGATTTCGCAACAAACCAATGTAGATACAATTTCCAATAACCTGGCAAATATTAATACGACAGGTTTTAAGAAGGAAAGTGCAGAATTTAAGTCTTTATTGTATCAGACGATACAGGAGCAGGCTTATGACAATGAAGGAGACCCAAAACCATCCGGTATTCAGGTGGGTCTTGGTGTAAGAAATTCCGCCATCACCTCCCAGTATACCCAGGGGACTTTGCAGGAAACCGGAAATGATTATGATTTTGCTATTGTCGGTAAAGGATTTTTTATGGTACTGACTCCGGATGGAAATACAGCCTATACCAGGAACGGTTCCTTTGGCCTTGCGAATGGAACAGGCGGAATGACAATTGCTACCTCGGACGGCTATGCCTTGCTTGACACGGCAAATCAGCCGATTGTCATAGATGATATGTACAATGCATCGGATATTACCATTGATGAGTACGGGCAGCTGTGTTATCCGGATGATACCGGCGCTGCAGTTCCTATCGGTATTACAATCGGAATTGCCCAGTTCAATAATCCTGCCGGTCTGGAAAAGCTGTCAAACAGTCTGCTTAGAGAAACGGCGGCGTCCGGTACGGCAAGGCTTGAAAATGATGATGATGCATTGACGCAGAGCAAACTCCGGCAGGGCTATTTAGAGGGCTCCAACGTGCAGGCCATAGATGAGATGGTGAATTTGATTGTAGCCCAGCGAGCTTATGAGATGAATTCCAAAATCATAACCGCTACGGACGAGATGCTTCAACAGGCGAATAACTTAAGATAAGAAAGGAGTAAACGATGGCAATATCGATCGGATCCGATTCTTTATATTCTGCAGTGACCGGCATGAGCAATCAAACTGCCAAAACAGATGAGCTGAAGAAGAAGCTTGAGGCCAATTCCGCCTCGGATGAAGAGCTTATGGAGGTGTGTAAAAGCTTCGAAGCATATCTTTTGGAGCAGGTGATGAAGGAGATGGAAAAATCCGTGCAGCCGGAAAAGGATAAGAATGATTATCTTGAGCAGTTCGGTGATATGCTTTATAAGGAGTATGCTGAGAGCGCAGCGAAGAGTAATAAGGGACTGGGGATTGCTCAGATGTTGTACGAGGCAATGAAGCGGGACGCTTAAGGTTATTATAGCCAGGCATTGATATCTGACCGGTATCAACTTACATAGAATTAGAAACAGGCTGGATTATAAATTTTCAATGTCATTTTAAACAGAGCCGTCATGGTTGGCATCGTTTGGAATGGCATTTTCTTTGCCCTTTGCGTAAGGGACGTTACAGATGAAATCATTCCGCATATTTGTGGATGAAAGGTTGAAATTCCGAAATAGAGGTGGATCAATGGCTGATGTGGTTGAAGGATATGTAGAGCGGATTGTTTTCCGTAACGAAGAAAACGGATATACGGTACTAAGTCTTAAGGTAGATGAGGATGAACTCACCTGTGTCGGTAATTTCACCTTGATTTCCGAGGGAGAATTCATCCTTGCGTCGGGAAATTATACGGAGCATCCGGTTTACGGAGAGCAGTTTATTCTGGACAGCTATGAGATAAAGGAGCCTGAGGATCTGTATTCCATAGAACGGTATCTGAGTTCGGGGGCGATCAAAGGCATAGGGGGCGCTCTAGCTGCCCGAATTGTTAAGAAATTCGGAGAAGGCACCTTCCGGATTATCGTGGAGGAGCCGGGGCGGCTGGCGGAGATCAAGGGCATCAGCGAACGGATGGCCATGGAAATTTACCGGCAGTTTGAAGATAAGAGGGACATGCGAAGCGCCATGATGTTCCTGCAAAAATATAATATCAGCGGTAATCTAGCGGTCAGGATTTATCAGGAATATGGGCAGAGGATGTATGATATCTTAAAGGAAAATCCTTACCGGCTGGCAGAGGATATTACCGGTGTCGGCTTCAAAACGGCGGATGAGATTGCAAGGCGCATTGGGATAGGCAATGATTCCGATTACAGGATGAAGGCGGGAATTTTATATATTCTTTTGCAGGCCGGCAATGAAGGACATGTGTATCTGCCGGAGCCGGAGCTGATCCAGAGAGCGAAATCACTTTTAGCCGCGGAAGATGAGAATATTCAGAGGCAGATCACGGCCCTGAGCATTGAGAAAAAACTGATTATAAAGACAGCGGACTCAGGAAATCTCGTTTATTCCACCGTATTTTATTATTTGGAGTTAAATGTGGCCCGAATGCTTCATGACCTTAATATTCGCCATAACCTGAAAGAGGAGTATATAAACGCCAGACTGGAGCGGATCGAAGAACAGTTTAACATTGTTTTGGACGAGCAGCAGAGAACCGCAGTTAAGGAAGCAATCAGCAATGGACTGCTGGTAATCACCGGAGGTCCGGGAACCGGTAAGACAACCACCATCAATGCGATCATTAAGCTGTTTGAATCGGAAGGCCTAGAGCTGCTTTTAGCTGCGCCTACCGGCAGAGCTGCAAAAAGAATGACGGAGACCACAGGGCAGGAGGCAAAGACAATCCATCGCCTGCTGGAGCTCTCAAAAATGTCGGAGGGCCAGGAGAATAAATTCATCTTTGAACGAAATGAGAGTAATCCGCTGGAAACGGATGTGATTATCATTGATGAGATATCCATGGTGGATATCAGTCTGATGAACGCCCTGCTGAAAGCGATATCCGTAGGAACCAGGTTAATTCTTGTAGGAGATGTGAATCAGCTGCCCAGTGTCGGGCCGGGGAATGTACTTAGGGATATCATCGAATCCCATAGCTTTAATGTAGTAAAACTGACAAAGATTTTCCGGCAGGCGGCGGGAAGTGATATTATTGTGAATGCCCATAAAATCAATGCCGGAGAGCAGATCAGCCTGGATAATAAGAGCAGTGATTTTTTCTTCTTAAAGAGGGAGGATTCGAATATTATAACGGCGGTCATGATTAATCTGATAAAAAATAAGCTGCCGAAGTATGTCAAAGCAACTCCCTTTGATATCCAGGTCCTGACTCCTATGAGGAAGGGGGAACTGGGAGTGGAAAGACTGAATGTGGTGCTGCAGCAGGCACTGAATCCACCATCCCAGGATAAGAAGGAGAAGGAATTTCACCAGAATATTTACCGCGAAGGGGATAAGGTAATGCAGGTAAAAAATAATTACCAGCTGACCTGGGAAATTAAGAGCAGGTATGGCATTACCGCACAGTCCGGCACAGGAGTGTTCAATGGGGACGCCGGGATTATTAAAGAAATCAATCTGTTTTCGGAACATTTGGTGGTGGAGTTTGATGATGGCAGGCTGGTGGAATACAGTTTCAGCCAGCTGGAGGAATTGGAGCTTGCCTATGCGGTCACAATCCACAAATCCCAGGGTAGTGAATATCCGGCAGTAATCCTGCCGATTTTCGACGGTCCCAGACTGCTTTTTAACCGGAATCTTCTCTATACTGCCGTTACAAGGGCGAAGAGCTGTGTGACAATTGTCGGCAGCGACAGCATGGTACAATTCATGATTGATAATAAGAATGAGCAGAACCGCTATTCCGGCCTGTGTGAGCGGATTAAGGAGCTGCGGTAGCATAAAATCATTGCGAAAGTAGAATAATAGTTAAGGATTTCGCCGAAAAAAATTAATATTTTAGGAAGGATTTAACAATAATGCCATTTGACCTAAAAAGGTAGTGCATTATACTGGAAATTAGGTTATAATATCTCTATTATTAGATTACTTTTCTAACTAATACTCGGATTGGAGGAGAATGTTTTGTCAGACACATCATTGGTTATCATGGCTGCGGGAATGGGCAGCAGATATGGAGGAATCAAGCAGTTGGAGCCGGTAGGGCCCAGTGGTGAAATTATTATGGATTACTCCGTGTATGATGCGATTCAAGCCGGTTTTAATAAGGTTGTGTTCATTATCCGCAGAGACCTGGAGAAGGATTTTAAAGAAATCATTGGAAATAGAATTGAGAAGCATATCAAAGTAGAGTATGTATTCCAGGAGCTGGAAGCGTTACCCGAAGGTTTTCATAAGCCGGAGGAAAGAACCAAGCCTTGGGGTACCGGTCAGGCCGTATTATGCTGTAAGAATGTTGTAAAGGAACCCTTTGCAGTGATCAATGCGGATGATTACTATGGTAAGGAAGGCTTTCGTAAAATATATGAATATCTTAATTCCGGCATAGACGCCAAGGGATCCTACTGTATGGCGGGCTTCATCCTTGGCAATACCTTAAGCGAAAACGGTGCGGTGACCAGAGGAGTCTGTAAGGTCAGCGAAGATGGTAAACTGATTGATATCGCAGAGACCTCAGGAATAGTTCCGAAAGGAGATCATGCCGCTGCTAAGGATAGTACCGGTGCAGAGATCAGGATAGATCTTAATAGTGCTGTATCTATGAATATGTGGGGCTTTGGGCCGACTCTTTTTGATGAACTTCAGACAGGCTTTATTGAATTTTTATCTAAGCTGCCAGAAAATGAGTTAAAGAAAGAATACCTGCTCCCGGAGATGGTAGGAGATCTGGTAAAGAAAAACAGAGCTTCTGTCCAGGTGCTTAAGACCTCCGACCGTTGGTTCGGTGTAACCTATAAGGAGGATAAGGCAGTTGTCGTAAGCTCTATCAGAGCACTTGTAGACCGGGGTGTTTATCCGATTAAGCTATTTTCTTAAAGCTGCCGAAAGGGTGGGATGCATTGTTACAATATCTGATTGATATGCTGTATCCGGTGAGATGTCCCGTATGTGAGGAAATACCGGTGCCGGGGGAGCAGAGAATCTGTCGCGCCTGTAAGGAAAAGCTTCAGGTTGTCAGGGAGCCCCGCTGCAAGAAATGCAGTAAGCCGATCGAATATGAAGAGCAGGAATATTGCAGTGATTGTGAACGTAAGGATTTTCATTATATCCGGGGATATTCCCTCTGGATTTACGATGCGGTCATGAAGAAATCCATATCAGATTATAAATATCGGAGTAAGAAGGAGAATGCGGTATTTTACGTTGGGGAGCTGGTCCGGTATTACGGTCCGGCCATACAAAAGCTTGCGCCGGATGCACTGATACCGGTGCCGCTCCATAAATCAAAATATAGAGAAAGAGGCTATAACCAGGCAGATATCCTTGCGCGAGGGATCGGAAGAAGCCTAAGGCTGCCGGTAGTATCCCATCTGCTGATAAGAAATAAGAAGACCCTGCCCCAGAAGCAGCTGAACGACAAGGAGAGACGAAAGAACCTTCAGGAAGCATTCGCATATAACCGCAGGGCGGCAGACCGGTTTGGCAGGAAACTGAGCCGGATTCTGCTGGTGGATGATATTTATACCACAGGAAGCACAATGGAAGCCTGTGCGAATATTCTGACAGGCAATGGAGTGCGTGAGGTATATTTCCTGACATTATGTATAGGAAAAGGTTACTGAAGAGAGTTGTTAAAAAACATCAGGAGAAAAATTCTTTCCAGAATTCAGGAGAGAGAATCCTGGGATTATTAAGGAGGAGGGTATATGGAGGTTAGAAATTGTAAAGGCTGCGGTAAATTATTTAATTATTTATCCGGACCGCCCCTGTGTCCAACCTGCGCAAAAGCACTGGATTTAAAATTTGAGGAGGTTAAGTCCTATGTCTATGACCATCCCCGGTGCGATATGCAGGAGGTTTCTGATGAAATGGAGGTTACAATCGCTCAGATTAAACAGTGGATCCGTGAAGAGAGACTATCCTTTGCTGAGGATTCCATGATCGGGATAGACTGTGAGGGCTGCGGCGTTACAATCAAAACAGGGAGATTCTGCAAGGCATGCAAGGATAAACTTACAAAGGGGCTGACCGATCTGTATCCGAAGGAAAAGCCGGTTCAAAAACAAAGGGATCCCCGAGAGAATCCCAAAATGCGTTTCTTGGACCAGAATTATGATAAATAATTTGATTCAACAGTTGAGGCAGGACTATTTCAGGGACCGGATTCCATCATCGGTAATTGAGATGGCTCCTGCCTTATATAATCTGCCGATTGCCCGTTTAAAAGCGTTCTTGCTGATATGGAACTCTGCTTTGATCGCTTCGGCCTCAGAGCCGTCATGATAAGGAAGATAGCCCCCGGAAGCGCTTAATCTATCCATGATCATTACGGAATCAGAATCCATCTGGAGGTAGGATTTCTCTCTGAGACTTAAGGTCAGCTTTCCGTCCTCACGAACATTCATTACACGGACTTCGACAATGTCTCCCACTTGGATCGGCCGGAACAGTTCATTTTTAGGGATCATGCCGGAATATTTGTTATCCACCGCTACAAATACGCCGAAGGAATCCAGGACTTCATATACGATTCCATTTACCATATCATCCTTCTTATAAGGGGAAGCGGTGGAGAGAAGCTCATATATCTTCATTGAGGCACAAAGGCGGCGGCTTTTATCCACATAAAGAGTAACAAGAACCTTCTCACTCTCCTTTACCGGGGTGGTTTGTTCCTTATAGGGCAGCAGCAGATCCTTCATCAAGCCCCAGTCCAGGAAAGCTCCTATTTTAGTAACCTCCTTAACCTTAAGGACTGCCAGGCTGCCAATCGTTATCGGTACCTTAACAGTGGTAGCGATTTCCCGATCCTCAGAATCCTTATAAATAAAAACCTCAAGCTTATCGCCGGTCCTGCTGTCCTCCGGTGCTTCCTTCATTGGCAGCAGAATCCTGTGTTTACCGTCCGAGTTTACTTCGCTTAAATAATAACCAAAATCTGTTTTTTTTACAATTTCTAAACTCTGAAATTTTCCTAATTCTATCATAAGTTATTCCTTTCGTAAGATGGGATGTACGCAGTACTACTGCTGTTTGACAAATTCCATTATGGCATAAGGTTTCTCTTCTTCATCCGACAGGCTTATATAACAATTTTGCTCCCCGAAGGATACCCTGGGGTGGATTATATCACCTGACACGGCCTGTTTCCTGTATTCCACACGCATTACGGAGACAATAAAATCCTCGGGAAGATATTCTTCCGCCATTTTTATGTATTGCCCATTATTTACATGGTTATACGAATCAATGTTTGACTTTACAACCGGAAAAGAGGGACAGGGAGTCATATGCTCCGGGATTTTGATTTTCCGTCCGGAGTGCTCCATAGGATAGGGAGCCTCCAGAGTATAACCGGAGTGTTCCTCCGATACGCGGATCGGAGTGCCTGTTCTGGTATCCAGGTAAGCCCAGATAGAATCCGCAACCGCCAGGACCTCATCCCGGTCATTTTTCATAATGAAATTACGGTAGCCATAGAAGCCTTTAAAGGCATAGGGCCAAGTACCGATTGTTATATGGTCTCCGAGTACGGCAGGCTTCTTTATATGGAGCTGCCAGCTGGTCAGCAGCCAGATCCGGTTCTGCTTCTGCAGGTAATCAAGACCAATATTCAAATCCTCTGATTGGAACGTAGAGCAGTCCTGAAAGTAATTTATAATAGAGTAAGGGCCCATAGTCCCTTTGCGATGGTTCAGTTCTGTATAACGGACTCTGCTTGTAAATGAATACATGTCATATTCCAGCCTTTCTGCTTATTACGGCATTTTAGATATGCCCTGCCGGTCAGGGCATGATGACGGATATTTTAATGTTTGGCAAATTCATCCTACTATTATAACATTTAATCTGTGTTTTACATAGTATTTTTTCCTGTGTAAAGATAAATTTGTGCTTAGAAGCCGGTCACATGAAAAATACTGGTATTTCTATTATATATTTGTTATAATAAGCTTGTTCGAAAGGAGGAATACAGTTGGACTCGACTGAGTATTATAGTAAGAACGCGGCGGAATATTTTGACCGTACCGTAGATTTGGATATGCAGGTTTATCTGGATCGTTTTCTTGAATTAGTGCCGGAAGGCGGAAATATTCTCGACCTGGGATGCGGTTCAGGAAGGGACAGTGCATATTTTTTATCCCTGGGGTATGATGTAACCGCTTTGGATGGCTCCGATGAGATGTGCTGTTTGGCAAGCGTTCATATTGGTCAGGATGTTTTATGTATGACATTTTCTGAAATGGATTTTGATAATGTCTTTGATGGGGTATGGGCGAATGCTTCATTGCTGCATGTACCGGAAAATGAAATGCATGATATACTTTTCAAAATAATCCGCAGTCTGAAGCAGGGAGGGGTATTGTATATGACCTTCCGATACGGTGATTTTGAAGGAGTGAAGGATGCGCGCTATTATACGTATTACCGTTCGAGGAATCTGAAGGAATTGATTGCAGATTTTGAAGAACTTGAACTGATAGAGATTAAGAAATATGAAGATACGGGAGAAAATATAGACAGGGTATGGATTCATGCACTGGTTAAGAAGATATAGGGAGGGTTCTCATAAAAATCCTCCATACTGCCGATACCTGTGAATCCCGGCGTCAGCACAATATTTTTCCCAGGCTATACCTTGTAATCAATGTTAGTGCCTAGATTTGGCTGAACAGACTGTTCCATCATTTGGATCAGATTCTGTCCGGCCTTATCAATTGTATCCAGATTTTTAGCCAGAACAGCAATTCCGACATTCGTACTGTTCACAGGCAGCTCTGCCTGTAAAGGGAGAGATCCGATATTCATTTAAAGCACCTCACTTCCTTGCAGGGATGAATAGAATACTGTAACGAAATAATAATGGTACTGTCTGCATATTATGATTGCAGATAAACCGATTAAATTGATTATAGCATAATTGGCCATAAATGAAAATAGACGGATGATAATTTATAATAGAAACGAAAAGGAGGAATTCAGATGATATATGACGTAATTATAATAGGTTCGGGTCCTGCAGGACTGGCTGCAGCGATTTATGCCAAGAGGGCAGAACTGAATTGTATAGTGATAGAGAAGGCAGGACTTAGCGGCGGGCAGATCATTAATACGTATGAGGTGGATAATTATCCCGGAACCCCGGGAATCAGCGGGTTTGACCTGAGCCAGAAGTTCAGGGAACACTGCGACAAGCTGGGAACTACCTTCATTAACGGTGAGGTGAAGGAGTGCTGTCTGGAGAAGGATATTAAGGTGATAAAGCTGGATGATGGTACGGAATACCGTTCCAAAACCCTGATAATCGCCACCGGCGGAGTTCCAAGACATCTGGAAGTCGACGGGGAAGAAAGACTGTCCGGTATGGGAGTATCCTACTGTGCAACCTGCGACGGAGCCTTCTTCAAAAAGAAAACTGTGGCTGTTGTCGGCGGTGGGGATGTGGCGATAGAGGATGCGATCTTCTTGGCCAGAATCTGTGAGAAGGTTTATGTAATTCACAGACGGGATCAGTTTAGAGCCTCCAAGAGTATTACCTCAAAGCTGCTGGCTATGAATAATGTCACTATTTTGTGGGATAGTGTTGTAGAACGGATCAACGGCACCGATGCAGTCGAGTCGATTGAAGTTAAAAATCTGAAAAGCAATGAGATCTCAAAGTATGATTTGTCCGGAGTTTTTATTGCCGTAGGCTACCATCCAAACTCCGAAGTCTATCAAACTGTAGTAGCTACCGATGCCAATGGATATATTATTGCCGGAGAGAACTGTGAGACAAATATCCCTGGAATTTATGCTGCCGGGGATGTGCGGACAAAAGCACTCAGGCAGATAATAACAGCTGCCTCTGACGGAGCAAATGCCATTACAGCAGTAGAAAGGTATTTAAACGATTTATCAGAATGAAATTTCAGTTTATGTGGTAAAAATGACTGGAAAATTAGATTTTTTCTAATTTACAGTCATTTTTTGTGTGTTTCCTCGTTGACACCACATTCCATATTTGTTATAATTACTTCGAAAGATGTAATAAATTTGTAACAATTAGCTGTTGCTTATTACAACAACTCACAATAGGATAGAGGACAAAAGCATAATTGCTTTCAATACTTGGAGGGTAAGATACATGAGAAAAAGTGAGGCCTTGAAATCTGCAATTTTTGCCGCAACCGCTACGTTATTTATATCGATACCTGCATCGATGGCCTATGCCCAACCTGAGGAAGGGGTTGCCGGAATGGCAAAAACCCTGGAACAGGCCGATCAGGAGACAGAGGAGTACATAACACAGATTTATAATACACAGATAGCATCACCCCTGGATGATAAGGGTGTTGCAGATGTGACTAATTATGTGAATATAAGAAGCAAGCCTTCCACGGACAGCGAAATAGTAGGTAAGCTGTACCGGGGCTGTGCAGCCGACATACTGGAAAGGCTGGAGGGTGACTGGGTGAGGATTAAATCTGGTGATGTGGAGGGTTATATCGCATCAAATTATCTGGTGACCGGTAAGGCTGCGGAGAAGATGGCCGATGAATATGCTACCAAATATGCAACGGTCATCAATACCCCTACCTTAAGGGTTCGTGCAGAGCAGAGTACGGAAGCCACAACCCTGGAATTAATTCCGGAAGGCGAAACATATATCGTACTGAAGGAATATGAAGAGTGGGCTGAGATCCTGTTGGGTTCGGATGCTGATTCAGGCAATGATTTCACTGGTTTTGTACATAAGGATTATCTTAAAATAGATATTGATTTTAAAGAAGCTATTTCAATCGAAGAAGAGCAAAGGATTCTCAGAGAGCAGCAGGAAGCCGAACGTGCGGAAGCAGAGCGGCTAAAGAAGCTGGAAGAAGAGAAAGCCAGGAAAAAAGCTCAGGAGGAAGCAGAGCGGAAGGCCGCACAGGCTGCTAAGGAGCAGAAGCAGGATATTCCCAATAAGCCATCCACATCCACCGAGAGCTCCGGTAATTTGTCGGAATTAAGGAATGAGATCATATCCTATGCCAAGAAGTTCGTTGGTTATTCTTATAAATGGGGAGGCGAGAGTCTGACCGGGGGCGCCGATTGCTCCGGCTTTGTCTGGAGGATTTATGACGACTTTGGTTATTCCATTCCCCGAGTATCTTATCAGCAGGCTGCTTCGGCAGGTATAAAGGTGGACCTCGACAGCCGCAAGCCGGGGGATCTGATCTTTTATGCCAACAGCAGCGGCACGGTAAACCACGTAGCGATGTATATCGGCAATGACCAGATTGTGCATGCGGCAAACTCCAGGCAGGGTATCATTATATCAAAGTATAATTACCGTAAAATAGTTCGAATTAGAAGAGTGGTATATTAGTTCACTCAGTCACATCACATTATATTATATAGAAGCGAAACAGGTTATCCCAGGCGAAACAGGATGTAATACACTTACATGGATGAAGCCGGATAACCTGTTTTTGTTTTAAAACCATATTTATGCAATTCTAACAGTTGGAAAATAATGCGATGTATGATAGAATATAATAGGATCATAAGGAGATATAACCTGAAAGGATCTGTTTTCAGCAAAGCTGCATATCAGTATTGGATAAAGGAGCACTTACCATGGAAGAACATGCAAAGCAGGAGAGAAGAAGATATAGAAGACTTCCGATAGAACTGTGTTTGGAGGTTGACGAGGTATTTAAACAGGATAATGTTATAATAAAGGATGTTGGTGCTTCTATATCCGTTTTTGATATTTCCCGAAGTGGTATCGGATTCTTAAGCGAAGCGGACTTGCCGATAGGGTATTATTTCAGGGGCACGATTAATCTTGGCAATGGGGACTTCTTCCGTGTGGTTATTCAGATCATACGGGTCACAGCTATGGACGGTAAGGGTAAGAACTATGGTGCCGAGTTTGTCGGCCTTGCACCTTTCCTGGCGGATAAGGTGGATAAATACGAAAAAACATTAGAGAGGGACAAATAGACTGGATTGATGGTTGTATATTATTTATAATATATGGTATGGAATATGTTTAAATTACGGACTATTGGAGTATATTATCTAAAGCGGAGAGGATATACAGATAGTCCGTTTTTATTACAAATAGTCCGGATGTCCTAAGGATTAAAAATATTATAACTTTCATATTTTTAAGAAAATTTATTTAAATAGAGAAAATCTTGTCCGTTAAAAAATTATCAGAAAGTCCTATTGACAAAGTGAAACATGTACATTTTGCACAAACAATCCAAGAGAGCTTCCATAAAATGGGTGCTGCGGTTTACAACTTTTTATATTATCAAAAAGTTATCCACAGGTCAGAAGCCTTAATTTTGAATGAAAAGAAGTTATACACGATTTTATCCACATTATCCACAATTATCAACTACTATTGTCGCATGCTTAAATGGGTGTCAATATCGAAAATGCGTTTTGTAACTTATGATAAATTGACAAAACAGGCCAGAATTATCAGCTTTTGGACTTGACTTTTTAATTGTCGGATAATATAAATATTAATAAAAGAATTGGCAAAAATTTATCGGATTTGGTGTAATAAACGTCGAATATACAAGGTTGGTTGAATTATATGCATAATTATGAAGGAAATTGACAATTGTCTTCCATAATACTTCCAATCTTTCCAAAGTGGCTTGTCACTTTTTCACGCTTATGCTATAATGAAAGCAGCATTCCATATGCTACTAGAAAGTAAAAAGGAGTTGGGCGTTATGCGTTATATAATCAGTGGAAAGAATATTGATGTAACAGAAGGCTTAAAGACCGCGGTATATGAGAAAATCGGAAAACTGGAACGATACTTCACTCCTGATACAGAAATCCATGTAACACTTAGCGTTGAGAAAGAAAGGCAAAAAATTGAGGTTACGATACCCGTTAAAGGAAATATCATCCGGGCAGAGCAAGTCAGCAATGACATGTATGTTTCCATTGATCTGGTAGAGGAAATTATTGAACGTCAATTGAGGAAATATAAGAATAAGCTGATCGATCATAAACAGGCGGCTTCTAATTTTAATCAGGCCTTCATGGAAGATGATTATTTTGAGGATGATTCAATTAAAATTGTCAAAACGAAGCGGTTTGCTATAAAACCGATGGATGCCGAGGAAGCATGTGTTCAGATGGAGCTGTTGGGGCATAGTTTTTATGTTTTCCGTAATGCCCAGACGAATGAAGTTAATGTGGTATACAAGCGGAAGGGTAATACCTATGGTCTGATTGAGCCGGAATATTAGAGTCCGTAAGGAAAATAGAGAAACAAAAAAGAAGGAATGGCCCGTAAGCATCGCTTACGGGCTTGCTATTTGTTCGCAAGCAGAGCTTACGAACTTCGGGTGACTTGACTTTTATTAAACGGATTAAGCTCGTAAGGTGGAATGCTCGTCTAAGTATCGCGGCGATTAATTTTATTTAAGCGGATTAAGCTCACAAGCAAAGCTTGTGAGTTGCCCCGTTTTCTTTTGTATAATCCGTTTAAATAAAATTAAGTTGAATAACCTAAGTGTAAATGTTACAATATTAGTTGAACTATTATTCAGGTGCGAATATTCAGAGAATGAGATTATAGGAGTGAATAAGAATGGGATTGCTAGACAAGATATTTGGAACGCATAGCGAAAGGGAAGTAAAGCGTTTGCTGCCTCTCGTGGACAGTATAGAAGCTCTGGAACCGGAATATGAGAAGTTATCCGATGATGCCTTAAGGGCAAAGACAACGGAGTTCAAGAACAGACTTAAAAATGGTGAGACTTTAGATGATATATTAGTAGAAGCATATGCAGTGGTCAGGGAGGCTGCGAAAAGAACCATCGGGCTGAGGCATTACCGGGTTCAGCTAATCGGCGGCGTCATCCTCCATCAGGGCCGTATTACAGAGATGCGTACCGGTGAAGGAAAAACCCTTGTGGCAACCTTGCCTGCGTATCTGAATGCCCTGGAAGGAAAAGGCGTCCATATCGTTACGGTTAATGATTATCTGGCCAAGCGTGACTCGGAATGGATGGGACAGATCCATGAATTTCTCGGTCTTAAGGTCGGAGTTATTTTAAACAGCCTTGAGAAGGACGAGCGCAGGGCAGCCTATGCCTGTGATATTACCTATGCGACAAACAATGAGCTTGGCTTTGATTATCTGAGGGATAACATGGTTATCTATAAGGAACAGCTGGTTCAGCGGGATTTAACCTATGCCATCATCGACGAGGTGGACTCCATCTTAATCGATGAAGCAAGGACCCCTTTGATCATATCCGGGCAAAGCGGCAAATCAACGGAGCTGTACCGTGTCTGTGATATTCTGGCCAGACAGCTGAAGAAGGGTAAGGAAAGCGGCGAGCTGACGAAGATGGCCGCACTTATGAAGGAGGAAATCACCGAGGAAGGCGATTTTATCGTTAATGAGAAGGAAAAGAATGTCCATCTTACCGCAGAAGGCGTAAAAAAGGTGGAGAGATTCTTTAACCTTGAGAACCTGGCAGACCCTGAGAATCTGGAGATCCAGCATAATATTATTCTGGCATTGCGGGCTCATAATCTGATGTTCCGTGATAAGGACTATGTGGTAAAGGATGATGAGGTATTGATAGTCGATGAGTTTACCGGACGTATCATGCCGGGAAGACGATACAGTGACGGTCTGCATCAGGCAATTGAAGCCAAGGAAAATGTCAAGGTCAAGAGAGAAAGCAAGACTCTGGCTACGATTACCTTCCAGAACTTCTTCAATAAATATAAGAAAAAATGCGGTATGACCGGTACGGCCCTGACCGAAGAGCAGGAGTTCAGGGAAATCTACGGAATGGATGTTATAGAGGTTCCGACCAATGTCCCTGTAGCACGTATGGATCATCAGGATGCCGTATATAAAACCAGAAAAGAGAAGCTGAATGCCATTATCAGGGAGGTAATCGAGTCCCATAAGAAGGGACAGCCGGTATTGGTAGGTACGATTACGATCGAAGCTTCGGAGGAAATCAGCGGAATACTTAAAAAGCACAATGTTCCTCATAAAGTGTTGAATGCGAAATTCCATGAGATGGAAGCCGAGATTGTAGCAGATGCCGGACAGTATGGAGCAGTAACGATAGCCACCAATATGGCAGGCCGTGGTACCGATATTAAGCTTGGCGAAGGAGTGAAGGAAGCCGGTGGTTTAAAAATTATCGGTACGGAGCGCCATGAAGCCAGACGTATCGATAACCAGCTGCGCGGACGTGCCGGAAGACAAGGTGATCCCGGTGAATCCCGATTCTTTATCTCACTGGAAGACGATCTCATGCGCCTGTTCGGTTCGGAAAGACTGATGGGTATTTTCAATACGCTGGGAATGCCGGATGGAGAACAGATTGAGCATAAGATGCTGACCAATGCCATAGAGAAGGCCCAGAAAAGAATCGAGGGCAACAACTATGGGATCAGAAAGAGTCTTCTGGAATATGACCAGGTTAATAATGAACAGAGAGAAATTATTTACAAAGAGAGAAGAAGGGTTCTCGACGGCGAAAGCATGAGAGATACCATATATCACATGATTACGGATACCGTGGAAGACTGTGTGAATTCCTGTATCAGTGAGGACCAGCTTCCGGAAGAATGGGACCTGGAGGAAGTGAACAATCTTTTGCTTCCGATTATTCCCGTCCAGGAGATTGCGATTTCTAGCGACCCTACGAAAGTAATACGGAAGAATGATCTGATCCAGCAGCTGAAGGAAGAAGCGGTTAAGCTTTATGAGGCCAAGGAAGCAGAGTTCCCGGAGATTGAGCAGCTCAGAGAAGTTGAGCGTGTTATCCTGTTAAAGGTCATCGATCGTAAATGGATGGATCACATTGATGATATGGACCAGCTGCGCCAGGGAATCGGCCTTCAGGCATATGGACAGCGCCAGCCGATTGTAGAGTACAAATTCCAGGGCTTTGAAATGTTTGATACTATGACGGATGCGATCCGCGAGGATACCGTAAAAGCACTGATGCATGTAAGGATTGAGCAGAAGGTTGAGAGGGAGCAGGTGGCTAAGGTTACCGGTACCAATCGGGATGACAGCGTTGCGAACGCACCGGTCAGAAGAACCAGTAAAAAGGTAATGCCAAATGATCTCTGTCCCTGCGGAAGCGGCAAAAAATACAAATTCTGCTGCGGAAGAAATGCATAAGTATGTAAACATATAAGTCATGGGCATGTCCCCAGTGATAAGAATTAAGATTAATAAAAGAAAGAGGTGATTTGGTGGTTGAATTAGATCAGTTTAAATATATACTTGGAACCTATGAAAAACCGCTGATGGAAGTGGGGGATTCACTTTGACCTCGCTAAGAAGGAACAGCGGGTAAGTGAAATAAACCAGACAATGGAACAGCCTGGTTTTTGGGATGATGCAGCCAGAGCCCAAAATCTGATGAGGGAATTAAAGAATCTGAAGGATACAATGGACGAATATTATCATCTGAAGACCGGATATGAGGATGTTCAGACACTGATTCAGATGGGCTATGAGGAGAATGATGTATCTTTAATTCCTGAGATCAGGGACGCATTGGAGCTGTTTGAGAATGATCTGGAAAGTCTGCGCCTTAAGACGCTGCTTTCCGGAGAATATGATAAGGATAATGCAATTTTGACCCTGCATGCAGGCGCCGGCGGAACGGAAAGCTGCGATTGGGCAAATATGCTGTGCCGCATGTATCAGCGATGGGCGGATAAGAAGGGTTTTACCGTTGATATGCTGGACTTTCTGGATGGTGAAGAAGCAGGATTGAAATCAGTAACCCTGGAGATTAATGGAGTGAATGCTTACGGATATCTAAAATCTGAACGGGGTGTACACCGGCTGGTAAGAATATCTCCGTTTAATGCCGCCGGTAAGAGACAGACTTCGTTCGTCTCCTGCGATGTAATGCCCGATATTGAAGAGGATATCGATATTGAGATAGAGGATAAGGATCTGAGAATTGATACTTATCATTCCAGCGGTGCCGGTGGACAGAATGTCAACAAGACATCCTCTGCGGTACGTATCACCCACTTGCCGACCAATATTGTGGTACAATGCCAGAATGAGAGGTCTCAGCTGCAGAATAAGGACAAGGCAATGCAGATGCTGAAGGCAAAGCTTTTTCTGATCCGGCAGCGGGAGAACCAGGAGAAGATAACGGGTATCCGCGGCGAAGTGAAGGAGATCGGCTGGGGCAATCAGATCAGATCCTATGTTCTTCAGCCGTACACGCTGGTGAAGGATCACAGAACGAATGAGGAGATAGGCAATGCTGCTGCGGTTCTGGATGGTAATATCGATCCTTTTATTAATGCATATCTAAAATGGAATGCACAGAATAACCAACAGACTTTGTAGTTTTGCAAGGAGGTTAATTAGGATGGTTACGAAACAGGCAGTATTTAAGCTCGGCGAGGGAGAATTTGGTTTTGATATCATGGCGGTCAGTACGGTAGAGAAATATATTCCGATGGAGAAAGCCGCCAATGCACCTGACAATATGAAGGGTATTATAAAGCTGCGCGGAGACAGAATACCGGTATACAGCTTAAGAAGTAAGTTCGGTCTTGAGAATAAGGAGCCCGACAATGATACCCGATTGATTGTCACGAATTCCAATGCTATGACGATTGCTTATGAAGTGGATAAGATGCTGGGGATTATAAACGTGGAATCGGAGCAGCTATACGAGGTACCTTCCATCATAAAGAGTACGAATACCGCCTATATGAAACAGGTAACGAATCAGGATGGCCGCCTTATTATTATAATGGACCAGAATGGAATATTAAGCGAAGAGGAGCAGGAGAGCCTTAAAAAGGCTTTAAAGCTTTAATTATCACTGTTTGATCAGGAATAACGAATTTAAATTTAGGCTGCCTTAAGGCAGCCTTTTTATACAAAACATTTTATAGATATTGGTGATAAATAAAGCATAAGTTACAAATCGCCTGTTTTCAGATTGGTCAAGTCAAATGGGTATTGCATTAAGCATAAATATGTGGTAAGATTTCTTTCTATCAAAGACAGTTGTAGCTGATATACATACAATATCGTAGAGTAAGCTTTATAAAGCTTACAAAAAACCTTCAGGAGGTGTGAAAACATGAATGGGGAACAATACTTTATCGTAAAGAAAAAAGCAGTGCCGGAGGTGCTGTTAAAGGTAGTAGAAGCCAAGAGGCTGCTGGATTCGGAAAGAGTTATGACGGTTCAGGAAGCCACCGATGCCGTAGAAATCAGCAGAAGCTCATTTTATAAATACAGGGATGACATATTCCCTTTCTATGAGAATACCAGAGGAAAGACAATTACCTTCATGCTGCAGATGGATGACAGGCCGGGGCTTTTGTCCAAGGTACTCAGCCAGGTCGCAAAGGGGGAAGCCAATATCCTGACCATCCACCAGAGTATTCCGGTGAATGGAATAGCGCTGTTAACCCTCAGTATAGAAATCCTGCCCCAGACGGACAGCACATCCACGTTGATTGATGCGATTGAAGCGATGGAAGGCATTCATTATGTTAAAATATTAGCCAGGGAGTAAGTTTAAGAGAAGTGTCAGGAAGGCAGGAAGCCATGTGCAAGGCCGTATATTACAGCATGTGGACTACGAGCATAGCATGAAATGGAGGATAAATAATGATTAATATCGCAGTCTTAGGGTATGGTACGATTGGATCCGGCGTTGTAGAGGTATTGAATACGAACGGGGACAGCATCGCAAAGCGGACCGGAGACAAAATCAATATAAAATATGTATTGGATTTAAGGGAATTCCCTGGAGATCCCATCATGAAGGTACTGGTACATGATGTTAATATCATATTAGATGATCCCGAGGTTAAGATTGTCGTAGAAGTGATGGGCGGTGTGGAGCCGGCCTATACCTTTGTAAAGAGAGCTCTCATGAGCGGAAAGAGCGTTGTAACTTCCAATAAAGAACTGGTTGCGAAGCATGGTGCGGAGCTTCTGGATATTGCAAAGGAGAGAAATTTGAATTTCCTCTTTGAGGCAAGCGTAGGCGGCGGAATACCGATCATAAGGCCTTTAAACCAGTCCCTCACGGCGGACGAGATTGTGGAGATTACCGGTATCTTAAATGGTACAACCAATTATATCCTGTCCAGAATGAGCGACGACGGGCTTGACTTTGACACTGCCCTTAAGAATGCCCAGAGTATGGGCTACGCGGAGCGTAATCCGGCAGCGGATGTGGAAGGACATGATGCCTGCAGAAAGATAGCAATCCTTTCTTCCCTGGCTTTTGGCATGCAGGTGGATTTTGAAGATATTTATACGGAAGGAATTAGTCATATTACCGATACGGATATCCGGTATGCAAAGGCGGTTGGAGCAAGAATTAAATTATTTGCTTCCAGTATCCGTGAAAATGATGAAAGCGTGTATGCCATGGTTGCGCCGGTCATGATTAAGGCGAATCATCCGTTGTATAGCGTTAATGATGTATTTAATGGGATATTCGTCCGAGGCAACGTAATCGGGGATGTCATGTTTTATGGCAGTGGTGCGGGTAAATTACCGACAGCCAGTGCAGTGGTTGCGGATGTTGTCGATGCGGCAAAGCATATGAATAAGAATATCTGGACCATCTGGAGCAGTAAGAAGCTGGAACTGACAGATATCAATAAGGTTGAGCATAAATTCTTCTTCCGGATTAAGGATCAGGGTCAGGAGACAAGGAGCCGGATTTATACACTTTTCGGTGCGGTTGAGGAAGTGAAGGCTGGTGTTGAAGGTGAGTATGCCTTTATAACTCCTCATATGACAGAACAGAAAATGAAAGAATTAAGGGACTCTGCCGGTGATGTTCGAAACGTAATCAGAGTAAGATTTTAGTCAGTTTTTGCTAATTTGTTAAATTTGTACGAAAGGATCTTTATGCCATGAAATATATTGTAGTACTTGGTGACGGTATGGCGGATGAGCCGTTAGCTGAACTTGGAAACAAAACTCCTCTGATGGCAGCGGCTACTCCGCAGTTGGATCTGCTGGCCCATAAATCAGAGCTAGGAATTGCATATACCATACCGGAAGGGATGAAGCCGGGCAGTGATACGGCCAATTTGGCGGTACTCGGTTATAATCCCAGGCTTTATTATTCCGGCCGTTCCCCGTTGGAGGCACTCAGCATCGGAGTGGATATGAAGGCGACGGATATTGCCCTGCGCTGTAATATTGTAACAATATCCGAGGATGATAAGCCTTATGAACAGAAGACTATTCTGGACCACAGCTCCGGCGAAATTTCAACCAGGGATGCGGCGGTGCTGATAGCAGCGGTTCGGAAAGAGCTGGAGAATGATATCTATAAGTTTTATGTCGGTACCAGTTACCGTCACCTGACGATCTGGGATCAGGGTGAAGTGATAGATTTGACCCAGCCCCATGACATCCTTGGCAGAGTAATCGGAGAATACCTCCCTCAGGACGTTGCCCTCAGGGAAATGATGAAGAAAAGCTATGATATCCTGAATAATCACCCCTTGAATGAAGAACGAAAGGCAGAGGGATTGAATAAAGCAAATTCACTCTGGTTCTGGGGTGCAGGTACGAAGCCTGCACTTGCTTCGTTTGAAGAAAAAAACCATAAAAAGGGTGCCATGATTTCTGCAGTAGACCTTTTAAAAGGAATTGCAGTGGGAGCCGGAATGAAAGTGATTGAGGTACCCGGTGCGGACGGAACACTACATACGAATTATGAAGGCAAGGCCATGGCGGCTGTCAGGGTGCTGTTAGAAGATGATTATGACTTTGTCTATATCCATGTGGAGGCCCCCGATGAGATGGGGCATCAGGGCAGCATTACAAATAAAATAAAAGCGATTGAATTCCTGGACCAGAGGGTCATAAAGATTGTCATGGAGGAGATGGAAAAGGCAGGCGCGGAATATCGAATGCTTGTCATGCCCGACCATCCGACGCCAATCCGATGCAGGACCCATACCAGTGATCCGGTTCCTTACCTCTTATATGATAGTACCAGGGAGCAAAATAATCCTTGGTTTTATGATGAAGCAGAGGGTATAACCAGTGGCAATGTGGTAAGAGAAGGATATACTGTTATTAATCGGTTATTCGGAACAAAGTAGCATGGGTTGATCCGGCAATTACCGTGTTGATATTACGCACGAGCATTTAGCAAGATACGTTGATACTTTGGTTTAGGAGGCAGCTATGTTAATAGTTAAGAAATTCGGAGGCACGTCGGTTGCCGATAAGGAAAGAATATTTAATGTCGCCAGGAGATGTGTCGAAGATTATAAAAAAGGGAATGAAGTAGTTGTGGTATTATCTGCGATGGGGAAGCAGACGGATCTATTGCTGGCACAAGCAAGGGATATCAATCCTAACCCGTCCAAAAGAGAAATCGATATGCTGCTGACTACGGGAGAACAGGTATCCGTTGCATTGATGGCGATGGCCCTGGATACCCTGGGAGTACCCGCAGTCTCACTCAATGCTTATCAGGTGGCAATGCATACAACCGCAGTCTATGGAAATGCGAGACTTAAGAGGATTGATACGGAACGAATTCATAATGAATTAGAAAATAAGCGGATCGTTATAGTGACCGGTTTTCAGGGTGTGAATAAATTCGACGACTATACGACACTGGGCCGCGGGGGTTCCGACACCACTGCAGTTGCATTAGCCGCGACCCTGCATGCGGATATCTGCGAGATCTATACGGATGTGGACGGCGTATTTACAGCGGATCCCAGAATAGTGAAGGATGCCAGGAAGCTGGGGGAGATAACCTATGATGAGATGCTGGAGATGGCTTCCCTGGGAGCGGGAGTTCTTCATAACCGGTCCGTGGAGATGGCAAAAAAATATGGAGTCCAGCTTATCGTACGATCCAGTTTAAATCATACAGAGGGTACGTTAGTTAAGGAGGAAGTAAAGATGGAGAAAATGCTTGTCAGCGGAGTGGCATGCGATAAAAATACAGCCCGAATAGCAGTAATCGGATTGGAGGACCAGCCCGGAGTGGCTTTCAAATTATTCAACCACCTGGCAAGGCATGATGTAAATGTTGATATTATATTACAGTCCGTCGGAAGGGACGGAACAAAGGATATCAGCTTTACGGTAAAGGAAGATGACCTGGAAGAGGCGGTCGGAATACTGGAACGCCACCGGGAAGGCAGCTTAAAATGCCAGAAGATTGATGTGGAGCGGGATGTAGCCAAGGTTTCCATTGTCGGAGCCGGCATGATGTCCAATGCAGGGGTTGCTGCAAAGATGTTTGAAGCCCTCTATGATGTCGGCGTTAATATCAAGATGATCTCTACCTCTGAAATTCGTGTAACCGTCTTAATCGATGAGCAGCATGTTGAGAAAGCGATGAATGCTGTCCATGATAAATTCTTATCAGCACAGCTGTAAATGAAAAGGGAATGCTGCCGCCTTTAGGGGCAGGAATAGAAAAGAGCTGTCCCGGACAGCTCTTTTTATGCGCTTGAAGGCATGGTTTTGCGTTGAGGGCATTTTCATATAAGATATTTTACTGTCTTATTTGAAAGTAAATGCTATGCCACATAATTTACGTTCATTCCCTTTAATAAGCTTTCCTCCACTGCTTTCCGGTTGCTCTCATAGGGGTTATTTTCTTCATATTTTATCGTAGTTCGGGTCTCCCCGCCTGCAATATAAGGGGTACCGCATTCAGGACATACTGCTACTTTAAGCTGAACGGAAGCAGAAACCAGTTTAGCCCCGGGCTGATTTCCTTTACTGACCGCATCCGCTACATGCTCGCTTTCGTGAGCGGATACCCTGGTAAAGGAGGCCTGAGGGGAAATATTGGTGGGAGTCTTAAAGGATACGTTCATATCATTGGAGCCATCCACATACCTTCTGCTATTGCAGGTTCCGCATTCGGAGGGGCTCGTCTTCCAGATCTTCGCACCGCCCTGGGGCTTTAGGGCTTCTATAGGATGGACCCTGCTGACAGCATCTACGGTATTCGTATTGCTGGAAGGATGAATCGGATAAAAATTGTATTGATAACCGATGGGGCTGATCAAAAGCAGTACCTCCCTTCTACTATTGATTTCAGCAGAAATATTCACCATCATTATACCTCTATTCCGGGAAAATGTAAATAATACAGAAGCGCTTGTATTAACGCGAAGGCAAATGGTGCAGTGTATAAAAGATTTTATGCATGAATAGAGCAGAAGGGATTTTTGCTTCAGGTTGATTTTCCTTTCATCCTTTGGTATGATAAGGATATTGTGGAAATAATAACGATTGAGGAGCAGATTTATGGATATTTTAAAGCAATTAAAAGAAGAACTGAATATCCGCCTGGAGCAGGTGGAAGCAGCAGTGAAACTGATAGATGAAGGAAATACAATTCCGTTCATTGCCCGTTACCGAAAGGAAGTCACCGGCTCTCTGGATGATGAGCAGCTGAGAAATCTTCATGAGAGACTGATATATCTCAGGAATCTGGAAGAGAAGAAGGCTCAGGTAATTGGCAGTATAGAGGAACAAGGGAAGATGACGGAGGAGTTAAGGGCGCAGATCTTGGCTGCACCGACTCTCGTTATTGTGGAAGATTTGTATCGTCCGTACCGGCCGAAGAGAAGGACCAGAGCAACCATGGCAAAGGAAAAAGGTTTGGAAGGTCTGGCGGCAATTTTGATTGCCCAGGAGACGGATAAGCCGATGACGGAAGAAGCACTTGCATTCCTTTCCGAGGAGAAGGAGGTCCATACGGTGGAAGAGGCTATCGCCGGCGCTATGGATATCATCGCCGAGGATATCTCTGATCAGGCGGAACACCGCAGCTATATCCGTGATGTTACCATGAAGGAAGGTAAATTAACCTCCGTGGCAAAGAACGAGAAAGCAGAATCCGTATATGAAATGTATTATAATTTTGAGGAAACGATAGAGAAGCTGGCAGGGCACCGGGTATTGGCAATTAACCGTGGTGAAAATGAGAAATTCCTTACGGTAAAGGTGTTGGCTCCGGAGGAGAGAATTCTAAGATACCTGGAGAAGAAGGTAATTATAAAGGATAATGTCCATACGAATGATTATCTGAAGACTGCCGCCTCGGACAGCTATAAACGTCTGATTGCACCGGCGATCGAGAGGGAAATCCGCAATGACCTCACCGAGAAGGCGGAGGATGGGGCAATTAAAGTTTTTGGCAAGAATTTGGTCCAGCTGCTGATGCAGCCCCCGATTATGGGCCAGGTCGTACTGGGCTGGGATCCGGCTTTTCGTACCGGCTGTAAGCTGGCGGTAGTGGACAGTACCGGTAAGGTTCTGGATACGGTGGTGATCTACCCGACCGCACCCCAAAACAAGGTAGAGGAAGCAAAAAAGGTATTAAAGAAATTAATCGATAAATATAATATTACTCTGATCTCCGTAGGAAACGGAACCGCTTCCAGGGAATCGGAGCTGGTGATTGTCGATCTGTTGAAGGAGATCAATCGGCCGCTCAAGTATATCATAGTCAATGAAGCGGGGGCTTCCGTATACTCTGCCAGCAAGCTGGCAACCGAAGAATTTCCGAACTTTGACGTGGGACAGAGAAGTGCGGCCTCCATCGCAAGAAGACTGCAGGACCCCTTAGCTGAACTGGTCAAGATTGATCCTCAGTCCATCGGTGTCGGACAATACCAGCATGATATGAACCAGAAGAAGCTGAGTGAAGCCCTGTCCGGAGTGGTCGAGGATTGTGTGAATAAGGTAGGCGTGGATCTAAATACAGCTTCGGTATCCCTTCTGGAGTATGTATCCGGTATCAGCAAGCCCATTGCTAAGAATATTGTTGCTTTCCGGGAAACCAATGGCAGATTCCGCAGCCGGAATGAACTCCTTAAGGTAGCGAAGCTGGGACCGAAGGCCTTTGAACAATGCGCCGGTTTTTTGAGAATTCAGGGTGGGGACAACCCTCTGGATGCAACCGGAGTCCATCCGGAATCCTATGAAGCGGCCAAAGCCTTGCTGTTGAAGCTTGGTTTAACCCTGGAGAACATAAAGGAGCTTCAAGCCAAAGCAGCTAAGTCGAAAGGCAGCATATCGGGCTCGGAAGGAAAGCCGGAACAACGCAGGGAGATAAAACCGGAGAAGAAGAAACCGATGATTACAGTGAAATCTCAGGACACTGCCTTTGCGAAAGCCCTTGCGGCTGCCGTAGGGAATGGTCTGGAGCAGCCGGTGGCAGAAGCCGGGAATAAGAATAATACTGTCCGGAAGCCTCAGGAGATTTACGAGGATGCAGGAACAGCTCCCATCGGTAAAAAGATTCAGGACAAGAAGAAGCTGGCTGAAGAGCTGGGGGTCGGCGAGATCACCCTGACGGATATCGTCAAGGAATTGGAGAAGCCTGGCAGGGACCCGAGAGATGAGATGCCTAAACCGATCCTTAGGACGGATGTCCTGGATATGAAGGATCTGACGGAAGGAATGATACTCAAAGGCACCGTCCGTAATGTCATTGACTTTGGAGCATTTGTTGATATCGGCGTACATCAGGACGGCCTGGTTCATATTTCCCAGCTTTCTGACAGGAAGTTCGTGAAACATCCGTTGGATGTGGTGAGTGTGGGAGATATCGTAGAGGTAAAGGTATTAAGCGTTGATCTGGCCAAGAAGAGAATCCAGCTAACGATGAAGCTATAAGAACAGGAATGATATCTGCAGCAGAAAATTGTGAGGAAGACCTCTGTTTTCTGCTGTTATATCATGAACAGAAAATACATTCATAATCTTTCACTCTACTCACATGCTTACAAGCAAGCTTGTTGTGCAAACTCGTTTGTACTATGACTCACTACGTTTGCGTTATATCATCGGTACAGAAGGAGTATAATATGGATATAGAAAGGTACTGACAAAGCGCTTACGGAAGGGATTTAAAGGAATGGAATTATTATATGGATTGGCAATAGTACTGGGAATCCTAAGCTTAATTTATTATGGAATCATTATCTATTATGCGGGAATTCAGGCATCCTTTGCCTGGATCTGGCTGTTGTCCGGGGCCGGTTTCCTTTTATTTGCCTCCATATATAAATATATGGACAAAGCAGGGCTGCTCCCGGGGAGATTACTCCAGCTTCTATTCCTTTGCGCAGTGGCGGTCGGAGCTGGTGCCTTTCTGCTAATGCTTTGTATCATCTTCTCCTATTCCGGAAGGAAGGCGGACCGGGGAATGGATTATATCATTGTTTTGGGTGCCCAGGTGAGGGGGATCAGAATAACAAAAAGCCTTTTGCGGAGACTGGAGACTGCGTTGCAGTACCTTGTGGATAATCCGAAAACCCGCGTGATTGTATCGGGGGGACAGGGGAAAGGAGAATTTATCACGGAAGCAAAGGCTATGGCAGATTATCTGCTGGAGGCCGGTATTGAAGAGGAACGAATTCTTAGAGAGGATGCGTCCGGGAATACGGAGGAGAATATCCGCTACAGTAAGGCCCTCCTTCGGGATGAGAGTGCAAAGGTTGCTATCATAACCAATGGCTTTCACATTTACCGTGCCCTGAAGCTGGCGAGAAAGCAGGGGCTTAAGGGCGTCCAGGGAATGGCGGCACCCTCTGATCCGCTGCTGTCGCTGAACTACTATGTCAGGGAAGTATTCGGAGTACTTAAGGATCTGATCTATGGAAACCTGTCTTAACAGAGGATATGGGAGGTGATGAAACAGGATGCAGCTGTTAGTATTAATACTGAAGAAAGTTGAACTTATGGAAGAGCTGATTAAGAAGCTGGCGGAATCAGGAGTCAAAGGCGGTACTATCCTGGATGGAACCGGAATGGCTAAGGAATTGGTGAATATGGAGGAGCTGCCGATCTTTGGAATGCTCCGGATGCTTCTGTCGGACGAAGACAAATCCGCCTGTAAGGTGATGATGCTTGTATTTAAGGAGGAGGCTGCCGCGGCAGCGGCCAAAGGAGCCATCAAGAAGGTAATCGGTGATTTAAGCATACCCAATACGGGGATCATGTTCTCTGTTCCTATCACCTATGTGGAAGGGCTTGGTGAATAAGACGGATTGCAGAAGATTTTGTTACATATTACTGTATTTGTATATTGACATAGAGAAAAAACCGTTGTATGATTACACATGTAAATAAAATAAAATAAAAAGGTTATTCTTCGGGGCAGGGTGAAATTCCCGACCGGCGGTATAGTCCGCGACTCAGGTGGCAGGAAGTGATTGTTTCCGGTTTACATGATTGATTTGGTGAAATTCCAAAACCGACAGTAAAGTCTGGATGAGAGAAGAGCAGTAGAATTTTGATTGCATTTTAATGCCCCGATTTTAGTAATTTAAAATCGGGGATTTTTATGTTTCTGCCAGATATGCAAGCAAGAAAGAGCTGCAGCCGGGAATTTTCCTTTTATTAAAAAAGGAGAGTACAATATGAATATGATGTCTAACACAAAAACAAAAGCTGTTACACGAAACGAAAAATTCTTAACGATCAGAACGATAACCGTTATTGCAATGCTGTCCGCAGTAGCAACCGTATTAATGCTGTTTGAGATTCCTCTGTGGTTCGCGCCCTTCTTCTATGAGCTGGATTTCAGCGAGGTACCCGTATTGGTAGGAGCATTTGCCATGGGTCCTGCAGCAGGAGCTCTTATTGAATTAGTAAAGGTACTGCTAAACCTTGTAATCAACGGCACGATAACCATGGGAGTAGGAGAGCTGGCGAACTTTCTGATTGGATGTTCCCTGGTGGTACCCGCTGCAATGATATACAACAGAAAGAAGTCCTTTAAATCAGCAGTCAAAGGCCTGGCAGCAGGAATTGTCTCCATGACCGTAATCGGAAGCGCGTTAAATGCGTTCCTGTTACTGCCTGTATTTGCCTTCTTCATGCGTACGGATATGGCTGCATTGGTGCAGTATGGCACTGAGGTAAATCCGGCCATCCAGAACTTAGCTACATTTATCCTGTTGGCCGTTGCTCCGTTCAATTTGCTAAAGGGCGTCCTGGTATCTGCAGTAACTATATTATTATATAAGAGGTTAAGTACGGTGATAAAAGCATTTACAAAATAATGATATAAGTTTACAATAGGGAAAAGATAGGATTAGATGAAATCCTATCTTTTTTCATGCTTCTCTGATATAATATAAACGCAGTAAGTATACTGTACGCGAACAGGTTTGCCAGCAAGACGGCCTGTAAGTATACGAAAAAACAGAAAGAGAAAAGGGAACATGATTATAGAGAGCTATAGCGCAGAAGAAACCTACCGGCTGGGCTTATCCTTGGGCGAAAAGGCCCGGCCAGGTGAGATATATTGTTTAAGCGGAGATTTGGGAGTCGGTAAAACGGTATTTACGCAGGGATTTGCCAAAGGTCTCGGTGTAAAGGATACCGTAAACAGCCCGACCTTTACAATAATCCAGGAATATGAAGGGAGTAAGAGTCCTTTTTATCATTTTGACGTATACCGTATCGGAGATCTCGAAGAGATGGAGGAGATCGGGTACGAGGAATATTTCTATGGCGTCGGTATCTGCCTGATCGAATGGGCAGAACTTATTGAAGAACTTTTACCGGAGGATAGGATCGCCATCACGATTCGGAAGAATCTGGAGAAGGGCTTTGATTACAGGGAAATAACCGTACTTTGAGTGTCTGCAAAACCCTCAGATGCGATATGCTTTAATGTTTGTGCTGGCGCCAAACTTGCGGCGTTTTGGCAGAATGGAGATGATGATGAGATTATTAGCTATGGACAGCTCGGGGATGGTCGCCTCAGTTGCAATTGTAACAGAGGAAGCGTTGCTGGCAGAATATACGGTTAATTATAAGAAGACACATTCGCAGACCCTGCTCCCGATGCTGGATGAGATCGTGAAGATGGTTGAGCTGGACCTTGCCACGGTTGACGGGATAGCCGTATCCTCCGGCCCCGGATCTTTTACGGGACTGAGGATCGGTTCGGCAACCGCCAAGGGACTGGGACTGGCACTGAAAATACCGGTGATTGCAGTACCCACTTTGGACAGTATGGCGTATAACTTGTATGGAACGGACAAGCTGATTTGTCCGATGATGGATGCCAGAAGAAATCAGGTATATACCGGTCTATATGAGTTTGCCGGTGAGGATTTCCGGGTAGTTGCCGAACAGAGGGCGGTTCCGGTAGAAGAAATTATTGAGGAGATCAATACATTGGGCCGGGAAGTGATCTATCTTGGAGATGCTGTACCAGTCTATCTGGATATAATTCAGAACAGAACGAAGGTGGGCTTTTTTGTTGCCCCGGTGCATTTAAGCCGCCAGAGGGCCGGAGCCATCGGTGCTCTGGGACTGCAGTATTATAAACAGAACAGGCTGGAGACAGCGGCGGAGCACGGGCCGGTCTATCTTAGGATGTCCCAGGCAGAACGGGAAAGGGCTGAGAGGCTTACACCGGGAGGAGTGCAGAGATAATGCTGATCCGTAAGATGACAGAAGCTGATTTGAATGAGGTTTGCAGAATAGAACAGGAGACCTTTGCCGATCCCTGGAGCAATGAAGATTTTTTTGATTCATTTAAGGTCCAGAACAACAGTTACTTTATTGCTGAAGTCGATGGTAATATCGCCGGCTATTGCGGCTATTGGGGAATCGCCGGAGAAGGCTACATCTATAATGTGGCGGTCAGTGAGAAATACCGAAGGCAACAAATTGGATATCAGATGTTGAGGTGTTTGATTGAACAGGCAAAGGATAGGGGCATCGCCGCTCTGACCCTGGAGGTCAGGCAGTCCAATGAGGCGGCCAGAAGGCTGTACGAGCGATTGGGGTTTGAGAATGCCGGTATCCGTAAGGATTTCTATACGAAGCCGAAGGAGGATGCTGTCATTATGTGGCTGAAACCGATACAGTAATTCCCACTGTAAAAATCCTTCTATTACGATTATAATGGTTGTAAGAGCGAATGCATCATATCAGGAGGGGAAAGTCGTGAAAAGGGCATTGAACGTAAAAAAGAGCGGGGAAGTTCCGATTTGCTGTAATTCCTGTGGAAAAGTCCTTAAAGTTGAAAATGGTATCCTGAGAGAGGATGCATTTGAGGCTACCAAAGAGTGGGGATACTTTTCCAAAAGGGATACGGAGGTTCATCATTTTAATCTGTGCGAGGAGTGCTATGAGAAGATGATTGCCGGATTTAAGATTCCGGTCGAAGTGAAAAAGAAGCTGGAAGTTCTTTAGGGGATTTAAGAGTCGGTCTGATGGCCGGCTCTTTTTATATGTGCCAGTTCCATGCCATAAATGACTCTATAATATTAATCTGGACAAGCAATAGTAAATACTGCTAAAATATATGAAAGTGTGTTATATGAATATCGGAAATGTGGTAAAATGAGATTGATACCATGAGAAAGGCTCGGAATAAATATGTTGGATGTATGTTTGTTGGGAACAAGCGGTATGATGCCTCTGCCGGGCAGATGGCTGACAGCGCTTATGACAAGATATAATGGGAGCAGTTTGTTGATTGATTGCGGTGAGGGGACACAGATTGCAATCCGTGAAAAAGGCTGGAGCTTCCACTCAATTGATATTATTTGCTTTACCCACTATCATGGTGATCATATCAGCGGTCTGCCAGGACTTCTGCTTTCCATGGGAAATGCCGACCGGACGGAGCCGGTTGTTCTGATCGGTCCGAAAGGCCTGGAAAGAGTTGTAAACGCCCTGCGGGTCATCGCCCCGGAGCTGCCCTTTGAGCTGCAATTCATTGAACTGATGCTGCCGGAGCAGACCATAGAAATGAATGGATATGAGATAAAGGCTTTCCAAGTCAAGCACAATGTGATCTGTTATGGTTACAGTCTCATGATCAAACGCGGAGGACGGTTCTATACGGAACGGGCAGAGGAAAATCAGGTTCCGCAGAAGTATTGGAACCGTTTGCAGAAGGGTGATACAATTGAGGCAGAAGGAAGGATATTTACCCCGGATATGGTACTGGGTCCGGAGAGGAAAGGGATCAAGCTGACCTATTGTACGGACTCAAGACCGACGAAATCTATTGCAGATAATGCGGAGGCGTCAGACCTATTCATCTGCGAGGGTATGTATGGAGAGAGCGAGAAGGATTCAAAGGCAAAGGAATATAAGCACATGACGTTCCAGGAAGCTGCCAAGCTGGCCAAAGCGGCAAGGGTGAAGGAGCTATGGCTTACCCATTACAGTCCGTCCTTGATTCGTCCGGAAGATTTTATCGGCGAAGCCAGACGGATATTCCAGAATACGAAACCAGGCAAGGATAGGAAAAGCATTACCCTGGAGTTTGACAAGAATGAATAATAAGATATGCGGTGAGATAGCCAGGTGTACTTTATTACTGACAATTGGTCAAACTGCATTGCCTGTATTGCCATCTGCAGCGTCAGCTTCACTCCACGTAACCACCGCTACGAGTCGCTCAGCTTCCTTGCATAGTGGCAATACATTCAACACAGTTTGCCTAAAGGTCAATGATAAAGTACACTAGAGGGGATATTAAGTATAAGGAGGTTGCAGGATGGTTAATACAGGGAAACGGATATCAACGGTGATCGGTGGTATATTAGTTGTTATAATTATTATTTTATTAATTTATATGGATGTATCAAGAAGATCCAGTGAAGAGAAGGCGGCTAATAATAAATCGTTGACGGAAGCAGGAAAGCTTCTTGAGAGGGACCTGAATACGAATTATCCTGAGACACCCAGGGAGGTCGCTAAGTTTTATAGCAGTATCACGAAGACGCTCTATTCCGGATTAGGGGATGATGAGGTAAAAGCGCTGGCAAAGAAGATACTGGAGTTATACGATGAAGAATTCCTTCAGGTTAATCCGGAAGAGAATTACCTTAAGGATCTTTATTCCGATATTGCCGCATGGAATAAAGCGGATCGGAAGATCACGAATTACCTTCTGGTAAATGAGGAAATGGAAGAAAAATGGGAGGCGGACGGCAGAGAATATGCTACAGTCTTTGTTTCCTATTATATTCTTGAAAATGGAAAGGCTTCTGAAACCAGAAGATATCTGCTGCGGAAAAGCGAGGAAGGAAAGTGGAAAATTCTTGGCTGGGATCATAAAACCGGCTCAGAAGATAATTAAGTAAAGTAGCAGAAAATGGAGGATAGTATGATAAAGGACATAAATATTTTAGCGATCGAAACCTCCTGTGATGAGACAGCGGCAGCAGTTGTAAAAAATGGAAGGGAAATCCGGTCAAATATCATTTCCTCCCAGATAGAGCTGCATAAGCTCTATGGAGGAGTGGTTCCTGAGATTGCATCCAGAAAACATATTGAAAAGATTAACCAGGTGATCGAAGAGGCACTGGAAGAAGCAGAGATTTCCTTACAGGACATCGATGCAATCGGAGTAACCTATGGACCCGGATTGGTCGGCGCACTTCTTGTCGGTGTTGCAGAGGCGAAAGCAATCAGCTTTGCCGCCGGAAAGCCCTTAATCGGGGTGCACCATATTGAGGGACATATATCAGCTAATTATATAGAGAACAAGGAACTGGAGCCGCCGTTTCTTTGTCTGGTTGTATCCGGTGGGCATACCCACCTGGTATTGGTGAGAGAATACGGCGAATATCAGATCATAGGGAAGACCAGGGATGATGCGGCCGGAGAAGCCTTTGATAAGGTGGCGCGGGCAATCGGACTGGGTTATCCCGGCGGCCCGAAGATTGATAAGCTGGCAAGGGAAGGGAATAAGGAGGCCATCACATTTCCACGGGCACAGATTGAAGATGCCCCCTATGATTTCAGCTTCAGCGGAGTTAAGTCGGCAGTCTTGAACCATATCAATTCCATGGAAATGAAAAACATGGAGATCAACCGTGCCGATCTTGCAGCATCCTTTCAGAACGCAGTCGTGGAAGTACTGGTAAACAGGACGGTCGCCGCCGCTAAGGAATATGGGATGAGGCAGGTAGCCATCGCCGGAGGTGTTGCAGCCAATACCGCGTTAAGGAATGCCATGACAGAGGCTTGCAGTCAGAATGGTCTGGCCTTCTATTATCCATCATCTGTTTACTGTACGGATAATGCGGCGATGATAGGAACTGCAGCTTATTATGAATATCAAAAGGGTGTCAGGAGCGGTCTTGACCTGAATGCGGTAGCGAACCTTAAAATTGGGGAAAGATAAATTTATGAAGTCTTTGATTTTTCTTATATCCGCTATAAGTGATATATTTCAATTGTTTTTATAATTATATACAAATTATATATAATAAGAAGATGTACAAGTGAGGATAGCTTCATGGAGAAGAGCCGAATTACTGCAATTGTACTGGCAGCCGGCCAGGGAAAGAGGATGAATACTCCGGTAGCCAAACAGTTCCTAACCATAAAAGAGAAACCCATTCTGTATTATTCCCTGAAGGCATTTGAAGAGAGCAGTGTGGATGAGATCATTCTGGTAACGGGGACTGATCAAGTGGAGTATTGCAGGGAGAAGATAGTCCGTAAATTCAACATAGGCAAGGTTGCCGCTATCCTCGAAGGCGGAGCCGAGAGGTACGATTCTGTTTATTGTGCACTCACTGCTATCAGCGGGACGGATTATATCCTGATTCATGATGGAGCCAGACCGTTCCTGACGAGGGGACTGATCGAAATGGTTATCAGGGAAGTCATGGAGTGTCGGGCCTGCATTCCGGGAGTACCGGTCAAGGAGACAATAAAGATTGTGAATGAGGAGAACTATATCACCTCCACTCCGGATCGTAATACTTTATGGGCGGCCCAGACCCCTCAGGCATTTGAGTTCCATTCTATCCGGAAAGCATATGAGCTGATGAAGCAGGATAATAACCAAAATAATATAACGGATGATGCAGTGGTATATGAGACCTACCTAAAGAAGCCGGTGAAGATGCTGATGGGGGATTATAATAATCTGAAATTGACGACGCCGGAAGACTATACCAGGGCAAAGGCTCTGGCGGAAGAATTATTATAAGTTAATATGATATCCTTTCACTAACAGCAGAGAATGTACGGGTTCTGTGAACATACCGAAAGCAGGACCTTTTTCTATGTGTACAGGGCAGGGGCAACAGGTTCTATAATTGAGCGAGTTATAAGAAAAAATGCAACAATTTATCCCATGAATAATTGAAAACCTCTTGACACAAGATATTCGAGATGATATACTAGCTAAGCGACGTTTGGAGAGATGCCCGAGCGGCTTAAGGGGCTGGTCTTGAAAACCAGTGATTCTGCAAGGAACCGTGGGTTCGAATCCCACTCTCTCCGCTTAATATTGAGACCACCGAAGCTTGGTGGTTTTCTTATTCAAACTAAGCGGATCGATGCGTCAATAACCTCGCATAATGAATTGAATAAGTTCTAAGATTTAGCTGAATGGTTTCAATATAACCTGGAGAAATACCCAAGCGGCTGAAGGGGCTCCCCTGGAAAGGGAGTAGGTCGTTAATAGCGGCGCGAGGGTTCAAATCCCTCTTTCTCCGTTCTGCTTATCCTTGGTTTTTGCTGGAAAAATGAACGGTTAGTCCGGATGGATAAATCGGTAAAAAACCGGAGAAAATTAATTTGGAAAAGTAGTTGACAAAGCCTACGATGCATGATAAGATAGTCAAGCTGATGTTGAGAAGCGCAGCAAAACAAAAGCATCAAAGCTATATGAACCTTGATAATTGAACAGTAAAACAACCCTGAAAATTCTAAAACATTTAGAGTTCCGTAGGAACTTTTTCCTGTGGACTCTGAAGTAAGATTTTTCATTAAATGTATCACCGACCGTAAG
>JAFAFU010000037.1 GCA_023423335.1 Bacillota bacterium | reverse complement strand
TTCCGGTATTTTTTCGATAAGCTCACCGGCGTAGGTCTTCATTAGTAACTGCTCATCGTTGGTTAGGCTTTCTTGGTCAGCTAAGGCAAAATACTTGTCTGCCAGTATCTGCACTGCCCCGTATTCTGCTTCAATACCGTCCCTTCGTTCTTTTCTGGATTCAATCTCTTCCCGTATTTCTTCGTTTAATTTTCTTGCTGACTCTGACAGTTCATCCACTTTTTTAATATACTGACCGATTTCTGATTTTTCGAAGTTAGCCTCCTGGAGAGCTATTACTGCTCCGGCCAGAGCTGCGATCCCTGCTGCAATTGTCAATATAGGATGCTTTGCAATCAATGTTATCAAACCGCTCTTACCCACAAAGGCATCTTTTATTTTCTTTATAATTCCGGAAACAGCAGACGCAGTTTTGAATATTAAAATTGCGGTAGCTAATCCTCCAACCGCCCCCCCAATCGCTATGGCAACGTCGACAGGGATCTTATTTATCACATCCGCGATGGCGCTTAATGCCTTGGCTAGCAGGTCGACTGTTTTTGACACGGCAGGAGTTAATAATTCAACTAATTTTCCGACAAAGAAAATAAAGCCTTCTCCTACTTTTATAGCAAATGGGGCAATGGCTTCATTTACCTTCTTAAAAGCATCGGACAGTTTAGCCCAATCTATTTTGTTTAGTAGCCCGCTAAAGATATCGAGCAATTTTGGAAGCCCTTCGCCAATTACCCATGAACCGATTGGTTTAAGGATGTCTTCATAAAAGGATTTTATATTGCTGAATACAAAATCCTTAATTGGTATTAGTGCTTCCTTGAACCTACCAAGTGCATCAATCGTTGGCTGAAGCTTTTCTTTTAATTTGCTGATATTACCTGTAAATCCACCGGTTGCATCCGATGTCTCTTCGGTTATTTGCGGCACTCCGGATATTCCGGACGGCGGCGTTCCTACCGACGACTTATCACCTGCACCGATCATGTTAATCTCGTCAAATGGGGCGATTGCTCCTTTGGCTTTCTTCCCTGCTTCTTCGTATGCATCCCCAAGACCTGCAACCGCATCCGCCTGCGACTCGGTATTATTCGTAGCTGCAACGATTGACTTCCCGAATAAGGCCTGTGAAAACACCGCAAGATTTCCTGTAATATTCTTGATGGTCGTACCAAAGTTATTCAGGATCGGAATAGCTATATTCAGTAGCGGCATGAAAGCGTTGCCTATATTTACCTTGATATCATATAATGTTTTGCTTAATGCCGACATTCTACCGGCGTATGTATCTGCATATTTCGCGGCATCTCCCACCATATACCTGGTTTCCTGCAAGATGCCGTTATACTCTGCCTGCCGCTTCTCTGCCGCGGTCAGGCTCTCGACGCTCTTTCCTAAGGATTTCGCATATTCTTTCCAGATTACCGAGACATTTTTTGTCACTCCGGCATTGTCTACCAAGATGGAATTTTCGTTCTTTAAGCCCTCTGTTGCGGATTTCACCGCCTCGCCCATGGTTAACGCTGCCTGCCGTCCGAATGCCGAGCTGTCCTTCAACCGGTTCATTATGGCCTGAATTTGTTCGTCTCCGTACCCTCTGGCGGTAAGATTTTTATATGCGGTTACTGCATCGGTCAGTGGAATTAAGCCGTCTTTAATGTAGTCCTGGATAAACCCAGTGGTGCCGGCAAAACTCTTACCCTGCCCATTTACTATAGATTCCAGTCCTTTTAATGCACTTTCCTGGGCACTTGCCAGTTTCACACTGCTTTTAATAAAACTTCCAATAGCCACACCGCCAATTGCCGCAGAAATCAATTTCATTGATTTACTGATCCCGGCTTGGAACGCACCAAGCTGCTTCTGAGTTGTCGCCAGCCCTTTGGTAAAGGAAGTCATATCCAAGCCGCCGCGCACTATGAAATTGCTTTTCTGGTTTCCTGCCATTACTTCACCTCACCGCCTAAACTTTTATTAATGGCTCTTATCTGTGCAAGCATTTCCTGGTCGGTCATTTTTTTGTTTTTCTTATTGCCTTTTTTGTCTGCGCCTAAGACCTTATCAAGGTTTGGTATCTTCTTAGCCCTGGACCAGTTTGCCGTGCACCACGCCTGAGAGATTGCCAGCTCTTGGAGTAATTTGAACTTAGCCGAAAATTCTTCCGCTTCTCTGTTTTTAACCATAATAAAACCCCGCTGTGCTATAATAAGCTCGTACGGGGTCATGTCCCAAAAATCAGATATGTTTATACCAATAGAAAAGGCAAGTTCCATTTGTTTGATGATATCAAACGGTTCCGGTTCCTTGCCCTCTATGCGTTTTTTTCGGTTTCCTCCGCTGGAATGTCTCCGACAAAGGCTTTATTTAGAGCTTCGCCGGCGATATCGAACACTGCTGTTACATTGGAATAATCATCAATCAGATCCATTACTCGTTCAACCGATAGATTTTTATCTTCATGGACCAAGCCGGCCCATATAATCGTAGCCATCTCTTCCATCGTCAGACCGCCCATATCGACCTTCATAATCGGCTTCTTGAATTTCTTTTCTACCAGGCTGATTGCTTTCATACCGTATTTAAAATTACGTGATTTATCTAACTGAATTGGATAATATCTCATTGTCCTACCTCCGTTAATTTATATTTTTTATTTCCAATATTTATTTTTACTTCGCCGTCCGTATCTATTACAATACTTTCCGGACATCTTAAATCAAGTTCTATTACCGGCATCTCTCCGGCCTCGATCTGGATACTAAGTCCGCGTAAATATTTTGATACTGGCTCCCCATCCAATTTGACATCTGTAACGTACGGGTTCCCTTTCGATTGGCTGACCTCTACTCTCATGTACTTCCTCCTTAAAATCAAAAGGGAGCTGGATAAGCCTCCCTTAAAATTGATATGTTACGATGCTTTCTCAACAACAATTTCGTATGTCTTAATGGTTTTACCCTCTTCAAATGCCATGATGGTGAATTTCTTCGTCCCTACTGCTAAAGTAATTGCGCCGGATGGTGATCCGCTTGTAAGGTCCGCCGCCTTTGCCCCGTCCACAAATAGCCATATGGTATGGTTTGCTGCAGTAGCCGTTACCGTAACAGACGGTGCAGTTACCCCTGTAAATGCATAGTAGTATTTACCTGTGGCAAATGTAGGCACCAGAGACCCACCTGTACCGGACATTGTCAAACCTGACAATCCGGCGGATACCGTAAATCCGAGTGTAGGTTTTCCAGATACTTTAATGGTTGCTTCAAACCCTATAATATCCTCTAAATCTGCCGATGTTGAGAACCCTGTAACCACACCGTTAAATACCCAAGACGCTCCCATTGTTGCAGGGAATACAATCTGGAATGGTGTAGTAGCTCCGCTTTCGAACGCATTGTAAAGAGCATTTTGACCGTTGGTGTCGCTTGGTTCGAAATATCCGGAAACCGGTACTTCACCGCCGTCCTTAAACCCTCCCATAAATTCGCGGTATGCTCCTGTACTCGATAGGGTGGTTTTATCCATTGTTTCCGCCGTAAGGCTTAATCCTCCGATGGAGGTCAGTCCCATGACTTCATTGGCATTAATTAATAACTTAGTGCCGATTGATCTATCCATAATTCTTCATCCTTTCTTAAAAATATATTGTAAAGTCAATAATCCCCCTGTGAATCTTTAATTCACTTTCCCAGGCTTCATCAATATTGTTAATGTTGACATCATCAACGAATACCTCTTCTTCTCCGATGGTTGTCTTTGGAATTGAAGATAAAAGAGCCTCGACTTTATCTCTGAGGCTCTTCATATCCTCGTATCTGGATGCCATAACAGAAAACATATAGCTCAATTCCTGCTTATCGGTAAAACCTTTGAGGGTCTTTATCTTTCTGGTGTTAATTCTTGCATAGACAAGATAAGGCTTATCGGCTTCTTCTGGTGCATTTGTGGGAAACACGGAATTTAGTAATTCCGGTATTTTATTAATTAATTCTTCTCTTAATACCTCTTCCATTATTTCAAGCCTGCCTTTCTTATCTCCGCATCAACCTTTTTCTTCATGGCATCAACCATTTTCTGAGCCATGGCTTTTGCATTTTTATCCATGCTGTTATGGATAAACCGGAAGCCCGGAACATATCTCCCGTTTTTAGTGAAATATCCATATTCCTGCGATACCGGATAGTACGCAACTACTTTCCCTTCCGCATTCTTCTTTTGAAAGGTGTCGTTCATTTTGTCATCAAATACAACCCTGTAAACCTTTTTCCCTTTCTTACTGGACCTCTCCGGTTTTAATACAGTGCCTTGCTTTAATGCACCGGTGTCATACGGCGCGTTAGCCTTGGCATCCTTTAAAACAATATCCATACCTTTCTTTGCCGATGCGGTAACGTGTCTTTGCGGTACAGTTCCTAGTTTGTTCAGGCTATGTTTGAGATCGTTCATGCCTGTGATTTTAAAAGTCGCCTTTGCCATCATTTCACCATCCTGCAATAACACAACAACTCTTTGTGGAGGGACTCAACATCGATAACGGATAAAATTTCGTATACTTCGTTTCCGTGTTGTATCCTCATCTCATTGGTTACACCTGGCGTGTACCGACAATTAAATTTAACTTCAACCTTCGAATCTGTAGTTAACCCTGCAAAATATTCATTCCCGAGTATAGGTTTTTTACTGGCCCATGCACTCTTGAATGTTGTCCATGTATCAACCGGTTCTCCGTAAGAGTCTTGACCACTAGAGCGTTTCTTGAATGATATTCTTTTTCTGTATTCTCCTGGGTTTCTATTCATTCGATCACCGCCTACAATAGATTTTTGCAATGCATACCAAGTATTGTATCAACAACCTTATTCAGATTTGATTTATCAACATACATGCACCGATTATCATACATATCTTGGCAAAGCACATATACCACAATTACAAAGTCCTCATAATCATCGATTACTTTTATGGCATCATCGTCTGTTTCAACCGGAATTCCGGTATAATTGGATATGAACATGGTTGCAACATTGATAAAATTAGTGATCTCACCCGTGGTATATTCCCCAGTTTCAAGTCTTAAATAATTAGCAATATCACTTACCGTTATCTCACTTACTTTCATAGCGTCACCGCCTTTTAAAGCGGCGCAAGAATCAACTCACGCCGCCATGCATTAGATTAGGATGCAGACATAACCAGTGTAGCCAGCTTCTGATTATCAGTAACCTTGGAATCGAATTCAAACCATGCAACGATACCAAGAGCGTGCTGCGTAGCATATTTTTCATTTAGCACCTGGATTTCAATTCCTTCACGCATATTGATAGATAATCCAGTACAATCACCGTATAAAACGGCCTTAGCTGCCGATGCAATTACGGGCATATTATCCGAAATATAAATAGGTTTGCCGAGTAATCTGTATGGGAATTCTCCGGTAATATCATCCTGTAACAAATATCTACCGGTACTATCTTTCAGTTTTTTAATAGCAACAAAAGTACTAGGATGCATAATCCAGCACGCGTTACCCTGGAAAGCCTGTTTTACTTTTGCCTGCAGGTCAATCAGGTTGTCCGCAGAAATAGCAGTTGTTGACCCGGAAATCATTGTATTTGTTGTGCTTAATGCGCCTGTTGCAGCACTTGAACCTGTACCGGTTAAGAACTGCCCTTCGAGGAATATTGCGATCTGTTCAGCCATGTAGTTAATTACAAAAGATACGACATCAACAGCGGCGTTGTTAGCGACACTCTTACCGATTAATGTTAACGAACCAGCTAAGTATCCACCAAGATCAACGGAAGTGAACCGTCCTGCATCTGCGGTTAATTCCGTGAATTCTGCCTGATATCCAACTGTAACGTCATGGCTTGTATTTGCATAACCCCAAACAGGCACTTTAAGAGTTCCTTTTACTGCATAAAGGGTAGCCTTGGCATAAATAGGGCAAATATCCTTTATGGCCTTGATAATTCGGTTTGCAATTGTTGTAGGAATAACAGCACCGTTATTACCCATAGTTACATTCTGTTCACCGGCTCTTTCCTCAACAAAAATACCAGCCTCTTTCTTGATAAAGTTGGCAAATGCTCTTTCTTCTGCTTCTGCAATCTCTTCTGCCCTGAGTTCTTCTTTCTTATCATCCGTTACAGCGTTTAATTTCATATCCCTTGCTTTTTCAGCCCTTGAAATGGTTTCTTCCAATGCTCTTACTTCTGCTTCCGTTTTATCAAAGGATGCGGTTTCTTCTGCTGTCATTTCAGTTCTTTCTTCTGTGTCCATTTTGGAAAGAATGGCTTTCATGGATGCAATTTTTGTATTTCTTTCTTCGTAAAGCTTTTTTAAATTCATTATATACCCTCTCTTTCTTTGCATAAAAATAAGCCGGTTATTTACCGACTTTCAATTTGTTTATTCTGTTTTGATATTCCGATAAATTTCCGGGCTTCTTAGGTGTTTCAACCATATCAGTAACGGTTATTTTATCTTCCGTTGCTCTTAATTCAACTTCTTCCTCTTCCTCCGCTCTCAATTCAATGGAAGTGGAAGCATATACCGGCTGTTTTCGGTATGCAATCGTGATCTCTGGCATGTAAAAGTCTTTTATTGTCCTTAATGGAAGCTGTCCGGCTCTTTCCTCGACTTCATCCTTTACCTTTACCATCTTAAAACTCCATCCTCTGAGTTTTCCTTCTCTGGCCCCCTGTATGGTTTCCAAATCCGTTACGACTGATTCTGCCCTTAATCCCACTTCGTCTTCATGGACTTTTAACGTTCCGTCCGATGTTGAAGCAATCTTTTTTTCGTGGTCCAGCATCATGTCTATGTTACCAGTCTTTTCTATTGCCCTTTGGAATGCCCTTTGCTCAATTACCTCAACAACTTTACCCCTTGGAGTAATTACGGGTCTGCTTTGCCTGCCTGGGACGTTTACGTAACCCGAAATATGTAGTCCATCTGCTCTAATCTCCGCTTTCATCTTCATCACCGCCTTTCAATTGCGTCGTATCACTGCTTTTATCAGTATTTGGAGTATAGACTTCTCCCGTTTTTGTGTTGTAAAGAACCGAATTAAGACCAACGTTAATCCAATCAATACCAAAAGGCTCTTTATCCTCCTGATATCTGACTTCGTCAATCTTCATAAATCCCTTTTCAATTGCTACGGCATATGCAGCATATCTTTCTTTCATGCTTCCCTTTAGCATTTCTTTGGTATCAACTGCCCAGTAATGTGTTGATTTTTCTCTTTCAAGCAGGAAATCCCTGTTTAAAGCACACTCAACAGCCCTTAAAAGCGGCATTATTCCCATTTTAAAAGCATTGTTGTACTCTTTTTCTGTACCGGTTCCGCTTATTACATTAACCGGAAACAAGAAAAGCTTGCATAATTCTGTTGAATTTGTTTCTTTGTTCTCATTAAGTTGCATTTCAACGGAAGAATTTGAAGCTTCCTGGAATTCAATTCCTTTGTTTAGAACAACAACATTCTCAGTATTATTACTGTATAGCCTTGCATAAGCTTCTCTAAGTGAAGTCATTGCAAGCTCTTCAAGTTTATGGTCCGACTTAAGAAATCCCCGCCTATTTCCACCTTTCTTAACAAGGTTTTCCTCAAAAATCAAAGTGTTATAGGCAACGCTAAGAATAAGTGCATTTTCTTCAATAATGCTTACACCTCGGCAGCCATCTTTCGTATTTCTAAGTAATTTAATAAACTCAAAAGGTTTATATGTCTTGCCCTGTACTGTAATATCATAGTCTTTAAATATCGGATCAGCATTTTTTATCTGAGCTATGTTAATTTCATCAACATAATGAACGCTTTCAAATCCGCTGAACCCACGATTTATATATGCATATCCGCCTTTTCCTAAGTAATAATCTGTTATTAAGGCTCTCCAAAACTGATTAGCGTCCAATGTATCCCCCGTATCATCATTTAGCAGTCTTACGCGAATATCGTCTTTAACCTCTTCAACTTTTCCTTCGATATCCCGGTAAAGTTTTATAGGAAGCATTGATATTGTATCTGCTGCAAACTTAATACATCCCTGAACTGCCGGAATAGCTATTGCTTCTTTTTTTGTTACCTGTGTAGGACCAATAAGAGCCCGTAAAAGAGAATCTTCAAACTCCACTTCGCCGCTTGCTCTTTCTTCCGGTTCCGCTCTGGTCTTTAAAATATTGGCACTGTCAGTAATGTAACCCAATTTATCACCTGCTTTCTAGTATTGCGCTACAAAATTTGATCCATATAGTAATTCTTGCTGCAATAAATAAACCGCATTGATAAGAGACACAACCATGTCAACCTTCCCTGCGGATTTCTTTTTGTTCACATATTTATTTAGATTAGTATCCTCTGTACATCTGGCATTTTGAAAATTAATTTCAAGCATAAGGTTTCCATCGTATCGGAATAATTTACTCAAGATATGCTCTTTGATAAGCTTTGTAGGCATATGTAAGACACTGGAATGCTGTTTTATCTCTACGCACTCATATCCGGCCGATTCGAGCTTTTGAACGGTACTAATAGCATTCATACGGTCATATCCAATCTGCATTATCCCAACACCGTACTTTTCTCCCAGGGTTAAAATATGATTTTCAACATCTTCATAGCTAATTACCTCTCCGGAACTTTCAAAACACACGCCCTGACGGATTAATTTGTCGTAGTCAACATCTTCCTTCTTACTCTTCTGATGTTTTTTATCACCGGGTATGAATCCCCACGACTTAGAATATATAATCCCATTAAACTCCGTTACCATTGTAACCGATGTGTTGTCTTCTGTTTGGGATAAATCCACACCCAGCCATACTCTTTTACCTTTCCAAAAATTTAAGTCCTCTTTCGTCTTGCATTCTCTTACCTTGGTTATCTCAATATATCCTTCGACACCAAGCCCCTTATATTTGATATTATTGTGCTTGCAAAGGTAATTTTCCCTCTTGTTCTCATAATCAATGGCGTCGTCACGCATTTCCTTTATTGCCTGGAATATGTAATCATGTGATACTGCAACCGGATTGCTTTGATAGATAACTAAATCCTCTGTCATCCACTGGTCATTGGTGAGAAATTCGTCATCTGGCTCATACAAGAGAGAAAATCTTCTTTTGCTGTCCCTTAATCCGTCTAAAGTCTTTTTAGATATATCTATTTCGTCAATCATGGCATTATTATCGTTTGGATACTGAGTACTGATAATAATACCTAATTTATTAAATAAGGTAATCTGAGACGATCTCATGGCCTCTATGGGGTAACTGTCCATTGCTCCAGCTTCATCGGCCAGGAACGCATTAGCGAGTTTACCGTCCATCTTATCATCGCTATAGGCAAGTGGCGTATATTCGCTGTCAGTAATTAAACACCTGATTTCGCTACGTAAAATCTTAAACGTATCATCGTCTGCCAATGCAGGGCTGACTTTGATTATTTTTCTCAGAGCTAATTTCAATTCACTTGATAACTTTAAATCCGGCGCGACTGAGAAGAACCTTGAAAACTGCGGATCAGTTAGCATGAGCAATATAAAAATAACCGCTGCATAGAAAGTCTTAAAATTCTTACGACTTATTTCCAACAAAACGGTTATGTAATATCGAATATCTCTATTTTCTTTGTTTTTTAGTTTCGTGCATAGGGTTGCAGTAATTAATAACCATGCATAATCCTCCATGCCCTCATCCATAGAGCATAGCAAATCCGGGTGAATCATTATTTTTAATATCTTACATATCTTTTTAAATGTATTTTCATCAAAATATGCTTCACTATCTTTTCCATCTATTATATCGATCCATGCCTGTGCCTGTTTCTTTACATATTTCCCAACCTTACGGTTGCTATCTTCTAAACACCATTGAGCATACTGGTAAGCCTTGCTTTCTTCAACCATTCAGAGCATCCCTTAGTGGATTAGATTTTTTTTCTTCTTTTTTTGGAATGCTTCGCAGGGCGGCGGCAATCGTCATTATGTTTTCTTTTTCAATGTCAAGAAGCATTTTGCGTTTTGATTGTATTTGCATGTCGCAGCGGATCAGGCTATCAAGCATATCGGCATGGGCTCTTGTATATGATCTGATAAGTTTCGCCCTGGCTTCGGCGGGGGTGTTATCAATTTCTTCAAAAAAGCACTTTTGCAGATCCATAGCTACTGCGTAGCAGCATTCCCTTTTATTCTGTAGATCAGTACATTCAGCTGTCATCATGCAATATCTATTAATAATCGCCTCATAAATCGCATCGTTTTTTTGTATTCTTTCGAGTAATCCGTTGATTCGTCTGAACTCTTTATGGGCAACGGGATTGTTTTTAACTTCCGAACGCTCCCGAATGGAGGCACCGGTAGAAAGGGCTTCTTCGCCTTGCTTTCTCTGTTTTAACTCGGCCTTTGTCCGATGTGATTTCTTTTCTGATGTTAGTACTGAAAAAGGTTTTGGTGGTGTGGGCATGCTCTGAGCCTCCTTTCAAAAGTTGATGTGGGAATATTTTATATGTAAATGGGGACACGTGGTATCCGGAGGCCTCAGTAATCGCCATATGGACCCCCGGGGGGATATCCATGCTTATCTGACAGTATTTGAAAGAGTTCTCTGCGTGTTATCTCTCCGCGCTCGGCCTTCTCATGATATTCTTCGGATAATGTAATTAAATTCTCTTCATCTAATCTTAAATTCCAATCCTCTTCTATTGGTATAATGTGATGAACCTCTAATGTGTCATATATGTATCGTGGTGGTTTCTCTCTGATGGCTAACTGACATAGGTATTTATCTCTTTCTTTTATATCTACTGTTTTCTCTCTCCACTTACGCGACCATCTGAATTTATTCTTTTCATTTGGCTCTTTCTTTCTTGTTGGCTTTTTACCACAATCATATTTACTTTCGTGGATGCGATTGCAATACTTACATGACTTAAGCATAGTGTCACCTCCCGATTGTTTTATATGTTGTTTTGACTAAACACCTATTATCCGGCACCCTTTCCACGTATACGGCCCCACTCGACACATGTACCGTATTGTCCCTACCACATATCTTCTTTGGCATTAGTGGGCAGACAATGCAGTTATTTGGTTTTTTATCTACGATTACTTTATATATCTTCATGTGTTTATTTGCCTTTCTTTGCATAATAAAAGCACCCGATTAGTCAGGTGCTTTAAAATTATTAAAGGTTATAAGTATTTATACATAGGTTTATTTGTTAAAATGTCTATGCCTTGTGCTATGGTACTTATGTGTTATTCTATCATTAAATCTTTTAATCTTTTAATCTCGTAATTAAGCCTTTTTTCTTCATCTTTGTGTTGTTCTTTATGTTCTCCATACTGCTTTCTCGCTTGTACTAATTCTTTGAATATTTCGCCGATATCTTTATTGTATCTATCAATACCCATATCTTCATAAAAATACTGGTGTGCCATTAATTTTCCAATATTATTACGCAAAATAGTTCTCTCACCTATTATCTCATTAATTCTGCTTTGTCTGCTTGCGATCATTTCTTCAAGCCCATTGTTAATCTCCTTGCTGAAATTTCCTGTATTCATTTCCATTTGTCTAATCCCCCTCTTTTATTGTTTTCCATAATTATACGCCATGTTACAATTTTCTTCAACTATTAGATGGCATCCACCTGGTTATTGTGTAGCCATATCCAGAATACCTTTATGGAACATCCCTTTGGTGGAGTGATGGAAATCAGCCACCGGGCCTTATCAGCCCGGCAGCCGTCAAGGAGGAGGTCAAGTCTTTTGTATAATCTACCACAATTTAAATATAGCACAGGTTTAACGGACAAATCGGACAAATATTATTTTTGGTCCATAAATCTTTCAAATTCCTTTCGTGCGCTCTCGTCTGTGGTTTTCCCGCCCATTCGCATAGCCACTTGATACCATGTCATATTATCAATAAATCTATGTCTGAGAATCCTTCTAACCCGGCTGTCCGGTATGGATTGTATGTACTCCTCCACGGCGTTGGTAATATCTAAGTATTCCAATTCCGCATTCTCGAGCTGTGCCTTATTGAGATATAATCTGGTTTTTTTTCTGCTGTATTCCGCATGAGGGAAGCCTCGAACAATTACGGTACCTAACGGCTTCTTGCCTTTTCTCCCTCTGGTGACAATATCAGTGACATACCCGTCTTCTTCTATTCGGCTGATCTGAGTTTCAAGATTATCTATCCTTTTCCTTAAATCTTTTATTTCTTCTTGTAGGTCGCAATACTGTGCTAATATATCTTTTGTCAGTTTAATCACCCGCCCTCATTAGTAATTTCACTTACCAACTCCTCGCAGCTTTCCGACAGCCTTACTGCTGCCGATCTTATGTCCTTGTCAGTCTTTTCTCCGAAGTATCTTTTCCTGACAGTGCTTCGGAGTTCCTGGAATCTTTCACACATGGTATTCATTATTTCATCTTGCTTTGGACTTACCTGGCTGGGATTACAGTTATTACATGCATTGGTGTCTTCATCTGGACATCGTTCACAATAGGTTTTCGTGGTTATTAAGTTTGCATTTAAACTACCCGTGGGGATGTTTATGCAGTTGATTACCGGTTGCCCTGCTGTATCCAAATTTGCAAAAGTGGTATCTGATCTCATTTCTTTGTTTCCTTTAAAGCGGTTATGCCCTTTAACCTTAAATAAGCTCCCCATTCTTTCCTCCATTCTTATTGATAAATCACAATTGGTTAAATTCTGCGTGCAATTCTGCCAGCCTTTTGTAACATGGTTTATTTAATGTATCTACCAATAAGACAATATCATTACCGGTTATATACCTAGGGTTCGGATCGTTTTTTACCGTAATACATACCTTTTATTTCCTTCTTAACATCTTCGCTGTTATTCAAGATAATAAGCTCTTTACATTTTTTAAACTGTTCCATATGTTCCATATTCCTCTTTTCTGTTTCAATAAGGCATTGTATTTCTTTTGCTCTTTCAAATTGTTCTGGTTTCATAATATCTTCCTTTCCGATGCACCGCATCACTTTAAAATTACATGTTCCCTATGTACCATTCTGTGGCATCCTCGACAAAGAGTAATAAGGTTCTCCGGGGCATCTGTCCCGCCATCCTCAATATAGATTTTATGATGCACGTCCAGCCAACCATTCGTTGTTGGGATGGGAATATCATTTTCGTTGATTTCCCAATTCGGAGTGTTGCAGAGCCGGCAAGTATAATTGTCGCGTCTTAATATGTGATTACCATATCCTCCCCTACTTCCTTGATTGGCATAATATACCGGGGAGGTTGCTATATTAAATTCATCTGTACACTCTTTACAACAACATGATGAGCGTCGTTTATTGGTTATCTCGCTGCCGCACCATTCACAGAAGCCCTCCGGCACATATCGAGGTCGGCGGAAGGTTGTCCTTTCGATGCCATAAAGAGCTTGTGCATCTGATAGCGACATTAATCGTCTGCGTTTCATAATATCCTTTCCGATACAGGAGCCGGATCAGCCTGTCACTCCTGTATCTGTATAAAATCACTGCCGATACTGCCGTATGCAGCTTCGCTCTCGCCCTTTAACGGCCTCGGCTGCCGGCCGCTTATGGTAATGGCGCACCCGTTAATTTCCGGCTGTTATCTGCTCACCCTCTTTTTTATTGTCTAACTGGTTTTTGCTCCAGTGGTTTATTATAGTGCAATCTCCACGGCACTCCACATCAATCCCGGACTTGCCGGACGGATTGGTTAATTATTCGGTTTTAGTCAATGGTTTCGAAATTAATCGGAATCCACATTTTAGGATTAAAATTAATGGTGTATTTGTACTTGGATACATTATTGATATCCAAATCCTCAATCACATAGGTGACGTTATCGCTTAATCCGATAAAGTGCTTCTTGTAGTTGCCGTACTCATCCTCAATAACAATTTCTAGCTGGTTATCCGGCATGTCAGCTTTAATAGACATTTTTCCGGTCATCTGGAATAGAACGTCGCCCTCTATGCAGTTAATAACCGTAATTTGCCTTACAACATTGAAATTGTCAGCTTGTAGTGATAAATTATGTGAAACTCTGTCTGCTTCAGTTTGACAACCTGCGAACCATACTACCATCATTGTTACCAATACCATTAAAATCGCTTTCTTCATTTTTTTACCTTCTTTCTGTTGCTATAGCAGCTAAATCTTAGCATTACTTACCATTGTTATATGCAAACATTTGTTCTATAATTTGATTCTGACTAATATTATGTTTTGAGGTGTTGTTATGATAACCGGCCATTATGTACCCCCTGCAAATAGTATTGTATTTCCGCACCGCCACAAGGTATGTGTAACTGCGTCCTTTAATCCGGATGGCGCCGTACGCATTGATGCCTGGGGTATAGAGTTTGGCGGTAAAAGATTTCGATATAAAGTAGAGTCTGCAACGCTGATCGAGGAGGTAAGTGCCTATTTAAAGTTTAATTGTGTGTATGTGGAGTTTGGATTAGTAAAGTCCATTCATTTGATGTTTTTAAATCGGAGCCATCGATGGGTAACGGAATAGCCCTTGTTTACTTATATTGTGGATCACTATTACAAAAGCTTCCTACGGTGCCGTCCGGATATGTTATTCTGATATGCCTCGGTAGGCGTTTGCCCTTTGAGTATGTTTCTTCGACTTCGCAATCTTCGGTAATTCTAATATGTGATGCCTGGCATTCTTCTATTTTTGTTTTATCTGAAGATGTTTTGCCGCATACCTCACAGATAAAATATTGCTTATTTACTGTTTTCATAAATAATCCTTCCTGCTGCCATGCAGCTAAATTATAGTTTGATAACAACTACTGATGGAGGGTTTGCTAGTGTCAGATTCTTAAGGTACACCTCTCTAAGTTTCATAAACTCGTTAAGTATGTTCTGACAGGCTTCTGCGTGCTTTTTGACATCCTCATTATTCCTTTTTGGTATTGATATTTTAAATCCTAATTCATCTTCGTAATACATATGCTTCCTCCTTGCTAATCTGCTCTGCCTCATACACCCATACCCAGGGATTAGCATCCCATCCGTAGAGATCAAGGTACTTGGAATGATCGTAATCCCATTGCACCGCAAACGCATACTTTGCTTCCAGATATGCATTTCCCGGTTCATACATTCCTTTCTGCTATTCAGCTAAACCTGCGGCAGAAGGTCAAAACTTCCAGACTTACCGCCGTTGTAAATAATTTCTGGTTGTGTTGTGTATGGAGGATGCGGTAAAACAATAACCTGTACATCAACCTCCATGCAATTGCCTTCATTCCAGTTGTCTGCATCGTATATCTTTGCTCTAAGCGGCTTGCTAATATCAATCATTTCTACCTCCGCTAAATCTCTGACCACCCTTTACCCAACGGTCCGATAACCTCAACTTCTTCCTTGCTAAAATGTGTCGTTCCTCCAGGTTCATATTCCCCAGATTTCCAAGCTGCGTCAAAACCCTCTCGATCACCCACAAAGCATCCGAAATAATCATCCTGCTCCATAAGGTAAAAAGCTTCCTTGATTTTGGCATCATCTTTTTCGTTCCAAAACCCAAGAGCGTATCCCTCTCCGCCTAATGCATCCGCTACAGCTACCTGGCATCCGTCAAAGTATTTCCCTAAGTCAATATAATTCTGGATGTCTTTTTCTTCAAGACTTCCTATCCAGTGTTCCTCTGCTGCTTGCTTTCGTATATTCTCTTCCGTTCGGTTTCCGGTATGTAGTATTGCTTCATAAAATTTTAATTCCATTGCTTTGATCTCCCTTCTACTATTCAGCCTTAAACGAATTGCAATCAACAATTCTACCCCTTGAAAAATATTCTTTAAACCTCCAACACCAGTCTTTATCTTGCTTATCCTTGTGCTGGCATTTATCGCATGTCCCGTCTAAAAAAGGCTTATGCTTTTTCTCTTCCATTGTGTCGCCTCCTTCAATTTCCATTGCATTTTCCAAACATTCGTTCTATAATTTGATTCTAAATATGTTTTTGAGGTGCTATTATGATAACTGGCCATCACGTATCCCCTGCAAATAGTATTGTGTTCCCGCATCGGCATAAGGTATGTGTATCCGCATCCTTTAATCCTGAGGGCAATATACGTATTGACGCCTGGGGAATAGAGTTTGATGGTAAAAGATTTCGGTATAAAGTGGAGTCCACAACCATAACTGAAAATGTGGGGGCCTATATAAAGTTTCACTGTAAGTATGTGGAGTTTGGATTACTAAAATCTATTGACCTGATGTTTTATACTCGGGACCATCGATGGACCACGGAATAATTTAGTTTTCTTTCAATGGACACCATGCCGGTCTACCCTTCGTCACCTTATGCCCGTTCATACACCGCTTTGATAAAAAGCAAGCCCCATCATACGGCTCTAGATGCTCGTTATAACCTCCGCTTTCGTAAAGATCACATTTGCTGCAGGATGCCGGCATTTCAATATCAATTTTGACCATAGGCTTCCTCCTTACTAATCTGCTCTACCTCATATACCCATACCCAGGGATTCATAGCATATATGCAATTCGGGTGATCTCTATTCCATTGGTTAAGGAATGCATTAAATGGTGATTGTCCGAATTTATACGTTATCCCCTCTTTGAGAAAGGCGTCATGCTGTCCGGGACCGCCGATATTGTGCAACCTTTCCACATTGACTGTATTAACCCGCAGGAATATCCGCGCTGCTTCAAACGGCATATGTATGGATGATCTCCATTCCCACTCGGATGGATCATAATCCTCCGAGCCTAATGTATCAGCAAAGTAAGCATATTCCGGATCTATTTCAGGCTTATTGACATTACACCATTTTTCTTTGACAAATAGGATATCTCCGACTTTGTAAGGGGCTTTGGGTTCTATGTACCCTCGGAGCTTAACCCAATATTTCCCGTCCGGATTTCTGCCGAATGTTTCACCCTCAACCTCGTTCTGTATCTCAATCAGCCTGGTCCCGTGTTTGTTTGTAAACATTTCATGGTGGGTGTTGCCGTATTTCAGTTTTATCACCCTTGTAACCCTACTTTTCCGTTTTTGCAGGAAGGCTTCTACTTCCCATGGCTTTAATACTATTCCTTTCATGGCTATTCCTCCAATTCCATTTCAATCTGTCCCGACTCCTCAAGCCATTCTTCTATGCACGGAAGACATGTATAGTTCGACACTGGTTCACCATCCAAAAAACCTGTCTCTCTTACGGCGTAATCTCCTGCCTTTATTTCCTTTTTGCAACCTCCCATACAGTTATGAGGTTTGCGACATTTCACAACTTTTTCCTTGTAATTCAAGATATCTTCATCAGCAGGATAAAATCCAGTATCTATGTAATCCTCTGGTTTATACTTCATTCTCGCTCCTCCTTCCATGGTTCCGGTAGTGGCATCCAGGCGGTAACATTTCTGTATACCTCCCTTGTAAATAGGTCAAACCATTCTTTTCCGTCATAGCATACTTTAAATGGTCTACCTATATCTCTTACCGTCACAAAAAATGCTATTGATATTCCGTGTTCGTCTTTCCATTCTTCCGGCAGCCGCCCCGATGATACCGGTATCCATCCACCGGTTAATTGCTGCTGGAGGGCAGATATTGCAGCGTCATAAGTTTCTTTGCATAATCCGACTAGCGTACTACTGTCTCTATATCTCCTAATACCTTCAATGGCTCTTTCAATCTCTTGCTTATTCACCTTTAACAGCTCCTTCCTTTAAATATTCCTGCCAGTATCAATCAACTCACGGTCTTTCCATTTTTCAAACCATTGATCGCTTATATCCCATGGATACCACATTGTTTCTTGCGGATATTTTGATAACAGCATACTTCCATCCCATACCACAAATAAGTTATCAAAACGATATATTCTGTTAATTGGTAATTGTTCAAAGTCCATTAATCTAAATATCTTTGCTTTATTCATCCCTGCCACCTCTTCTCACAATTTTAAAAGCCGTATTAATATCAATTGCCGTATCAAAGCACCACCCGTCATCGGACTCTTTTCCCAGCCGCTCCACAACCTTATCCACATCATAGGCGGTTGGTAAGCCCAACATAAAATTGTTAAACGCTTCGTTTGAGCGGTTCATTCCTTTTAATGCTTCTGGATGAATTATTGTTAATGGATTGTTCTTTTCTAAAGTTAGAATATCGTGCTGTTCTCTTAAGTAATCTATTACTGCTTTCCTGCTGATTAAATCACTCATCCTTACCCCTCCCGCTTCTTATTTCCTCCACCCGAATAACAGTTCCGCATATTACCAGTATTATTAATAATAAAATCATAATTATCCCTCCGCTTCTTCATCTGGCGGCATCTGGAATACAGCATCACCAGAATGATCCCCTCCGTACCTGCAACTAAATCTTGCATAAGCCTCTTGTATCATATCCAATACCTTGATAGCCTTGGCTTCGGTGGAATATTGACCGATATCCCCAAGTCCCTCTGCTATGACGGTAACTCCCTTTGCACGGCTCGTTATCCATAGCCCTTTATTCGTATTGAGATTATATAAATATTTTTTGCATTGGCTCCGTATTAACATATATCCTCCTTCTCTTGCTAAATAAAATCACTTAGTTCCATCTGACCTGGCAATTGTAATCCAGACGGAATATCCTCCCATCCAACGCCAATGTAATCAAGCACCTTTCCCCATCCATACACTTCCCCAGTGTTCTTATCAGTGCAGCAACGATACATCCAAAATTCCCATTCTTTCGGGTTTCGCTCCCTTAGCTGGTCAAATCTGTGCGGGCGCTTTTCCATGTGAATTCCGAAACCACACATGCTACACCCTGTGCGCTGAGCTCCAGTGGTGCGAAGAACTCCATTTTGATCCTGTTCTATTCTTCCGTAAATTTCAGGAATAATAGTATCCAGCGGTTCATATTCCTTTAAGCTTCCGTCCTTGTTTTCTCCATATGGCTGCTCATGGAATGCTTGTTTAAAGATGTCAAAATGTTCGTGGTACCATTTATCCATTTCAATCGCCAATGTAAGTATATCCTGCCGCAGGAATGGGCCAAATGGAGCACTTCGAATTACTGTTTTACCAAAATAATTACACCCATGATCTATAAGGGCCTCCTCCCTCTGTCCTCCTTCGCTTGCCATAAGTCCAAGGAACGGACAACTATTATGTATTTTCGCCCATATATCACAAGGTTGTTCTTTCATGTGTATGCAACACTTGTTTGATACAAGGAAGTCGGGTTCCTGATATTCGACTCCCTCATTTTCGTTTTCATATCCACCGAAAAGATTAAGCCATTTCTGCGGCATCTTCATGCGACTATTCTTAGCAAAATGCCCCTGTTCTCCACATTCGCCCGTGATAATTGCATGGCGAACGGTTTTATTTTTCTCCGTGGGATGCTGCAATGTATTAATTCGTCCCGCTATCTTCTTTGAGATAACAGGGAATCCTACTTCGTTCAGCACCTCAACTTTTGATTTTCCTGGAGCTATCCTTGTAATCCCCAGAGACTTATGTACCCGCTGAATACTTCTGTCCTCTAAAGATGATACTGACACGGCGGGAATGTCTATTCCGATGCTTTTAAGCCAGATATACAGGACGATGCTGTCAAGTCCGCCTACACTTACATGCGCACTTAGTCCCCTCTTATCCAATTCAGCTATAAACTCATGTGCCCTTTTCTCCGCTCGCTTTATTTTTACCTCATAGGGCAAATTCTGCATTGCTGTAAATTGCGCCCTCTTTTTCTTTTTTTCTGCTTTCCACTCTTCTGTGGTTAATTCTTTTTCCATATTCATCACCGAAAGGAACCGTCATGACTTTGCCCGGCCGGAGCTCCAGTCCTTTCTTTTTTTATGCAAACCTTAACTGTTGGGTATCCTGTTCACGCCCATGGAAAACATATCTATCTGGGCCTTATGTGGCTGCAGCCGTCTTTCGGCTATTTTTATGTATTCCGGGTTAAGTTCAATTCCGATATAGTTTCGGAAGTTTTTTAGTGCTACTAATCCTGTTGTTCCGGAGCCAAAGAACATATCAAGGACTATGCCGCCCTGCGGGCATCCGGCAAGGATACATGGAACATTAACTCCTCCGGGAATGTAGCAAAATGAGCCTCCTTGAATGCCTGAGTGCCGACAGTCCAGACTGACCGCTTATTTCTCTTGTCCCTGGGTTCATAAGCGTTTCCAGATTTTGTGCGGTAGAACTGTTCCGGATTGGCGCTATACTTATTGCCTCCGTATCTGGTTGTTCTTCCGGTCCTGTGTATGGTACCGTGCGTCCCTTCTCCCGTATCCCAGCCTGACGGTACCTTATAACCTTTAATTCTTTTTCTATTGCGATTTTCCTTGTCGGTACCATGCCCGTATCCTACTCCCGTGTCGGGACCAAAATACTGCGACGGTTCTTTAATGGCTTCACTATCAAAATAGTATTTAGATGATTTTGATAGCAGAAATATGTACTCATGGGATTTAGTACACCTATCCGTCACGCTTTCCGGCATCGGATTGGGCTTACTCCATATAATGTCCTGCCGTAAATACCATCCGTCTGCCCGGAGTGCAAAGGCAAGCATCCAAGGAATACCGATTAAATCTTTTGGTTTCATCCCCTTCGGTGCTTTCTGAGGTCCAAAGCCAAGAGAGCCCGCATTTGTTTTCTGTTTGCACTCTCCAGAGCCGCTTCCACGCCCTCCGCCTGCATAACTATCCCCGACATTAACCCATAGTGTCCCTTCTGGTTTTAATACCCTTCGGAATTTGCGGAATACATCAACCAGTTTTTTTATAAACTGCTCCGATGTCTCTTCAAGCCCTATCTGACCGGACACCCCATAATCCCGCAAGCCAAAGTATGGCGGTGAGGTTACACCGCAATCCACGCTATTATCCGGCAAGGTTTTAAGGACCTCCAGGGCGTCACCGCAGTAAATATGATTAAGTTCCATCATCCCACCTGCCTAGCCTTTGGATTAATCCGATATCTCCAGTAATCCCATGCGCTTTTAAATGCTACATCTACCTCTTCAAGCTTTTCCTGCCCGGCGGTATATTCAAGGCTGAAACCTTTACTGCTGCATTTGCCTATGTATCTGGAAAAATTCCGGTTACTGAAGCCGGTTATATACATAGCCTCTTTCTTTGTGATATCGTAGGCTATCTGTGTGCCGTTTTTAAAGACATCGTATTTATTCATCTTCGTCCTCCGTTTCCTGGACATCGCCGTCACCCGTGACCTCGATCCCCTGTGTGTATCCTTTACCGGATTTGCTTTTGACCTTTGCCCGGTTTACGGTATAGCCGTTTTTAACAAATATCCCGGCAAGTTTTTCTATATCTTCCAGATAGGTGATTTTATAAAACATGATTAACCTCCTATAATCCCTTATTTAACAGTTTTCTGTCTATCTCGTCATAATCCTTATCGTTGTAAGTGCGTTGGGGATATTGGGTAAATTTATTCTTTGCTGCCTGTTTTGGTTGCAGATGGGAATCGCTATTACTTTCCCACGTCCTTACACATGCTTTCCAGTCCTTAATAGGCTTACCTTTACCCTGTACCCATCCGTTCGCCGTATAAAAATCAAATAATTTATTAGCGTCGACCTGATTACGCCTTTCCAGACAATAAGCTTTAATTTCCTCCGGTGTCGGTGGAACGAAGTGACTATTCTTTTTTATATCCTTTCCTTTACTTTCCTTTACTTTACTCTGTTCAGAAATGTATACATTTTTTTGATTTATGCTGACATTTTCCAAAGAAATGATTACATTTTTATAAAGATTGCCAACATTAATAAGTAGGTACTCGTTTTTCGCTTGAACTTCTTTGCGGCGGCTGACCGCTTCAAAATATCTTTCCTGTATCCCTTTTGATGTAAGGATATGATATTTGTTAAAAAGTTCTTCTGAAAATATACCCCGCCTAACCGAAGCTAATATAATTTCCGAAACGGCATTACCACCCAACCCGCATGATCGGCCAAACAATAATGCAACCTCAGTATTCCATTCACAGTAATAACCTCGTACCCCGTATATACGCTGGAGCAACTTAACGACTACTGCAAAACCTACCAGCCCAAACTCTGCTTCGATTAGTTCGATTTTCTCATTAAGTTGGCAATCGAGAGGAAAGTAATCTATTCCGTCTCTTGCCATCTAATCACCGTCCATTCACCCATTCACGATATAGTTCTATCCAATCATCAAGTGTCATCGTGACAAGCCAACCACAGTTATTTTTGCGGTGAAAAACAGCAGGCATATCAGGCAAAAAAGGAACTGATTGGCTGTCTCTTACTGCCTGATCGACGGCTTCCTGAATATTTAATCTCTCCACCCTCTTACATTCAATATGTATCCCTTCTAGGCCAACTATGTCAGGCTGTCCGTCTGTTACTTTGCCGTTATACTGTACTGATCGCCTTGTCGTGTATCCATATTCTTTGAGCGCATTTACAAGTTCACGCTCGCCTTTTGCTCCCTTAGCTTTACTATTAATTGTCATAGTTCTCCTTTCACCTGGGCGGCCTATGAAACCGCCCATGACAATAAGAAGGTAATCCGGCTCCATTGTGATATGTTATACCGGAGATGTTACTTGATAATAATTCCGTAAACTTTATGCTTAGATTCAAAAACATCATTCCCGATGGTATGGCATTCCGTGTGATGGACGCGGCACAGGCATACTTTTCTATGTTCGCTGTCGTCAATCTCAGTCCGGTCATTTCCCATGCCTATGGCATCCCAGTGATGTACCTCTCCTGGTCTTCCGCATACCGCACACTTTTTATACTTTATACACCCGTAAAGATACCGGTTAATATCGTCGGTGCGATTAATGCCGAGATCATCGAGTATGACACCGTTTTCCAAGGCATAATCCAATATAGTATTAATAAACTCTCTTGCTGTGTCCACGGAGCAATCAGAGAGACTAAAATACTTACACCCGGTTTTGGATATATGGAGATATTTCAGCCACTCCTTCAGCTCCTCCGGCAGGTATCCGGTGTGCAAAGATATGTCTGCTATTGTTGCATATGCCTTTTTGCGTTGCTCTGCTGATATAGTGCGGCCATCATCAAACCACACGCCACACGATTTAATCCGCTTGGATACAATTGGGTCCTGCAGGTTTAGCTTCGGGATAAAAACCTTAAGTTCGGTTCCATCCTGGCTGACACGGTATCCTGTTATTCTCGCCAGCTCATACACGGCCACGCCCCCCTATCCAGGCAATCAGATAAATAATTAAACCTTGGCAAATAGATATGGTTAATAAATTCTTCGTCGTATACTACTTGCATCAATGTTATACGGTCAGGATCAATGTCGAGGTAATAGTTCTTATATTCTGCCTCTGTGACCTCGTAAAAGGCTATGAACGCTTTTCTGTAATCAAAGGCATACATTTCAACGTTAACTTGGTTGATATGCTCCCATGGGACTTTTACAAGCTTTTTGATTGTGGTTTTAACCTCGTAGATTGTGTCATGTGTGCTGCCATCCAGATTAACTCTAAGTCTTCCTTTAATTACTTGCCTGTCCATCTGCATCCCAGGTATTTTTAATGCTTCGAGTATTTTATGTTCATATGCTGTTCCTGTCCTCATGGCATCATTATTAAAATCCATGGAATAAAGCCCTTGTTTTGTCGCATACCACTTATCAAATGACTTGGTTGACCAGTTACCGATCACAAAAGGTGTATCGCTTCCCCCGATATAATAAGACCGGTCCTTTGATGTAATCATGACTTCTTAATAAGCACGTCCAGGTTATTTTCAAAGGCATAGAGGATTTTATACTGGCTGAGATAGTTCTTTAACTCGTCCTCTGTCTTACCCAATGCGGACGCAATGTCAGCCAGTGACATATCTCGCTTATTCAGCGTTGTGACTTTTTCTAATACTCTTTCCCGGACCTGCATGATATCATGATAAACATCTTCTTTCGCTGCTTTTTGGTGTGTAACCTCTTCCTTCAGCCAAAGATCAAATCCAAGTCCGGTATATATCGCCACGCCTTTCACAAAAGACCGGCACATAGAATTCCATACTCTCTGTTGTGACATGGAATTATCTTTTACTGGATTGGCTCCATTCATGACGGGGCTCTGCATGTAATAAACCTTATCGTCAATATGTATCTCTACCCGGGTTTCATAGCAACGATTGGTTGTCCCTTTATTGTCAGTAAAAACCTCATTCGACATAAATAAACTGCTTCCTGCATCAGTAGTCAAAGGTAAAAAATATACAGTTTCTGCCCCGTTTTCATGGAGCAGGTCAACGCATTTTGCCCAATTCAGATATTTAATCCCGTCCCTTTCATCACAAAATGGCGTCACATCAATCTTTCTTAATTCATCATAACTCTTTAACACTCTTCAACCTCCATTTCCATATCAGAAGCTTCTTCCTCTATTTCCAGCCTGCGATAAATTCTCTCTGTCCTCTCCTGCTCTCTCTCGTAAGCATCATACAGATCATAATTATCCGGTACATACATCACTTAACCAACTCCTTAAGGTAGGCTTCCACAGTATCTACGCTATCACATCCGATACAATACCCGTCCCCTGCACAGAGCCAGAATGATTTATCTTCCGTGGCGGCCTCGCGCCATCCGTGCAAATAGATACTTATTTCAATCCGGTTTATATGCGGCTGGTAATGGCAAAAACAGTCATGTCCTTTTGCCTTTGCCTGCATACACAGGTTTAACAGGTGTGATATCCTATCATGCATTTTTGTCCTCCTTGGGATTCTCGAAAACCGCAACTGCGAGATTGCATTCAGGAGAAATAAAAATCTTGCCTTTGCCGTAATGCCTTGCTATGGAGTTTTCCCACATCGTGCCGACATTGGAGTTTTCCCACATCTCGCCGACCTTGGAGTTTCCCATAATTGCAATTCTTACGTCGTTAAGTAATTTCTTAACCTCACATCTCTTAAGCAGGTAATACCCGCCGGTAAGCTCGTCTATTTTTTTATCCACAAGAACATGCTCTGTCCACCATGCTTTAACCGCAGCTTTAAATTCCACTATGTACTTGTCCCGATCATTTTCAAACCACTCCGGGACTACGTCCTGATCTACAATAAAATTCCAGCCGTCCGGATCTTCCCACCATTCATTATTTGCCGGTATAAGCTCTGCCCGGACAAAGGTCTTTGATGCATTTAAGTAATCATCCTCGATGCCAAGCTCCTGCAGCATGTTAGAGTGATGATCCTCGTTCGCTATGTAACACCTGTTCTTTAAAATAATTCCCGATTTAAATTGACAAATAATAATGCACCTTCTTTCTTTTATTTTGGGCTTGTTCCTTCATAGTTGCCCATCTACAATTATTTGGCTCATAGTTACCATCAATGTCTATTCTGTCGATAGTTAACCCTTCTTTATATCCGTTGCTCATTGCCCATTCGCAAAAGGAATCAAAACTATTCAGCCACTCCTCGCATACTTTTATTCCCCTGCCACCATAATTTTTATAATAAATATGAGATGCAAGTGAACACCTTTCTTTCATGGCCCTGTATGAATTCCATAGTCTACTGTTCGATAGTCCGTGTCTGTAATTGTTCCCTTCGCCTTTAAGGCAGCCGCAGCTTTTTGTCTGACCGCTTTTCATGTCTTCACCAATAACTACTTTCTGATTGCCGCAGTCACACCGGCACAGCCATGTTATTCTTTTCTTTTTTCCTCTATATCCATGCCGTGCGATTACTGTTAGTCTTCCGAACCTTTCATTTGTCAAATCAATAGTTCTCACATATTGACCTCCTTCGATTTTAGTGCTAAAATGCACTTAGATTGTTTTTCTATGGGCCTTAAGTGAGTTGCAGCTCCTTAGGGCCTGTTTTCATATCCATTCGCCATCTTTCCAATGCCGGTTTATTATCCAGGCAGATATAGCGACAAACACGATTCCTATACCGGCCTTTACGATAAACTGTCCGATCGTGATCTTGTCCAACTGTAAGTTACCGCATTGACCATATGTATAACCGATGCCACCGATTAGCAAGAAAAATGCGGCTAACTCCGTTAATTTACGCTTCGTTCCCATCACCCCCCCTACGCTACATACTTAACCGCATACTCTTTTACAATGGCGGTAAAGATTTCTTTTAGCCTTGGGTCCGTCTCAATCGCATCCAGCCGGCAGTAGGCTGCTATAGCGGATTTCGTTGCTCCTGTTTCATTCAGCCGATATCTCCCGTTATTGACCCTCTTTGCCAGATCACAGTGCGCCCGTTTTTCGAGATCTGCATATAGTTCACTCCAAGTATCCTGATAGCTTTTATTCATGCCCTTTTGGATGTCCGCTACTTTGTGGTTTATGTCTCTGCGCCAGTCATCGTATTCCTTGATGATGGCTTCGCGGATTGCTTTGGTAGTCTCAATGGCCTTTTGGCTCTGCCGGTTGGCTTCCGCTATTGCTTCCTCCTGCCGTACCATCTGATTAATCATGCCCTGTAAAGCAAGTAAGGTCTGCGGCACATGGGTGTATGCCCCGGTTTTACGAATGGACGGAAGGACTTCCCCGGTTACCCAGCGTTTAAACCGCTGTGCACCCTCCAATTGGCTCCCGAAGATCAATGCATATAAACCGCTTTCGTTAATTATGGTTATTTGCTGCTTTCCTCCGGGGGTGTCCATTTCGTTCACCCCTTTGTCGTCGATGTCGACATGATCCCTTAATGCCTTTTGAGGATTCGCATAGCCCAAAACTTCCGCCACATCTTTCCCCACAAACCAGGGTTGTCCATCCTTCACTACGGTTCTGACTTGTCCGAATTCCGGATTGCTGAATATCTGTAAGTCTGTCAATAAGATTCCTCCTTTATGGTATATTTTGTTATAATGTGGTATAATCTCCTTATCGCTGGCTGGCGAAATACTTAAGAAGGGAGACGTAATATGCCCAATATAATCAAAACTGAACTGTCGCAGGTTGACACTGAAAAAGCGTCCTACGACTTAGCCCTCACTTATGCTAAATCTAAACTCGATGTACTTATTAGGGATGGCATATCAGACAAGACCTCCGCGCCCGACCATGTAGTTCAAATGCATTACCTTGCCGAAGAATTTTATATGGCACTTGGTTACTTCGGTAACATGACCGACGAATATATCAAACATCTTGTTGACCACCAATAAAAGCACGGCCGTAAACCATGATATCAAGCAAATTTTTAACAGCTTCATAATCCGAGATGTTCAGGTTGTTGCCTTCGCATATCGAATACAATCCTTCTGCAACAACCTGCAACCTTTTTTCTCTTTCTCTTATACTTTCAAACCCGAAAATTCTGCCGTTCTTTGTTTCCTGTTCCACAGGCTTGTCCTCCTTTCTTATTCATCTCTTCATTCCTGGATTTATTAAAGTCATTTTTCCCAGAGATCATCTTAGTACCAGAACAAGTATTGATGCTAATAATGCAATAATTGAGAAAATTAGCGGGAAATCGGGGTGTCTTCGCGTGAAAGTGAGATGCTGTTTTTCCCATTGCTTCTGTTCTTTGGTTTTTCTCATAGGTTTGTCCTCCTTTCTTTACTGCTCAGCATCTTTACCGCTTAATCGCATCTCTCTTAGATACTTCGGCCATAAACTTGTCCAGTTCCCATGTGCGAAAATATATCTTCCCTCCGCCCATAGTTTTAATTATAGGAGCGTCCGTCGCTCGCGATAGTTGTTTTAAATAATCTCGCGACAATCCAGTTGTAGATACAAGCTCAGTTATGCTCATAAACGGCTTGTCATATGTCTTCATTTAATCGCCCCCAGATAACAATTCTCCAAGTGGTACATTAAGATAAGCTGCAATTCTTGATAATTTGTCTACTTTTGGATTGCTTTTTCCTTTTTTCCAATCACTAAAGACAGTCGATGTCATTCCCGTACCCTTTGCTACATCTGCCGGCCTTATATTCTTTCTTTCAAGGATTGCTTTAAACTTTTCATAGCTTGGCATTTATATCCGCCTCCTTTCCATGTGATAAAATAATTTAAGGATTTCCTATTTTATGCTTGCATTTGTTTAGAATATCCTATATAATCTTTATTGTTGAGATAAAAATTACAATCTAGGAATTTCTAGTTGGTGTCCTTATTATAATCTAGGATATTCTAGTTTGTCAACTCTTTTTTAGAGTTTTCGAGAAAATTATTTTAAGGAGCGTTCTATATGTATGAAATATTTGCTAAACTGTTAAATGAATCCGGCTTGAAAGCCGTAGATGTAACTAAGGCGACTGGTATAAGTTCCACTGTATTTTCTGAATGGAAAAAGGGGAAAAGTACCCCCAAAATTGATAAACTGCAAAAAATAGCTGATTATTTTGATGTGTCAACAGATTATTTATCTGGAAAAACAGATATTAGGAAGCCTGTAAGTAGCGAGGACATGGCACATTTCGAAGCTATGTTGAATGAATTTCCAATAGACACCATAAAAATATTGTCAAGAATGTGCAAAAATGAAAGAATTAATCTGGACCTAACCGAAAAATTTGTTTCTGCGGAATCAAGTGTTGATTTAAACGATTATCTTGATTTTGAAAATAATAGCAAGAATATTGGTACGGACAATATAATAAAGCTTTTAAATTTTTATAAATATAAGCTCAGTTATATTGTAGGGTATTTATCTGGATCATTAATATACAAGCACCAATCTGATGACTTATCTACAGTGCTTGACAGGTTGCTTTATACTGATCAAATGAAAGAAATATTTATTAAGTTGTCTAAAATGAATAGCGAAGAACTAGACGCAATTCTAAAAAATGACATATTTGCTTCGTTAGAAAATAAAGAAGATAGTGACCTTGTAGAGAAAATGAAGAGTGCTATGGTAGATGCGCTAAGATCGGTTTAATATGGAGGATGTTTATGGCAAAATACAAGAAGAGATCTGATGGAAGATATCAAGCAAATATACAGATTGGTATTGATCCAGACACTGGAAAGAGAAAATTTGCACCAACGATATACGCATATTCGATACCTGATCTTGAAAGTAAAAAATCTGAGATTAGAGACCAATTTAACAAAGGCATTTATGCTGACGACAAAAGAATGACAGTTGGCGTATGGGCTAAGAAATGGTTTGAAACGGAAAAAGCGTCTTGCGGGATACGGACCAAGGAAATGTACGAAACTGCTGTTTTTAGCCACATTATCCCCTCCATAGGCGATATAAGGTTAAAAGAATTAAAAAAATCCGATATAAAGAAAATGTTAAACGAAAGGATGGGACACCGGAGGACTTGTGAACAAATAAGGATGACTATTAGGCAGATGCTTTTTGCTGCTATTGACGATCACCTGTTATATAAGCATGTCGGACTTAATATAAAACTTGCTCCAGCGGTTAAAAATAAAAAAAGGCCCCTTTCTGACATAGAGAAGAAGGCATTGAAAAGGATGGCGACACATGAAGACGTGGCGTCGGACGAAGATAATGAAAAAAAAATAATACCCTTCACCGACAAGGAAAACCTCTTTGTGTATATACTTTTATATTGTGGACTACGCCGTGGTGAAATTCTTGCGTTATCAAGATCAGATATTGATTTAAAATCTGAAATTATCAGTATTAATAATGTAGTCACATTTGATCATGGTAGACCCGTTTTAAAATCAATTCCAAAAACGGACGCAGGCATTCGTGACCTTCCTATCCCGAATGAATTAAAATCTCTGCTCATTCCATATCTTAAGAATCTTGGCGGTCTTTATCTTTTTGAGATGGAACGAAAACCCGGCTTGATGTCTAAATCCAGTTATGATAAATTCTGGAGTCACATTGTTAATAAGATCAACTTAGCTGCAGGCGGAACAAATGTATTGAAAGCAATACACGGGCTTACTGCTCATGTATTTAGACATAATTATGCCACTATGCTTTACTATGCCGGCGTCGACGCAATTGAGGCGCAAAAACTTCTAGGACACAGTGATATACGCCTTACCATGAATATCTACACACACCTTGATAAAAATAAGGGTACTGCAAAAGAAAAGCTTAATAATTTTGTAGCATTATAGCTGACTAAATTTCTGACTAACATTTCTTTAAAACAACCCCTGACTAACACTTGACTAACACTAGTTTCCATTATTTCATAGCTCAACAACATAATTCAGATTATTATTCTTTGACACCCGAAAATCGCTACAGGCCTTGAAAATACGCAAACAAAAAGCCCTAACCCAACAGCTCATATGTCTGTCAAATTAAGACTTGTAAGTGCATCTCCAGGGGCTCGAACCCTGGACACCCTGATTAAGAGTCAGGTGCTCTACCAACTGAGCTAGAGATGCTTAATATTTCGAACGCAAGTGTTATTATATAGGACGTGAAAACAAATTGCAAGTGTTTTTTAAATTTTTTTATAAATTGCTATAAATTCATTTCTTTTTATAGGAAGGCCCGGAATACACCGGAATATTCCATGCATTCCAAGCCTTCCCTGCCTTACTTTTCATACAATTGCCTGACGCCCTGATTAAGCTTTATGGGCCTCCAGCTTATCCTGAAGTGCTTTCTTAGGAACGGCACCTACAATGGTATCCACTGCCGTGCCATTCTTGAAGATGATCATTGTGGGAATTGACATCACACGATATTTACCGGCAATCTCCGGCTGCTCATCCACATTCAGTTTTCCTATTTTAAACACTCCCTCATACTCATTGGCAAGTTCAGTGACGATTGGAGCCATCATCTTGCAGGGTCCGCACCAATCCGCATAGAAATCAACAAGTACCGGTATGTTTGAATCTAAAGCTTCCTGTTGAAAATTCGCATCGGTAAATTGAAAAGCCATATTTTCCTCCGTTTCTATTATCTGTTTCTAAAGTATTTCGCAATAAAGCCTGTCCCAGATAATTTATGCTAATGTATAGTATCTCTTGTTCCTTCTATATTATGTGATATTACACTGCTGACCGTCTTTTTTCAAGTCTTTTGTTACCTTCTTTTACGCTTTACGGCACCATTTAGTATACTTTCCACTTCATCCCAGGACCGCTTTAATTGTAAGGCTTTTTTATTTAATTTATAGTTGCTGCCGGTTGCCTTGGCAATCTTCCATTTTATACCCTTCTTCATCAATGACCGCCTCTGCTGTTTTTAATATCATTGTATGAAGTCGGGAGGAAAATAACACCTTACCGGAACAAATACCTTATTTTCATTTTACCGTACGGTAAGCAACCAGCCGGTGAATCGGATTTCCCATGGAGGAGAATCTCTCTTCGTACTCTGTCATAATGTTTCCTGCGGCATAATCACTGTGATGGAGATCATAGGTGATCTCCTTAAGCTCCCAGCCTGCCGTCTTTGCTTCTTCCACTGAGAAATCAAATAAGGTCCGGTTATCCGTCTTAAAGATGACTTCCCCCTCAGGCTTCAAAAACTGATCGTATTTCCTTAAAAATTCTTTCGAGGTCAGACGTCTTTTGGCATGACGATCCTTCGGCCACGGGTCTGAAAAGTTCAGATATATTCTTGATATTTCATCCCTTGCAAATATCTCTGTAAGATATTCCGCATCAAACCGGATAAAGCAGAGATTATTAAGCTGTTTTTCCTCTCTTTTTTCCAGCGCCCTAAGAAGAACACTGGAGTATTTCTCGATACCAAGGTAATTGATACCGGGGTTCTGACCGGCCAACTCCATTAAGAAACGCCCCTTCCCCATACCAATCTCGATATGGACGGGTGCATCATTGCCGAACAATGCGTTCCATGACCCTTTATGCTTCTCCGGCTCATGCACTACATAATCATTTGCCGCTACGGCTTCCCTTGAACCTCTGATATTCCTAAGTCTCATATGAATAACCATGCCTCCTTATACTATGATTATAAATATAAAGCTCCTCTTCGTCAATTCTTCCTTTTAACCCTCCGCCGCAGGCCGCTCCAGGCATGAAGGCAGGTAAAGCATCAAAATTATATCACAAATTAATAGGATATCCTATTTCAAATATCGTCTCTATGTAGTATACTATTTGCAGTTTATATAAGGTCTGAAAGGAGAGCAGCAATGAAAGTAATCGCGCTAAACGGCAGCCCAAAACCGAAGGGTAATACCTGGAATACACTTCGTACCGTCTGTGACGTACTTAATAAGAACGATATTGAGACCGAAATCCTTCATGTGGGAAATATGGAGATCCGGGGTTGTATTGCCTGCGGGCGCTGCAAGGAAGGCTATTGCGTACATTCCGATGAAGTTCTGAAAGAAATTGTAGATAAAATATATGCAGCAGACGGATTGATTCTGGGCAGCCCGGTTTATTATGCTGGAATATCCGGAACCTTTAAGAGCTTCCTGGATCGTTTGTTTTATGCCAGCCATGGAAAAATGCGCCTAAAGGTGGGGGCTTCGATTGCCATTCCGAGAAGAAGCGGCGGAATGACGACTTTTGACCAGCTGAATAACTTCTTTTTAATCTCGGAAATGCTCATCGCACCCTCGTATTACTGGAATGTAATTCATGGCGGAAGGCCGGGTGAGGTTCTGGAGGATACGGAAGGCATGGCCGTACTGAATAATCTCGGCCAGAATATGACCTGGATGCTCCAAATGAGGGAGGCAACCCGGGATACCCTGCCGCACCCTGCTCCGTATCCGAGAGCGTGGATGAATTTTATTCGGTAGAACATATCCCTGTGTTTAACCCGGATTGCATACCGTATTAATTTCCATCTTTTAGTTTACAATACATAATAAAATATAGTATGATTACGGTAAATGAGGCTGCTGCTTCGCTCCAGTCATTATTAAGCTTTGTTCACTATTTTATCTGTTCATTATAAGGAGAAACCACCATGTCAAAGTATGTAATCGGGGTCGATTTCGGTACCTTATCGGGTCGAGCCCTTCTTGTAAATGTTGAAAACGGGGATGAATTAGCCTCTGCTGTATTAAATTATCCCCATGCTGTGATGGATGAGAAACTTCCCTCCGGCAGGGAGCTGGCACCGGATTGGGCCCTCCAGCATCCGACCGATTATCTGGAGGTATTATCCCACACAATTCCGGCCGTATTAAAAGAAGCAAAGGTATCGGCAAAAGAGGTCATCGGCGTCGGTATCGACTTTACTGCCTGTACACTGCTTCCCGTAAAAGCAGATGGCACGCCTCTTTGTTTTCTGGAGCAGTACAGGGATGAACCCCATGCCTATATTAAGCTCTGGAAGCATCATGCTGCCCAGGATAAAGCAAACCGTCTCAATGAAATCGCGCAGCAGACTGGTCAGAAATGGCTTTCCCGCTATGGCGGCAAGATTTCCTCCGAATGGGCTGTTCCGAAGATCTGGCAGGTACTGGAGGAGGCTCCTGAGGTCTATAGCTCGGCTGATTTCTTTATCGAAGCGGCTGATTGGGTTATCTGGCAGTTAACCGACGTCCAGACCCGTAATTCCTGTACTGCCGGCTATAAGGCTATCTGGCATAAGCAGGAGGGATATCCGGATAAGGCTTTCTTCAAAGCTCTGGATCCCCGGCTGGAGAATGTTGTAGAGGACAAATTAGATTGTCCTGTCTCACCCCTTGGTGCCAAAGCCGGTGAAATTACGGAAATTGCAGCCAGCTTAACCGGCTTGAAGCCCGGGACTGCCGTTGCTGTTGCAAATGTGGATGCCCATGTTACCGTTCCGGCGGTTAAAATTGATGGTCCAGGGAAAATGCTTGCTATCATGGGAACCTCCACCTGTCATATCCTGCTTGGCACGGAGGAAAAGACGGTTCCCGGCATGTGCGGTGTTGTTGAAGATGGCGTATGTCCCGGTTATTTCGGTTATGAAGCCGGACAATCCTGTGTCGGAGACCATTTTGCTTGGTTTGTGGAAAATTGCGTCAGTGCAGAATATTATGAGGCTGCAAAAGCAGAGGGTCTTAATATCCATGAATATCTGACAAAGAAGGCTGAGAAGCTTAAGCCAGGGCAAAGCGGTCTGGTAGCCCTTGATTGGTGGAACGGCAACCGTTCCGTTCTGGTGGATGTCGACCTGACCGGCATGATCCTCGGCATGACGCTCCAGACCAAGCCGGAGGAGATTTACCGTGCCTTGATCGAAGCAACCGCATATGGGACAAGAAAAATCATTGAGACCTTTCGGGAAAATGGTGTTCCGGTGGATGAGTTCTATGCATCCGGCGGAATTTCACAGAAAAATCCGATGGCAATGCAGATTTATGCGGATATCATTAAGATACCCATTAAAATCGGAGGCACCTCCCAGGGACCTGCCCTTGGCAGCGCCATTTTTGCCGCGGTTGCCGCAGGAGCCGAAAAGGGCGGATATGATGATGTATTTGAAGCCGGACGCATTATGGGTAAATTACGGGATACCGTTTATTATCCCCTCCCTAAGAATTCTTTGGTTTATGACAAGCTCTATAAGGAGTATTCCCTGCTCCATGATTATTTCGGCCGGGGAGCGAATGATGTCATGAAACAATTAAAGGATATTAAAATTGAACAAAGCAATAAAGCGGATTGAGATTACGGATGACTTAGGCTGACCCTGGAGGATGCGGAGGAAACTAAAGAAAAGGGAGTGAATTTATATGTTGGAGAGTCTCAAAAGAGAAGTGTATGAAGCAAATTTACTTCTGCCGCGGCACCGGCTCGTTACTTTTTCCTGGGGCAATGTATCCGGCATTGACCGGAAAAAGGGCCTTGTGGTAATAAAGCCCTTTGGTGTGGATTATGAAGCAATGACCGTCGGGGATATGATCGTTGTTGACCTAAACGGCCGTAAGGTTGAGGGAAACTATAATCCCTCCTCTGATACCGCTACCCATATCCAGCTTTATAACTCCTTTCCTTCCATTCAGGGTATTGTACATTCCTATTCCCGTTGGGCAACGATTTTTGCCCAGATGGGTATGGGTATCCCGGCACTCGGTACCACCCATGCGGATTATTTTCACGGTGAGATTCCCTGTACCCGTAAATTACGTGCCTACGAAATTCGTGGGGATTATGATAAAGAGACTGGCGCTGTTATCGTAGAGCGCTTTCGAAAGGGTAAGATAAACCCGGAAGAAATGCCGGGAGTTCTGGTTTGTAACCACGGTCCCTTCACCTGGGGAAACAGTCCGAAGGATGCTGTCTATCATGCCGTCGTCATGGAGGAGGTAGCTTTCATGGCCTGGCATTGTATGGCCCTTCCGGATAAGTACCTTGTGCCCATGCAGAAGGACCTGCTCGAACGGCATTACAGCAGAAAGCATGGCAAAGATGCTACTTATGGCCAGGAAAATGAAAGTGTTGAGTTTAATGGGAATGAAAATACCGAATATTAAACCTTCCTTCGTTACCTTGTCTTTTAGGAGGTTTTTATGAAGAGACAAAAGTTCATACTATTTTGTTTCACTTATATCTATATGCTATCCCTTTTTACACAGACTGCAGCTGCTACGGCTGCAGAGAGTGGCGGCAGTTGGCCGCAGGGGCCCGGGATTTATGCGGAAGGGGCTATCGTCATGGAGGCCTCCACCGGATTAATCCTATATGAGAAAAATATAAATGAGTCGTATTATCCGGCCAGTATTACAAAAATTATGACGGCACTGCTGGCAATTGAGAATTCCACGCCCGGTGAAATTGTAACCTTTTCAAAAAACGCAGTCTTTGGTGTCGACCTTGACAGCAGCCGTATTGGTATCGATGTCGGTGAACAGCTGACGATGCAGCAGTGTCTCTACGGCTTGTTATTGGAATCTGCCAATGAGGTCTCCTATGCCATAGCCGAGCATATCGGTGACGGGGATGCTGAAGTTTTCTTTCAAATGATGAATGAGAAGGCCAAAAGCCTCGGATGCCTGAACACAAACTTTACAAACCCTCATGGGCTGCCGGATAACAATCATTATACGTCTCCCTATGATATGGCATTAATCACCCGCGCAGCCATGAAGAATGAGACCTTCCGGAAGATATTCGCTACACGGACCTATCAGATACCTCCTACGAACATTCAGAAAGAAGCCCGCTGGTTGGCAAATCATCATAAATTTATCCTCAAACAGGATTACCGCTATGATTCCTGTATCGGAGGCAAGACCGGTTATACAAGCGTTTCGAAATATACTCTGGTTACGGTGGCAAAGCAGGGAGACCTGGAGCTGGTCTGTGTAATTATGAAGGATGACAGCAGCAATCATCAGTATGAAGATACGATCAAGCTGCTGGATTATGGCTTTGATAACTTCTCCATCTATCCGATAGCAGACCTGGAGGGTGCACCTGTTGTAAAAGAAACCCCCTTCTTCACCCGGTATAATACCTTGCTCAGTAAGACTGACGGCTCCATCACAACGGACGAAAAGGGCTACCTGGTACTGCCCAACAGCGCCTCCTTCGAGGATGCCAGGAAAGAAGTCACCTTCTTTGAAGAAGCCAGTAGTACCGATGCGGGTAATGTCATAGGTAAGATATCCTACACCTACAACGGTAAGTATGTTGGAGGAGCGGATATCCTCTACAACAATGTGGACAGCCCTTCTCTGTTCCATAAGGCCTTTGAACCGAAGGAGCCGGTTAACACCCCCGGTAAATCTGCCGTAGAAAAAACCGGCGGAAGTTACCGGCCGGTTATTATCGGTATTATCGTTGGGCTTTTTGCTCTGGTAATCGGATTGTATTTTGTTCTGGTAGAACGTCCCCGATTGAAACGGAGAAGCGCCTATTATAAGAAGCGGGCGAACAGAAGAACCTCCTTTCAAGACGATGACTACCTGGATCTGTAAATATTAGAAATGCCACCGTAGCTTCAGACGGTGGCATTATTTCTTGTACCATGTGCTCGTTCGCCGATTCGATTACTTTCCATAGGAAGCGAATAAGGTCGCAATCTCATCCGCCGTAAGGGCTTTATTCGGATCGTCATATAACGGTTCTATGTTATGAACTATGTCTTGTGCTTCCGGCTTAGCTTCCTCGCTGTTATTTTCCAGTCCTGTTTCGGCATCCTCTTCCTGCGGATTTTCATCCTCCAATTCATCTTCCAGGAAGCCTATTTCTCCGCCATCCGTAAGTACCTCCTGCATCCACTGTGCTTCCGGAAAATCCTCGATATGCTCCGAAATGGACTCGTCCTTTCGGGGTTCTCCAAAGCTTTCTCTATCTCCCTTCAAGGCATCCAGAATTAACGAGAGCTGTTCCTCCTGCTTCAGCTTACCTAATTCTTTCTTCAAAGCTACTATTAGCAGCTTCGTATTTTCCTTATTATAATTAAGTTCGATATTCAGGGCCTTCTTCTGGCCTTCCATCAGCTTTTTCTGATACTCTGCCACCTTCTGCAGGGCAAGGGTATTGCTCTTTTCCATGGCCGTCAGTCTAAGCAGCAGCTCCTCCTGTTTCTCCTCCATCATAGCTCCGTTTTTCTTGGCCGCCGTATAAGAGGCTTTCAGAAGATTCAGAACTTCTGTATATCTCTCACCAGATTTTTCGACTTCTTCACGGTATAGCTGTTCCAGATAAAATTTGGTACGGTCACGTCCCTGTATCAGCTGTCCCCGGATACTGTCCAAAAGCAGGTAAAAGTTTATCAAAAGTACACATCCGATTCCTATTACACTGATCAGATCCCCCTCCAATATTTGTATGCAGTAGATTTCAGCCACCAAGGCTGCCAAAAAGGTTATACTAAAAAAGATTGGATTTAAGTGCTTTCTCATACGAGCTCCTATCTGCCGATCATGGCACATATTTAAGTGCTTATAAATATATATCGGCATAGAACAGGAATAACCTTACTCTTTTCTTAACCTCGGACCGCTACCTCTGCCATGGAAGCCTTATCGTAAATTTAGTTCCCACATCCAGCTTGCTCTCCATCTCTATGGTTCCATTATAATAATTAACCACATGTTTAACGATGGATAATCCCAGACCGGTACCGCCCACCTTCTTGCTTCTTCCCTTGTCCACACGATAGAAGCGTTCAAATACTCTCTGTTTTGCTTCTTCCGGAATTCCAACTCCGGTATCCTCTACGATAATAACGATATCCTTACCCTCGGAGGCGACGGTAACATATACTTTGCCCTCGGGTTTATTGTATTTGATGGCATTTGTAATCAGATTATTTAAAAGTTCCTTCAGCTGACCAATATTGGCTTTCATACTGAGGGGTTTACAGTTCAGTTTTACGGTAACCTGACATTCTTTGGCCAGAGGCTCCAGGGATTCACAAACCTCCACCGCCAGAGGGCTCAAACGGACCTCTGTAATTTCTACCTCCGCCTCCTTGGTTTCAAGCCGGGAGATCATCAGAATATCATTAATCAGGTTTGTCATATTTTCGGTTTCTTTCTTAATACGGGATAAGAATTCCTTCTTCATCCTCCCGTCGGTCGCCATGCCATTATTCAACAGCTCCGCGTACCCCCGGATGGAGGTAATCGGTGTCTTTAATTCATGGGATGCATTGGAGAAGAACTCCTGTCGGACCATCTTTTCGAATTCGATTTGTCTTCTGGACTCATTCACTGCATTAGCCATATGCTTTGCCGTTTCCGCAATTACATTCATTTCATCATAACGATAGGGTTTAAAATTAAATTCCGGATTTTCTTCCTTCAGCTTCAGCAGTTCTTCCGCGATATCCTTCAAGGGTCTGGTAATTGATCCGGAGAAACGGTCAGCCAAGATAATCGAGACCAGAAGGGATACCCCTATGCTTATGATAATAGCCGGAAATAAGAGACCGACATAATCAATCAGTCCGGAAAAAGGAACTGCCATTCTGAGAATATAGTCTCCTCTCACCGAAAGGGTGGATACATAGAGCATGGGAACCTTCAGGGTATCCGAAAGCCTCTTTGCATATCCTGTACCACTTCTTAACGCTTCCTTTACCTCTTCCCGGTCGGAATGATTCTCCATTGTTTCATAGGAGTCAACCTCACTGTCAAGCAGAATATTTCCATCCAGATCCATTATCGTAAACCTGTTTTTTTCCTCCGTCTGGACGGTCTTCCATAGTTTTATCTGATCCTCCAGACCGCTGCCATAATCCAAAGAATAATCAACGGTTTGAAGAATACGCAGCATATTCTCCCTTGTTTTATCCAGCAGGATGTCGCTCATGGTCACACTAAAAATACTGCCGCTTAAAATAAGCGCCAGTGCCAGTATCATTATAAACTTTTGAAATACTGCCCTCTTCAATTTACTCCTTCTCTTTTACAAACCGATAGCCGACGCTCCTGGTAGTCCGGATGCATTCTTCCCCTACACTGCCCAGCTTCTGCCTGAGTGAGCGGATATGGATATCAAGTGTCCTGGTTTCTCCGTCATAATCGTAGCCCCAAATCTGGTTTAGAAGCTCTTCCCTGCTGACGACCCGGGTGCTGTTCTCAATTAAATAATGAAGCAGCTCATATTCCTTATAGGTTAATTCCACCAATTTGCCCTCGACTCTTACCTCCCTTGCCAGAGTATTGATGGTCAGTCCTCCCGTCTGGTTAAGCTCCTCGGTATCATTTTTACTGGACCGGCGCAGCAGCGAACGGATTCTTGCCGCCAGTTCCAGAACCCCGAAGGGCTTGGTAATGTAATCGTCCGCACCGACATCCAGGCCCGCTACTTTATCCAATTCCTTGTCCTTGGCTGTCAGGCAGATGATAGGAACATTTTTTAAAGCAGCATCCTTTCTTACCTGGCGGATCGCTGTTAAACCGTCCATACCCGGCAGCATGATATCAAATACCGCCAGATCAGGTTTATCATCCTTCATATCGGATAGCGCCTGCTCTGCGGCTTCATAAGCCTTAATACAGTAGCCAAAGCCCTCAAGTGCCACCTTCAGCAGCTCCCGGATACTTTCATCATCCTCTATCACATAGATTTTCTCCATAATCCCACCTCCGTATCAATCCCTGCTCTCTCGGATCATCTTTCCAACGCACTATAGAATTCGGATATTATTCATCGAACCTGTTTCATGAAACTCCGTCCATTCACAGATATTTACCGCATGGTCTCCGATCCGTTCAAAATACTTTGCTATCATCAAAATATCCACGCACTGGTCCACATGTTCCGTCGATGCCCTTAGTAAAGCTGCTACCTCTTTCTTAACCTCATCGAACAGCTCATCTACAACGTCATCCTTTTTAATAATTCTTCTGGCTTCTTCCACATTAAGCCCGGTAAATGCCTGAACTGCATCGTGGACCATTTCCTTTGAAACCTTACCCATCTCCGGAATATGCTTTACCAGGTTATAGATATGCTCCCTCTTCTCCCGAAGGATCAATTCCGCGATATCGGCGGCATGGTCTCCGATCCGTTCCATGTCCGTAACCACCTTAAGGGCTGTTGTAACAATCCTTAAATCCCTGGCCACCGGCTGCTGCTTCAGTATCAGGGAAAGACATCTGGATTCAATGGCTTTCTCTATGTCATTTATATTTCGGTCACCTTGGATAATCTCCCTGGCCATGACCTCATCCTGAGATTCGAACGCCCTCAAGGTCTTCTCAATGGCTGTTTCGATCATCTCACCCATCTCTCGTAAATTATTCTTCAATAACTGCAGCTCATGTTCAAAGCTCATTCTCGCTGTCATAGTAGCTAAGCCTCCTTTTACCTGCAACTTAATACCGCAGGCTCAAATTCACATTGCGAACCTTCGTAGTTCTTCCCAAGAATTTTGGCTCTTTCAAAATTCTTTTTATACTAAAATTCTGCCCCTGATACAAATTATACCGAATGTATCAAGCACTGTCAAATAATCCCCATCAGCCAAATCTTCCGGTAATGTAATCCTCTGTCCGCTTATCCACCGGCCTGGTGAACAGGGTGTCAGTCGATGCAAATTCCACTACCTCTCCTACCAAAAAGAAAGCGGTATAGTCTGAGATACGGGCCGCCTGCTGCATATTATGCGTAACGATTGCCACCGTATATTTTTCCTTCAATTCGGACATCAGATCCTCAATCTTAAGTGTTGAGATGGGATCCAGGGCAGAGGTAGGTTCATCCATCAAAAGTACCTCCGGTTCTACTGCCAGTGCTCTGGCTATACAGAGCCTCTGCTGCTGTCCGCCGGACAATCCTAAGGCAGACTTCCTCAGACGGTCCTTGACCTCGTCGAGCAACGCGGCGCCCTTCAGGCTCTCTTCAACAATCCGGTCCAATTCTGCCTTCGCTTTTATTCCATGGATTCTGGGTCCATAAGCAATATTATCATAAATCGACATCGGAAACGGGTTTGGCTGTTGAAATACCATCCCGATTTTCTTCCTTAAAAGTGTTGTATCCACCCTAGAATCATAGATATCCTCCCCATCCAAGGTTATCTGGCCTTCGATCTTTACTCCCGGCACCAGGTCATTCATCCGGTTCAGGGTCTTTAAAAAAGTCGATTTGCCGCAACCGGAGGGACCGATAAATGCCGTAATAGATTTTTCTTTTATATTCATATCCACGCCCTTTAACGCATGGTTGGTTCCGTAATACAGATGCAGGTTTGTTGTACTTATCTTATCCTTTAGCATATTTACCTCCAATTAAAGCAAATGCGTATCCATATGAAATCTTAATGCTATGCTTTATTTACGTTGTATCTGCGTGACAGAAATTTTGTCAGCAGATTAATACCAAATACAATGACCAGAAGCACGAGAGCAATTCCGAAAGCATTATCATATTTTGCTTTCTCCATTGAAAGATATAATTGTATTGTCAGCGTTCCCCCCGGCTGCGTTATCTTCTGGACTAACCCCTCTCCGTACTGCCCCAGCTTTGGAAGCAGATACCCGCTGCCTGCCGTGAAAAGCAATGCTGCCGATTCACCTACGATACGGCCTACAGAGAGGATGACACCTGTTATGATGCCCGGCATAGCGGATGGCAGCAGTATGGTTCTAATCATATACCATTTTGTAGCCCCTATTCCCAAAGCGCCGCTCCGGTAACTGACCGGAACCGTTTTCAATGCCTCCTGAGTGCTTCTCGTTATCAATGGAAGTACCATAAGGGATAAGGTCAGGGCTCCGGTCAGAATGGAATAGCCCAACTGCAGGGTTAGTCCGAAGAATACATATCCGAATAGGCCAAAGACGATGGAAGGTATTCCCGATAGGGTCTCCGTCGTAAATTCGATCAGGTTAACCAGTTTTCCGGGCTTCGCATACTCGTTCAGGTAAATCGCAGCTCCCACACCAAAGGGTACGGCTATCAAAAGGGTAATCAGGATGATATAAAGGGTATTGATGATATTTCCCGCGATACCAAAGGTCCCTTTTATGGCACTGGGTGCTTTGGTCAGGAAAGCCCAGTTTACCGAAGAAGCTCCGCGGTATGCTACATATCCCACAATTCCGGCCAGCAGAACAATCGATACCGAAGCGCATAAGTAGATCAGCGTATTTGCCAGGATATCTAAGGGTCTGACTCTTTTACCGTAAATACTGTTAGCTTGCGGCATCCTTCCTTCCTCCTTTCATAACCTTATTCAATATGAAATTGATCAGCATTATGAATGCAAATAATACTAAACCGATGGTGAACAGTACTCTCTTATGAAGGTCTGATGCATAGGACATCTCGGATACCACCGCGGTTGTTAAAAATCTTACGGAGTTGAAGGGAAGGGGCAGGTTTGCACCATTACCGGCCACCATGCTGATGGCCATGGCTTCTCCAATCGCTCTGCCGACACCTAGTACGATCGCTGTAACAATACCGGATTTTGCAGCCGGCAGGATTACCTTGAAAATTGTCTGGATACGGGTTGCCCCAAGAGCCAGGGAAGCTTGCTTATAATGCTCAGGAACCGCTTTAATTGCCGATTCGCTGATATTAATTACCGTAGGGAGTATCATTATTGCCAGAACCAGAACTGCTGATATCAGATTGGATCCCCCGGTAAACTGATGGTTTGGCGAATCCTTAAAAATTGCCAGCTCCAATTGATACATGATTGGGTTTAGTATCAGAATACCCAATAGCCCGTAGATTACAGAAGGAATTCCGGCTAACAGCTCCACTGCAGGCTTCACAATTGCTGCCAGACGCCTGGGCGCTGTCTCCGCCAAAAACACCGCGGTTAAAACACCGATCGGAACACCAATCAGAATTGCTCCAAAGGTTCCGATAATAGAAGTAAGAATTACATAGAAAATCCCGAATGCCGGATTCGCTGCCGTAGGCTTCCATACCGTACCAAATATAATTTCCTTCAGCCCCACCTCAAAAATTGCAGGAGTGCCGCTGATTACCATATATAATGTAATAGAAAATACCGCCAGGACGGCAAAAAATGCAAAGGCAGTAAAAATCACCCCTGCCACTTTTTCTACTTTATTCTTTGTTTTGAAATTTCCCATAATGGAAAAGCCTTTTTCGCTCATATAATCTTTGCGTCTCCTCGCTACCTGCAGGATTAAAACCCCAGGCTTCTTAAGCCGTTGTCCGGCAGTGCCCTTTAATCCAATGTAATAAGTCCCACACTTCGGATCAATTCTTTTCCTTCCTCAGATCCCATGTATTCGAAGAATGCCCGTACTACTTCATTTTGCTCGGATATCTCACCCTTGGTTGCCATAACAAAGGGCCGACTTAACAAATAGCTGCCGGCTTTAATGTTCTCTACCGTCGGTGCTGTGTTATCAAGTTCTATTGTTAAAACCGTGTCATCCAGAATATCAATGGACACATACCCGATTGCTCCGGGTGTGGAAGCCACCTTTGCCATTACGCCGCCGGTGCTGTTGATCTCATTGGAATATTTGCATAGGTCTACGATTTCGAGTATTTCTTCAAAGGCTCCCCTGGTACCGGAGCCGGCTTCCCTTCCAACTACGACAACGGGCTTATCCGCCCCTCCTACTTCGCTCCAGTTTTTAATGGTGCCCGTATAGATCCCAATCAGCTGCTCCTTCGTAAGATTTGCCGCCGTATTTGTTTTATCTATGATGACCGCTATTCCGTCAATTGCTACTATATTTTCCACAACACCGGCGCTCTTCTCGCTATCCTTCAAATTCCGGGAAGAGTTTCCGATATCCACCGTTCCTTCGATTACCGCTGTTACTCCTGCAGAAGAGCCGATAAATTCCGGTGAGATACTTACCTTCGGATATTTTGTCATAAAGGCCTCTGCCGCTGCATTAGCAAGCTTCTCCATGGAGGTGGACCCGGCCATGGTCAAGGCTCCCTTTAAATTGTTTGCACTTCCGTTACCGCTATCCGGTCCCTGATCCGAACTGTCATTATTGCCGCAGGCCACAAGCAATCCGGCTATTCCTATTGCCATAAGCACAACTGCCAGCTTTCTGAATTTATATATCATTATTTATTCTCCTTTTTTATACAAATCTTTTTTACAAGTTCAGAATAACATTTCTGTCATTACATCGTAAGCATAATCATGTTTAGATTATGTAAAATCCATGTAAAGTCGCTTCCTGTTTTATTGTTATTATTTATATATTTAATCATTCTATTCTTTTCCTGATAATATAGCCGGCGCCATTTGCTACGGGAGATCATCTGCATAATGCAATTTGGGGGGGGTAATAAAAAAGCTTCTCCCGAAAGAACAGGATCCACTCCTATTCCTTCAGGAAAAGCTTTTTTCTCTTCCTCCATTTCATGCTCAACGTGTCTGGCGGGATTTGAACCCACGACCTTCCGCTTAGGAGGCGGACGCTCTATCCTGCTGAGCTACAAACACAAAGACAACGTATTTATTCTACTATTTCCGTCCTCTTAAGTCAATATCCTATCGAAAGGAATTTATCCATTTGCCAATTGTCCGGAAAATGCTATATTTCCCTGCATCCAGATATTACCTTTAAACCTTCGCCCTATTGCGGGTTCCCCAAGAAGATCCTGTTTATTGATGCAAAGGCGGAAGCTGATATCATTGCAGGAAACCAACAGGTCGTATATCTCCTCCTTTGTAAGAGAATTCTGGATCAGGCCGCATTCCTGGATGGTAGCAATAATGCTATAATTATCGGACTCCGAGCCAAAGGGAATGAAGCTGGTATCTACGATAGAGTAAATGTCTTCTTTCTTTGCTCTTCTTGACACCATGGCATAGGTATCGATATCATCAATCGTCAGGCTGTCTATGGCATCCTGGTTACCCTTTTTTGCTTCGGCAATCAGATTGTTCCTGTATTTCGTTTCCGCTGAAATATTACGGACCTGAACCTCATCCTTTTCAATCGGGAGAAGGGTTCTGCCTTCTAAGGACAGCGCTGCCAGAGTAATGGGAAAGTTTGTACTCATCGTCATGTTTTGATTTTTCTTCTCCAGATATTCTACCACATTCTGCAGGTAAAAAATCAGGGACACTCCCAGGCGGTAATCATCGCACATGCCGGTATAAGCCTCGGTATCAACTCTTTTGTTAATTCCAACCTCTTCACTGGCGCTTATTCCCTGGCCTGCCAGATAAGGAAAGTAATGTTCCATATGGAAAACTCTGTTCTCGTCATATTCTCCGCGGAGCATAATCCCCATTCCATCTCCAAAACCATAAGAAATTTCCGTTAATTCATTATTACCGCCAACTTGAACGGTCCGAATCTTTGTCGCCTGTTCCTTCACCATATCGAATAACCGATTTAGCTCTGTTCTATCGTTAATGTTACTAAAGCCGATGGCTCTTAAATAGCTATGCATTATTTTCACCTGCCAATCCAATTAGTTTACTTTATATAATGATATTATATCATACGCTCTCTATCATGAATTCATGTGATATTATATATATCATATTCCTAAGGAAAGTGCAAGACCTCAATCACTGAGGATTCCGTCAGATTAAGGATTCTTCCACGGCAGTACAAAAAAACAGGAAGGTTATCCACAATGTCAATCGGATTTCCTTCCCTTTGTGTTGATTCTATGTTTCTATTTCCCTGTTAATCCAGGATTGTATCTGTGATGAACAGTGTCAGTTCTTTTGTCAGATCCTTTTCAATCCATTCCCCCGGCTTCTCCCCTTCTTTATTCTTTATAATCCGGATTACGGGTCTGGTGGGACACTTAGGATTTTGCCGGAGTACTATTCCGATCTCCTCCTGGTTTGTTATGACCAAGGCTCCGGTAGGATAGGCGGCCACAGAGTCCACAAACGCTTTTACTACATTAAAATCAAATTTCACACCGGCCTGACTGACAATATAGTCAATCGCATCATGCACCTTCATCTTGGACATAAGATTTCCGTAGACCCTGCTGTCAAATTCATCGCATACCGCGGCTATCTTACTTCCTATTTTAATCTTGTCTCCCTTGAGACGAAACGGATATCCCGTCCCATCCAGCCGTTCGTGATGGCTGATGATAATATCCTTTGAAGTCTGGGAGAGCCAATCCACCTTCTCAACCGCGGAATATCCATAGATAATATGTTTCTTAATCTCTTTCAGTTCCTTTGGTGAGCAGGTCTCAATATTAATATTGCTGTAATCCATGCCTATGTAAGTAAAACCAATATCATGAAGAAGGCAGCCCACTGCTATCTCACGGATCTTTGTCTTGGCTAATTTAAGCTTTATCGCCAGGATGACAGATAAAGCACATACGTTTAAGGAGTGGGAATAAGTACTTTCACTTTTATTTCGTATGCTCGACAGGTTATACATAACCTCAGGCTCATTCATAATATCATATATAATCTCATCCGCAATTATCCGGATCTCTTCCAATTCATTGTCATTGTGGTAAGAGTATTTTAACAGAATGCTCCGGACTGCTTCCTGACATTGTTCTTTAATCTGAAGCTCCAGGCTCTCTGTCAAATTCACCCCCTGGGCAAACTCATCTTCCACATAAATAAAATCTATATCAAGATCCCGTAACCGACCTACATATTCTCTTTTTACTACTGTTCCAGCCGTCATTAATACAGAATTATTACTGTTAAGAATGTCCTTTGCCAGTAATTCATTCCCCTTAACGGAATCAATTGAGATTATTCTCATTGTTAATCCTTTCTTTTACCCGGGACATGGCCTTCATGTTATTTATTACCGATGGTAACCGAATCTTTATCATAACATTAACCATATCATCCTCTTTTTACTATATATTTTCAATCATACAATAGTTCTATGCCAATTTATAGTGCAAATAAATGGAATTACATATTACTATTTGTCCCAAGGCTATTTTTTTTCCTCCTATGCTTTTGTATATAAGCAACAAAGAAATAAAATTTTAGTCTAAATTTTTATCGTTATTTATTTAACAATATCCTTTGACAAGGAAAAGTATTTCTGTTATATTTATCTCAGAAGCAAGTGTTAAAATTTTAACAATCAAGGAGGACCCTTATGAAGAATGGAAATATAAATCAGCCTACCCCGAAGGAACATGTGAATTTATTAGTGGATAACGCCCTTACCGCCTTAAATGAATTTTTAAGGATGGATCAGGAGACCATCGACAAAATTGTCCATGAGATGGCCCTGGCCGGTCTTTCAAAGCAGCAGCTGCTGGCGAAGATGGCTGTTGAGGAGACCGGAAGAGGTATTTATGAGGATAAGATTACAAAAAACATCTTTGCAACCGAATATGTATGGCATTCGATCAAATACCAAAAGACCGTCGGTATAATCGAAGACAATGAGGAAGAGGATTATATGATCGTTGCGGAACCGGTCGGAGTCGTTGCCGGTGTTACACCGGTCACAAATCCTACTTCAACCACCATGTTCAAATGTCTGACTTGCATCAAGACCAGGAACCCCATTATCTTCGGCTTCCATCCCAGTGCACAGAAATGTTCGGCTGAGGCCGCCCGAACCTTATATGAGGCAGCACTTAAGGCCGGTGCTCCCAAGCACTGCATCCAATGGATTGAATACCCTTCCATTGATGCGACCAGAGAACTGATGAATCATCCCAATGTCTCCATGATCCTTGCAACCGGCGGGGCGGGTATGGTAAAGCAAGCCTATTCTGCCGGCAAGCCTGCTCTTGGTGTAGGACCGGGTAATGTTCCCTGTTTTATAGAGAAGACTGCCAATTTAAAACGTGCGGTAAATGACCTGGTATTATCAAAATCCTTTGACAACGGTATGATCTGTGCTTCCGAACAGGCTGCAATCATTGAAGGCCCCATATATGCGGAAACGGTCAGTCTTATGAAAAAAGCCGGCTGTTATTTTGCCACTAAGGAAGAAATCAGGCTTTTGGAGCCTGTGGTAATTAATAAGGAAACCGGGAATGTAAATCCGGCCATTGTCGGTCAATCTCCGGCTCACATTGCTTCCCTTGCCGGTATTGTTATTCCGGAGTATACCAAAATTTTATGTACGGAAATTGAGGGAGTGGGAGAAGGCTATCCCTTATCCAAGGAAAAATTATCTCCGGTCCTTGCCGTAATCAAAGCTGCCGACGCAGAGAAGGGTTTCCTTCTATGTGAGAAAATGATTGATCTTGGCGGCTTAGGTCACTCCAGCGTTATTCATTCTACAGATGCAAACGTCATCAATGCTTTCTCTGCACGAATGCGAACAGGACGAATTATAGTAAACTCCCCGTCCACCCATGGCGCCATTGGTGATCTCTATAATACGAATATGCCTTCCCTGACTCTCGGCTGCGGCTCTTATGGCGGTAATTCTACAACCCATAATGTATCCGCTGTTGATTTGGTAAACTACAAGCGTGTGGCAAAGAGGAGAGTTAATATGCAATGGTTTAAGGTTCCCAGCAAGATATATTTCGAGTCCGGCTCTACTGCTTATCTGGCAAAGATGCCCGGTATCACCAAAGCTTTCATCGTAACAGATCCTTCCATGACTGAACTGGGTTATGTCAATAAGGTTCTGTATCAGTTAAGAAAAAGACCCGATTATGTACACTGTGAGATTTTCGACCAGGTTGAGCCTGACCCCAGTCTTGACACCATCCTGACCGGTGTAGATGCCATGAACAAGTATAAACCGGATGTTATCATTGCCCTCGGCGGCGGCTCCGCAATCGATGCGGCAAAAGGAATGTGGCTTTTTTATGAGCATCCGGAAGCTGATTTTAGGAATATGTCCCTGAAGTTCCTTGATATCCGGAAAAGGGCTTATAAATTCCCGGCCTTAGGTAAAAAAGCTCAGTTTGTTGCTATTCCAACTACTTCGGGAACCGGATCGGAGGTAACCTCCTTTGCCGTTATCTCCGATAAGAGGGAAAATAAGAAATATCCGCTGGCCGATTATGAACTGACTCCTGATGTTGCGATCATTGATCCTGATTTTGTTATGAGCGTTCCAAAGAAATCCACAGCCTGGACCGGAATGGATGTTTTAACCCACGCAATTGAAGCTTATATCTCCATTATTGCTTCTGATTATACCGACGCCCTTGCCATCCATGCAATTGATATGGTTTTCCGTTATCTCAAGGAATCCTATGACCAGGGCGCAGCAAACCCGGTAGCCAGAGAAAAGATGCATAATGCTTCAACCATTGCCGGTATGGCCTTTACAAATGCTTTCCTTGGAATTAACCACTCCTTAGCTCACAAGCTTGGCGGAGAATATCATATTCCTCACGGCTGCGCCAATGCCATCCTGCTTCCCCATGTTATCCGCTATAACGGTGTCGAATGCCCTACCAAGTTTAACTCCTGGCCAAAATATGAGAGCTATATCGTCAGTGATAAGATCTATGAACTGATGCTCCGCCTTGGCAGAACCCCGAAGAGTAAAGCAGATGCAGTCGAAATGCTTGCAAAGGAAGTTGAAGAACTGAATAAGCATCTTGGTATTCCTTCCACCTTAAAGGAATATGGAATTGATGAGAAAGCCTTCCTTTCCAAGGTTTCCGAGCTGGCCGACCTGGCTTTTGGTGACCAATGTACCACTGCAAACCCAAGGCTTCCCCTGGTAAGTGAATTAGAAGCTTTATATCTGACTGCATACTATGGCAAAGATAATGTTCCTGTTAAGAAGGCACAGTAATAAATAAGAAAAAACCGAAGTCCTGTAGTTAACTTACCGCGGGACTTCGGTTTTTAACAGCCATGTTCCTATACCATAAGGTTGCTGCTATTCATTGCCTGGTTTAAAGCACTTCGCTCATCCTCCGATAATTCCAGGAAAGATTCTCCTTTAATTATTTCCTTCAGGTAAGTATAGCAGCCTTCTCTGCTGCTATGAACAGAATTCAAAAGAATGCCGTTATTATTCTTATCCAGCAGTGCCAGTACGAAGCTAAGCTTTCCGCCCATCTCCTTGAAAGCATCGTATTTGACTACTCCAACCTTCTGATAAGTAAGCAGTAAATTCTCTTTTATTTTATTCAGCTCCTCATGAATCTGTTTTCCATCCGCTTTTAAACCATCGATATCCGAAAACCTGGCTAATATCTTAGATTCCAAATTCCTTCCGTCAGAGCCTGTCATAAACTGTTTATATTTTAAATTCATTTTTCGCAGCTTTACCATTGTGATGATTAGCAGAAGCAGTATTAGCAGGCTGATAGATGCCAGGCCGACCGTGAATATCATTATATTATCCGTTATAAGCTTATTTAAATCCATTACTACGTTCCTCCATTACGTATATTATTTACATTTGTTTACATTTGTGTTTTATGATAAAGCTTCAAACATCTCAATGATCCGTTCCAATTCTTCGTCGGAATAGTATTCAATCTCTATCCTTCCTTTATTTTTCTGCTTTCTTTGTATGGAAACCTTTGTTCCGATGATGTTACGAAACCTCTCTTCCAACTCTCGGTAAACAAAATCTTTCTCGTCAGCTACTGCATACTGCTTCTGAGGCTTTCCGCTAAGGATTTTCTTCACCAGCTTTTCCGTTTCACGGACACTCATTTTCTCATCAAAAATTCTACATGCTGTTTGGTACTGTATATCTGCATCCTCAATCGGAAGAAGAGCCCTGGCATGACCGCTGGACAAAATGTCATCAATCAGCATCTGCTGCACTCTTGCGTCCAATTTTAATAATCTCATTGAATTTGTTACTGCCGCACGGCTTTTTGAAACACGTTCTGCCAGTTCATCCTGCTTTAAATGAAACTCCTGAATCAGTCTTTGAAATGCATATGCTTCTTCAATCGGATTAAGGTCCTCTCTTTGGATGTTTTCTATTAAAGCAATTTCTACAATTTCCTGTGGAGTATAGTCCTTAATAACCACCGGGACTTCCTTAAGTCCCGCTATCCTGGCAGCTCTCCATCGTCTTTCACCCGCAATTATCTCATAATACTTATCCCTTTTCTGGACAATCAAGGGCTCTATAATTCCATATTGCTTAATGGAGTCTGCCAGCTCCTGCAGGGAATCTTCATCAAACTTTTTGCGGGGCTGCGCTTTATTCGGCTCGATATTGCTGATATGTATCAATGTTTCACGTGAAACATTCTCCATCTTTACTTCCTCTGTATCAACAATACGCTCGGGTATCATAATGTCAAGTCCTTTACCCAACCCTTTTTTTAGTGCAGACATATGTATCCTCCTTATACTTTTCTACATTACTTGCCAGATCAATGGATACTGCTACTTTTTTCTTCGGAACTTGATTTCACTGATTTCATTCTTTTCATACATCTCAGCCTCGTCTTTTTCAATGACCTCCATTGCCAATTGACGGTATCCATCTGCTCCTGCCGATTTAGGATCATAAAGATTGATCGGTATTCCATGGCTGGGTGCCTCTGCTAAACGGACATTCCTCGGTATAATTGTTTTATAAATGTTCTGCTTCAGATTCGCCTTCACATTCTCAACTACCTGTAAAGAAAGATTTGTCCTGGCATCAAACATAGTAAACACTACACCTTCCATCTCCAAATTGGGATTTAATCTGTGTTTGACAAGATTTATCGTATGTATCAGCTGTGTCAGACCCTCTAAGGCATAGAATTCGCATTGAATAGGAACCAATACGGTGTCTGCAGTAGTCATTGCATTGACCGTAAGGGTATTTAAAGATGGGGGGCAATCTATAATAATAAAATCATATTCCTCTCTGACTTTATCAACATGTTTCTTTAATATGTATTCCCGGCCTTCAATTCCAATCAATTCTATCTCTGCTCCCGCAAGGTTAACATTAGAAGGAAGTACATGCAGATTTTTAATGTCACTTACAATCCGACACTCCTCTAAAGAACAATCCCCAATTATCATCTGATAAATTGTATTCTTCAGTTTATTCTTATCTATGCCCAAACCGCTGGAGGTATTGCCCTGCGGATCGATATCGATTGTCAGTACCTTTTTGTTCTTCTCTGCTAAGCAGGCTGATAAATTTATTGCTGTTGTTGTCTTACCAACCCCACCCTTTTGGTTTGCAATTGCAATAATCCTAGCCATGTCACAGCCCTCCCCCTTTTCATTTTGTCTTATGTTTTGCACATTGTCTTACATAAAATCCATTATAGCATTATTTATATGATATATCTATATGAAATATATTTTTTATAAAATAATGCCGGAATGTTTGTTACTGTTCACCCCCCAGCCAGTAACACAACTGTGATTTCGACAAATGATTTTCGAAAAGGAGTATTTGCATTCGTCGGTATTTAGGCTCTGCTTTTTAAAGCCTTATGTACCGTTGCGCAATGCAACTAAGCGAAAGCGGCTCCGGCTTCGGCTTCGGAAACATTTGTTGAAATCATAGTATCATCTTTGACTGGGGTGTGAACAGTAACAAATGTTTCACGTGAAACCTGTATCAGAGAATTTATCGTGTTATTATTTCTAACGCGGTACTGTCTGTTAAACAAAAAAAGGATGTTTCACGTGAAACATCCCATTACTCTCTATTGTTAGAATATATCAACAAAATTATTCTTGATCGCATATACCGCCGCCTGTGTCCGATCTGACACATTAATTTTCTTAAATATATTAGATACATGATTCTTTACTGTCTTCTCACTAATATCCAGCGTGTAGGCGATCTCCTTATTGAAAAGACCTTCTGCCAGCAACTTCAATACTTCGATTTCTCTTCTGGTAAGTGAATCGTCACCGCTGTTTCCGATAGAATTTTTTTCCTCCATCCGTGCCTTTAACATAGGCGTTAATTCCGGTTGGATAAAGGTCTCTCCCCGATAAAGGCTAAAGATTGCCTTTTTTAATACGGAAGAATCCGAATCCTTCAGTACGTACCCATCAACACCGATTTCAACTGCTCTTACAAGATATTCAACTTCATTATGAATGGTAAGAATTAATATTTTCATATTTCTCTTCTTTTCCCGAAGATGTTGCAATACCTGCAACCCATTCATATTCGGCATATTAATATCTAACAATAAAACATCTGTCTGCTTTTTGCTCAACAGTTCAATGCACTGTCTTCCATCGCCAGCCTCACCATTCACTATGATGTCTCCGTCTAACTCCAGTATCTGCTTAATACCTTCTCTGACCATCGAATGATCGTCGGCAATCATGATATTAATCGGTCTGCTCATTCTTTTCCCCCTTGTAAATTGTTAAAGGTACCGTAATGGTTATAATTGTGCCCTTATTTATCTCTGAAAAAATCTTCATAGTGCCTGATAACAAGTATATTCTTTCCTTCATAATCGACAATCCATAACCGGAAGTACGTTCCGGCAGCCGATCCATCTGCTTCTCCGTATCGAATCCTTTTCCGTCATCCTTAATCGACACCCGGATGAAGTCCGTATCAAACTTTACGCCAATATCTATCCTTGTGGCATTTGCATGCTTAAGAACATTATGGCATGCTTCCTGAATTACCCGAAATAAGGAGAGCTTAACAACCGGATGAATATCATCTCTTTCCTGCTCATATTGAAAATATACTTTGATATTATGGCTCATCATTAATTGCTTTGTATACCGTTCCACTGTCACCACAAAGCCTAAATCGTCCAGAGACATCGGTTTCAAGTTGTAAATGATTTCCCGGATTTCATTTATCACGGATTTAACCGTATTAGCCATTACGGTCAGCTCCAGTTTAGCCCTCAAAGGATCTAAATCAACCAGCCGTAAACACAATTCTATCTTATGGACGATTCCAGTCAGATTCTGAACCGTTGAATCATGCAGGTCCCTGGCAATCCGTTGCCGGTCCTTCTCCTGGCTCTCTAATATATTAAGTCCCAAATCGTTTTGGGGCTTATTCCTTTTATCTATTGAATTTGCTGCACCTTTTAAATAGTTGATATTATAAAGAAGTTTTTCTTCTTCCCGGTTTAACTCATCCAGCTGAGACTTTACCTCATTAATCCCTTGTTTAACTTCTTCCATATCATAAGATTTATTATGCGGCGAAAAAAGATTTGAGTTATCCGCATAAAATTCATTAACCGAAGCTAATTTTCTTTCCCAATCAGACAGCTTCTCTAGTGCATCCTGCTTATTCAATGAAATTGCAGCGGATTTCCTTTCATACTCTGCAGCTAACTCTTGTAAAAATTTTATTAGTTCTTCTGTTCTGAATATTTCTACATCCTTGCCCAAATCATACCCATCCTTGTACTTACTTATAATCCATATTTTAAAAAATGATGTCTAATGTCCTGATTATTCTACAAAAACCGAACTATTGCTTTCTAATATCATATAACATAATCTTCTATTTTGAAAGTATTTTTTTGCATTTTCATGTAAATTCTTATACAATTTTTATCTGACTACAGTATTTTTTCGAATTATCAGGAATATATTTCATAATTGTCCATATTCTGGTATCATCTCTGATTTCTTCCTGTGTTTCCTCGAATCCCAGTTTACGAAAAAAGCCTTTTTCTGTTTTGGGGGAGTCTGCATATATATTCTCGGCTCCTGCTGTTTTTGCTTTATCCAGTAACATACGCATAATAAAATCACCATATCCCTTGCCGCGGGAATCCTTCCGGACAGCCACCTGTGTTATTTCAGAGCGTCCGGGTTCCATGTACATCGTACCTGCTGCCACAGCACGGCGGCAATCCATTCCCTCATATACGACGGCCTGGATTTTGTATGACTTGTCGGAAGTGTCATGTTTTGGTGTATTTTGTATTGATTCTCCATATACTTCGCAAAAGATCTCATTCGCAGCCTCTTGTTCTCTAGGCTCTGATATAAATTTTCCTTGTATCATACTGCTCCGCCACCTGCCCTTCTGTATGTTTTTCCTCTTAAAGCGGCTCCTTCACAGGTTTCCCTGCACTTCTGGGATATTTTAAAGGTGTTGCTTTTATCTTATGAATTAAGATCAGAGTACGGCCAATCTCGGTTCCCGGAATATGGAATTCTTCTGTCCCTTCAATGGAAGCACCAAGCATATTCACTGCCCGGGATGCATCCTTAAGCTCGTCCTCTATTATACCGGACTTATAGGGAATAAAAAAGCCTCCTGGTTTCACATATGGAAGACAGTACTCCGAAAGCACCGGCAATTTTGCCACTGCTCTTGATACACAGAGATCAAAGCTTTCCCGAAAACTCCTATCCTTACCAAAATCCTCAGCTCTTCCATGGACAGCGCGAATATCCTTCAGCTCCAGTTCCCGGATTACTTCCTCAAGAAAATTAATGCGCTTATTCAGGGAATCCATTAATACAACCCTTAATCCGGGAAATACAATTTTTAAGGGTATTCCCGGAAATCCGGCGCCTGTACCTATATCCAGCAAGCGCTCGGTGGTCGGCCGCATCACTTTTACAAAGGATAAGCTATCCAAAAAATGCTTTGTAATTACTTCTTCAAACTCGATTATAGCGGTCAGATTCATAACTTTATTCCGCTCTGTCAATAGCTCATAGTAACGGATAAATTGATGAAGCTGATTCTCCTTCAGATCAATATCAAATTCGAGAAGCCCCTTTCTGAAGAATTCGATTCCCTGTCTTCTATCTTCCATAGATACCTGCTTCCTTTCCTTAAGAGCACCTGTCCTTTATTCCTTTGCTGCTTTTTGTCCGGTTTTCTGGTTATACTGCATCAGATAAACCATCAAAACGGAAATATCAGCCGGAGATACTCCGGATATTCTGGATGCCTGTCCGATGGATATCGGTTTGAACTTCATCAGCTTCTGCTTCGCTTCAATTCTCAGGCTATGGACCTCGTTATAATCCAGTTCCTCCGGTATTCTCTTATTTTCCAGCTTTTTAAACTGTTCGACCTGCTTTAACTGCCTGCTGATATAACCGTCATATCTGATATTAATTTCAATCTGCTCTATTACATCCGGGGGTAAATCCGGACGATCTTTGTCCAGAGGTTCCAGCATTTTGTAAGTCAGCTCCGGACGCCTTAACAATTCTGCCAGGGTCGCAGCCGTGCTTAAGGGTGCGCTCCCTTCGCTCGTCAACAGCTCCTGTACTTCTTTTCTTGCCCCAATCCCTACTGTTTCCAAGCGCTTCATCTCCGCTGCTATCTGTGCTTCCTTTCGAAGCAGGGACTGATATCGCTGCTCATCGATCAGTCCAACCTCATATCCCCTGCGGGTCAGTCTCAAATCTGCATTGTCCTGGCGCAGAAGCAGCCGATATTCCGCCCGTGATGTCATCATCCGGTAAGGCTCATGGGTCTCCTTAGTAACCAAATCATCAATCAGTACTCCGATATATGCCTCCGCACGGTCCAGGATAAGGGGTTCTCTTCCCTTCAGCTTCATGGCCGCATTAATACCTGCAATCAAGCCCTGTGCCGCTGCTTCCTCATACCCTGAGCTTCCGTTAAACTGGCCGCCGCTAAACAGTCCCTCGATATTCTTAAACTCCAGAGATGCCTTCAGCTGCATCGGATTAATGCAATCATATTCAATTGCATAGGCATTTCTGACAATTCTTGCATTTTCAAGCCCCGGTACCGAACGATACATCTGCAGCTGAACATCCTCCGGCAGGGAGCTGGACATTCCGGCGATATACATCTCATTCGTATAAAGGCCTTCCGGCTCGACAAATAACTGATGCCGCTCCTTATCGGCAAATTTCACTACCTTATCTTCAATGGATGGACAATATCTTGGTCCGGTTCCTTTGATATCTCCGGAGAATAACGGAGAGCGGTGTATATTTGCCCGGATAATATCATGAGTCTGCTCTGTTGTATAGGTCAGCCAGCAGGATACCTGCTCTTTTACGATATCTTCCGGTCTGTTTGTAAAGGAAAAGGGTACAACCTCTTCATCCCCCTTTTGTTCTTCCATTTTACTTAAATCAATTGATCTTTTATCAATTCTTGCCGGTGTTCCTGTCTTAAAACGATACATTTCAATTCCCAAGGCTTTTAAGGAATCTGTAAGATGGGTTGCCGCCATAAGTCCATTCGGTCCCGAGTAATTGACTACCTCCCCATAGATACATCTGGCATTCAAATAGGTTCCCGTACATAAAATCACTGCTCTGCAGGGATAGATTGCACCGGAATAAGTCTTAACACCGATGACCTCATTATTCTCAGACAAAATATCAGTAACTTCGGCCTGTTTAATCGTTAAGTTTTCCATATTTTCCAATACCTGTCTCATAGTCCTGGAATAATCCTGCTTGTCCGCCTGGGCCCTTAAGGAATGGACCGCAGGGCCTTTGGATAAATTCAACATTTTGGATTGGATATAGGTTTTATCTATATTTTTACCCATTTCCCCGCCTAAAGCATCAATTTCTCTTACCAGATGCCCCTTGGAGGTGCCGCCGATATTCGGGTTACAGGGCATCAGAGCGATGCTGTCCACACTGACGGTAAACATAATTGTATTTAAGGACAGGCGGGCACAGGCCAGTGCTGCCTCACAGCCTGCATGTCCTGCCCCCACAACTACCACATCATAGCTTTCATAAATCTGTGACATAAATCCATTCCCCTTCTAATATTAAAAGCATAACCTTAATATGCTGCTGTCAGTCTTATTTTCCCATACAGAATTCCTTGAATATCATATTGATCAAATCTTCCTCGATATTCTCTCCTATGATTCTGCCCAAAGCTTCATAAGCGCTCATCAGATCAATCGAATAGAAATCCTCCGCCATTTCAGACCGGATACTGGCCGCTACCATCCCTAAGCTTTCCGCCGCGCTTAAGAAAGCCTCCCGGTGTCTCTCATTCGTAATAAAGATATCTTCGTTAAAGGTTATTTCACCGTTAAAGAACATTTCCTTTAACATCTCCTCCAGACGGTCAAGCCCGGTATTCTCCTTCAGGGACATAGTGATTACCGGATGCCCTGTCCTGTCATAAAGCTCCCTGGCAGTTATTTTAGGAATAAGATCGGATTTATTCAAAAGCAGAATGGTCTTCTTGCCCTGTATCATTTCCAGGATCGTTTCATCGTTTTCATCCAGCGGTGTAGAAGAATCCAACACATAAATAATCAAATCCGCATCCCCTGCCATCCGGACTGCCTTCTCCACTCCTATTTTTTCAACAATATCCGCCGTCTTTCGAATGCCTGCCGTATCAATGATATTCAGAGTTATGCCGCCCAGTTCAATCGTATCCTCCAGGGTATCCCTGGTTGTCCCCGCGATATCCGTAACAATTGCCCTGTCTTCCCCCGCCAGGCTGTTCATCAGGCTGGATTTTCCTGCATTCGGCTTTCCGACGATGACCGTCTTTATTCCCTCTTTCAGAAGTCTGCCGTTCCTGAAAGACGCTAAAAGCGTTTCAATCTGTCCGCATTCCTGCTCAACATGCTCCATTAATTCCTCCTGAAAGCCTTCCAGACTGATATGCTCCGGATCGTCCAATGCCGCTTCAATCAATGCGATATCTCTCAATATTTTTTCCCTTAACTCCCTGATCAGCTCGTATTCCCTGCCCTTAAGCTGATTCATAGAATTTTTCAGAGCAATGTCATTCTTGGCATTGATAATATCACAGACCGCCTCCGCCCTGGACAGATCAATACGTCCATTCAAAAAAGCCCTTTTTGTAAATTCACCCGGTTCGGCAATTCTGACACCATGCTTTATCACGATCTGAAGGATTTTTCTTGTTACGACAATGCCGCCATGACAATCAATCTCAACGACATCTTCTCTGGTATAGGTGGAGGGAGCTTTCATAATGGCAACCATTACTTCGTCGATCGTCTGTCCATTATCGACGATATAACCATAATGGAGGGTGTGGCTTTTCTCCAGGGACAGCTTTTTGCTCCCTGTCCTTGATTGATAAATTTTATCTATGATGGGCAAAGCCTCTTCTCCGCTGATTCGGATAATACTGATACCAGAATTACTCATTCCGGTGGCAATGGCGGCTATGGTATCCGTCTTCATGACAATTATCCCTCCTTACGTTAAAAAGGTGTCTTAAAGTATAAGCTCTACCTTAAGACACCCCTTGTTCTCATACATTTTATGCGTTTTCAGCAGGAACCTTCTTTTCTTTGCTTTCCCTGTATTCCTTATAATCCTTCATATAATCTTTGCTGTAGTTTTTATTATATTCCTTGCTGTTACCGTTATCCTTACGGAAATTCTTATTGAAATCCTTCCTGCCATCCTTACCATAGCGGTTACCGCTGCCATTATTCGGCTTAAAATCCTTATAAGCCTTTTTGACATTAACAACCACCTTACGGTAAGGTTCTTCGCCCTCGGAATAGGTCTCTACATACTTATCATTTTGAAGAGCGGAATGGATAATTCTTCTTTCATAAGGATTCATCGGCTCTAAGGAAACCGGCTTTCTGGTTCTTTTCACTTTAAACGCAATGTTCTTCGCAAGATTCTCAAGGGTCTCTTTTCTTCTTGCCCGGTAATTTTCCGTATCAAGCTTTACTTTAATATAGTTCTCGCTGTTTTTATTTACAACCAGGCTGACCAGATACTGTAAAGAATCAAGGGTTTGTCCCCTTTTACCGATCAGTACGCCCATATCGTCACCATCTACATTAATATCTATATTGGCATTCTCCTGATCATAAATTACTTCCGTATTGGCTTCAATTCCCATGGCTGTAAAGACCTTATCCAAAAACTCCTTTGCGGAGCCTTCAATGCTTGGCTTCAATCTGGCTTTTATTTTCGCTGATTTTCCAAACATTCCTAAGAAACCGGAGGTCTCCTTTTCGATAATTTCATACTCCAGCTTCTCGATCGTTGTCCCAAGCTCCAGCATCGCATTTGTTAATGCTTCATCCGCTGTTTTGGCAATAAACTCTCTCCACTCCATATCTATTTATCCCCCTTTTCATTCCTGTTTTTAAGAAGGTTAGCAATCTCAGAAATGCTGGTAGGCTTATAGGTTTCACTGGTCTGACCGGCAGAAACATCCTCCGTTCCCGGTGAATCTGCCCCGTCTTTCGCCTTAGCTCTCTCTGAGACATTCGATTCTATAGTTTTTGTCTGTGTCTTGGCTAAATCCCGCAGGGATGTGCCCGCCGTACTTGTTTTGGAATACTTCCTGCCGGCCTTGGCGCTACTCTTAGCAATCAATTCATCCATATCAACACGGTCCATGTATTTATTTACAAAGAATTGCTGTACGATGGAGAATGCGCTGTTAGCGATCCAGTAGATACCGACACCGATCGGCAGCATCAACGCAAAGAAGCCCGACATAACCGGCATTACATAATTCATGGATGACATTGCATTTGCTGTCGGATTACTCTTATCTGCATCCTTTGTTTTCAGGGTCAGCTGCTTGCTCTGGATGAACTGAAGCACCATTGATAAGATCGGAATCAAAATGGATGCTGATTTCCAGCTCGGAATGTCTGTCACGCTTAAACCAAAGAAGCCATTAACATTTTTGATATAATCGATTGCCTTTCCGGCGCCCGGAACTAAAGCAGCCAGCTCCTTCCATTGTACTGTTTTTAATTTTGAAAGGACGTCAATAATACTGTCGTTGTCTGCAAGCTTGGCAACCTCCAATCCCGCTATCCCAGCCACATTTTCTACAAGCCCGTTCTGGGTAATCGCTGTTGCAACTACCTGGTACTGATCCCGGACGATATTAACATAATCCGGAATGTTATTGATAACCTGATACAGAGCAAACATAATCGGCAGCATAATCAGCATCGGCAGACAGCCTGAAGTGGGACTTGCACCGTACTTCTGGTAGATTGCCTGTGTCTCTGCCTGTTGCTTTCTTAAGGATGCCTCATCCCTTTTTCCCTTATATTTTGCCTGAACCTTCTGTACCTCCGGATTCATCCGGGATGACAGCCTTGTAAATTTCTGCTGTTTAATCGTTAATGGCAGCATCAACACCTTCATAATCAAGGTAAATATGATGATGGATAATGCCAGATTCTCAATACCAAATAGACTGAAAAATGCATAAATGCCGTTCATGATTAATCCTAGCACTCTTGCAATGGGTGTTAAAATATTCGCTAATAATGTAACTTCCAACGTTTCTTCCTCCTTAGAGCCGTCTTCACGGAACCGGATCGTATCCTCCCTTATGGAAGGGATGACATCTTAATATTCTTCTTACGGCCAAATACATTCCTTTTATTGCTCCATACTTTTCCAAAGCCTCAATGGCATACGAAGAGCAGGTTGGTGTATAGATACAGCTTGAGTTTCTCTTAAGAGGAGAAATATATTTCCGGTAAATTTTTATCGTGCCTATGAAAATTCGTTTCACTTCATTACCTCTTGTTTTCTCTCTATACCAACAAGATGAAATAATATGCTATTTCTTCTTGTCCTAAATCAAATGCTGCTTGCTCTCCCAATCTTATGGAGCTTTATAAGATGCATGAATGCACTATCGATTTCGCTGTAATTTTTACCTTTAGCATTTACTCTTGCGACAACTACTATGTCCAATCCGCTTATAATCTGATCTTCCGACAGCCGATAGCTTTCCCTGATTAACCTGGTCAGCCTGTGCCTGACCACACTGTTACCAACTTTTTTGCTCACCGATATTCCAAGACGGTTACCACTAAACCCATTATTTTTGACATACATAATCAAAAACTTATTTGCAAAGGATTTGCCGGTTTGATATATCTCTCTATATTCTGAATTATTTTTTAAGCTTTCTGTCTTTTTCATACTACCCAAACATATCTTCCCTTAGTGTTGGTTCGTGCCAAGCATGCTCACACGCTTTGATGACGCAAGAACAAACTTCCAACATTTTCTACATGATACTAGAAGAAAAGGCCACAATAATGCGACCTGATTTTACCTTAAGCAGTAAGCTTCTTTCTTCCTTTTGCTCTTCTTGCAGCTAATACTTTTCTGCCCCCTGCGGAACTCATTCTTGCTCTGAAACCATGAACCTTAGATCTCTGTCTCTTCTTCGGTTGGAATGTCATTTTCATTGATATGCACCTCCTTTATCTGAACCGGCACTTGAAAAGCGAACTTTATCTATTTTACTTTGCATTTTGGAATATCACGTCTATTATATTCGTAATCCCTTCTTACGTCAAGTAGATATTTTACTGTCGATAACCTTTTGCCTCCTGTGCAAAACCTGTTTCTACCTTATATATATGGTGTTATGTTGATAACCTTTTGTATTTTGTGGATAAGCAGTGTGATTTTTACTCCTGCCTGTTCTTTTTCCGCGATTATAATAACATTTTGCTTATGTTATTAATGTGTATACGTTCATCCCTCTTTTCCACATCGAAAATTAATTTAAACTTTTTTCTTTTAAATTAAGAAAGAAGAATGCCATAATAACCATTGAAAATTTAAGTAATCTGTTATAATATATATTTATGTGAGTATCGATAGACATAGGTTGAAAAAAAGCATTCAACCAGCAAAAAGAACGAGAATGCGCTTTTTGCAGATTAAATTAGCTGCCTTGCGGCAGCATGGAGTGTAACCATGAAGAATTTAATATTAACAAAATGGGATGATATACTGAAATATCTGATATCCGAATATGGCATTACCGAGGTATCCTATAATACCTGGCTGAAGCCTTTGAAGGTATATGATGTAACGGATCATGTCATTACTATTTTAATTAATGATGAGCGGATCGGACCTCCCAGTATCAATATCATACGGAATAAATACGAGCTTTTATTAAAGGTGTCCATAGAAGAGATCATGAATGATCCCTATGATGTAAAATTCGTACTGGCAAGCCAGATTGATTCCTCTGAAAAGAAAGCGGAACCGGTAGCTGTGAAGAAGACCGGTAATGTTCCTACGTTTTTAAATCCCAGATATACCTTTGACACCTTCGTAGTCGGCGGCAATAATGAATTTGCCAGAGCTGCTTCCCTGGCTGTAGCTGAGAATCCGGGAGAGATTTATAACCCTCTTTTTATATACGGCGGCGTTGGCCTTGGGAAAACCCATTTGATGCATTCGATCGCACATTTTGTGTTAAGCCAGAATCCTGACACAAAGGTGTTGTATGTAACCAGTGAAAAATTTACGAATGAACTGATTGATTCCATCCAGAAGAAGACGACGATGCAGTTTCGTGAGAAATATCGCAGTATCGATATTCTTCTTATTGATGACATCCAATTTATTATAGGAAAGGAAAGCACCCAGGAGGAGTTTTTCCATACGTTTAATACGCTTCATGAATCTAAGAAGCAGATTATCATTTCCAGTGACCGTCCCCCTAAGGAAATGCTTACTTTGGAGGACAGGCTCCGGTCCCGTTTTGAACATGGGCTGATGGCGGATATACAGTCTCCGGATTATGAGACAAGAATGGCAATTCTTCAGAAAAAAGAAGAATTGGACGGTTATAAGATTGATGAGGAGGTTCTTCGTTATATCGCCAATAATATTAAGTCCAATATCCGTGAGCTGGAAGGCGCATTGACCAAGATTGTTGCATTTTCCAGACTTAAGAAGAGAGAATTAAATCTTTTGCTGGCAGAAGAAGCCCTTCAGGATATTATTTCTCCGAACGAAAAGAAGATAATTACTCCGGAACTTATTGTAGATGTAGTATCCGAGCATTATAATATTACCCCTGCTGAAATCTATTCCAAGGATAAAAGCAGGAATATTTCTTATCCCCGTCAGATGGTTATGTACCTGTGCCGCCGTCTTACCGATATGTCTGTTACGGAAATAGGTAAAAACCTTGGCAACCGGGATCATTCCACCGTACTGCATGGCTGCGAAAAGGTGAATACGGATATGAACTCAGATGCCTCCATACATAATACAATTGACGTATTAATAAAAAAGATTAACCCGGAATAAATAAAACCGCAGACCCGCTGTTTCTTTTTTCGTTGATAAGTGGTTGATATCCTGTAGATTTATCGTGAACTAATAAATTTCCAATCTTTGGCTGTGAAAGAAATAAAGCCTATCCACGTTTTTTCCAAGAGAATCAGACAGTGTTATCAATTACTTCAAATGCTGATTCTTAAGGCAGAAACACAGTTTTCAACAAATTCACATCCCTTAATACTAGTACTACTAAGAATCTATTATATATTTATCCATCACACGTGAAGGGAGATTATACACATATGAAAATCCAATGTCAGAAATCAGATTTATTGAACAGTGTTAATATTGTTCTTAAAGCTGTTCCTGTAAAATCAACTATGCCTATACTGGAATGTCTGATTATAGAAGCTAAGGATCAAAGCATTAAATTAATCGCCAATGATATGGAGCTTGGGATAGAAACTCTGGTAAAGGGCACGGTTTTTAATAGTGGTACCGTGGCTTTAAATGCCAAGGTGTTTTCAGAAATAGTCAGAAGACTTCCGGAAAATGAGGTCCATATTTCTACGGACGATAATTTTATAACGGAAATCATTTGTGAAAAAGCGAAATTCTCTATTTCCGGAAGATCCGGAGAAGAATTTCCCTACCTTCCGAAGATTGAAAAAGAAAACGCGGTTGTTTTATCCCAGTTCTCATTGAAGGAATTAATTCGCCAGACGGTTTTCTCAATCTCAGATAATGAGAGTAACAAGATTATGACCGGAGAATTGTTTGAAATCAAAAAAAATGAGCTTAGAGTAATTTCTCTGGACGGACATAGAATATCGATCCGCAAAATTATCATGAAGGATGAATATGAAGACAGGAAGGTTATTGTTCCTGGTAAAACCTTGAATGAAATCAGTAAGATATTATCCGGCGAAGTCTCTTCCCTGGTTAACATTTTTTTTACGGATAAGCATGTATTGTTTGAATTTGATGATACGGTTGTTTTATCAAGATTGATTGAGGGTGAGTATTACAGAATTGATCAGATGTTATCCAGCGATTATGAAACAAAGGTTACGATTAATAAGAAAGAGCTTCAGAGCTGTATAGAGAGAGCATCCCTTTTAATCAGGGAAACAGATAAGAAGCCAATTATCATAGATATAAAGAATAATGAATTTGAATTGAAAATTAATACTGCGATTGGTTCCATGAATGAAGAAATTGATATCACGAAAGAGGGTAAAGATATCATTATCGGCTTTAATCCGAAATTTCTTTTGGATGCCCTCCGCGTTATTGATGATGAGAACGTGGACATCTATTTAATCAATGCAAAGGCGCCCTGTTTCATCCGTGATAAGGAGCAGTCATACATTTATTTGATATTACCTGTTAATATTAATGTTGTAGCATAGTCAGCATGCAGTTAGGTCACAGGAAGCAGGCACCGCACGCGGCGGAGGAACGGAGCAAGAGAATGCATCAAATCAAATTAAGAGAAGAATACATCAAGCTGGGACAGGCTTTAAAAGCGGCCGGACTGGCCGCTTCCGGAATCGATGCGAAAAATGAGATTTTGGATGGAAGAGTTAAAGTAAATGGTAATGTAGAAATTCAAAGAGGCAAGAAGCTCTATGACGGCGACCTGGTTGAGTATGGCGGAGAACAGATTAAAATTATTAAGTAAAGAGAAATGATGGTGCAGATATGATTGTAAAGTCATTGGAACTGAAGGACTATAGGAATTATGACCGGCTTGATCTACAGTTTCATAGAGGTACCAATATTCTTTATGGGGAAAATGCTCAAGGAAAAACAAATATATTAGAGTCTGTCTATTTGGGGGGAACCACGAAGTCGCACCGGGGGAGTAAGGACAGGGAGGTTATCAGGTTTGGGGAGGAAGAAGCCCATGTCCGTATTTTGATTGAAAAAAACCAGATTACACACCGGATTGATCTGCATTTAAAGAAAAATAAGGCCAAGGGGGTTGCCATAGACGGAATCCCGATCAAAAGACAAGGTGAATTGTTTGGTATGCTTAACCTTGTGTTTTTTTCGCCGGAGGATCTTTATATCATCAAGGACGGACCGGGAGAGCGAAGGAGATTCTTAGATTTGGAATTATGCCAGCTTGATAAGGTATATCTTTATCATCTGGCAAATTATAATAAAGCACTGGTTCAAAGAAACAACTTGTTAAAGCAGATAGGATTTAACAGGAATTTATTGGATACACTTTATATATGGGACGCAAAGCTCACGGAGCACGGAAGATATATCATAACTGCCAGGCAGGAATTCATTCTGGAATTGAACGAGCTTACCATGCCCATACATAAGAAACTGACCGGCGGGAAGGAAGAACTGCTTCTTAAGTACGAACCGAATATCAGTTTTCATGAGTTTGATGAGAAATTAAGAAATTCTGTCGATAGGGACCTGGCATTAAAAATGACGAATACCGGACCCCATAGGGACGATATGTCATTTATCGTAAATGAGGTGGATATCCGCAGATACGGTTCCCAGGGACAGCAAAGAACAGCCGCCCTATCCTGTAAGCTGGCGGAAATAGAATTGGTAAAGGCTGTCATTAAGGAAAACCCGGTATTGCTGCTGGATGATGTTTTGTCCGAGCTGGACCGGAGCCGGCAGAACCATCTGTTAAATAGTATCGGAGAAATACAGACCATCATAACCTGTACCGGGTTAGAGGAATTTGTTAACCACAGGTTTGAATATAATAAGATTTTCCATGTCGTAAACGGCACGGTTACAAGTGAAAATTAATATTCAGTATGAGGTACGGCAGGTTTAGACCCGGTTTACGGGAAAATGTCTGCAAGCAGACAAATGCTTATAAGGCATAGGGAGGTAAAAATGAGTAACGAATACGGCGCAGATCAAATTCAAATATTGGAGGGCTTGGAGGCGGTAAGGAAAAGACCGGGTATGTATATCGGTTCCACGTCCTCTAAGGGATTACACCATCTGGTTTATGAAATCGTAGATAATTCAGTGGACGAAGCTCTTGCCGGTTTTTGCGATACCATTGACGTAACCATCAATAAGGACAATTCCGTCACGGTTGTCGATAACGGCCGGGGAATCCCGGTTGGAATTAACCAGAAAAAGGGCATTCCTGCGGTAGAGGTGGTATTTACGATATTGCATGCCGGCGGTAAATTCGGCGGTGGAGGATACAAGGTATCCGGAGGCTTGCATGGAGTAGGTGCGTCCGTTGTTAACGCACTGTCCGAGTGGCTGGAGGTTGAGATCAGCACAGAGGGCAAGAAATATTATCAGAAATATGAGAGGGGTAAGGTTGTCTGCCCATTAAAGGAGATTGGTGAGACCGAGGAGCAGGGCACGAAGGTTACCTTTCTGCCGGATAAGGAGATTTTTGAAGAAACCGTTTATGAGTTTGATTTATTAAAACAGCGTCTCAGAGAGATGGCGTTTCTTACCAAGAATTTAAGAATTCGGCTCCATGATATACGGGAAGAGGAAATCAAGGAAAGAGACTTCCATTATGCCGGTGGTATCAAGGAATATGTTGAATACCTGAATCGTCATAAAGATCCCGCTTATCAGGATATCATCTATTGTGAAGGTCAGAGGGATGCGGTGTATGTTGAGGTTGCGATGCAGCATAACGGGTCCTATTCGGAAGGAGTCTACAGTTTTGTCAATAATATTACGACACCGGAGGGTGGAACCCACCTGATCGGATTTAAGAATGCATTGACAAAGACCTTCAATGATTACGCAAGAGGGCAGAAATTCCTGAAGGATAACGAGGTGAATTTGACAGGTGAGGATATCCGGGAAGGGCTGACAGCAATTATCAGCATCAAGATACCGGAGCCCCAGTTTGAAGGGCAGACCAAGCAGAAGCTGGGCAACTCGGAAGCCAGAGGTGCTGTGGAGAGTGTTGTCAGTGAACAGCTTACGTATTTCCTTGAGCAGAATCCGGCAGTCGCCAGATTAATCTGCGAGAAAGCTATCCTGGCCCAGCGGGCCAGAGATGCGGCAAGAAAAGCCAGAGATCTGACCAGAAGAAAGACCGCACTTGAGGGTTCGAGCCTTCCCGGTAAATTGGCGGACTGTTCGGAGAAGGATCCCGCTAAGAGTGAGATTTATATCGTTGAGGGAGATTCCGCAGGAGGCTCCGCCAAGACCGCAAGATCCCGGGCAACCCAAGCCATTCTGCCGCTTCGGGGCAAGATATTAAACGTTGAAAAATCGCGTTTGGATAAAATATTGGTTAACAATGAGATCAGGGCAATGATAACTGCGTTCGGTACCGGTATCTCGGATGACTTTGATATATCCCGTCTCAGATACCATAAGATCATTATTATGACGGATGCAGATGTTGACGGTGCTCATATCAGCACCTTGCTGCTGACCTTCTTCTACCGGTTTATGCCGGAGCTGATTAAACAGGGATATGTTTACCTGGCACAGCCGCCGCTTTATAAGGTGGAGAAGAATAAATATGTTAAGTATGCGTATAGTGACGAGGAGCTTAACCAGATACTTATCGAGATCGGAAGGGACGGCAACAATAAGATCCAGCGTTATAAGGGTCTTGGTGAGATGGATGCGGAGCAGCTCTGGGACACTACGATGGATCCGGAGAAACGAATTCTCTTAAGGGTTACCATGGATGAAGAGGAATCTTCGGAGATTGATGTTACCTTCACCACGCTGATGGGAGATAAGGTTGAGCCCAGAAGGGAATTTATCGAGGCGAATGCCAAGTACGTCAGAAATTTGGATATTTAGTTTCTGTAAAACTAACAGACAACTCTTGCAATACGTACCGAAGGGCCGTGGAGCAAGGTTGATAACGGAGGAAGAGGAATGGAAGAGAATATCTTCGACAAGGTGCACGAAGTCGATTTAAAAAAGACGATGGAGACATCTTATATTGACTATGCCATGTCCGTAATCGCGGCCCGCGCTCTGCCCGATGTAAGGGACGGCTTAAAGCCGGTACAAAGAAGAATATTATATGCAATGATCGAGCTGAATAACGGACCGGACAAACCGCACCGTAAATGTGCGCGTATTGTCGGTGATACCATGGGTAAATATCATCCCCATGGAGACAGCTCCATCTATGAAGCATTGGTAAAGCTGGCACAGGATTTTTCTACCAGATATCCCTTAATTGACGGCCATGGAAATTTCGGATCCGTTGACGGAGACGGTGCGGCCGCTATGCGTTATACGGAGGCCCGCTTATCAAAGATCTCCATGGAGATGCTTTCCGACATCAATAAGGATACGGTAGATTTCTCACCGAACTTTGATGAGACCGAGAAGGAGCCAGCTGTATTACCTTCCAGATATCCGAATCTTTTGGTAAACGGAACCTCCGGTATTGCCGTAGGTATGGCAACCAATATACCGCCCCATAATCTGAAAGAGATTATCAATGGTGTCTTAAGAATTATCAATAACCGGATTGAGGAAGACCGGGATACGGATATTGATGAGCTGCTGGAAATCATAAAAGGGCCTGACTTTCCGACCGGAGCCCAGATTTTGGGTTTATCCGGAATTGAAGAGGCATACCGGACCGGCCGCGGTAAGATCCGGGTCCGTGCGGTTACCGAGATAGAGACCATGTCAAACGGGAAACCGAGAATCCTGGTTACCGAGCTTCCCTACATGGTGAATAAGGCAAGGCTGATTGAGAAAATAGCCGAGCTGGTGAAGGAGAAGAAGGTCGACGGTATCACGGAGCTCAGAGATGAATCTGACCGGACCGGCATGAGAATTGTAATTGAGCTCAGACGGGATGTCAATGCCAATGTCATTTTAAACCAGCTTTATAAGCATACCCTGCTGCAGGATACGTTCGGCGTTATTATGCTTGCATTAGTTAATAATGAACCCAGGGTACTTAACCTTCACCAGATGCTGGAGTATTATCTGCAGCACCAGAAGGAAGTCGTAACGAGACGTACCAGGTACGATTTGAACAAGGCGGAGGAGCGCGCACATATCTTACAGGGATTACTGATTGCCCTGGATAATATAGATGAGGTTATTAATATTATCCGATCTTCACGGAATGTCGGTATTGCGAAGGAGCGGTTAATCGAGCGGTTCGGCTTATCGGAGGCACAGGCTCAAGCCATTACGGATATGAGGCTCCGTGCATTGACCGGGCTGGAACGGGAACGCCTGGAAGCGGAATTTGCCGAGCTTATGGCAAAGATTGAGGAATACAAGGCGATTCTTGCGGATGTAAAGAAACTGCTTGGAGTAATCCGGGATGAGATAACCCTGATTCGTGACAAATTCGGTGATGAGAGAAGAACCTCTATCGGGCCGGATGAATTTGACATTTCCATGGAGGATATGATTCCGAATGAAAATACGGTTATTGCCATGACAAGACTGGGCTATATCAAACGTATGACGGTTGATAATTTTAAGAGCCAGCATCGTGGGGGCAAGGGTATTAAGGGTATGCAGACCATAGAGGAGGATTTTATCGAGGATCTTCTGATGACGACAAATCACCATTATATCATGTTCTTTACGAATAAGGGCAGGGTATACCGGCTGAAGGCCTATGAGATACCGGAGTCAGGAAGAACCGCCAGAGGTACGGCAATCGTGAATCTGCTTCAACTGCTTCCGGAAGAGAGAATCACTGCCATTATTCCGTTAAAGGAATATAAGGAAGACCGCTTCCTATTCATGGCAACGAAAAACGGTATCGTCAAAAAGACTCCGATCAAGGAATATGAAAACATCAGAAAGTCCGGACTTCAAGCAATCAACCTCCGGGAAGACGATGAATTAATTGAAGTCAAATTCACCAACCGCCAGAAAGAAATTTTCCTGGTGACGAAGAACGGTATGTGTATCCGCTTCGAGGAGCGGGATGTCAGACCGACCGGAAGAACCTCCATGGGTGTTATCGGTATGACCTTAACCGGAGACGACCAGGTAATCGGAATGCAGCTTCATACCCAGGGCAAATACCTGCTCTTTGTATCTGAAAACGGCATGGGAAAGAGAACCGAGCTGGAAGAATTCACGGTACAGCGCCGCGGCGGCAAAGGTGTAAAATGCTATAAGATCACGGAGAAAACAGGGGACGTCATCGGTGTGAAGGCAGTGGATGAAGACAATGAGGTTATGCTCATTACCACGGAGGGTATCATTATCCGTCTGATGATTAATGATATTTCTGTTCTCGGAAGGATTACCTCCGGTGTTAAGCTGATCAATTTAGATATGGAAAAGGATATCACGGTAGCCAGTGTCGCCAAGGTCAGGGAGAGTGATAATGCTGCAACCGGAGAAGAGCTCATTCTGAACCTGGAAAAGGAACTGAACGAAGAAAGTACCGTTGCAGTCAATGATTTATCCGAGGAGGAGTACCTGGAGGAGCTGGATGTCCGAAAGGAAGCTCCTGAGATCGGGGATGAAGCAGCAGCCCAGGAGTTCATTGAAGGAGAGTAGATTGAAAAATCTTGATTTTTCAATCGGCAAATTTGTGCTGACGCCCAAATTCTAGGGTATCGGCAGCATAAATGTTAAGGAGAGATATCCGCTATCATGAGAACAATCCATTCCGATGAAATTATCAAAAATATAAAAGAGATGTGCATCGAAGCCAACTATCAGTTGGCTTCTGATGTAGAAAAGAGAGTAAGAGAAGCTTCCTTAGAGGAGGAGTCTGTTCTTGGCAGGCAGATATTAGGACAGCTGGCGGAGAATCTGGATATTGCCAGGGATGATGTTATCCCTATTTGTCAGGATACCGGAATGGCAGTCATCTTTCTGAAGCTGGGACAGGAGGTCCATCTTACCGGGGATGGCCTCGAGGCTGCAGTCAATGAAGGAATAAGACAGGGCTATCAGGAAGGGTATTTACGAAAATCCGTCGTATCCGATCCGCTTATCCGTAATAACACGAAGGATAATACCCCGGGAATCCTTCATGTCGAGATTGTTCCGGGAAAAGGATTAGAGCTTACCGTTGCCCCGAAGGGCTTCGGAAGCGAGAACATGAGCAGAATCTATATGCTTAAACCGTCGGACGGAGTTGAGGGAGTTAAGAAAGCAGTGTATGAAACCGTTACTTTAGCCGGACCGAATGCCTGTCCTCCCATCGTAGTCGGAGTGGGCATCGGCGGAGATTTTGAAAAAAGCGCCCTGCTGGCAAAGAAGGCACTAACCAGAAGCATGGACGAGCCCTCCGGACTGCCGCATATCCGTAAGCTGGAGGAGGAGCTGCTGGAAGGAATCAACCGGCTGGGAATCGGACCGGGAGGCTTCGGGGGAAAAGTGACTGCTCTGGGCGTCAATATCGAGATCTATCCTACTCATATTGCCGGACTGCCGGTTGCTATCAATATCTGCTGTCATGTCAACCGGCATGTAACAAGAGAGATATAATCCCAGGGGAGTCAGGAATGAGAAGAAGTATATCTATTAATTTATAATTATAGGATATTTGGGGATGCTATAGCAGGATGGTCCTCGAGTTTCCTTAGCAATACGGTACAGAAAAGGGGAAACTTAAGTGGAAAAGTATATTAATACACCTCTGACAGCGGACAAGGCGGAAGGTTTGGCAGCAGGAGATTACGTCTTTATCACAGGGACAATCTATACGGCAAGGGATGCAGCTCATCTAAGACTCTATGATGCGATCTTTGCAGGAGAGAGCATTCCCCTGGAATTAAAGGATAATATTATTTATTATCTTGGCCCGACTCCGGAACGGGAGGGACAGGTCATTGGCTCTGCCGGTCCGACCACCAGCAGCAGAATGGATAAGTACACACCGGGACTGCTGGATTTAGGGCTTAAGGGTATGATCGGCAAGGGAAAAAGAAGCCACGAAGTCATAGAAGCCATGGTAAGAAATAAAGCGGTATACTTTGCCGCAGTCGGTGGGGCGGGTGCTTTACTATCCAAGAAAATTAAAGCCTCTCGAGTGATTGCATACGATGATCTTGGAACAGAGGCGATCCGGGAACTCTATGTAGAGGACTTTCCGGTCATCGTTGTGATTGACTGCAAGGGCAATAATTTGTATGAAATAGTTCCTCAAAGCTGTTGACAAAAGAAAGGGTATTTGTTATACTAACTTTTGTCTCTGCAAGTTGAAGAGGCAGCAATAATTTCATATTTTATGAAGAAGTTCAGTTTCTGGAGAAATACTCAAGAGGCCGAAGAGGCGCCCCTGCTAAGGGTGTAGGTCGGGCAACCGGCGCGAGGGTTCAAATCCCTCTTTCTCCGTTATAAAATTTTGTCGAAAGAAGTCGATTGCTGTTGCAGTTGGCTTCTTTTTGATTTCTATGGTAAACTATATTAGTAATTTACATTGTTTGTATTTTATGCAGGAGGTATCATCATGGGAATGAAAAATTTCAGTGTGGGGATAGCCGCCAAAAACAACGTAGAGATAGTGGAATTTTACAAGAAAGTATTTGGACTGGAATTGGGGTTTCATGCGAAATTTCTCGATGGAGAATATCAGGAACAATATCAGCACGCAACATTGCCAAAAGACGGAAAGAAAGTTTTTGACGTAGTTACACTGACGCATGACGTTGACGCGGAAAAACAAATCATATCTTTTGGCGTTTATTTTGATAATGAAGCTGAGGTGCGGGAAGCATTTATCCTATTAAGTGAAGGTGGAATTGTCAAAGAGCCGATAGGGTCAGTACCATGGAGTTCTTGTTGCGCTTCGGTGATTGATAAATTTGGTATTACATGGTGGATTTCAATCTAAGTGAAAGGATGTTAATTCATAATGAAAACTAAAAAACAAGAAGAATTGGTAAATTCATTTTTATCGGCGCTTGGAGATGAAATCAGACCATTATACCATGAAATCATGATATATTTGTCTGAACTCGGTTATAACCCCAAAAAAGAAAAAGCAAGTATATCCTTCAAACATGACTTACATAATAAGCAAATGGCAAAAATGGGTTTTAAGAGAAACAAAGAACATAATCCGTTCTTCGCATTGAGATTTTCAGCTTGCCGTGGGTATTCGCAAAGGTTCGCCGATATTGCAAGTGCGAATATTATCAAATTTCCAAGTAAAGTCCCCGGTTGTATAGTCAACGACTGTAATTATTGTTCGGGGGAACCCGACACGCATATTTATACGCACACATTTCCGAACGGCGAGAGCAAATCGCACTGCGGAGCATACGCACTTGAAATACCCGATATTACCGCGGATGATATAGGAGAAATTAAGAAACTTATCAAAGAAGAGCATAAATATTTATTGAAAAATGAAGCAGGCATATAATATAAGCATTTTATGATGATATAAAATATCCATTTTTATGGAGGCGAGCATGATAACGAAAGTTATTGATAAAGTTACTTTTGAGTTAAAAGATGATTTTGACTTCTCTTTTATTACTCAATATGGAACCGTATTTGCTGTATTTGACAAACAAGATTCTGGAAATTTATGTTTTGGTGTTCAAGACAGAGACAGGAAGTTGTTCTTGAAAATGGCTGGAGCATCAACAATCAGAAGCCGTGTGAGTAATAAAGAAGCAATAGACAGACTTAAATCTACTGTAATTATCTATGAGGATTTACGGCATCCCAAGTTAATAAACTTAATTGATTATGAAGCAATTAATGACGGTTATCTAACAATATTTGAATGGTTTGAGGGTGAGTGCATGGGCAGGCAATATGATTCTTTTGACAAATTCATTGCCTTGCCGGCAAATAAAAAACTGCACATATATAATGATATACTCCTATTTCATCAGCATGTAAACAAATGCAATTATGTAGCGATTGATTTTTACGATGGATGTATAATGTATGATTTTTCGAAGTGTCAGACGATGATTTGTGATATAGAGTTTTATCATAAAAAACCTTATTTTAACCCAATAGGGCGAATGTGGGGTTCGGGTCAGCACATGTCACCCGAAGAATTTCAATTAGGTGCAGAGATTAATGAAAAATCAAATGTTTTTCTAATGGGAGCTACTGCATTTCAACTATTTGGTGGTGGGCGTGACCGTTCCTTTGAAAAATGGGGTGCAAGCAAGGATTTATTCAGAATTGCAACAAAAGCTATAAATCCTGACAGGGAGTTACGGTATCGATCTATTGATGAATATATCAATGCCTGGAACGACGCAAAAAACTAACTGTGACATAATGTCATGCATCTTTTTTGACCTAACTTTCCACTAAAAGATCGTCGACTTTTGTCGATGGTCTTTTAATTTTTATTACTCCATCAATAAAAAATCCCCAAAAGAGAGTTTTTTTGTTGTAATATAATAAAAGAGTGTTAATTAGGGGGGATTGATTTTGCCATTAGATATTCAGAATGAATATAAAACCAGCCATATTACACTTACAGGTGAAGTTTCTGGAATGCTTAATTATATTGAACATAGATTAAACTTTGGAAATTTATACAAATTATTTTGGGAGAATGATGCCCCTGTTAAAGAAGAACGTATACAATTAATTTTAGAAAATATTATGGATGCGTATTTTTACAATCAAGAAATCGATATTACCAGAGAAGCTTTATTAGGAAATGGTAAAGTAGATTTCAAACTATATAGAAATAAAAACGAAGATGAAAAAATATTAATTGAAATTAAAAAAGCAAGCAGTTCATATTTTAAAAAAGGATATGAAAAACAATTGATAGATTATATGTTGTCTGTTAATTACAAGAATGCATTTTATCTAATTGCATGTTTTACTGATAGCGAGTTTGAAAAAATCGAGCAATTTATTAGAAATCATGTCTATACTGATACAATACAATTGTATATAAATATATCCATATTAGATTTACGTAAGCGTAAAACTGCTTCTGTTCCATAAATTTTGTTGAAAAGAAATGATCCAAATATGCTGATAAATATTATGAAATTTATGAAATTGCGGTGAAACCGACAATTTGTACGATTAAGAGCCATGTCTGGCAAGCGAAGCAAAATCACGGATGGTATCCATAGGCTTTTTTCTGCGGTTTCGGTACCCTCTATGAGGGCACTCGGTGCTGTAATGGGTAATCCGTTTGTTCAATCCTACTGAAGAGCATCCGTGCTTTTATAGAAACATTCTAGGGATACGATCCGGAAGAATTCAATCTAATTGAACATAACAAAGAAGGAAATTTTGGTATCTTTTTCGACCTAACCTTCTATATTAAGATGTTAATATTGATACAATGTTGACGCACGGGAAAGTCCAGTATGACTGGGCTTTTTTTGTATTACAATTAGGAATAAAGCAAGGAAGAACCTCCTATGTTAAAAGGGGTTCTATTTTTTGCTATCTATGAATATTCTGTTCGCATTTTGAAATACTAGAGGTAGAATATTTTTGAAAGGAGTTTTCTTATGTCACAACTAAACCAAATTGAACTGCAGAATCTGCGGCATCTGATTGGTGCTCATGAAACCGCTCACCAAAAATTGCAGGCTTATGCCGGGCAAGCGACCGATCCCGAAATTAAAAAGTTTTTTCAGGATAGTGCACAGGATGCAATGAAAACCAAACAACAGCTGTTAGGCTTTTTAAGCTAAAGGAGGAAATAAGCAATGATACAGGAGAAAATAATGGTCAACGACGTCCTTTCATCTGCAAAGAGCAACCTGACGTTTTATGCCAACACCATTTCCGAATGTGTGAACCCCACATTGCGTTCTGCTATTCAACAGATCCGTAATAACGACGAAGTATCACAGTACAAGCTGTTCCAGATGGCACAGGCGAAAGGATATTATAAGCCCGCTATCATGGCTAAGGACGACGAAGTACAGCAGACGAAATCTCAGCTCACAGGACAATAGTAAGGAAAGACCCTCAACCGGGTGGTTGAAATTCAATATATGGAAAAGCTCGGCTATATGCCGAGCCTTTTTGTATTTATAAACAGAGCTCGTTTAGCATAAGCATAATGGGAAAGCTCTTTTACTTGCCGGAATAAAAATAATGCGATTACAAATCCGATATGCTATAATTTAGAAAATGAAGTAGAATTATTACATACAGAAGGCTTGTGGATTAGAGCTTACAGGTTTTGAGGAGGAATAGTGAATATTATGAGAAGAGTAAAAAAAGGACTTAAGTGGCTGTTATTTTTGTTACTGCCAATTATGCTTCTTATTGCCTGCAATAGAGGAAAATCAGAGGGGGTAAGCGGTCAGCAGAATAATACGGGCGCACAGGTTTCTGAAGATAAAGAAAGCTCTGCTACGGAATCTTCGACAGGGCAAGGGGATATCCGAATGGAAGATACAACGGAAAATAATATAACGGAAGGGATAGCTGCAAACGATACCGTACAGCAGCCGGTGCAACAGAAGGACGCTGCTGTAAAAGAACCGAAGGAAATAAGGGATATAACCTCCACAGAGCTGGTAAAAGAAATTATGATCGGCTGGAACTTGGGAAATACGATGGATGCAACCGGCGGCGGAAATACGTTGAGTGCGGAAACCTCCTGGGGCAATCCCCGTACGACGGCGGAAATGATAGCTGCTGTAAAAGAAGCCGGATTTAATACCATAAGAATACCCACAACCTGGGGGAACCATATCGGAGAGGCACCGGATTACAGGATTGATGAGGCCTGGCTTAACCGGGTTCAGGAAATCGTAGATTATGGAAGGGTAAATGATATGTATGTGATTCTCAACATGCACCATGAGGAGTGGCACTTCCCATCCTATGATAATCTTGAAACGGCAAAAAGCATTCTCACAAAGGTATGGGCGCAGATAGCAGATCGCTTTCAAAACTATGATGAACATCTGATTTTTGAAGGAATGAACGAGCCCAGAATGAAGGGAACGAATTTTGAATGGACCGGAGGCAATGAAGAGAGCCGGGATGTGGTAAACCAACTGAACGCAGCATTTGTTGAGACGATTCGCAATGCCGGAGGGAATAATCCTTTAAGGCATCTTATGATTCCCTGCTATGCTGCATCCCAGGACCCTAAGACCTGGGCGGATTTTATCGTTCCGGAGGATGATAAGGTTATTGTATCCATCCATGCCTACACTCCATATAATTTTGCGCTAAATAAAAACGGAACCTCCATTTGGAGTATGGATAACGTGAATGATACCGGAGAGGTAGACAGCCTCATGAATAATATCTATAATCACTTTATCAGCAAGGGACAGCCGGTGATCCTTGGTGAGTTTGGGGCCGTGGAGAAGAACGGCAATATAGAAGCAAGGGCTTCCTGGGCAGAGTACTATATTAGAAAAGCCAGGGAGAAGACAATACCCTGTATCTGGTGGGATAACGGAGCTTTTTACGGAAGCGGGGAGCGGTTCGGTTTGCTGAACAGAAGAATGCTGAAATGGCAATTCCCAGAGATAGTAGAAGCCCTGATGAAGGGACTGGAGTAAGTTCTCAATTAGCAGGAAAGCCAATCGTATTAATCGGTTGAATTAATTAAAATAAGAGAACTTTAGAATAGAATGTCCGGCTAACGGACATTCTTTTTTGTGGGAGGTACAGGTAACAAATAATATTTTAATAATCCCAGACTTTGTCAAAGACTGTTGTTTTCTTTTTTTGAAAAATATAAAAAATTAAAACATAAAGTTGTTGACAAAGGAATATGCATATGATATTATTATTTTTGCTGACGCGTTAAGAAAATAAGGCAATACGAAAAGTCTCTAAGGGGATTCGGATCTTCGTCAGTAACCTTGAACCTTGATAATTGAACAGTAAAACAACCCTGAAAATTCTAAAACATTTAGAGTTCCGTAGGAACTTTTTCCTGTGGACTCTGAAGTAAGATTTTTCATTAAATGTATCACCGACCGTAAGGGAGGGGATACATTACGAACCGTATCGGTAGCAATACCGGTACACCACAAAAACAGTAAAGATAATGGATTGCTTGGATGATCAGAAATGATCGTCAACAGTAATGGATGAACCTTCATGGTTGATCGGTTACAAAAAGGCTAGAGTTTATCTGACTGGATCAAAAACTTAAACATGAGAGTTTGATCCTGGCTCAGGATGAACGCTGGCGGCGTGCCTAACACATGCAAGTCGAACGGAGTTATATTTATGAAGTTTTCGGATGGATTAAATATAACTTAGTGGCGGACGGGTGAGTAACGCGTGGGTAACCTGCCTCATACAGGGGGATAACAGTTGGAAACGGCTGCTAAAACCGCATAAGCATACAGTGTCGCATGACACAGTGTGAAAATATTTATAGGTATGAGATGGGCCCGCGTCTGATTAGCTAGTTGGTAGGGTAACGGCCTACCAAGGCGACGATCAGTAGCCGGCTTGAGAGAGTGACCGGCCACATTGGGACTGAGACACGGCCCAAACTCCT
>JAFAFU010000009.1 GCA_023423335.1 Bacillota bacterium | reverse complement strand
GCGCCATCGACAATCTGCTTAAGATATCTACCCATGCATTGGTGGACGGGAAGGTCGTCCCCCTGACCGAGGAGATGAAGGCGGATTATCTTAAACAGACCGAGGAGATGTCCGACAATGCCCTCCGGGTCCTTGGCGCAGCCTATAAGGATACGAACCAGGTGCTCGCTCCGGAGGATATGGAGAAGGATCTGACGATCATTGGTCTGGTCGGAATGATTGATCCTCCGAGACTGGAGGTAAAAGCTTCGATTACGGAAGCAAAAAATGCAGGCATTACTCCTGTCATGATTACCGGCGACCATAAGAATACCGCGGTTGCCATCGCAAAGGAGCTGGGGATCGCAGAGAATATCAGACAAAGTATTACCGGAGCAGAGATTGATGCGATGCCGGAGGAGAAATTTGCTGCTGACATTAACAATTACCGGGTGTTCGCCAGAGTTTCTCCCGAGCATAAGGTAAAGATTGTCCGTGCCTTCAAGGCAAAAGGAAATATCGTATCGATGACAGGCGACGGTGTAAATGATGCACCTTCCTTAAAGTACGCAGATATCGGTGTTGCTATGGGTATCACAGGAACGGATGTGGCCAAGGGTGCCAGTGATATGATCCTGACTGACGATAACTTCACAACCATCGTAAATGCAATCGAGGAAGGAAGAAATATCTATAATAATATCAAGAAAGCAGTAATCTTTCTGCTCTCCTGCAATCTGGGCGAGGTAATCACGATCTTCCTCTCCATCCTTCTCAACTGGCCGGTTCCGCTGCTTGCCACACAGCTGCTGTGGATTAACCTGATTACCGACTCTCTGCCTGCCATTTCCCTTGGCGTGGATCCCGGTGACCATGATGTAATGAAGCTTAAGCCCCGGAATCCGAAGGAAAGCTTTTTTGCCAGAGGCGCCGGAGCCAGAGCGGTTCTCGGCGGAGTACTAATCGGCATTCTGACTCTCCTGGCATTCTATTTTGGCTTAAGTGAGCACGGTTATACCCTCGGCAACATTGGCAGTACATTGGATGATCCTGATTTTAGTGCTGCTCTGACCTACGCCAGAACCATGGCCTTCGTCGTATTGGCTGCCTCCCAGCTCTTCTACTCCTTATCCATGCGTCATACCACGAAGTCCATCCTGCAGGTCGGTTTATTTAAGAATAAGTTCCTGATCGGCTCTATCATCGTCGGCCTGCTGCTGCAGCTTGGTGTTATATCCATTCCGTTCTTTGCGAACGCTTTTCAGGTGCATAACTTAAGCCTGATGGATTGGGGTCTGGTATTCCTTTTTGCATTGATACCTTTACTGGTCAATGAGATTATCAAGATCTTTATGAGAACTTCGGAAAGGAACAATAGCAAGGAGTTCTAAAAAGACTGCTGCATTTGCATACTTTTTAAAAACAGGAAGCCCCCTGCATCCCATATATACATGTTTCGTATATGGATGCAGGGGGCTTCCTGTTTTCCTAAAGATATGCTTGCTATCTGGTTTCTGTTACTTGAAATTCTTCTGTCTCTCCCGTTGCCGGATCAAATATAAAATTCCCCCGATATTCCATGCTATCTTTTGCTGTATATCGGAAGTTCATAAGAAGCTTACCCTCCGCCACCCATTCCTCCCCATAGAGGTAGATGTCCGGCCGGTCCTCCTGCATCTGACCGGTAATCTGTTCCGGTACCGGAACCATAATCTCAGTAAAATCTGCGGTATCCACGATGACGGTGTTCCCATAAATTCTTGCCGTATAAGAGACCGACAGCCTTCTGCTGTCCGCCGTCCATAAGAATTTGCAGCCATAGAAGCCCATCATTTCCCAGAGAATTTCATCTGTAGCCATATCCCTGATCCTGATTTTCTCTGAAGGGTATAAACCTCCGGCTGTAATATTCGTATTTGCTCCGTAGGTTTCTGCCATATACCTGTTATCAGGGGAAAGCGCACTGGAGTGGTCTGCCTGCGGCTGCTTCAAACTGTTACCCTGATCCTCAGCCGATGTAACCGGCGGTAAATCCTCTGCGTTTCCTACAGCATCTTTTACCGGAACCTCACTAGCGGTTTCATTTGATATATTTGATAGTTCTACAGGGGGAACCACTATTCTATCGCTTTTTGCCTCATCTTCATCCTCAGTAATATATCCCTTATTTCCATACTGATTTACGAAGTCAGATATCTCATTATTTTGACTTTCAATCCACGCCTGCATTTGATTATCTGCCGTAAGCAAGGACAAGGCAAAGATGACCGCTACGACTAGCAATACGATTAATTGCGTTAACAATCTTTTCTTCCAACTCTTCTTCTCCATGCAGCAGCCTCCTGAAAGCTTTGATACTGTCAAAACAATAAAGGTATATAATAAACCATTACTTCAACTAAAGACAGTATACCTGTCTGATTATCAGGATGCAAGCCCGCATAGAATTATTTCCTGTATTATTGCAGGACTGCTTAGTATTAATGCCTGTATTCACCCCCCTAAGGTATCATCGCAATTTTGATACCAGCTTAAAGCATCAATAAAATGTGATTTTCTAAAATCAGGCCAATAATCATCAATAATAAAAAAATCTGCATAGACCGACTGTACCGGCAGAAAACCGCTTAAACGCCTGCACCCTCCCCATCTTATGATAAGATCAACCCTTGGTATATCATGGGACTCTAATTTCTTATCTGCCATAAGCCTGTTCAAATCCCACTCCCAATCATAATTTACAAGAAAGTTAAGGTTGATTAAACCTCGGCCAAAATTAACCCTTTTATTTGCATATTGTAACAAATCCTTGGGGAATGCTGTGGATTCGGTATTTCCAATCACTAAAAGATTAGCGTCTTTACCGCTTAACAGCTCAACTGCATCAATGCAGGCTTTCGTAAAAGACTCTCTCTGTCCCTTCTCCCTTTTATTGTTATCTTTCGTAAAACCGTAAAAGGTGGCCTCCTTTATACCGTATTGAAGCATCATCTCATATAATTCAAAGCCGGGTTTAATACCGTAATTGTAACCATCTTTCTTTTGAAATCCATTCTTTACAGCCCATCTCCTATTACCATCGGGTATAATTCCAATGTGTGCAGGAACTTTCTTAAACTTTTCCATCGATTACCTTCCTCTATAAATGTGTCTTTCACTCTATGGTTTACATTTTAACCAATTATCTATATATAATATTACATCGAAGGAATCACTTCATTAAATTCATCTTACTTTATGACAATATAATTCAAAGAATGATATTCCTCCTGCTGCACAATTTTCTTTGTAAACTGCATAATGGTTTTATTATATGTATTTAGAGTAATTTATTTTAACACTATCTCCGTATCATGAATAGTATGTAAATGTATTGTTCATATGTGGAGGGCTGATAAATGCATATATTGTCTCCATTTTTATTTGCAATTTCTGCAAATACCGATAATTTTGTTGTAGGCCTATCCTATGGCATAAAAAAAATTAAAATAGGGTTAGTGAGCAATCTTTTAATTGCTTTGATATCTTTGGTAGGAACAATTCTATCTATGTTGGTTGGAAAAATAATCTTTAGCTTTATACCTGAAATTATATCAAATTCGATAGGTAGTATAATGTTAATGCTAATAGGAAGTTGGACTTTAGTTAAACCTATATTGAAAAATATACACTCCGATGATATTTTAGAGAATCCTGAAAAAGCAGATACAGATAACTCATCAAGCATTGATCCGAAAGAGTCAATCGCTCTTGCATTTGCATTAACAATAAATAATATCGGACTTGGTATAGGTGCAAGTATTACCGGACTTAATATAGCAATAACGTCATCCCTCACATTTATTTTAAGCTTGTTGACGATTATAATCGGGTACGCTTTTGGTTCGTACTGTTTATCTAAAGTATTTAGCAAGAGGGCGACAATTATATCCGGCTTGATTATTATAGCTTTGGGAATATATGAAATGCTTATTTAAAACACGAAGATAAATACCTTGTCAATATTAGTATCAATAAATACAGCACCCCCTTGTTTTTTCATATAACATCAGATAAAATCATGTTATCAAATTCAGGAGGGTGCTGATTATGAATCAAACTGTAAATTTAAAAGAAATCTATCTGGCCGGCGGGTGCTTCTGGGGGACGGAAAAATATCTGTCCGAAATCTCCGGGATTATTAAGACGGAGGTCGGATATGCCAACGGAAATACGGAGAAGCCCACCTATCAGGAGGTCTGCCATAATAACACCGGCCATGCGGAGACCGTCAAGGTATACTATGACCCGAAGCAAATCCGGCTGGAGTATATTCTGACCCTGTATTATGATGTGATTAATCCTACCTCCGTCAACCGGCAGGGCGGTGATGTCGGAGTGCAGTACCGCACCGGTATATATTATGTGGAGGATCAGGATGTCTCCATCATCCGCCGCTCCATCGATGAGCTGCAGAAGAGCTATGAGAAGCCGATCGCCATTGAGGTACTGCCCTTACGGAATTATTATCCGGCGGAGGAATATCATCAGAAGTATCTGGACAAGAATCCAAACGGCTATTGCCATATTGGCAGTCATAAGTTTGAACAGGCCAGAAATGCAAAGGATCCGGAAATTGACTGATCGGTTATTCCACTCCCTTCAGGGAGCTTACCATATCCAGTTTTCTCACCCTGCGGGAAAATAGACGGTTCACTAAAGTGGATACCAGAAAGGTCCCCAATATGCTGTACAGGTAGGAGGAGAGCTTGATTTTCGGAATCAAATCAAAGGATTCCCCTACGTACCGCATAATATATTCCAAGAGCCATATACCTGTCGGTATTCCAAGCAGAATTCCGGCAATTGTCATCCATATATTCTGGGTCAGAAGCAGAGTGCGGATATTTTTCGTCTTAAAGCCGATCACCTTAAGGGTGGATAGCTCCCGCATCCGTTCCGTATAGGACAGGACTCCGAGATTATAGAGAACTACCACAGCCAGCACAATAGCCGCCAGCATCAGAACATAGATCAGGGTGGACATCGCCTCGGTAATGGCTTTGAAGCTGTCAATCAGTTCCTGCTTTGCCCATACCTTGGTTACACCGGACTCTATATTTACAAGATCCACCGGCACCTCATCCGCGCTGATGATTGAGGTGGGCCGGAACGTATATCCATATGCTTCAAAGCCTTCTCTGGACAAGGTAATTCCCTGCGATACCGGTTTACGGTTTATTGCTTCTACAGTTGTAGTATTCCAGGTGTCTTCCCCGTAAAAACGCCAGCCTATTTCTTCCCCCACGGTGACCCCCAAATCCGCCGCCAGGCGGTAGCTGATGGTCAGCCCCTTCTCCGGCAATGTAATCGGCCTCTGCCTGGGATCGTAATTCCTAATCAAGGTTACCTTATCCGTAACCAGCAGCTCTCCGCTCTCCTTATTTTCTCCAGCCTTAATCTCAACCACTCCCTCCATCAGGGCTTCTCCATGATAAGAGGCCATGATATGATTAAACTGATTGTCTGTTATATCCTCTGATAAGATAATTTCTGATTTATATCGGTTTATCGTGCTAAAATTCCAGACTGTGAATTCATCCAGACTGTTTTTTAGGCCAAAGGCACATAGCAGCAATGCCGTACAGCCCAGGACACCGACAATGGCCATCAGGGACCGGATTTTACTGCGGAAGGCATCTCTTAAATTCCATTGGGTATAAAAGCTCAGCCTGTTCCATAGATGGTATTTATCCATAAAGGTATGTTTGACTGTCTTAGGGGCCTTAGGCCGCAGCGACTGTGCCGGAATACATTTCAGATGATTATGGCAGGCCAAATAGGTCACCAGGGTGCAGCCTGCAACCGATACCCCTGCCATCCATAAGGTAGTGACTGTCATCTCCGGCTTCCATGCCGGGAGGGTAAACATCGTTTTCATCGGAGGATAGAACAGATACGGAAGGGTTAACGGCCCAAGGACCGCACCCGCAATACAACCGGCCAGACTTAACCAGAGTCCATAGGATACATAATGGAATAAAATCGCCTTTCGTTTAAAGCCCAGCGCTTTTAATACGCCGATCTGGGTTCTTTGATTATTCACCAGCCGGATCATCGTGGTTAAGATCGTAAGCATCGCAACTGCCAGGAATACTACGGGAAATATTCCTCCCATGGCTTTATGCTCCTCCACCTCAGTCTCCAGAATCACATAACTGCTTTTTTGTTCTCTGGTTAATATCACAGTGCTGCTTCCCTCCAGAATGTTCTCCAGCTCCTGGATCAGGCCACGGTCAGCCTCTCCTGAGACGGTTACCAGAAGCTCCGAATAGACCGGCGGTATCCCTTCCGGCAATGCTTTGGCAGAAAGATATCCGAAGCCATATTTATTATGGTCCGGCAGGATTTCATCCTTAGCCGGCGCATTGACATATTCGGGATTCATAACCAGGCCGCGGATCGGCTTTTCCATAACGCTCCCGTATACCGTGACACTTATCCTGTCTCCGACCTTAAGTTCCCTTGCCCTTGCAAACTGATAATCCAGCCAGAGGCCGTCCATATCGGATGAGAATTCCTCTCCCTCCATAAGACGGCAGGTGGATACCTTTCCCTTTTCCACAAAATGCAGGGTCAGGGCAGGATTGTTCGGGAGATCTGCAATCCCTTCCACAGTCAGTCTTCGCTCCGTACCTGTGACTTCTTCCAGGGCTTTTACGGCACCTGCAAGCTCCTCTGACATTCCGGCCCCATAAATCCATAAATCCGCCAGATTATTCTCACTGTAATATCGGTCCGCCTGACTCTGCATCCCGTTCCATTCACTGCTGATGCCGGAATAAATGAAAACGCTGATCATGGCCATCAGAAATATGGAGATAAACTGTGTTCTATGTATTTTCATATCCCGCAGCATTTTTCGTATCAGCATCACCAGCTCACCTCACTGACATTAATGGGCTCCGGATTTACCGTAACATCCATAATTCTCCCGTTACGGATACGGATCACCCTATCGGCCGCCTGGGCCAGACTCGCATTATGGGTAACAATAATTACTGTTCTATTCTTCTCCCTGCTCATCTTCTGAAGCAGACTCAAAATTACCGCTCCGGTCTCAGAATCCAATGCACCTGTCGGTTCATCACACAGCAGCATTGCCGGATTTTTACAGATTGCCCTGGCGATAGCGACTCTTTGCTGTTCCCCGCCGGACAATTGTGACGGGAATTTATTCCGATGTTCCTCCAGCCCTACTAACGTCAGTACCTCTGCCGGTTCCAGAGCGTCTTTAGCAATATTCTTAGTCAGCGCAACATTTTCGATTGCCGTTAAGGTTGGGATCAGGTTATAGAACTGGAAGATAAATCCGATTTCAGCCGCCCTGTATTCTGTCAGACGGTCATCGTCATATTCCGCTATGTTCTTCCCCTTAATATTAATGACTCCCGAAGTGGCATAATCCATACCCCCCAGCAGATTAAGCACCGTGGATTTCCCTGCTCCGCTGGCTCCCAGGATAACAACAAATTCTCCTTCTTCAATTGTGAAACTGATTTTATCGACTGCAAGAAGCTTTTTCTCCCCTAAGTCATATTCCTTTGTAACCTCTTTCAATTCAATAAAGCTCATCCTAATCTCCATTCCGCCGCCTATACGGCATAAGTCCGCTGCTTAATAAAATGATACCGGTAATAAATATGAATTTTATTTCATGTTTTATAGATTATACTCTGCCATTATATGTATGTCAATATGAATATGAAACTTTTTTCATATTCTATTGAAAGCTTTAAATCTAATATATGAAATGTGTTTCATATACTGTGGTTGACGAAAACCTGGCCTCTGTTTATAATAATATTGAAATCAGCAACAAACAGCATTTAAGCGTTCAAATGCCTGTTGAATTCACATTTCATATCATATTACCATCAGGAGATGTTATCATGGGAAACCAAAAGACACGGGAACCTAGGCAGCAGCGTTCAATCGAAAAGAGAAACCGAATCCTTGAAGCAGGTTATCAATTATTCTGTGAGAAGGGCTATTATAATACAAATACCGCTGAGATCGCCAAGCTGGCCGGAGTTTCAACCGGCATTATCTATAGTTATTTTAAAGACAAAAGGGATATTTTCCTGGTAATAATCGAGAATTATATCCGCAGCACTACCGCTCCGATGTACGAACTGATTGAGACAGTCAAACAGCCGGTTAATATTTATGAGGTTGTGAAACACATTTTATACATGATGATAGAATCCCACACCATGGGAAAGCACGTCCATGAAGAGATGGAAGCCCTGGCTCATACCGATGAGGATGTCAGCCGGTTATATACTCAATTTAAGGACGATATGTCCCATAATATCCTATCCCTGATGGAACAGATCAATATCCGGCCTTCTCATGCAAACGAGAAAATCCATCTGATTATCAGCCTGGCGATTACTCTGATACATGAGTCCGTCTATCGCAGGCAAAACCATCTGGATTATGACATTATGCTGGAAGAAACCGTAAAAATCATCGTTTTCATGCTGACCGAACATATCTGCCCTTTGCATTAGTTTGTGCCAAGCGTGCTTACGCGCTTTGATGACGCAGGCACATAATCCTTGTTTTTACCATTTATCTCATATTTCGACATATTTATGAACTTATTTCCGGTCCTTATCATAAAATATTATATACTATATGAAAGGATTAATGCTATGAGTATGGTAAGCAGCACCCCGTTGCAGGCTTGCTGCCTGTGCTGCCTGAAACCAAAGAAAAAATGCCCTGACGTTGTCTCTCCGACAGAACCGCCGTTTGCAGAAGAATTGCGCACTATTATGTCCGGTAATATCTTACTGACGGATTCCGGTGAAGCCTACACCTTTATTAATAAACTTACGAAATACCCCATGGATACCTGTATGAACTTTGAGGTAATTTTGTCCGAATACTTTTGTCCGATTCCATTGGAAGCACTGAAGGCAAATACAAACTGGCTTAAGGTGAAGGACCGTTACCTATATCCCATGCTGGTCTGGGCAATAAAAAACAAGAAGCCGGTTCTCGTTTTTGTAAGTCCCGGCAAGAAGAACCCGGTGAAGGTGATCAAGAACTTTTCATCTGAGTGCATGGCATATATCATTTGTGCCGCCCTCCGGGATTGTTAACCCGAGAAAAATGCTGTTGCAAACATGGAAATTTTATCAATAACCATGTCTGCAACAGCATCCGTATTTTATGTCCGCTATGTTCCGGATTCCACTATCAGGCTTTTTTCTTTTGCCATTCTGTATTCCGCCAGTTTTCCGCGGTAAATTGATCTTAATCTGGGATTCAGACGGATATCCCGGGGCTTTACTAATGCATAATTCTTATTGAATATCTTAATTCCGCTCTGCTCCAGTACATATGCCACAAACTGGGAACAGAAATATCTTTGTTTTGTTCTGACCGGTATATTAAGCGCCGCCGCCACCAGACCAAGAAAATTATAAGAATAGTCATCCTTGTTTTGCTTGAATATATCGATCTCTTCTCTTAATTTTATGTACTGTTTTTCCGTAATCCTTAACTGATAGATGTTACAGGTGGTTGACCTGTATTTTCCGAATATTCCATCATTGATATCTTCCTCAATAAATCCTGCATTAAACGGATTCCAGATCCCACGTCGTGCGAAACTGTACATTTCATCCAAATCCTCATCAAAAGCGATCGAAGCATGGGCATAGGGCTCATTCGTGTAAAAATGAATTGCCCGGGCCGGATAGGTCTGCGTCTGAGTCAAAACGATATACACATTTTTGCATCGGCTGTTTTTGTTTTTCCGGACTCTTTTGTTGATCAGTCTCTTCTTGCTGTTTTTCATATCGGATCCCTGCTCTTAATTAAAAATACTCATCGATTGATCAATGACTTGTAAAAATTATCAAATAAATTATAATACATATCAACCGATTTATCAATGTAGAATTAATTTTATTCCGCAGGGATCCTTTTATCCTGTGATATACTGATCCGATTATTGATTCATGCCGGTATAGATCAGGATGGCATCTCTTAAGAAGGCCGCCGATCCCGGCTGGTTCCTGTCATAGAACGCCGTAAAGCGTTCATCCTCCACATACATATTGGCAAGGCCTGCATGAGCTTCCTTGCTATAGCTTCCCCAGGTATAACATAACCACTTTCGGTGAAGATCTGCCGCCCTCTGCCCCAGCTCACCGGCCGGATCGCCGGTTTTATATGCCGCCTCCAGTGTCTCAATAACTTCCTGGCCAAGCTTTTCAAACTCAGCATACTGCTCCTGCGTCATGTTCATCATTTTAGCGTTTGAGGCATTGACGGTATCCTCCCCGTATTTTTCACGGATTTCCTTACCGTATTTCTTCTCGTTCTCATCAATCAAATTCTTCTTGAAGCCTTCGAATTTCTCTTTATCCTTCATTATTATTCTCCCTTTCGTTGAGGCTATTGTTTTTTCAACATTTTCAATCAACCGATCGATCTGTTGCCGCTTCGCAAGGAGTTTTTCATGGTGGTTAAGCAGTGCCGCAGCTTTATCAAAGGATACGGAAGACATAATCGCCTTTATATCTTCGATACCGACTCCGAGTTCCCGATAAAACATGATCTGCTGAAGCCGGTCCACTTCTTCCTGCCCATAGATCCGATAACCTGATGAATTAATTCTTGCCGGCTTAAGAATTCCAACCTCATCATAGTATCTCAGGGTTCTGGTACTGACTCCGGCAATACTGCCAAGCTTCTGCACTGTATATTCCATGTCGTCACCTCCTTACAAGGATACAATAAACCTTGACGTAACGTTAATGTCAATAGGGAATTTTAATTTTAAAATAAAATGTATTTTTTTTGCGTGATTATTGTTATTGCTGTCCTATCCTCTTACTTAACAGACTTGAAAGTATGGGAGGCTTCAATCAGCTGATTCAGTTTATTTTGTGCGGCCCCGCTGTCGATAAGCTCACCGGCCAATTGAATCCCTCCCTTCATATCGGCCGCTTTCCCGCCGATCATTAATGCTCCCGCAGCATTCAGTATTACCGCCTGCCTTCTGGGACCCTTATCCTTACCGGAGAATACGTCCCGGATCATCACCGCATTAGCCTCCGGTGTTCCGGTTGCTATATCGGATAAGGTGCAGCGGCTGATGCCGAAATCCTCCGGCTGTATCACATAGGTAGTGATTACTCCATGATTTAATTCATGTATTCTTGTCTTCCCCAGGAGAGATATCTCATCCAGTCCATCCAAGCCATGAACAAACAATGCCCTGGTGTACCCAAGGGATGCTGCCACATGGGATGCCGTATCTAACAGCTCGGGACGGTACACCCCCATGACATGCATGGATGCTTTTGAAGGATTGATTAACGGACCGATAATGGTATAGAATATCGTCCTTATCCCCAAATCCTTCTCCGGCGGCAGTACCTTACCCATAACCGGATGGAATAATGGGGCATACAGAAACGCCATTCCTACCTCTTCAATCATCTTCTCTACTCCCCTGGGGCTTTGATTGATCTGTACCCCCAAGGCCTCCAAAACATCCGCACTGCCGGATAAGCTGGATATGGATCTGCTTCCGTGCTTTGCTATCGGTATTCCGGCTGCGGCTGCCACGAAGGCTACAGCGGTAGAGATATTGAAGGTGCTTAATCCCCCGCCGGTGCCGCAGGTATCCATCAGTTCACCTTCGACCTCCGGTGAAATCCGGATACAATGATCCCTCATTGCCTGAGCCATCGCAGTTATTTCGATCAGTGTAGGTC
>JAFAFU010000082.1 GCA_023423335.1 Bacillota bacterium | reverse complement strand
GGCCTCGGCCGAGGCCAAATTCAACCCGCGCATCCGCGACAGCATTGGCGACCTGTCCAAGGTGCCAGTGGCCCGCCGCGTGACCGGACCCGGTGCCAGCTGGGTCATGGCACCCTTCGTGCATTGCTCACCCTTGCGGCCCGGGCGGTTCTCGGATGGAAGCTTTGGTCTTTACTATGCGGGCGACCAAACCGAGGTGGCCATCGCCGAAACCATTCACCACCACGCCCGCTTCATGCGCGCCACGAACGAGGCCCCCGGCTGGACATCGCAGTTTCGCGAGTTGGTCGGGGCCATTGATGCCGTTCTGGACGACGTGACCGGCCGCGCCGATCTGCTGGACCCCGACGAATACGGTCCCTCGCAGGTCTTCGGCGCCGAACGCCGGGCGGCCGGATCGAACGGCATCACCTGGCCCAGCATCCGTTATCCCGGTGGCCAGTGCATCGCCGTCTTCTGGCCCGACGTGATCCCGATCCCCACGCAGGGCGCACATTTCGCCTATCACTGGAACGGCGCAACTGTCGATTATGTCAAGCGACTGGACAATGGCGAGGTAAAGGCTGTGATGAGTTGACCCGTGCGGCAACCTGCTATGGACCGGCGACGGAACATGAACCGGCGCGCGTTGCCAGGCCCGGCGATCCCAAAGACGGTGCAGGCCAACCACCTTGTAAAGGGGAGGTCACATAGTGAGGGGATCGCCCCCTATTTGAGCGGAACGATCAGGACGAAAGACCAGAATCCATGAACCAAATTGCCCATAACAAACTTGTTTCCTTCATCTGGTCGATCGCCGACGACTGCCTCCGCGATGTCTATGTCCGCGGCAAATATCGCGATGTTATCCTGCCGATGGTCGTCCTGCGCCGCCTCGACACGCTGTTGGAGCCAACGAAGGCGGCTGTCCTTGAAGAGGTCCGTTTTCAGCGCGAGGACATGAAGGCCACCGAACTGGACGACGCGCCGCTGACCGCAGCTTCGGGCTATGTTTTCTACAACACCAGCAAATGGACGCTGAAACAGCTTTACGCCACGGCGACGAACAACCAGCAGATCCTGCTGGCCAACGTCGAGGAATACCTTGGCGGCTTCAGCGACAACGTCAAGGAAATCATCGCCCGCTTCAAGCTGCTTGAGCAGATGCGGCACATGGCGGGCAAGCAGGTGCTGCTCGATGTCTTGGAAAAGTTCATCTCGCCCTATATCAACCTGACGCCCGACGACCGCGAAGACCCCGAGGGCAACATGATGCCCGGCCTGTCGAACCTCGGCATGGGCTATGTCTTCGAAGAGCTGATCCGCAAGTTCAACGAGGAAAACAACGAGGAAGCGGGCGAGCATTTCACCCCGCGTGAGGTCATCCACCTGATGACCCACCTCATCTTCGACCCGATCCGCGACCGCTTGCCGCCGGTGATGACCATCTACGACCCCGCCTGTGGCAGCGGCGGCATGCTGACCGAGGCACAGAACTATATCAAGGAACCGGACGGCCCCATCGCAGCCGCCGGCGACGTCTATCTTTACGGCAAGGAAATCAACGACGAGACCTATGCCATCTGCAAATCCGACATGATGATCAAGGGCAACAACCCCGAAAACATCAGAGTCGGCTCAACCCTGTCCACGGACGAATTTTCCGGCCACCGCTTCGATTTCATGCTGTCGAACCCGCCCTATGGCAAAAGCTGGAGCAGCGAGCTTAAGCATATCAAGGACGGCAAGGACGTCATTGACCCCCGCTTTCAGGTCGAGCTGACCGATTACTGGGGCCGACCCGAGACCGTCGATGCCACGCCGCGTTCCAGCGACGGGCAGTTGCTGTTCCTGATGGAGATGGTGGACAAGATGAAATCCACCCGCGACAGCGCCATCGGCTCGCGCATCGCCTCGGTCCATAACGGCTCCAGCCTGTTCACCGGCGACGCGGGCAGCGGTGAATCGAACATCCGCCGCCATATCATCGAAAACGACATGCTGGATACGATCATCCAGTTGCCGAACAACCTTTTCTACAACACCGGCATCACCACCTATATCTGGCTGCTGACCAACGCCAAGCCCGAGGCGCGGCGGGGCAAGGTGCAGCTGATCGACGCCAACCTGATGTTTCGCAAGCTGCGCAAGAACTTGGGCGACAAGAATTGCGAGCTTGCCCCCGAACATATCGAGCAAATCACCGCCGCCTATCTGGCCTTCCAGCCGGTCGAGCGTCAGCTTGACGCGAATGGCGACCCGACCGGCATCGCGGTGCAGGTCTTTGACAATGCCGATTTCGGCTACCACAAGGTCACGATCGAACGCCCCGACCGCCGCCGCGCCGCCATCACGCCCGAGCGGCTGGAGCCCCTGCGCTTCGACAAATCCCTGCGCGAGCCAATGGAGCATCTTTGGGCCAGCCATGGCGAACAGGTCTATACGCCCGGCTTCCTGAAATCTCAGGCCAAAGCCATCCAGACTTGGTGCGAGGAACAGGGGATCGCGCTGAACGCCAAGGCCCGCGCGAAGCTGGTCGATACTGGTCTCTGGCTGCGCAACCGCAATCTGATCGGGGTCGGCCGCCAGTTGATGCAGGCCATCGGCAGCGATGAGACGGCGGATTTCAACGCCTTCCGCGCCCAGGTGGCCAAGGTGCTGAAGGCCCGCAAGACCAAGCTGTCGGCGACCGAGCGCAACGTGCTTTTGAACGCGGTCAGCTGGTATGCCGAGGATGCGGAAAAGGTGATCGACAGGACCTTCACCCTCAGCCGAGCCGAGCTGACGGCGGTCACTGGACGGCTGGGCTGCGCGGTCGAGGATCTGGGCGATTTCGGTCTTTACGCCCAGTCCGATGGCAGTTTCCTGACCTATGAATCCTGCACCGATCTGCGCGACAGTGAATCCGTGCCGCTGAAGGACAGCATCCACCGCTATTTCCGCGCCGAGGTGCAGCCGCATGTGGCCGAGGCCTGGATCAACCTCGACAGCGTGAAGATCGGCTATGAGATCAGCTTCAACAAGTATTTCTACCGCCACAAACCGCTGCGCAGCCTTGATGCGGTCACCGCGGATATTCTGGCGCTGGAGGAACGCGCCGACGGGCTGATCGCCGATATTCTGGGCGTCCAGCCCGCCGCGCTGGCGGAGGCGCTGTGATGGACGGTGCGATGCGTGCCGGCTATCCGGCCTACGACAGTTACAAGGACAGCGGGGTCGAGTGGATTGGCGACGTGCCCGCCCAATGGCGGATCGAGCCGGGCCGCCAGTGTCTTTACGAAAACAAGGACAAGAATACCGGGATGAGGGAAAGCACTGTGCTTTCCCTCAGTTACGGCCGGGTGATCGTCAAGGACGAGGACAAGCTGACCGGACTGGTGCCGGAGAGTTTCGAGACCTATCAGATCGTCCAGCCTGGCGACATCATCATTCGCGGCACGGACCTTCAGAACGACATGACGAGCCTTCGCACCGGGCTGGCGATGGATACGGGGATCATTACATCGGCCTACATCAATTTGCGGCCCAAGGCCGAGATTGACCCGGTATTTCTGCACTATCTTCTCCATTCATACGACGTGAAGAAGGTGTTCTATGCGCTGGGGTCGGGGTTGCGGCAGAACCTGTCCTATGACGATTTCAAATACCTGCGCCTACCGATCCCCTCACCAGAGGAACAACGCGCCATCGCAGCATTTCTGGATGAGAAATGCGCCAAGGTGGACGAGGCGGTGCGGATCAAGCAAGCGCAGATCGCGCTTCTGCGCGAGCGGCGGCAGATCCTGATCCAGCAGGCCGTCACCTGCGGCCTGAACCCCGACGCCCCCATGAAGGACAGCGGCATCGACTGGATCGGTCAAATCCCTGCGCATTGGGAGGTAATGTCGATCCGCTATGCGTTTAAGTTCCGCAACAACCAGCGCATCCCAATCAGTGCGTCAGAGCGAGAAGGAAAGCAGGGTGAATATCCCTACTATGGTGCGAGCGGCATCATTGACTATGTTCAAGATTACATCTTCGATGAAGATCTGATTCTGATTGCGGAAGATGGGGCAAATCTCCTGAGCAAATCAACGCCCCTGGCCTTCGTCGCGACCGGGAAATACTGGGTAAACAACCACGCCCATATCCTCGAGCCATTGTTCCCCAGCTTCAAATACTGGGCCGAGCTTCTGAGCGCCGCCGACTATACAGTTTACATCTCGGGCTCTGCGCAGCCAAAGTTAACCAAAGATCGCCTCGGCAGTGTCCGTGTCCCTGTCCCTCCTGCAGACGAACGATTGGCAATCGTCTCATTCATTGAGCGGGAGAGCGAAAAGTTCGCAAATGGCATCGCGATCAAGGAAGAGCAGATCGCCGCGCTCAAAGAATTCAAAACCAGCCTGATCAACGCGTCGGTCACGGGCAAGATCAAGGT
>JAFAFU010000039.1 GCA_023423335.1 Bacillota bacterium | reverse complement strand
CTCTTACACCCTCCCCTGGCCTGTTAGCATCCTGTCTATTATAAAATCTGTGTATTAAGCAGCTTTGCTAATTATTCTTTTATCCGGAATACCTCATCCTTCATCAGCTTCTGAAGCCGGGCAGCCGCATCCTCAGCGTTTTTTCCCTTCACTCCGAAGTAGAACTTAATCTTTGGCTCCGTACCGGAGGGACGGATCGCACACCAGGCATCGTCTTCCAGTTCAAAGTACAGCACATCGGATTTCGGCAGCCCGGTAGGCGTTATTGCGCCGGTCTGAAGCTCCGTAATCGTATCCTCACGGTAATCCCTAATTTTTAATATCCGGTAATCTCCTGCTCTCTTAGGGGGATTTCTGCGATAGCCCTCCATGATGGCTTTGATCTTTTCAATCCCTTCAATGCCCTTCAAGGTGACAGATACCAAATCCTCCTTATAGTATCCATATTTCTCATAGATCCGCTTCATCTGCTCATACAAGGTAATTCCCTTGGACTTATAATATGCGGCTGCCTCACATAAGGCCATCACAGCCGCAATGGCATCCTTATCCCTGGAATGGGTACCGATGAGGTAGCCGTAGCTTTCCTCATACCCGAATATGAATTCATTGGAGCCGCTTTCCTCAAAGTATTTGATCTGCTCACCGATATATTTGAAACCGGTCAGAACCTCAATCAGCTTCGCATGGTAATGCTCCGCAATCCGGTCAGAGATGTTACCGGTTACAATGGTTTTTATCAGGGCTGCATTCGCTGGCAGTATTCCTTTCTCAGCCTTCTGGGAGAATTCATACTCGGCAATAAGGGCCCCGGTCATATTTCCATTGAACAGGACAAACTCCCCTTCCTCATTCCTGACCTGAATTCCCAGACGGTCCGCATCCGGATCCGTTGCCAGAATCAAGTCTGCACCAACCTCTCCCGCTAATTTCTTAGCTAGAGTAAATACCTTCGGGTCCTCCGGATTCGGATATCCCACCGTAGAAAATTCAGAATCCGGCAGCTCCTGCTCCGGAACAACATAGACATGCTCAAATCCCAGTTCCGAAAGTATTCTGCGTGCCGGGAGGTTTCCGGTACCATGCAGAGGTGTATAGACTATATTTATACTTTTACTTTCATCGCTCACCGGATTAATGACCAGCTTCTTTAACTCTGCGATATATTTATCATCAACCTCTTTACCGGCTATGACCAACAGTCCCTGTGCGAGGGCTTCTTCCTTAAGAGTCGTTTTCGCTTCGGAGAAGTCGGTAATGGAGTTAACCTCTTGAATAATCTCTATATCCTTGGGGGAGGTAATCTGTGCCCCATCCTCCCAATATACCTTATAGCCGTTATAATCGGGGGGATTATGGCTTGCCGTTATAACGATACCTGCGATGCAGCCCAGCTCCCTGACTGCAAAGGACAGCTCCGGTGTCGGTCTTAAGGACTCAAACAGATATGCTTTAATCTTATTTGCTGCAAGGCATAATGCCGTATCAAGAGCAAACTCCGGTGACATTCTCCTTGAATCATAGGCAATCGCCACACCTTTCTTCTCCCCGCCCTGCTTCTTAATGTAATTTGCAAGTCCCTGCGTGGCTCTGCGTACCGTGTAGATATTCATCCGGTTCACTCCTGCCCCCAGGATGCCCCGTAAGCCTCCGGTACCAAACTCCAAATCCCTGAAAAATCTTTCCCTTATCTCCTTATCATTTCCCTTTAAAGCAACCAGCTCTGCCTTCGTTGCTTCATCAAAGTATGGGTTGGTCAACCACTCGTGATATCTTACTTCGTATTCCATACTCTTAATCCTCATCCTTTCAAATATTAATACAAGTATGCTTTATAAATCCCTCATAAATGTAATCTTGCATAGCCCTGTGATGTTGCCGGTAAAATAGTTCGAGCAAACCTGTATATTATTGTACCCAATTATCGAAGCAAACTTTAAGCGAATAAGAAATCCAAAAACATACAGTACCATGATACAATGCTTTATTGGCAAAAGCAACCTGTTTTTATCGCATATAAGCCTGCCTTGTTACTGTTCACACCCTGGTCAAAGATGATGCTGTGATTTCAACAAATGTTTCCGAAGCCGGAGCCGCTTTCGCTTAGCTGCATTGCGTAGCGGTACATAAGGCTCTAAAAAACAGAGCCGAAATACCGACGAATGCAAATACTCCTTTTCGAAAATCATTTGCCGAAATCACAGTTGTGTTACTGGCTGGGGTGTGAACAGTAACCCTGCTTTCATATATGTAGAAAGGGCTGTTATACAACCCGAAAGGTTATATAACAGCCCTGAAAATTACATCATTTTGCATAACGGCGGCAATTTCCTGCCTTAATTATACCGGCAGCCTGTATTTTGCCACATTCCGATGCTTATAGACCGTCGCTGTAATCATCTTCAGAAATACCCTTCAGATTGAATTCTGTCTCCGTCCAGTCACCGTCATTATGGCTGTTCTCACCATAATTAACATGGGCATCATCTACTCCGGGGATTGCGTCTTCTCTCTGCAGATCATCATCATCCCTGGAATATTTCTCTTCATCATATACAATCTCAGCTATTCCGTCCTCTCCTTCGTAGAAGCCATCCTCTTCGAAGTTCTCGTCATCATAGCCTTCCTCAAAATATCCCTCTTCATTGAAATCTTCCTCGGAGTATTCAAAGGTATCAAATTCATCCCCATAGCTTCCGTCGCCTTCCAGATCTTCGGAAATCATGAACTCTTCCTGCAGATCGGAATCCAGCTTCACGGAACGGTACCTCTTCATACCGGTACCGGCAGGGATCAGCTTACCGATGATAACATTTTCCTTCAGACCGATCAGCGGATCTACCTTACCCTTGATGGCGGCCTCTGTCAGAACCTTCGTGGTCTCCTGGAAGGAAGCAGCTGATAAGAAGGAATTCGTAGCCAGGGAAGCCTTTGTGATACCAAGCATAACCTGCTTGCCGTCCGCCGGCTCTAAGCCTTCCCTCATCATTCTTTCATTCTCATCCTCAAATTCGAGGAAGTCAATCAGTGTACCAGGGAGGAAATTCGTATCACCATTGTTCTCGATACGGATCTTCTTCAGCATCTGACGAACGATAACCTCAATGTGTTTATCATTGATCTCAACGCCCTGCAGACGGTAAACCCTCTGAACCTCCTGGATCATATAGTCCTGAACGGCACGAACACCCTTGATCTTTAAGATATCATGAGGGTTAACACTTCCTTCGGTCAGTTCATCACCGGCCTCAAGCACATCCCCGTCCATAACCTTTATTCTGGAGCCGTAGGGAATCAGGTAAGCCTTGGATTCCATCGTCTCATTATTTGTAATAATTACTTCGCGCTTTTTCTTTGTGTCCTTAATTGTAACTACGCCGCCGAACTCAGCAATGATTGCCAGGCCCTTCGGCTTTCTTGCCTCAAACAATTCCTCGACACGGGGAAGACCCTGTGTGATATCGTCACCAGCCACACCGCCGGTATGGAAGGTACGCATCGTAAGCTGGGTACCGGGTTCACCGATGGACTGCGCAGCGATAATACCGACTGCTTCACCCACCTGAACCGCTTCGCCGGTTGCCATATTGGCACCGTAACACTTCGCACAGACACCGATATGGGATTTACAGGAGAGGATCGTACGGATCTTAACCTTATCCACGCCGGTTGCAACGATTTTAGCTGCACGCTTCGGGGTAATCATATGATTACGCTTTACAATCATATTGCCCTCTTCGTCGTACATTGTTTCACAGGCATATCTTCCGGTAATTCTCTCTTCCAGGCTCTCGATTACTTCCTTACCGTCGGTAAATGCCTTAATCACCATACCTTGAATCTCTTCTTCACCCTCGCAGCAGTCAACTTCACGGATAATCAGATCCTGCGCCACGTCTACCAGACGGCGGGTCAGATAGCCGGAGTCCGCTGTTCTAAGCGCGGTATCGGACAGACCCTTACGGGCACCATGAGCGGAGATGAAGTACTCCAGTACGTCAAGACCTTCACGGAGGTTTGATTTAATCGGCAATTCAATGGTACGGCCGGAGGTATCAGCCATCAGGCCGCGCATACCGGCAAGCTGCTTAATCTGCTTATCAGAACCACGGGCACCGGAATCGGACATCATCTTGATATTGTTGAAACGATCAAGTCCTCCCAGCAGGGTATCTGTCAGAATCTTATCGGCTTCCTTCCAGGTCTCGATGACCGTATTGTATCTCTCTTCTTCCGTCATCCTGCCACGTCTGTATTCTCTTGAAATATTCTCTACCGTTGCTTCTGCGTCCGCAATAATCTGCTTCTTCTCATCCGGTACCTTCATATCGGAGATGGAAACGGTCATCGCGGCACGGGTAGAGTATTTGTAGCCTAAGGATTTAACGGCATCTAAAAGCTCCGCTGTCTGGGTCGCGCCATGGATATTGATGCACTTCTCCAGAATCGGCTTTAACTGCTTCTTACCTACCAGGAAATTAACCTCCAGCTCCATGAAGTTTTCATCCTGGGAACGATCTATAAAGCCTAAATCCTGAGGAAGAATCTCATTAAAGATGAAGCGGCCAAGAGTGGATTTTACCATCTTGATCTGTTTCTCTCCATGGTTATTGACCCCTGTTTTTCTCACCAGGATGGGCTCATGAAGCGAGATAGCCCCATTCTCGTAAGCAAGAATCGCTTCATTCACACTCTTGAAGGAGTGTACAATACCGTTGTCATTTTCCCTTTCTATGGTCAGATAATAAATACCGAGAACCATATCCTGGGAGGGTACGGTTACCGGGGCTCCATCGGAAGGCTTTAAGAGGTTGTTCGGTGAAAGTAACAGGAAGCGGCATTCTGCCTGTGCTTCTACGGATAACGGCAAATGTACCGCCATCTGGTCACCATCGAAGTCCGCGTTGTAGGCGGTACAAACAAGGGGATGAAGCTTGATTGCCTTACCTTCTACAAGCACCGGTTCAAATGCCTGGATACCGAGTCTGTGAAGGGTAGGTGCACGGTTAAGCATAACCGGATGCTCCTTAATAACCTCCTCCAGAACGTCCCAGACCTCTGACTGAAGTCTCTCCACCATCTTCTTGGCGGATTTTATATTGTGTGCGGTGCCTCTGGCAACCAGCTCCTTCATTACGAAGGGCTTAAATAACTCGATTGCCATTTCCTTCGGCAGACCGCATTGATAAAGCTTTAATTCAGGTCCTACTACGATAACGGAACGTCCGGAATAGTCAACACGTTTTCCGAGCAGATTCTGACGGAAACGTCCCTGCTTGCCCTTTAGCATATCAGAGAGAGATTTGAGCGCACGGTTACCGGGGCCGGTTACCGGTCTTCCTCTTCTGCCATTATCAATCAGGGCATCCACTGCCTCCTGAAGCATTCTCTTCTCGTTTCGGACAATAATGTCCGGAGCGCCCAGCTCCAGCAGTCTCTTCAAACGATTGTTACGATTAATGATTCTCCGGTAAAGATCATTCATGTCGGAGGTTGCAAAACGTCCGCCGTCCAGCTGTACCATAGGTCTAAGATCCGGAGGAATTACCGGAATAACGGACAGTATCATCCACTCCGGTTTATTACCGGACTCACGGAAGGCCTCCACTACCTCAAGACGCTTGATAATTCTTGCCCGTTTCTGGCCGGTGGAATCCTTAAGCCCTCTCTTCAATTCCTTGGATTCCTTCTCCAGCTGAATTGCCTGTAAAAGCTCCTGGATTGCTTCCGCGCCCATTCCGAGACGGAAGCTGTTGATACCATATTTCTCGATTGCTTCCTGTCTTTCTTTCTCATTGAGAACCTGCTTATACTGCAGATCTGTGGTGCCTTTATCCAATACAATGTAAGAAGCAAAGTATAATACTTTCTCCAGAGTTCTCGGCGACAGGTCCAGAATAAGACCCATGCGGCTCGGAATCCCTTTGAAATACCAGATATGGGATACCGGAGCAGCCAGCTCAATATGACCCATTCTCTCACGACGAACACTTGCCTTCGTTACTTCAACTCCGCAACGGTCGCAAACAACTCCCTTATATCTGATTTTTTTATATTTACCGCAATGGCACTCCCAGTCCTTACTGGGTCCAAAAATTCTTTCACAAAATAAACCGTCTTTCTCGGGCTTGAGAGTCCTGTAGTTAATCGTCTCGGGCTTTCTTACTTCTCCCTTCGACCATTCCCTAATTTTCTCAGGTGAAGCTAAACCAATCTTAATTGCGTCATAGGTGGTTTCCTGGACGCTATTATTCATTATTTCAGGCATCTTTTGGCTCTCCCTTCGTTTAATGCTCACCAGACAGCAGATATTACAGATTCCTGCCGTCCGGATTTTATGCTATGATTTCCTGACCTTTCGCCTACTGGTTTAAAGGTTGCCCGCAAGCCTTACATCTGCCAGCCCCTTCTGCAATAGCTGCTCCGCAATTGGGACAGATGTCTTCTGCCGGCTCCTCTTCTTCTTCATACATTCCATCATCCAGTATATCGTCCGGTTCTTCCTCATAGATATCAAAAACATCGGTATCTAAGTCCTCGGCATTCGTCTGGGTGAAGCCGGCTTCTTCATAGCCTTCATCGTATCTGAAGTTATTATCGCCTTCAATTAATGGAGTAAGGTCAGAATCACCGAAGTCAATGCTCTCCGTCATCTTAATCTCATTACCGCCCTCATCCAGGACAGTTACATCCAGGGCCAGGGACTGAAGCTCTTTCAGCAGAACCTTGAAGGATTCCGGAATTCCGGGTTCCGTAATATTCTCGCCCTTAATGATCGCTTCATAGGTCTTAACACGCCCGGTTACATCATCGGACTTCACCGTCAGAATCTCCTGCAGAATATAAGCGGCACCATATGCCTCTAATGCCCAAACCTCCATCTCACCGAAACGCTGTCCGCCGAACTGGGCTTTACCTCCAAGAGGCTGCTGGGTAACCAGGGAATACGGTCCTGTTGAACGGGCATGGATTTTGTCGTCAACCAGGTGATGGAGTTTTAAATAATGCATGAAGCCTACGGTTACGGAACCGTCAAAATACTCACCGGTTCTGCCATCCCTCAGTCTTACCTTACCGTCACGGTTGATCGGAACGCCTCTCCATTGTTCTCTGTTTTCCGGATGCTTCTTCATATACTCCATGAAATCAGGGTCCAAAACATCCTTATATTTCGCATTGAATTCTTCCCAGGTAGTATTGGCAAAATCATTTGCTATCTCCAGGGTATCCATAATATCAAATTCGTTCGCACCATCGAATACCGGTGTCGCAATATCAATACCCAGTACTTTGGATGCAAGAGAAAGATGAATTTCAAGTACCTGTCCGATATTCATACGGCTGGGTACGCCCAGCGGATTGAGTACGATATCAAGAGGCCTTCCGTTCGGCAGGAAGGGCATATCCTCCACCGGCAATACACGGGAAACAACACCCTTGTTACCATGGCGTCCGGCCATCTTATCACCGACTTGAATCTTTCTCTTCTGGGCAATATAGACACGGACCGTCTCATTCACGCCCGGGGAAAGCTCATCGCCGTTCTCCCTGGTAAATACCTTGGCATCTACGATGATACCATATTCACCATGGGGAACCCTAAGGGAGGTATCCCTGACCTCTCTGGCCTTTTCGCCGAAAATTGCCCTAAGAAGTCTTTCTTCTGCGGTCAGTTCGGTCTCACCCTTCGGGGTTACCTTACCGACTAAGATATCTCCTGCACGGACTTCCGCTCCGATGCGGATAATACCTCTCTCATCCAGATCCTTTAATGCATCATCACCGACACCAGGAACATCCCTGGTGATCTCTTCCGGTCCGAGCTTTGTATCTCTGGCCTCCGCTTCATATTCTTCTATATGAACCGACGTATAAACATCTTCCTGTACCAGACGTTCGCTTAAGAGAACCGCGTCCTCGTAGTTGTAGCCTTCCCAGGTCATGAACCCGATTAACGGGTTCTTACCTAACGCAAGCTCACCGCCTGCGGTAGAAGGTCCGTCTGCGATAACCTGACCTGCCGTTATCTTCTCGCCCTTGTTTACAATCGGCCTTTGGTTGATACAGGTTCCCTGATTGCTCTTTGAGAACTTGATCATACGGTATGAAGATTTTGAGCCGTCATCATTCTTAACTATAACTTCCTTCGCTGTTACACGATCAACAACACCTGATTTTTTAGCAACAACGCATACGCCGGAGTCGATAGCGGCTTTTGCCTCGATACCGGTTCCGACAACAGGAGCTTCTGTCATTAATAACGGAACTGCCTGACGCTGCATGTTGGCACCCATCAGGGCACGGTTCGCATCGTCATTCTCCAGGAATGGAATTAACGCCGTAGCAACGGAGAATACCATCTTAGGAGATACGTCCATTAAGTCTACCTTTTGCTTTTCATACTGCGAGGTCTCTTCCTTATAACGGCCGGAGATGCTGTTACCGATGAAATAACCGTTCTCATCCAGTTCCGCATTTGCCTGCGCAACAACATATTTATCTTCCTCATCCGCGGTCAGATAAACAACTTCATCAATAACCTTCGGGTTATCCGGGTCTGTCTTATCAACCTTACGGTAAGGAGCCTCAATAAAGCCATATTCATTAATTCTTGCATAGGTTGCAAGAGAGTTGATCAAACCGATGTTGGGACCTTCCGGTGTCTCAACCGGACACATTCTTCCATAATGGGAATAGTGAACGTCACGGACCTCAAAGCCTGCCCTGTCACGGGACAAACCGCCAGGACCCAGCGCAGAGAGACGTCTCTTATGGGTCAGCTCACCGAGAGGGTTGTGCTGGTCCATGAACTGGGACAGCTGGGAGCTTCCGAAGAATTCCTTAACCGCTGCGGTAACCGGCTTAATGTTAATTAAGGACTGAGGAGAAATACCCTCCTGGTCCTGGGTGGTCATTCTTTCACGGACAACACGTTCCATTCTGGAGAGACCGATACGGTACTGGTTCTGCAACAGCTCGCCAACCGCTCTGATTCGTCTGTTTCCCAAATGATCGATATCGTCCGCACCGCCGATGCCGTATTCCAGATGGATATTATAGTTAATGGAAGCTATGATGTCTTCCTTCGTTATATGCTTCGGAATTAATTCACTGATATTCTTCTTAATAGCTTCCTTTATATCCTCCGTATTCGTATGATCCGCAAGAATATTCTTCAGAACAGGATAATAAACCACTTCTGTTATGCCAAGCGCCTTCTTGTCTAACTCCGGAACATAATAAGAAAGGTCTACCATCATATTGGAAATCACCTTTACATTACGTTCATCCGCTTGTACCATAACGGAAGTCACTGCCGCATTCTGAATCTGGATTGCAAGATCATTCGTCACCTGGGTTCCTGCTTCTGCAAGCACTTCCCCGGTGGTCTTATCAACTACGTCCTCGGTCAGAACATAGCCCACGATACGGTTGCGGAATGCTAACTTCTTGTTAAATTTATATCTGCCAACCTTAGCCAGGTCGTATCTTCTGGGATCAAAAAACATGCTGTTCAATAATGACTCAGCATTCTCAACTGCAAGAGGCTCGCCGGGACGAAGTTTTTTGTATAACTCAAGAAGACCATCCTGATAGCTTCCGGATGGATCCTTGGCTGTACTGGGGTCCTTCGCAAGGCTTGCGAGAATCTTCGGTTCTTCACCAAACAGCTGCTTAATCTCCTCATTGGTCCCATAACCTAAAGCTCTGATAAACGTAGTAATCGGAACCTTACGGTTACGGTCTACACGCACATAAAACACATCGTTGGAATCTGTTTCATATTCCAGCCATGCGCCTCTGTTTGGGATAACTGTGGAGGAGAATAATTTTTTACCGATTTTATCGTGATCAACTGCAAAATAAATTCCGGGGGAACGTACCAATTGGCTAACGATGACTCTCTCCGCGCCATTGATAACAAAGGTTCCTGTCTCTGTCATTAACGGGAGATCGCCCATAAAGATATCATGCTCATTGATTTCGTTATTTTCCTTATTATGAAGCCTTACCTTAACCTTCAAAGGAGCCGCATAGGTAGCATCTCTTTCCTTGCACTCTTCAATTGTATATTTGATGTCATCCTCGCATAATGCAAAGTCCACGAACTCCAGACTTAAATGACCGCTGTAATCCGCAATCGGAGAAATGTCATCAAATACTTCCTTGAGTCCTTCGTCTAGAAACCACTGATAGGAATCCTTCTGAACTTCAATTAGATTTGGCATCTCCAATACTTCCTTCTGCTTGGAGTAACTCATTCTAACGTTATTACCAACCTTAACCGGATGCATTCTGTTTCTATCCATTGACGTTTTCACCCCTTGAATTTAATAAGTATCCATTGCACCTCCGGTATTTCCTCTCCGGAAGTCCTATGATTGTAATAAAAACAGCTTTTCTTTTTTTGGTATATATGCTATAATAATACTAATTAGGCATATAACACCACAATAGTGCATCTTTCATACTACCACACATTTTTTCCACTGTCAATAATAAATTTATTGACTTTTTTATATTTTTGAAAAAGTATATTGAATGGTTATATATTTCAGTAATTTTTTGCCATTTTCGTGGTGTATGTCCATGATTCCCTATAAAACAAAAGCTTTAAGGCGAATAATTAAATTTACTATAGGAAAAAGGAGAACGGCGGCCGGCCGGTTCTCCTTTGATCTGTTCTAAGGCAAACTTTATCTGTTAATCCATGTATTTCCCTGCCTGGGCAGACCACATTCTTGCATATTTCCCGTTCCGGCCGAGAAGCTCCTCATGGGTTCCTTCCTCAATAATCCTCCCCTTCTCCAGCATGAATATCCGGTCAGCCTTCCTCGTCGTGGACAGCCGGTGCGAGATAAAGATAACGGTCTTGTCCTTAGCCGCTTCAAACATAAACTTATTCAGATTGTATTCCGCAATCGGGTCCAGGGCGCTGGAGGGCTCATCCAGAATAATGATATTTGTATCCTTAAAGAAGCCCCTGGCAACCGCCAGCTTCTGGCTCTCTCCGCCGGATAAATCTATCCCATGCTCTTCAAATTCCGTAGTCAGCGGCGTATCCATTCCATTTCTTAAGGTCTCCAGACGCTCCGAAAAACCGCTTTGTTTCAGACTGGTCAGTACCTTATCCGTGTCCGCAGAAGCTGCAATGTCCATAACCACATTCTCTTTTACCGTTGCCGCATACACCCGGTAATCCTGGAATACGGCCCCGATACTGTTTCGGTAACGCTCGACGTCATAATCCCTGATATCCGTCCGGTCAAAGCAGATATTGCCCTCCTTCGTATCGTAAAGTCTCATCAGCAGCTTTATCAGAGTGGTTTTTCCGGCCCCATTATAGCCCACCAGTGCGATTTTCTCACAGGGCTTGATCGTCAGACTCAGGCGGTCAATGATATTCGCCCCCTCGGTATCATAAGCAAAGGTGACATCCTTTAGTTCCAAAACTTTAGGCTTATCCGGCACAGGCAGGTTCTTCCGGCTGACAATCTTAGTCTCATAGGCCAGGAAGCTTCTGATCTTTTCTATATATAAGCTGAGCTCGGTCGCCTGCGGAAATAAGTCTGCCAGAGTACCGAAGCCTCTCCGGAAATCACCGACGGAGTTATACAAAACCACAACACTGCTATATGAGATATGTCCTAAGACCGCTGCCTGGAAAACCAGATAGGATATGTATAACACGTCTATGATAAAATCGGTGCAAAGGTAATGGGCTGACAGTTCCAAGGCGAATCTCTTCTTCGCAATCCCTTTATGCAGATTGTAAAGCTCCTTATTTGTCTCCTCAAACTGCTCATATAAGGGTTCCGAGGCCTCTTTGTT
>JAFAFU010000005.1 GCA_023423335.1 Bacillota bacterium | reverse complement strand
CGATATAACCGCTCTCGATGTCCTCATAGTTTGGTATTGGGCGTGGGTCAACTCTTTCGTAATTTAGTGCCGGGACTTTTTTGATGGATTTGAAATATATCGGCAAACCGAGAGAAGAATAAAATTTCTTCGTGTTCTGTAATTGAAAATGGATATGCGGTTCGCTTGTATTACCGGAATTGCCACAGCGGGCTATTACATCACCGCGCCGTACCTGCTGCCCGGTCCGGACCGTAATGCTCTTAGGCATAAGATGGCATAAGGTGCTGAACTCATACTCTGCATGCTGAATCACAATACGGTTGCCGCCTAAATCAGAGGTTGATTTATCCGTTTGCCCGGCACCCATTATCCGGCAGTCGTCAAAACGGTCATAAACAGCGACGACAACGCCGTCAGCGGGGGCGAGAACTTCCCTGCCATAACAGTAATAGCTGTTCAAGTTCCTTTCATCACCGGAGTAACTGTTCGCCTCATCATCCAGAATAAAAAAGTCATAGGCATACCGCTGAGGGTAGATATCCCATGAATGAGATGTGTCTTTATCTACCCCGCCATTTACGACGACCCATTTGCCGCTGAAAGGAAGGGAGTATTCCACCAAACCGGTATATGTGTCCTTGTCCGGAAGTTTCCCGTCATATCGAATTGCCGCATAGATAAGGCCGGCAATCTGCTCGATTTGCTGCCACAAAAAACGTAAGGTCATTATCCACCATCCTTTTTAATAATTTTAGTGTATTATGTAATTAATTAAAAATAACAAAACCGCTGTACCTCGCTTATCACCTTATTGATAAATTGACTGTGCATGCGTCTATCCTTCAATTCCAAAATACTTATATCCCAATATACATATAGGCAAAAAGTAAATACACCAAATTTCTAATAGGATTGTTCCAGCCAAATTGCTCGTACTTGCCGTAAATACAGGAAACATCGGAATAAACAAACAACTTAAAAAGAATATCCCGTGTATCATGAGCATTATTTTTAAATACTTACCAATTTTATTTGTAGTTTTAATGATAAAACCAATCAGGAAAGTTGAGAGTGACATAAAGGCATATCCCAATAAATTATAATTAAAAAACAGACTGCCTAAGCTGCTATAACTGATTATGGATAATGCTTCATTACTCAAATTGGGATTTAACCTAATCGTAGTGCATTCAGCATAATAAACAATGAAAACTAAAACCGCATATATAACACCAAAAGCAATTCCTGTAACACCAACAGCCTTTTTATTGTTATCTTCATTTAACATATATAATGAAACCATAAAAGAAATAAACCCTATTGCAATAAATATACTGAAAAAACAACTAAGAAAAACTGTATTTATAAACATTCCCAAAATCATAAAAACCGCAAAGGCGATAACAGAGATACCTGTTATGATGGTTCCTATTTTTCCTATATTTTTATTTGACATAGTACCTCCCTGCAAGTTCCTGTTTATTTACGTATTTTATCAATACTGTGAAACCAAACTGTTTTTCCATTTCGAACACAAATGAATATCATTTTCTCCGACTCTATTGCTCTCCATAGTGCAGCAAAACACTCTCAGCGGATTGTTCCGGGGACTGTTCCAAGGTGTCCGGCCAAAAGCCGATTTTAGGAGTCTCCTTCATGAAAGCCGCATATAAATCCTCTGCCAATCTCAGTTTCGCTTTGAATAATCCGCAGTTCAAAAACTGCCTGACAAATTGCAATTTGGCTGCTTCGCATTATGCTTATTCGCGACAGTTCAATCTATACTTTTTCAGCAGTTCCAACACCAAACTGTTTTACATCATCTTGACTAAAATTAAAATCCCATTGAACCGTATGAGGGATATATTTAATGATAATTAATGGCTCTTCGCCATTGTATATTACTTCTCTGTCGGGGTCATTCGTAACAAATAATGATAACTTGTCTTTCACTTTGCTTATATCCACTACATGAATATATCCGCTTGACTGACCTTCAAAAGTTTTGTTTTCAAATGCCGCTATATTATGGAGTACGTTGATCGTTTTTAGCGATTTAGCTAATAGGTTATTTGAATAATTCCATTGACGATAAGATATATTACAATTACAGTTATATCCTTTAGGAAATAAATCCCTATCATCTATGATGAATAAAGACGCTATACCTATATGGGGCGTTAAAAATACTTTATTTTTTAATTCGAGGATTTGTTTCGCTGAGCCAAAATACATAGTATCAGGCAACTCATTGTATTTTAACATTTTTACCTCCGATAATATAAATAACCTGCAGTGAAAACCGCCCGACAAATTCTTGTTTATCTGAGCACTATAGAAATTATACGAATTATTGTATGTTAATAGTTCCGGTTTTACCTGTTAATGCCCCAGGGGTCAATTCAAAAGCCATGCACCATTCAGCCTTTTTTGTTTTGTCAGCAATATGGAATATTCCATATTGATAAGACGCCTTAAACCCAAACTTGTGATAAAAGTCTGGATTGCCACAAAGGAATATAGATGTAAATCCCATAATTTTTGCAATTCGAAAAGCTTCAAACATCATTGCACGAGCAATTCCTCTACGAAAAAAATCGGGATGAACACTTATTGGAGATAGTAGAAGCTCAGTATAAATATTATCAGATGCAATAATATTTGTTTTATATAAAACAATCTGCCCTATCAACTTTCTATCATCATTTTCTGCCACTAATTAATTCCGCATTATGCTAATAAACACCAATAAGTAGGAATTTTACTTTACAAGTATTTTATCCTGCTCTGTTATTTTTCTAATGACCCGGGCGGGATTTCCTGCTGCAATTACATTATCGGGGATATCTTTTATTACAACGCTTTCGGCACCAATAATTGTATCGGAACCAATTTTAACTCCGCCGGTAATAGTAACGCCCCCGCATATCCATACATTATTTCCAATTTCTACAGGAAGAGCATGTTCATAACCTTTCGTCCGTTCTTCACTGTCGAAAGCATGTTCCGGTGTATATATTCCAACATTTGGACCTATCCATACATTGTTTCCAATTGTAACTTTTGCACAATCCAAAATACAGCAATTTGTATTTGTATAAAAATTATCTCCCACCGAAATATTGTATCCGTAATCACAATTAAACGGCGATTCAATCCAACAGTTTTCACCTGTTCTTCCAAATAATTTACGAATGCTTTTTTCTCTTTCCGATCTTAAAGAAGGTTTCAGATTATTAAATTCAAACAGTAAGTCTTTTGCCTTTTCTCTCTCAGCAGTTAAATCTTCGTCCCAACTAATATAATATTCACCGTTCAGCATTTTTTCTTTTTCAGACATAATAATTATTTCCTCCCAATGTTAAATTTTAATTTATACTGTTTATACCGGTCAAATTAGATTTTATGGGGCAGGCCGACAAACAGGATGTTTTATGCAAATTCATGAATCATACTTAATAAGATTATACCTTATCAGGCAAATATTGAAAAGTAGGAAAGAAAAGCAAGCCACAACAACAGCAAATGTAAATAATTGTTGATCATGTGGATAAAGCTGTGGAAATAAATGGAATACTGTTGTCAGGGGGGGAGAATGTTGATATTTCCACATATCGTCGGTATCAATAACGATATCTGTGTAACAGATGCTTGACAATTTTTACTGATTGTGACTGAATTGTAATATCACAGTCACTTTATAGTCATCCGTATTGGATAGAATGACAGCATATCCGGCTGCACCGTATAGGAAATGAGGCTTCTGACCGCCGCCGGAGATTTTCACGGGAGGTAAATTATCATGGAGATATTAAGAGTAGAAAACCTTTCCAAGCAGTATGGAAATGGGGAGACAGCCGTAAAGGCACTGAACAATGTGTCCTTTACCGTAGAAAAGGGAGAATTTGTGGCTATCATCGGACCTTCGGGCTCCGGTAAATCCACATTGCTCCACCTGCTGGGAGGAGTGGATCGTCCGACCTCGGGGAGGGTATTGCTGGATAATACGGATATTTATGATATGAACGAAACTCAGTTGGCGATATTTAGGCGCAGGCAGATCGGTCTGGTATACCAGTTTTATAATCTGATACCGGTACTCACCGTAGAGGAGAATATTACTTTGCCCATACTTCTGGATGGACAGCAGCTGGACAGGAATCTGCTGGACAACATCGTTAAAACCCTTGGGCTTAAAGACCGTCTGGGATATCTTCCAAACCAGCTTTCCGGGGGCCAGCAGCAAAGAGTTTCCATCGGACGGGCCTTGATCAATAATCCGGCCATTATGCTGGCAGATGAACCAACCGGCAACCTGGACAGCAAAAACAGTACGGAAATCATCGAATTACTGAAGATGTTCAATAAAACCTTCCGTCAGACCCTGTTGATTATCACTCATGATGAGCGGATCGCTCTTCAGGCAGACCGGATCATTGCCATTGAAGACGGCTGCATTACAAAGAATGAGGTGATACGTCCATGAATATCGTCAATAAACTGACTCTGCGGCAGATGAAGCTGAACCGGAAACGGACCCTGATTACGATCATAGGTACGATTATATCCGCGGCGATGATTACAGCCGTTTCCCTGCTTTCTCTTTGCTTTATTGACCTGGCCAAAAGAGAAACCATGGCAAATACCGGTGAATGGCATGTTCTCTATCAGAATGTCAATTTAAAACAGCTGGAGGCGATCAAGAGCGCCGGTGAAACGAAAACAGTCATCATGCGAAGGGATCTTGGCTTCGCCCCTTTGCAGGGCAGCGCAAACCACAATAAGCCCTATCTCTTCATTGAGGAATACAGCAGGGAAGGCTATACGAAATTCCCGATTAAATTGATTGAGGGCAGAATGCCGGAGAAGCCGGAGGAGCTCGTAATATCAGAAGCAGTGATTTCCAATGCGAAGGTGGAGTATTCCGTCGGAGATGTCCTTAATCTGACCATCGGCCAGCGCTATCCGACAGAGCTGGCGGAAGGAATGGAAGGTGTCGGGGCAATGCAGCAGGATTATGCCCTGCTATGGAGGGAGAATCAGGTTGCCGAGGTGCTTACGGAGGATTTAACGAAGATCTATACCATCGTCGGTATCATGGAACGTCCTGCAAGGGAATATACCTGGTCACCGGGATATACAGCCATTTCCTATATCGATCCGCAATCGGTATCAGCGGATGAGACCTTTGATGCAGCCGTAGTCGTTAAGCATATTAATAATGATATATTTGATTATGCCACAAATCTGGCCGGGGAGAATGGGATTGGCGGACTTCGGTTTAACCATGGATTACTCAGATATTACGGTGCGGTCAAGGATGATGCTTTAAGAGGAATGATGTATACCTTATCCGTGATTATTATGGGGATTATTGTAATCGGGTCGATATCCCTAATTTATAACGCATTTGCAATTTCCGTATCGGAACGGTCCAGGCATCTGGGCATGATGTCCAGTGTCGGGGCTACGAAGAAGCAGAAGCGAAATTCCGTTTTCTTTGAAGGGGCTGTCATCGGGGCAATCAGTATTCCCATCGGTATTGCCGCAGGTCACATCGGATTGGGAATTACATTTTTCTTCATTAACCCGATTTTAACCGATACCTTGGGGGTATCTACCGGACTCAGGGTGGCGTTTTTCCCGTCCGCCATTCTTGCGGCTGTTATTATATCGTCCGGGACCATCCTGATATCCACCTATCTCCCTGCAAGAAGAGCCTCCCGTATATCAGCCATAGATGCGATCCGCCAGTCCACGGATGTGAAGGTGACCAGGAAGCAGGTCAGGACCTGGAGGCTTACAAGAAAAATCTTTGGAATCGAAGGGGAACTGGGTCTTAAAAATCTGAAAAGGAATAAGAAAAGATATAAAGCTACGGTATTCTCCCTGATTATCAGTATGCTTTTGTTCCTTGTGGTATCTGCCTTTACGGAGAATTTGAAAAAAGCCTTGTATTTGACCCAGAACGGCATAAACTATGACATTGTGGCAACCGTATATGGTGACAATGATGCTGAGAATGCAGACCTTATAAGAAGGATCGTTACCCTGGAGGATATTGAAGAGCTGTCGGTTGTAGAGAGCCTTGAGGTATCCGCCTGGATACCGGAGGAAAAGATTGCGGATTATCTTGAGGAGTATAAATCATTTTCTTTGATGGATGGAAAGTATCCCTATAATGTTACCGTCAATGTTTTGAGCGATGAAGTATTGCAGCGTTATGCCGAGGAGGCAGGGCTTGATTATAAGAAGCTCACGGACCCGGAGCAGCCCGGAGCAGTTATTATAGATACGATTAAATATGCTGATGATGCAAAGGGTAAGTATGTGGAGGCAAGAGCCGTCAAATATTCCATTGGGGATGAACTGGAGTTGTCCTGCCAGCTTCCGGATACCGAACGCATAGTATCACTGGAACCTCTGAGGGTAGCGGCATTAACCGGACATATGCCCATGGGAATCCAATCCCATGGTAAGTATGCAAATTTTCATATCATTCTTTCCAGAGATTATTTTAATCGTTTAACCGAAGGGTTAGATGTGACTGAAAGAATTAGTACGCAGGTATTTCTCAGCGGCAAGGAGCCTATGACTCTGCAGGAGAATATTGAAAATCTCCAGTCGCAGGTTGGGAACAGTAAATTGCGTTCATATAATTTATACGCCTCCCGTAAGTCGGAGGAACAGGTGGTATTGCTGTTATCCATATTTACCTATGCCTTCATCATCCTCATTTCAGCCATATGTGCGGCGAATATCCTGAATACGGTGTCCACCAGCATTGCGCTGAGAAAGCGGGAATTTGCAATGTTAAAATCAATTGGTATTACCCCGAAGGGATTTAATATTATGCTGAATTATGAGAGCATGTTTTATGGCATAAAAGCCTTGCTATATGGTCTGCCAGCCAGTATTGGCGCGATATACCTTATGTATATAACCTTAATGAGGAAATTCGAATTTCCCTTCCTTCTGCCGGTCAACAGTATAATTATTGTGATTGCCGCGGTATTTCTGATGGTCAGCACCGCTATGCTATATGCGGCCAGAAAGGTTAAGAAGGAGAACATTATCGATGCCTTGAAGCAGGAAATTATCTGATATAAAAAAAGAGCTGCCATAGAAGGGGGACATTTTGCTCCTTATTCCATGGCAGCTCTTTTGGCTTACAGGGACTTGCTTCTGGGTCAGAATACCATCTTTTTAACATCCACCTCGGCGATATCCTTCAGCTCTTTTTCAAATTCCTTTACCGCCTTCTCTGCATTATCGATGAACTCCAGCAGAATTAAGCCATCCTTACTGCAGGTATCCTCGGAAGCGGCATGGAGGCCGATTCTGGTATTAATCTCACAGCCGTACTTTGTTAACAGCTCCTGTACCTGGGCAGCCTTTTTGATCCGGTCATGGAGGACGAAGCCTAGTATTGTTTTTGACATATCCATTATCCTTTCATCCATTATTTTTACACCGTGAATATTATGCCATGAATTATGTAAACATATTTAGCATTTTGGAAATATGTAATGAGCAGATTAACAGCAAAGAAGCTGTGGGAATGAATCTATGAATAGATTAGCAACGAGGAAGCTTCGCTTCCTCGTTCGCGTTGCACTTATCCATGAAAAAAATTCCGCCTCTTCATGCAAGCATGCGGGACGGATATATTTTTCATGGACTAATCTGCTTATGCACGGATATAATTCATGACTTATAGTTTTGATTATAATATAGTTATTTGATTGATGCTCCTTGATTTGCTACAATAAGACCATGGGGATGCAGTGCAGGGATATCAATCTGTGCGGCATAAATGGATCCGGGGGATTCATGATTATTACCGCGGCAGCGGGAGATGGAGGTATTTATGAAAAGGATAATAACCGTAGCATTAATCTGTATTATGATGACATTACTTATGGCTTGCTCTGGAAAGGAGAAAGAAACCGTGAAAGAGATTACACCGACCGAAGCAGCGGAGCCTACTGCTGAACCGACTGCAGCGCCTACAGCCACACCGACTCCTGAGCCGGAACCGGAAGAGGATTATACCGGCAAGAAGCTGATTGCCCTGACCTTTGATGACGGCCCGAACCTTCAAATAACACCTTTAGTTCTTGATATTTTAGAAGAGCAGGGAGTTGTGGCTTCCTTCTTTCTGATCGGACAGAACATTAATGATGATACGAAAGCCGTTATGGAGAGACAGCTGGAACTGGGCTGTGAGATTGCCAATCATTCCTGGTCCCATAAGAATATGAGTACTATGACGGACGAAGAGCTTAAGAAAGAGATTCAGGATACCAGCGATAAGATATTTGAAATGGTTGGTGTCACACCGGCATTCTTCAGACCCCCCTTCATTGCCACCAGTGTGCAAATGTATGAGAGCATTGATCTTCCCTTCATAAATGGTATTAATTGTGTTGACTGGGATGCTTCCGTTACGGCAGAGAAGAGGTCGGAAACCATCATAGCAAATGCGCAGGACGGCGATATTGTACTTCTTCATGATTTCAATGGGAATATGAACACGGTAGAAGCTCTGGACGACATGATCCAGGGATTGAGAGATAATGGTTTTGCCTTTGTAACAATAAGTAAATTATTTGAATTAAAGGGCGTTGATCCGAACGTTGAGAGTAAGCTCTGGACGAATCCTGCCTGGTAATTATTATAACAGCATTTCATCCTTCTATTTTAGGTCTGCCCCCGGAATAATTTTTATTTCAGGGGCAGACTTTTTATCTGGCAGAGGCTATAATGAAGAATAAGGACCGAGATCTTATCAAGGCTGATAAGAACCGGTTCCTATCATACAATTATGCAGACGGGGAGGGCTATTCATGATAAACAGATTGAGGCTCGGAGAGGAGTTTGGCAGACTGGTTTCCATTGATGCGGTATCCTATCGGGAGAGGGCGATGGCCGACGAGCTGCTCCGGCGGCTGAAAGAACTCTCTTTTCAGGTGGAAGAGGATCATGCAGGAGAACAATTCGGAGGAAATTGCGGAAATATATATGGTTATCTGGAAGGAACCCTGCAGGGGGACCCCATACTGTTTTCTGCCCATATGGATACGGTAGATCCGGGAATTGGGAAAAAAGCGATCCTGCATGAGGACGGTACGATTACCAGCGATGGGACTACGGTACTGGGTGCGGATGACCTGTCCGGAGTGGTTGCTATCCTGGAAGCAGTCAGAACGGCCAGGGAGCTTGGGCTTTCTCATAGAAGGATAGAGATATTATTCCCGGTAGCGGAGGAAGTGTATATCCAGGGAAGCCGCTTGTTTGATTACAGCAAAATCAGAGCCAGGGAAGCCTATGTGCTTGATCTGGACGGGCCCATCGGTACGGCGGCCAGGAAGGCTCCCACCCTGGTTTCCTTTACCGCGGCAATCACAGGGAAGGCCTCCCATGCCGGATTTGCACCGGAACAGGGAATCAATGCGATTGCGGTTGCTGCAAAAGCAATCTCCCACATCAGGCAGGGCAGACTGGATGAGGAGACAACAGTGAATATTGGTCAGATTGAGGGCGGTATGGCCAGGAATATTGTGCCGGAACGATGCATCCTGAAGGGAGAGGTCCGGAGTCAGAAGCACGAACGTTGTGTGACTGTGGCAAAGGAGCTGGAAATAATCCTGAAGGAGACGGCAAGGAAGTATCAGGCCTGCTGCGAATTTGAATCCACCTTCGGGTGTCATGCTTATGAAGTTGCTCCGGAGCATCCGGTCATAAGGAGATTTGCACAGGCATGCGAAGATTTGCAGATACCCGTTAAGCTCATTGAAACCTTTGGGGGAAGTGATAATAATAATTTTGCCCAAAACGGAATTGTGGGTATCGTTCTTGCCTGTGGAATGCATAAGGTGCATTCCTGTCAGGAATACACCACCTTGGATGATCTGGAAAAATGCAGTGAAATAGTATTAAAGCTGATGACGGATGAAATTTGGCGTTAAGTATTCTATGTTCCTGATTGACACCTTCTGCTGAATTATGTAAAATTATCTGGTAGAATTTACATAATAACGTGGGAGGATATATTATATGAAGAAGAGATGTTTTCTGCTGACACTTATTTTTAGCATTATGCTTTTTGCAGCAGCCTGCGGTCAGAAGGACTGCAAAGCGGAGGGCTGCTCGGAAGAGGTCTTTAAAAACGGCTATTGTGAAGCGCATTACTATGAAAAAATGATTGAAGAAGGATTAAAGGAATTAGGAGATATGTTCAAATAATCATCTCCATGGGAAAAGGAAGCATAGGACGGTACTCCCTGACTGCAGACGGCTTACAGCATCGCAGGAAGGGAGTATTTTGATGTGGCAAAGACCTCAGAGTAAACAGGGATTGCGGTCCGCTCATGCCGCGATTTATCCCGAAAGCCGGGGATGGGGGTAGAAAAATATCATGATATGAATTATAATGGGAGAGGAGCAGAAATTATATCTGCCATTATAGCATACAAAGAGGGATGACATTGATTAAGGGAAATAAGGTTAAAAACAGCAGGAAAAAGAAAACACTTGGAATTATTCTTGGATTTGAGGCGTTGATCGTGGCGGGGTTATTCCTTATGGTGGTCATTAAGGGAGACATCTCTTTTCATACGATAGATGCAATGGAATCAATCACCGGAAATGAAAATCTGCAGACAGACAGCGGCAATGAAGGAAAGGAAGGTACAGGCCAGTCCGGCGCCGTTGATGCCGATCCCAGGGAGAATACCGGCGAAGATGCCGGAAGGGCAGACAGCAGTGAGAAGCCGGAGACGATCCCGGAAGATGTATATGACACAATAACCATCAGTGCCGCCGGAGATGTCACCCTGGGCAGGGACCATAGCTACGGATACGAGAAAAGCTTCGATCACGAATTGGAGATCCGGGATATGGATTACGGTTACTTTCTCCGTAATGTAAAGAGTATCTTTGAAGAAGATGATATCACCATCGTGAATCTGGAGACAACCTTAACGACAGCGGAGACAAAGGCGAACAAGAAATTCCGTTTTAAGGCGGACCCCTCATATGTGGAGATTCTTAAGCAAGGGGACATCGAGGCAGTCAGTATCGCCAATAACCACACCCGAGACTATTTGGAGCAGGGGTATCAGGATACCTTGAAAAATCTGGAGAAGGCGGAAATCGGATATTTTGGATATGAACACAGGTATATACAGGAGGTCAGGGGAATCCGGGTCGGCCTGGCAGGCTTCACTGTCTGGGAGGCAGCAGAGAAGCAGAAGGAAGAGATCCGTCAGGCAATTGAGGCTCTGAAAGCGGAGGGAGCCGATATTGTCATTCTAATGTTCCACTGGGGGATAGAAAGGGATTATTATCCGAATTCAGTACAGACGAAGCTGGCCCATTACTCCATTGACCAGGGGGCCGATCTGGTATTGGGAGGACATCCTCATGTATTGCAGGGGATTGAAGAATATAACGGGAAGAGTATTATCTACAGCCTGGGTAATTTCTCCTTCGGCGGCAACAAAAACCCCAGCGATAAAGACAGTATGGTTTATGTACATAGATTTAATTTTAGGAACGGAGAGTTGATTTCCCAGGAAAATGAAGCCATCCCCTGCTCGATATCCTCTGTAAAGGAACGTAATAATTATCAGCCGACACCGCTTGAGGGCAGCGAGAAGGAAAGAGTTCTGGATAAGATAGCAAAGCTCAGTCGATTCTAAGGAAGATAAATAAAAAATGTGCTATATAAAATTTTATGAAGTTAGTAATCATTATTGTTATTGCAAATTATAAAATTCATGATAGAATAAAATAAAGTAATTATAAAAGAATAGAATGAGACAGGAGGAGAAACATGGATTGGATTTCGAATCTTAACCCGGTTATGCAGGCTTTGATGGCTACTTTATTTACCTGGTTTGTAACTGCATTAGGGTCATCAACCGTATTTGTTTTTAAAAGTATTAATAAGAAGGTTCTTAACGGAATGCTGGGCTTTGCGGCCGGTGTCATGATAGCAGCCAGCTTCTGGTCCTTACTGGCTCCGGCAATCAGTATGGCGGAGGAAGCGGATATGATTGCCTGGGTTCCCGCTGTCATAGGCTTCTTGGCAGGCGGAGCATTCCTTTGGCTGGTGGACACGATCATGCCCCATCTTCATATGGGTGCGCAGAACTTAGAGCCGGAGGGTGTAAAAACCGGATGGCAGAGAAGTATACTGCTGGTGATGGCGATTACGCTCCATAATATTCCGGAAGGGCTTGCGGTAGGTGTGGCTTTCGGTGCGGCGGCGGCAGATTTGCCGGCTGCTTCCCTGGCTGGTGCAGTGGCACTGGCGTTAGGTATTGGATTGCAGAATTTTCCGGAGGGTGCGGCCGTTTCGGTTCCCTTAAGAAGAGAGGGTTTATCCAGAATGAAGAGCTTTATCTATGGGCAGGCCTCCGGTATAGTGGAACCGATTGCCGGTGTTCTCGGAGCTGCAGCGGTCATTGCGATGAAGCCGATTTTACCCTATGCCTTATCCTTTGCGGCAGGGGCAATGATTTATGTTGTCGTTGAGGAATTAATTCCGGAAGCACAGCAGGAGAAGCACCATTCCAATGTCGGAACCATCGGAGCAATGGTAGGCTTTGCGGTTATGATGCTGCTGGATGTAGCCCTGGGTTGATTTCTATCCTGTCCCGGGATTGCACTGCTTATATCCACCTGATTCGTAGCTTTATTAGATTGCGCCCATGCCGGGCGCACTGTAAATAGGGGCTGCTGCAGCAATGCAATGGCCCTTTTATAAGAATTTCCGGGTTTTTAAAGGTGGCTTTCGTGAATAAATCCCATTGCAAAAACAGAATAATAATTTTGTTATGGATGGTGCATGTTCACTCGGCTTTAAAAGTCTCAGGGCATTAATTTCATTAAGATTGGAGGTACTTATGCGAAAGAAGCGCTCCTCCCAGATCCAGAAGCAATACAAATATGAGAAGGAAACCAATGCCTACCTGATCGAAGTTGGCTTGGAGGATTACGGGGATATTTATGACCAATGGGACCCGGCGCCCTTTAAGAAGCGGTTTATCCAAGAAGAATTCAATGAATTTATCATAACCTCAGTGGAAGATATCCCGAGGAGCAATAATATCATATTGGTATTGTATCTTCCGGAGACAAAAATGGACCCGAAGAAGGAAGGCGCTGTCAAGGCCGCCTATGAGAATTTTTATCTGTATGCCGCAGCCAAGGAGAAACGGAATATGGCTGATATCAGGAACAAGACTCTGATGTATTTGTTCCTTTCTTTTTCACTTTTGGGGATTGGATATCTCTATCTGAATGAAACCACTCATATTGCGCTGAATATCGTCCGGGAAGGAATTTTTATCGGCGGCTGGGTATTCCTGTGGGAATCCATTACGAATATCTTTATTACCGGCAGGGATCTGAAAAGCAGGATGAATCTCTATAAGAGGATTTATCTTTCAGAAATCCGATTTGTCTACCAGTAATCGGGAGTAAGGGAAAAGCAGTTGACATTGCTTTGTTTGTGTTGTATATTAATAAAAAGCATTGTATAAATATGCAACCAATAGAATAAATCTGGAGTGATCAGGGATGAAGAAGGTATTTGTTGACGGACTGACCGGTACGACCGGTTTAAAAATTCATGAAAGGCTAAGCTTATATACGGAGCTGGAGATGATAGCAATTGATTATGAGAAGCGGCGGGACCCGGCCGAGAGGGCAAGGTGCTTAAATGAAGCCGATATTGTATTCCTATGCCTGCCGGATGAGGCAGCAATGGAAGCGGTATCCCTGGTAACGAATCCAGAGACCAGAATTATCGATGCCAGTACCGCCCACAGGACTGCTCCGGGCTGGGCTTACGGTCTCCCGGAGCTGTCAGGTGCCCATAGGGAGGCGGTAGTTACAGGGAAGCGGGTCAGTAATCCGGGCTGTCATGCAACTGCCTTTGCACTGTCCGTATATCCTATGATTGCCGGCGGCATAATGCCGGCAGATTATCCGCTGACCTGTCAGAGCATAACAGGCTATAGCGGCGGCGGGAAAGCATTGATTGATAAATACGAGGCTGATAACGGTGTGAACTGGTATACAAAGGCACCCCGGCCATACAGCCTGGCTATGAATCATAAGCACCTGAAAGAAATGACAGAGCATTCCGGTCTTTCGGAAAATCCTCATTTTGTCCCTGTTGTCTGTGACTATTACCAGGGGCTTGCAGCCTCCGTTCCGGTACATACGAGGCTGTTATCAAAAAAGCTTGAGGCCCGGGCGATCCATGAGCTTTTCTGTAAGCATTATGAAAGTGAAAAATTCGTAAAGGTGATGCCCTATGGAGATGATTCCCTGCTGTTTGACGGCGGGTTCGATATAACGGCCTGCAACGGAACGAATAATGCGGAGATTTTTATCTTTGGGAATGATGCAAAGGGGTTCGCTTTGATCATGACCAGGCTTGATAATCTCGGTAAGGGAGCCTCCGGGGCGGCTATCCAGAATATGAATTTGATGCTGGGATTTAAGGAAGATTTGCATCTGTAGGGCAGAAGCGATAAAGCATTGTAATATATAAGGAGCCTGTAATTTCCGAACAATCAGTGCAGGAAATTACAGGCTCCTTATATATCGGATACCGGTTATCATGAAGCAATTTTATTCTTCCTGGTTCAGACGCAGCATCATATTGCGGAGACAGGAAAGCAGCTGCCCGGCGCTTTCCGGATCCATGTTCAGGTTGCAGATCATTTTCTCAGGTATCTTCAGCGCCTCGTCTTTGAAATCCCTTCCCATCGGGCTCAACTTAATATAGACATTCCGTTCATCCTGGGAGCTGCGTGACCTTGCGATATATCCCTGGGTTTCCAGCTTCTTCAGCAGAGGTGTCAGGGTACCGGAGTCCAGGTATAATTTCTTACCCAGCTCCTTGACAGTAATCTGATCCTCCTCCCAAAGTGCCATCAAAACGATATAACCCGTATAGGTGAGACCGTAGGGATCCAAAAGGGGCTTATACATCCGGATAATCTCCTTGGAACAGACATAGAGGGAAAAACAGAGCTGGTTATCCAGCATGAGGCTGTTGTAATGATCTGCAGCCTTCGGCTCTCTGTCGGGACTATAATTGGTTTGTTTCATTCTAATCCTCCATGCTGCCGATGCCCGCGAATTTGGGCGTCAGCACAATATTCACACTAGTACCTCTCATTTCATGTTTCATGCTTATATATAGAATGGATCAATCATTATTCATATATACAATTTGATTTTATACAATTAATTAAGAAATGTCAAGATAGGGATTGACAAAACAAAATTAATAGTGTTTAATTAAATTGTAAACAATATAAATGGAGCTGTCATAACTTTTCTTGAGTCAGAATAGGATGAATGGATCAAATGGATGGTTTAATCCAAAGCTGCATAACGGACAAAAAAGTAATTCAGAATATTCATAAATAAAATATTAATTAGGAAAGGAAGATTTATATGAAACGTAGTTTTAATGAGGTAGTGGAAAATCGCAGATCATATTATGGGATTGACAAGGCATCGGACATTTCCAAGGAGGAGATTAAGAGTATCGTGGAGCACTCCGTGAAATATGTTCCCTCCGCTTTTAATTCCCAGAGTGCCAGGACAGTGCTGCTGTTCGGGGAACAGCATGACAGGCTGTGGGAAATCGTCAGAGAAGTACTTAAAAAGGTTGTACCGGAAGGAGCCTTCGAAAAAACCAGCGAGAAGCTGGACTCCTTTAAAAACGGTTTTGGAACCGTTCTGTTCTTTGAAGACCAGGCCGTGGTGGAGGGTCTGCAGGAGCAGTTTGCATTGTATAAAGATAATTTCCCTGTTTGGTCCCTGCAATCCTCAGGCATGCTTCAATATGTGGTATGGGCAGCTCTCGAGGATGCCGGACTGGGGGCCTCCCTTCAGCATTATAATCCCCTGATCGATGAGCAGGTGAAGGCGGAATGGAGCCTGCCGGAGAAATGGAAGCTGCTTGCCCAGATGCCCTTTGGCAGGCCGATCGCAGATCCCGGAGAGAAGGAATTTTCCCCTCTGGAGGATAGGGTTAAGATCTTTGGATAAACGAAGATAACGGTCCTGAATACAGATAATCAGAAATGTACGTAAAGCTATGGAGCTGTCGCACTAGCGGTTAAAAACCGCCGGTGTGCAGCTCACTTTTTAGAAAATGGGCAGGGCGCATAAGGAAGCAAGCACCGAACGCTAATATAAGGAGACAGCCAACAGACGAAAAATGTATACAGGGAAAGGATAACCTAATGACAAGGGATCCTTTTTGGACAAAGCAAAAATACTCTATCAACAAATACAAGTTTTAGAATCATTGTTATCATGGATAGATACCTTTGAAAATGAGTTTAATAGTTTAGGAGATGGAAAATGAAACAAGAAAAACGATTAACCGGACGTAAATGCTATGACCATCTTGGAGAAAAATTGGGGGCTATGCTTCTTGAATTTCTAATTGTAAATGAATGGATATGTTTGGAGGATGGGAAAAGCACTGTATATATCCTTACGCCAAAAGGCGAAAAGGAATTGAATGGAATCGGCTTAAAAATTTAAGTGCTCGGTTATATGTAATTATTTAGTATTTATTGATTTAAGTAAAACCTTTCTTTTATCTGATCTATTGATAAAAACAATCGGCTATATTCTTCGGCTTTTTTGCTATCCATAATTGCCATATCGAGAGGCGTATAAAGAATATATACCTGATCGCCTTTTTCTGCTAGTAATACTCCTGTCACAGGCGGATCATTTAATACTTTTTCATAGTCAGCTTTTGACATAATAACTATCTTAAAAAATTCCTGATAATTTTCATCTTCAAATTCATATTGAGAATAAACCAGGGAAATTGATTCGTCTGCTTCAATCACCCTATATTTGTCTTCCCAGTTAGTAGGAATATCAAAAGTAAACCCATATTTACTATTAATATAATTATTATCTGATCTGACCGACTGGCTTGACGTACCCATACTATCCCAAATGAGCCATGGAGAATCTTCATCATCTCTTATCAAGTAAAAATATTGTTCAAGTTCGCCCTCGTTATAGGGAACCTCTGTGTTGTCGTAATCCACAGTGTATTTTGCGTATACGGCAACCATATTTTCGGCAATATATTCATCCGTCCAGCCCTTTGTATCTGCCAATTCGCTGCCCGAATACCTTTCCTTAATTCTTGCCGTTTCCTCGTCGGATCTTTCTATTTTTTCAATCGAAAGGCTGATCACATAGTCTTTATTCTTTTCAGCCTCAAGATATTCCTTAATTACATTGTCAGCCGAACTGTTTCCGGCATCTGCCGTGCAGGCAATTAATCCTCCGGCCAATGCGGTACAAAGAAGTACGGCAAGAAAGACACAAGCACCGCGGCGCTTTTTCCCTGTGTTCAAAATATTGATAAATCTGTTTTTGGTAGTCCGCCTGCCCCCATAAAAATAGGTTGATAAAGCTGTTTTCTTCATCCTTTCCCGCTGAACAGACGCAAGAATTGTTTCGGTATATATCTTCCGTTCCGAAAAAGACATTCCGTTTGTTATAGCATCATCACAGGACAACTCCAAATCTTCACTAGCCTCATGGAACATCAGAGATACGACGGGATTATACCAATGAACGGCATTTGCAATAATAAGCAGCAGTTTATACCATAAATCGTTCCGTTTGCAATGGGTCAGCTCATGCCGGACGATAAAGGAAAGATCGGTGTCAGAACAGGCTTCATCCGGCAGAATGAGCAAAGGCCGAAAAAAGCCTATCATAAGAGGGCTGGAAACGGCGTCACTGACAAGGGGAACAACTTTCTTTGAAAAACCGGTTTGAAAGGATGCCGAATGGATTATGCTTTCAACACGCGGGTCCCGGGGAGCTCTGCTCCAACGTAATACTCTTCTCCTGAAAATGAAATATCCCGCTATTTGATATGCCATAAAAGCAACAATACCTATGATCCATACTACCGTGATTACATCCAAGAATGTAATTGTTCTTTGCGTTGTTTCGGTCAGGGGCTGTATTTGCTCAGGACTGACAACAACCGTGTCCGGTATGGAGGAATTGGCCGGCACGTTACCAAATGCTGTTATTGCCGTATCAGGAATATTTACTTTTACTGGTGCTGCCGGCAGAGAAATATTTACGGGAACAATCAGCCGGACAGCTAACAACAGCCATACCCAGTATTTCCATTTTGCTGCGTAGGTTTTATTGAGATAAGGTGCGAGCATGCGAAGCCCCAAAATGATAATGCTGGTTGTAACAGAGATTTCAAGGAGCCGGACAAACATAGCCTCAAGCATGATTATTCCTCCCCTCGATTTCCTCAATAAGCTTGCGCAGATCGGATAAATCCTTGTCATCGATGGTGTTGCTGTCATAAAGACTGGTTACGAGATTTTGCAGAGAATTTCCGTATAAGCGTTCCAAAAAGGAGCGGCTTTCCTTCGCTTTGTAATCCTGTGCCAAAATCAGTGCGGAATAATAATTTGTCCGCGTACTCCTGTCACAATAAACAAACCCTTTGTCCGCCAGTCTTGCCAGGGTCGTCATCAAAGTAGACAGGGCCCAATTTTTACGGCCATGCAGGCGTTCCAAAATGTAATTGGACGTAACAGGTTCCGAAACATCCCACAGCACCAGCATAATTTCTAATTCCGCATCACCCAAGCGCTTGATTTTATCGCTCACAAAAGTAACCTCCTAAAATATATATGCCATTATTATACATCTGAATATCATTATACAATTGTATAATGATATTGTCAAGTATAATTCAGGATCATTTTTTCTGGGTGAGCACGGGATGTTGCAGCAGCTGTCACCTTCTTACCGCACTGTAAAAAATCAAATACCGGACATGATTACATTGGTAAATATGCTGCAACCGAGCCATACTGTATATTATTTCACGCAATGCAGAAAATGTAACTGAAAGCACGATTTAAAATCCGGGGGAAACGAGTATAAAGGTTATGGATTGTTTCTAAAATATATGCTACAATGCAAGTAATCTATCTGGAAGTATGTGGATCATATTGAAGCAAGGAAAGGAATGGAGTTAATTATGAATAAGGAATGGTCATTGGACATCCTGTATAAAGGACTTGAGGATAAAAGGTATAAGGAGGATCGGGAGGAACTCATCCGGCTTACGGAAATAATCAAAGAATTCAGTGAAGGACTTAAGGACAGAACCGATGAAGAGGCAGTGCTTCTTCAGGCGATTGATTACCTGGAGCAGTACCAGGTACTGGGGAATAAGCTTGGGTTTTATCTTATGCTGCGGCAGTCGGTAAATACCTCTGACAGCCAGGTGGTCAATGAACTGAATTCCATTGAGAAGCAGTTCAGTGAATCCTCGAAACCGATGGCGGTCATTCATAAATGGATAGCCGGGATAAAGAACCCGGAGGCATATATGGAGAAGTATCCGAAGCTGAAGGCTTATGAATTCCTGATAAGTGAGTTAAGACGGGAAGCGAAGCACCTGTTAAGTGATGATGTGGAGGAGACAATCGCTAAATTAAATATCTCCGCAGGCTCTGCCTGGGGCAGCATGCACAGCTTCCTGACGTCTACGCTGGAGGTGGAATACCGAGAGGAGATCGTCACTTTGCCGCAGGTCAGGAATATGGCCCACAGCGAAGATCCGGCAGTCCGTAAGGATGCTTATGAGGCTGAGCTCAGGGCCTATGAAAAAATTAAGGATGCCATCAGCTATTCCCTCAATAGCATCAAGACCCAGGTAAATACCATCTGTGGCATGAGAGGCTATGACTCCCCTCTGGCTATGACACTCCAGCAATCCAGGATGAAGAAGGAAACCCTGGAGGCCATGCTGGAAGCAATCAAGGAATATTTACCCGTATTCCATAAATATATGAAGCATAAGGCAAAGCTGCTGGGTCATACGAACGGTCTGCCCTGGTTTGATATGTTCGCCCCTTTGGGAGAGAGTAATACAAAATATACCGTAGAGGATGCAAAGGAATATCTGGTGAAGCATTTCAGAGGCTTTACGGACGATCTGGCCGATATGGTGGAGCAGGCCTTCGAGGAGGAATGGATTGATTTTTATCCCAGAAAGGGCAAGGTGGGAGGCGCCTTCTGTGAGAATATGCCTTTTGTAAAGCAGAGCCGGATTCTTTCTAATTTTACGGGTTCCTTAAGCGATGTGGTTACTCTCGCCCACGAGCTGGGTCATGCGTATCATGGGCTTCATATTCAGGAGCATCTGCCGCTGAATGTGGATTACAGCATGCCGGTGGCTGAGACAGCCTCCACCTTCAATGAAGCGTTAATTATGGAGGCGGCGATCAGGGAGACCGAAGGCCGTGAGAAAATGGCGCTGATTGAGAGCCAGCTGCAGGATGTGACCCAGATCATGTGTGATATCTATTCCAGATTTTTATTTGAAAGTGAAGTGTTTGAGAAATGCAGGAGCGGCTTTTTGTTTGCGGATGAGTTGAAGGAAATGATGCTGAATGCCCAAAGGGCTGCCTATGGTGACGGTCTGGACCCCAATTACCTTCATCCCTACATGTGGGTATTGAAAGGCCATTATTATTCGGAAAGCTTAAGCTTTTATAATTTCCCCTATGCTTTCGGCGGTTTATTTGCCCGCGGTCTTTATGAGAAATATAAGCTGGAGGGTGAACCGTTTGTTTCGAAGTATAAAGCGCTTTTGAATGCGACAACCGTTAAAAGTGTGGAGGATGCGGCAAAAGAGGCGGAAATTGATCTGGAGAATCCGGACTTTTGGAGAATCAGTTTGCAATCCATCGAAAAGCTGGTGGAGGAATTCATTGAAATCAGCGGGAAATAATAACTCATATGGAAAGAACTGGCGAACCAATATCCACATAAAATAACGGTACCGTCAGATAATAATCATGAATCATTCAATAAAGACCCAATGAAAGGAGCATGATTATGAGTATCGTAAATATAGATAATTCCATGCCGGAGGGACTGGGTTTCCGCCTGGCTATGGATATGAAGGCAATGACAAACTTTGTCAGTCTGCCGGAGCAAAAGAAGCAGGAATTGATTAACTATATCAAAAGCTCAACCTCCGGGGATGACGCCCAAAACCGGGTAACAGAGGTTGTAAACAATCTTCGTAAAGGAGACTCCTTCCGCTAGAGGATATGGTTTTCGTTGGAAAAGCAGAATATTTTACCCGGAATCATGATAAAAAGAGGCAACCGCATAATAATAAAAACAAAGTAAGAGGTGGCGGATGCTTCCCATAATACACTGGTTGCTGAACAGATCGATTAAAATCTGTCCTGCGATCTGTGTGTGCGGGAAGCATCCGCCGCCTCTTTTATTGATCTATCTATTATGCAACAGACCCTTTTGCACGGTTGCTTATCTTTCTTTTCCCATAAAGAACAAAGCGATGGTTCCCGGACCGGAATGGGAACCGATCGTCGGGCTGATGGTATTAATCAGGAAATTCTCAATACCGAACCGCTCCTTAACCTGGGCGGACACGAATTTAGCATCCTCCAGGCTGTCGCCATGACTGATAAATACAATATCGTTTTTATCCCGGAAGCCGTCGATACGTTTTTCCATCTGGTCCACCAGGGAAAGCAGGGCCTTTTTCCTGCCCCGTACATTATTCAGCGGAACCAGACGGCCCTCATTATCCACATGAAGAACCGGTTTCACATTAATCAGTGTTCCGATGATTGCTGTTGTCTTCGAAACTCTGCCGCCGCGATGCAGATGATGGAGATCATCAACCGTAAATATATGACATAGATTTAATTTGTTCTTTTCAAGCCAATCAACAATCTCATCCATGGTTTTACCGCTTTCCTTCAACTCAACTGCCTTATGAACCAGCAGACCTTCTCCCAGGGAGGCGCAGAGGGAATCAACAACGGTAATTTTCGCTCCGGAGATCTCTTCACATATTTCTCTGGCGACGGTAGTGGCAACCGAACAGCTTCCGCTTAAGGGGGACGAAAACGCGATATGTATAATATCGTAGCCTTCGTTCACCAGTCCGCGGAATACCTCATCCGCAGTTTCGGGGTTAACAGCCATAGTAGTGGGCATAGCGCCACCGCGCATTTTATCATAAAATTCCTTGGGATCAAGAGAAGCCTTCTCCCCGCCATAAACAGTACCGTTAAAGCTATAATAGAGCGGGAGTATCCTGATACCGTGATTTGTTACATACTCACCAGGTAAATCGCAGGTAGAATCCGTAGTAATGATAAATTGTTTCATCGTTCCAGCACCAAACCTTTCCTTGATTTTTTGTAATTTGTAGTTCCTGCAGGCCGCAGTTCTTATTATGAGTAAAATAAGCGAGCCATTTTATACAAGTGGTTTTCATTACGATATGATATATTATACCATGCCATGCAGTATCGTTACAATACTATTTACCAAAAAAATCATTTATTTCATTATTATAGAATTGCAAAAAACTCTTTTCTTATGCATATACATATGATATAATCTGCATGGAAAGTAGCAAAGGAGGCTGAAAAATGAAACATATCAAGACTTTAAACACAAGAAACCTGAAGGATACCATGAAAAAGGGCGGATGCGGCGAATGTCAGACATCCTGCCAGTCCGCATGTAAGACATCCTGCACAGTTGGTAATCAGAGCTGCGAGAATAAATAATAGATGGTACATAGCTTATTTGCACGAATGCAAATGTGAGCCATGCGGTCGCAACCGTGGCTGCATGTCATTTGGAACAGCTGTTTCACGGTGTAGCTATTAAGACGATTGATTATGGGGCTGCCTCAAAATATTTTTCTGCTGAGTTGTATTTTACCGGGAAATATTTTGAGACAGTCCTATTCGTTGTAATATTAGGAGGATGGAAAGTGGTACATCAGTATAAAAGTAATGGTTATAATATCGTATTGGACGTTAACAGCGGAATGATCCATGTGGTTGACGACCTTGCCTATGATATCATTGGGATATATGAGAACAACAACCAGGGAAATATTATTGAAGCAATGGTTGAGAAGTATACCCGCCCGGAATTCATGAGGCTGATTGATAAGGATAATAAGGGGGATTTTACAGAGACAGTGGAATCCTTAGTACGCCAGATCATGGAGGTTTTGGTGGATATTGAACAGCTGAAGAAGGAGGGCTCCCTCTTTACGAAGGATGTTTATGAAGATTATATCAAAGAATTTAAGTCACGTACCACGGTTGTGAAAGCTCTCTGCCTGCATATTGCCCATGATTGCAATCTGGCCTGCCGTTATTGCTTTGCGGAGGAGGGAGAATATAAGGGCGGCCGTTCCCTGATGAGTTATGAGGTAGGGAAGAAGGCCCTTGACTTCCTGATTGCAAGTTCCGGAAACCGCAGGAATCTGGAGGTGGATTTCTTTGGCGGTGAACCCCTGATGAATTTTGAGGTTGTCAAGGAACTTGTCCGTTATGGACGGGAGCAGGAGAAGCTCCATAATAAGAATTTCCGATTTACCCTGACCACCAATGGCGTTCTCTTAACGGACGATGTCATGGAATTTGCCAATAAGGAAATGAGTAATGTGGTGCTTAGCATCGATGGACGTAAGGAGGTCAATGACCTCATGCGGCCCAGCAGAAACGGAAAAGGCAGCTATGACCTGATTCTTCCCAAGTTTTTAAAGCTTGCTGAGAGCAGGAACCAGAACAACTACTATGTGAGAGGAACCTTCACCCATAATAATCTTGATTTTGCAGAGGATGTAAAGCATCTGGCGGAGCTGGGCTTTAAACAGATCTCCGTTGAGCCTGTGGTTGCCCTGCCTGAGGAAGCCTATGCAATCAGGGAAGAGGATCTTCCGGTTCTTTTTGAGGAATATGATAAGCTGGCGAAGTATGTCCTGGAAAGAGCCGGGGAAGGTAAAGAGTTTAATTTCTTTCATTTTATGATAGATCTGTCGGGAGGCCCCTGCGTGGCGAAACGTCTTTCCGGCTGTGGCTCCGGTACGGAATATCTGGCGGTGACTCCCTGGGGTGATCTGTATCCCTGTCATCAGTTCGTGGGAATTACGGAGTACCTTATGGGCAATGTTTTTGATGGCATTAAGAAGACCGAAATCAGGGAAGAATTCCGGTGCTGCAATGTTTATTCGAAGGAAAAATGCCGGAACTGTTTTGCTAAATTCTACTGCAGCGGCGGTTGTGCGGCGAACTCCTTTAAGTTCCATGGAGACATAAACGACGCCTATGATATCGGTTGTGAACTTCAAAAAAAGCGAGTGGAATGTGCCATTATGATAAAGGCCGCACAGCAGATTTTGTGATGGCGCAAAGCGCCATAAGGGAGGTAATTATGGGGAAACGCCTTAATAGAAAAGGAAGGAAACCGGATAAGGGGGGAACCCCGAAGGAAATTCTCAGGATGCTGTTTGTTTGTATTGCAATCGGCATCGCTGCAGGGATTCTTCTTGCCAGATATCTGTTTAATGTATATGGGGATCTGGATGGCGGGGCAATGCTTGTCCTTTATAGCGGCCTTGCCATGTGCTTAGTCAGCATATTCCTCAATGTCATTATCCATGAAGCCGGCCATCTAATCTTTGGCCTGCTTACCGGATATTCGTTTCTATCGTTTCGGATCTTTTCCCTGACCTTCGTGAAGGAGCAGGGCAGATTGCGCTGCAGGAAGTTCAGCGCACCGGGAACCTCGGGGCAGTGCCTGATGATCCCACCGGCTAAGACCGTAAAGCCGCTTCCCTATCGTCTGTATAATTATGGCGGAGTCATCATGAACTTTCTGATATCCCTGCTGGCCATTCTTCCAATGGTTCTATTCCCGGGAATACCGTTTGCCGTGGATTTTCTCCTGGGAGGCTTTGCCGCCGGAGGAATCATGATCGGGGCAATGAATGGGCTTCCCCTAAAAGCCTTTGGAATAGCAAATGACGGATACAATGTCAGATCGATGAAACGGGATGCGACAGCCAGAAGCTCCTTTCGGCGGCAGCTGGAGCTGGTGGCAGAACAGTCGGTCGGTATACGGCTTAAGGATATGCCGGAAGAATGGTTTCAGCTTCCGGCAGAAGCGGATCTTACCAATGTTATGAATGCTTATATCCGGTATATGGCCTTTGTCCGGGAGCTTGACCGGCTGGATTTTACTGCGGCGCAAAGCTGCCTGGAACAGCTGGTACCGGCCCTGCCAAGGCTTCCGTTATCCTATCGGAATGTTACGAATCTTGGGTTTTTGTTCCTGACTGTCTTAAAAGGGGCCTCCGGTGAGGAAATCGAGCGGTACAATACCAAACAGAGTAAGCTGCTGATAAAATCGGCGAAGAATGAGATTAATATCCGTAGAATAGCCTACGCCTATTATAAGCTATATAAAACAGATGAGAAGGCGGCAGAATTATGCCGCAGAAGACTGGAGATACTGGCCGAAAAGCATCCGGTACCGGCAGAAGCGAAGATGAACCTTATGCTGGCGGACTACGTGGATCAGATTGTCAGGCTGCGGCCTGAGGCTTGAAGGTTATAAGGAGGCATTTTGCTTGTATGGAGAATTGGGTTATTAAAAACAGAAAAGCAGATTTTGAACGGATTATGCAGGAGTGCGGTGTCAGTGAGGTACTGGCAAGATGCCTTGTGAACCGCGGCTATGAGGAACCGGAGGAAATCAAAAGCTATCTTCATCCGGACCCGGTACAGCTTCCTGATCCGTTTGCCATGAAGGATATGGAGAAGGCTTGCGGCATACTGAAGAAAAAGATAAAGGATGGCTGTAAAATCCGTATTATCGGCGATTATGATGTGGATGGGATCGTATCCACTTACATATTGTTCTGTACCCTGAAGCTTGCCGGTGCAGACGTGGATTATGATATACCGGACCGGATCAGGGACGGATACGGAATGAATATCCGGATGGTGGATGAGGCAAAGCGTTCCGGAATAGATACGATATTAACCTGCGATAACGGCATTGTTGCTCTGGAACAGATTAAGAAGGCAAAGGAATACGGGATGACGGTGATTGTTACGGACCACCATAGTCTGCTGGAGCTGGAGGAGGGAATAATCCTTCCGGAAGCGGATGCCATTCTTAATCCTAAGCAGCCGGACTGCGGGTATCCTTATAAGGGACTGTGCGGCGCGGCCATTGCCTATAAACTGACCGGGGCCCTCCTGGCGGATATGGATATTCCGGGGAAGGAAGAATATGAAAAGGAATTGCTTTCCTATACGGCGATTGCTACCGTCTGTGATGTCATGGAGCTTACGGAGGAGAACAGAATCATTGTAAAGTGCGGCCTGGAGCTGCTTAAGGCTACGACAAATAAAGGGCTCCTGGCACTGATGGAAATCAGCCGGATTAACAGGGAGCAGCTGTCCGCCTACCAGCTTGGCTTTGTTATCGGTCCCTGCCTGAATGCTTCGGGAAGGCTGGATTCCGCCAAGAAGGGGTTGGAGCTTTTGCTGGCTGCGGATGACAGGGAAGCGGATGCTCTGGCAGCCGAAGTCCGAAGCCTCAATGAGATAAGAAAGGAAATGACCTCGGAGAATGTGGAGAAGGCAGTGCGGCTGATAGAAGAAAGCTCCCTGCGGTCAGATAAGATACTGGTAGTTTACCTTCCGGATTGTCACGAAAGCATTGCCGGAATTATTGCGGGGAGAATCAGGGAAAAATATTACAGACCCGCCATTATTCTTACAGACTCGGAAGAGGGGATTAAAGGCTCCGCAAGATCCATCGAGCAATATAATATGATCGAAGGCTTATTAAAACAGAGGGAGCTGCTGATCAAGGTCGGCGGGCATCCGATGGCAGCCGGGCTTTCCCTGATGCCATGGAACATAGAACCCTTAAGGCAGAGGCTGAATGAAGCCGCGGAGCTGACAGAGGCTATGCTGGTTCCCAAGATCACGATTGATGTGCTGCTGCCCATGGGCTATCTGAAGGAAGCCCTGATTGATGAGCTTAAGCTTTTGGAGCCTTTCGGGAAAGGCAATGAGAAGCCCTTATTTGCAGAGAAGGAGCTGAGGATAAAATCGGCGTTTATTATCGGAAAAAATGCAGGCGGATTCCGTTTTCTCCTGGAGAACCAACACGGAAAACAGATGGAGGCGGTTTATTTCGGTGATGTGGATGCTTTTTTCCGCTATATCGGAGAAACCTATGGGGAAGAGGAGGCCAGGAAACTGAAAACCGGACGGGGATGCGGGGTTAAGCTTACGGTAACTTATTTCCCCAGGATAAATGAATATAACGGTTTTAGAAGCGTACAGCTGATGATACAAAATTACAGATAAGGAGCGGGGAGTACCCGTAAATAGAAATTTACTTTACGAATTGTTGACAGGAGTGTTATAATTATCATCTATAAGAGGGCTTTTGTGGATATCAAAGGCCGGAAAGCCCGATAATACGGGCAGATTCTTTCGTCAGGTGATGGCGTAAAACGCCATAATGGAGGTAACTATGAAAAAAGTAGAAGAATATGTAAGAAGCATACCGGATTTCCCGGAGCCCGGTATTATCTTCCGGGATGTGACCAGTGTTTTACAGGATAAGGATGGACTGAAGCTTGCGATTGACCAGATGCAGGCATTCCTTAAGGATGTTGACTTTGATGTTATTGTCGGCCCTGAATCCAGAGGTTTTATCTTTGGAGTGCCGATTGCATATAATCTGAACAAAGCGTTTATACCGATCAGGAAAAAGGGTAAGCTGCCCCGTGAAACGATCTCCATGGATTATGACCTGGAATATGGCAAGGCAACCATTGAGATGCATCAGGATGCGATCCGTCCGGGACAGAGAGTTGTTATTGTGGATGATCTGATTGCCACCGGCGGGACCATCGAAGCGATAACAAAGCTGATTGAGATGCTGGGCGGTGAAGTGGTGAAGATCATCTTCCTCATGGAGCTGAAAGGACTGGAAGGCCGGGCAAAGCTGGCCGGCTATGATGTGGAGGCGGTCATCCAATATGAAGGGAAATAATACGGAGGCCGGATATATGAGTGCATAACAGGGGAAAGGCCCGATTACGGCAGCCAGGCAGATAAGGAAGACAGGAGGTGGGATCATGGAACGAGTGGAAGAAATTATAGGAAAGGATATCGGAAGTAATCCGACAGACATTACGATGCCTGCCGATTTTACTACGCCCGAGGTACTGTATCAGCAGCTGATTAATAAGGTCCGCAGCTATCATCCGTCCGCAGATATCTCCATGATTGAGAAAGCCTACCACCTGGCGGATGACGCCCATAAGAACCAGTTCCGTAAATCCGGGGAGCCTTATATTATCCATCCGCTCTGTGTTGCCAACATCCTGGCAGAGCTGGAGCTGGATAAGGAAAGTATCGTGGCCGGTATACTCCACGATGTCGTTGAAGATACCGATTTTACAATAGAACAGGTAGCCCAGATGTTTTCGGAGGAGATTGCCCTTCTGGTAGATGGCGTAACCAAGCTGACCCAGCTGAATTATTCGAAGGATAAGGTTGAGATCCAGGCAGAGAACCTAAGGAAGATGTTTCTGGCGATGGCAAAGGATATCCGCGTCATCCTGATTAAGCTGGCGGATCGTCTTCATAATATGCGGACCTTAAAATATAAGGAACCGGAAAAGCAGAAAGAAACCGCCAGAGAAACCATGGATATCTATGCCCCGATTGCACAGAGACTCGGTATCTCCAAGATTAAGATTGAACTTGATGATCTTTCCTTAAAATATCTGGAACCGGATGTATATAAAGAACTTGCGGATAAGATCGCCACAAAGAAAAGCGAACGTCAGGCCTATATTGACAGTATTGTTGCCGATGTAAAGTCCCATATTGATTCCTCGGGAATTCCAGCCAAGATTGACGGAAGAATTAAGCATTTTTTCAGTATTTATAAAAAGATGGTGAATCAGAACAAGACCCTGGAACAGATTTATGATCTGTTTGCGGTGCGGATTGTCGTAGATTCCCTGAAGGACTGCTATGCGGCCCTGGGGGTAATCCATGAGATGTATAAGCCGATTCCGGGACGCTTCAAGGATTATATCGCCATGCCCAAGCCGAACATGTACCAATCCCTTCATACCACCTTGATCGGGCCCAAGGGACAACCCTTTGAGATTCAGATCAGGACCTATGATATGCACAGGACGGCGGAATATGGTATCGCCGCCCATTGGAAGTACAAGGAGGGGCAGGACGGCAAGGGCGGATCCGCCAATGCGGAAGAGGAGAAGCTGACCTGGCTCAGACAGGTATTGGAATGGCAGAGGGATCTTTCTGACAATAAGGAATTTTTAAGCCTGTTAAAAAATGACTTTGACCTGTTCTCTGAAAGTGTGTACGCCTTCACTCCCACCGGGGATGTGAAAACCCTGCCGACCGGCTCCAACCCGATTGACTTTGCGTACAGTATCCATAGTGCCGTCGGCAATAAGATGGTGGGTGCCCGGGTAAACGGTAAGCTGGTTCCCATTGATTATGTAATCCAGAACGGTGACCGTATCGAGATCATGACTTCCCAGAACTCGAAGGGACCGAGCCGTGACTGGCTGTCCATTGTCAAGAGTACCCAGGCAAAGAATAAGATAAACCAATGGTTTAAAACCGAATTAAAGGAGGACAATATTACCAGGGGTAAGGAACTGGTTGCCGGCTATTGCAAGACTAAGAATATCGTCCTCAGTGATTTACTGAAACCGGAGTTCGTTAACATAGTAATGAGAAAATACGGTTTTAAGGAATGGGATGCGGTGCTTGCTGCGATCGGCCACGGCGGGTTGAAGGAAGGCCAGGTCGTAAACAGGCTCCAGGAGGAATATAAGAAGAAACACAAGAAGGATATCACGGATGATAATATTCTGGAGCAGATTTCAGATGTGCGGGATATTAAGACAACCCCTAAAAAGTCCAAGAGCGGTATTGTTGTAAAGGGAATTCATGATCTGGCAGTTCGTTTTTCCCGCTGCTGCAGTCCAGTACCAGGGGATGAAATCGTAGGCTTTGTTACCCGGGGAAGAGGGGTATCCATCCATCGGACCGACTGCATCAATGTGATTAATCTGCCTGAGGAGGACCGGGCAAGGCTGATTGATGCGGAATGGAATGTGGCGGACGGTAAGGAAGCCGGCGGGGTATATCCGGCAGAGGTTAAGATTTATGCCAATAACCGTACCGGAGTACTGGTGGATATATCAAGAGTTCTGACAGAGAATAAAATTGATGTAACCTCCATGAATGTCAGGACCAGCAAACAGGGAACGGCAACCATCAGCATCGGCTTTGAAATCAACGGTAAGGAACAGCTGAACGAAATTATATCCAAAATCCGTAATGTGGAAAGCATCCTGGATATTGAACGTACCATAGGTTAGTGTACTGTACCATTGACAGTACGCTGGTATCAGATACCCCGCCAGCCTGAGGGGCGGTATTGCCGTGCCGGTACAGAACAGACACGGACAGTACAGGGGTGGAAAGAAGGGAATAATGAACGAATTCAAGCTGGAAACGATTGTACTGGGAATGGTGCAGACAAATACCTATATTATCAGCGATTCGCAGTTAAAGGAAGCAATTGTTTTTGATCCTGCGGATCAGGCGGAGAAGATCGAACAATATCTGAAAGCAAATGACCTTGTGTGCAAGGGGATCCTTCTCACGCATGGTCATTTTGACCATATTTTGGCTGCCGCAGCTTTAAAGGAAGCTACGGGAGCACCCATCCATGCCCATGAAGCGGAAGCAAAGCTTCTTGGAGATGCCCAGATGAACGCCTCTGATTTCATACGGGAAGACTGCAGCCTTGTTCCGGATATCCTTCTAAAGGACGAGGAAAGCATCAAGCTGGCCGGATTTACAATTAAGGTAATTCATACGCCGGGCCATACTGCCGGCGGGGTATGCTATTATTTTATCGGCCATGGGCTGTTGTTCAGCGGGGACACCTTATTCTATGAGGATATCGGAAGATCCGATCTGCCTACGGGCAATCATAAGCAGCTGGTGAAATCCATTGTGGACAAGCTGATGTTTCTGGAGGATATGGTTAAGGTTTATCCCGGTCATGGGATTCCTACCACGATCGGGCATGAAAGAGAGAATAATATCTATCTGTCCCTCAATCCGTATGAATAAATAATCCGGTATATTCGGAACCAAAGAGGAGTAGGTAATTGTTATGCTGCAGGTCATCCTATCGGACAGAAAATTTGAAAATGATGTATATCCTCTGGTAAAGGCTTTCTATCCCCGGGAGACCGTCAAGATATGTACCCGGGAGGAGGACCGGCCGGAGAATACGGGCCAACTGGAGGAAACGGGTCAGCCGGCGGAGGAGAGACAGCAGATACCGGGGCAGATCAGGATAGGGTTTAGAGAAGACGGGATAACGGTTGAGATAAAAAAGAGACATGGAGAGTTGATTTCAGAGTCGGCGGCCCTGCCGCCTTTTACCCTCCATAAAAGCGGTTATAAGAACGGCATGAAGAGGACATTGTACCGGTTGTTTTCCGATCTGACAGGAAAGCAGTTCCCCTGGGGAATTCTGACCGGGATAAGGCCCACCAAACTGGTCTATGATATGCTGACTCAGGGGCTGGAGGAAGACTTCATCTATGAAAGGATGTCAAAGGAATATCTGTGCTCCCGGGACAAAACCCGGATGAGTATCACCATAGCCGGCCGGGAAAGGGAGCTTTTGACGGCGATGGATTATCGTAACGGTTACAGCCTCTATATCGGGATACCCTTTTGCCCCAGTACCTGTCTCTACTGCTCCTTTCCCTCTTATCCGATGGAACGGTTCGCAAGTTACGGGGAAGCCTATCTGGAGGCATTGGAGAAGGAAATTCTCTTCGCTTCCGGCTGCTTTCCGGATAAGAAGCTTACCAGTGTTTATTTCGGCGGCGGAACCCCTACGACCCTGTCGGCTTTTCAGCTGAATAAGCTCCTGGGATTTGTCAGGGAAAGATTTGATTTTACCCATGTGAAGGAATTTTGTGTTGAAGCCGGAAGACCGGACAGTATAACCGGGGAGAAGCTGGAGGTGTTGAAGAAGCGGGGTGTGGACCGAATCTCGATCAATCCTCAGAGCATGCAGCAGAGAACCTTGGATTTGATTGGCCGGAAGCATTCGGTAGAGCAGATTAAAGAAGCCTTCCTCCTGGCCAGGGAGACCGGTCATGAGAATATCAACATGGATTTAATCATCGGGCTTCCCGGAGAAAATCCGGCTGATGTGGAGGACACTCTGAAGCAAATCAAAGAACTGTCGCCGGACGGACTGACGGTGCATACCCTTGCATTAAAAAGGGCAGCCAGGCTGAACATAGAAAAGGAGAGCTATGCCGCTCTTCAGGCAGAGGATGTTTGTTCCATGCTGGAAAAAACAGTCCGATTTGCCGAAGATAATCATTATCTCCCGTATTATCTCTACCGACAGAAGAATATGGCAGATAATCTTGAGAATGTCGGTTATTCAAGATATGGGAAAGAGGGCTTATATAATATTTTGATTATGGAGGAACAGCAAACTATTCTGGCCCTGGGAGCCGGGGCAATGTCCAAGTTTGTATTTCATGAGGAAAGCCGGATTGAACGGGTTGACAATGTGAAGAGCATTACAGACTACATCAGTAGAACAGATGAGATGATAGGAAAGAAGCAGAAGTTCTTGAGAGAGAACGGACCGTTGTTATAAAGGACTGTATAAGAATATCAAAGAATGCGGCAGTGAAAGCATCGCATTCCATAATGGAGGTAAGAGTGAAAGAAAATCATTTTCACGCGGAAAGAACCTGCAAAGCGGCTTCTTTCATCAGATTTTGTGATGGCGCAAAGCGCCATAATGGAGGTAAAGATGATAACACAAAGACCAAAAGGAACGCAGGACTGGTATGGCTCCCATATGCATAAGCGGACCATTATTGAGGGGATTGCGAGAAAGCTCTGCAAGGCTTATAACATTAAGGAGGTTATCACCCCGGTGTTTGAACATACCATTCTTTTTCAGAGAGGCGTGGGTGAGACAACGGATGTGGTGCAGAAGGAGATGTATACCTTCGATGATAAGGGAGGCCGCAGCATTACCTTAAAGCCTGAGGGTACGGCAGGGGCGGTACGGGCATATCTGGAGAACAGCCTTTATGCGGAGAGCCAGCCGACCAAGCTGTTCTATGTATCCCAGGTTTTCCGTTATGAAAATCCCCAGAACGGAAGGTACCGCCAGCATCATCAGTTCGGAGTGGAATTCTTCGGCTCCTCCAGTCCTTTAGCTGAGATAGAGCTGATTACCCTGTTAAACGAATTATTCTCTGAGCTGGGGATCAAGGGGGTCAAGCTTCATATCAACAGCATCGGCTGCGGCAATTGCAGAAAAGCCTATAACGAAGCTCTGCTGGCCTATCTGGAGCAGCACAAAGGGCAGCTCTGTGCGACCTGCAGGGAGAGGATGTTAAAGAATCCCCTGCGTGTCATAGATTGTAAGGTTCCCTCCTGCAAACAGATCGTAAAGGATGCACCCAGAACAGTGGAGCATCTTGATGATGAGTGTAAGGTTCATTTTGAAGAACTGCAAAGTCTCTTAAAGGACCTGGGGATTGCCTATGAAGTTGACACTGAGATTGTCCGAGGGCTGGATTATTATACAAAGACAGTATTCGAATTTATTGATGCGAACGGTTTTACGATCTGCGGCGGAGGCCGGTATGACAATCTGGTTCATGAGATAGATGAGAAGCAGGATATTCCTGCCGTAGGTTTTGGCATAGGCATAGAGCGCATCATCAATGAGCTGGCAGCAGAAGGAGTGGAGCTTGCACCGGAACCGGCAGTGGATCTGTACATCGGAATCCTTGGCAGGGAAGCGAAGGCGGCCGCTTATCAGCTGGTTCACAGGCTGCGCAGGGAGGGTGTCATCGTAGAGACCGATTATATGGACCGCAGTGTAAAAGCCCAGATGAAATATGCCAATAAGCTGGGAGCTAAGTATACCGTTATCATAGGCGCAGACGAGCTCGCCGGGAATAAGGCCGTCATCAAAAATATGATGACCGGGGAATTGACAGAAACAGCCCTGAATCAAATAACAGAGGTATTCAGATAACAAATAGTAAGATTCACTTAAATCGGCGGGCAGGTGAATTAACTTGAAAATTGTCATTGAGGAATTGCAGGATGGAGAAGAGGATCAAATCATCATCAAATGCCGGGAGATGCCTGACGAGCTGCTTCACGTGCTGGCGATGCTGAAATCCCAGGGTGCCCTTATCGCCTACGACGGAAATGAAATCCACCGTATTCAGCCGAAGGACATCTATTACATTGAGGTTGTGGACAATAAGACCTTTCTTTACTGCGCGGATAAGGTGCTGGAATCCAGGCAGAAGCTCTATGAATTGGAAAGCTGCCTATCAAATAGTGATTTTCTGCGGGTATCGAAATCCGTCTTACTGAATCTATGCAAAATCAGGTCGCTGAGTCCGGCGCTGAACGGACGCTTTGAGGCGACGCTGGGCAATAATGAAAGAGTGATTATTTCACGGCAGTATGTGAGAGACCTTAAGAAAATGCTCGGGATATAGGAGGTGCCGGCATGAATGCGGAAGAGCTGTTTAAAACCATGTTTCGTTCCTTTTTTATGATAGTAACCGGAATTGTCATTTCCATGTATATATTTTGCCTGATATTTTATCCTGATGCCGGCTTCACCTTGCGCGACATTGGCGGAATACTGCTGCTGGCTTTTATCAGCGATCTGCTATATCTCATTTTCTATTCCCGCAAGGAGCTCAGCAAAAAACAAATGTATATCCGCAAATCTGTCCATCTGCCGCTTCTATTGGCCGTGGTGCTGTATTTTGCCTATCTCTGGGATTGGATCAGCATAAGCAGCACGAAACAGGTCCTGGTCTTTCTTCTGCTGGTTCTGACCGTATACGTCATTGTTTTTGCGGCCACCGTCTATTATTACAATAAACTGGCGGATAAGCTGAACCACCGCCTGAAGGAGCGCTACCGTCCGAAATAGAATATGCCCTGATTAAGATGGCAGGCTGTTTACAGCTTACCATCTTTTTTTGGCAGCTTACCTCACCGTATTTGCAGCATGCTTTTATACCTATTGCCGCCGCCGGAACGCTCTGTTAAAGTGATGGTCGAAGAAGGGGGTAAGCCAAAGTGGATAAAATTATTGAGGTATCAAATTTACGCAAAAGCTACGGAAATTTTCCGGCTGTGAAGGATATCAGCTTTTACGTTGAACGGGGGAAGCTGTTTTCATTTCTCGGGCCTAACGGCGCCGGTAAATCCACCACAATCGACATACTGTGCACCTTGATGCGTTATGACGGCGGTGAGATCACCATAGACGGACTTGATCTTTGCCGCGACAGCCAGTTCATACGGCAGGAAATCGGCGTCGTTTTTCAGGACAGCGTGCTGGACGCGCTGCTCACCGTTCGGGAGAATCTGAGCTCCAGAGCAGAATTTTACATGTCGGACAAAGCCGCGATTAAGAGGGCTGTTGACCAAGCGGTTCAGGCGGCCGAGCTGAGCGAATTCATCGACCGACCCTACGGCAAGCTTTCGGGCGGGCAGCGGCGCCGGGCGGATATTGCCCGGGCGCTGATCAACACGCCAAAGCTCCTGTTTCTTGACGAACCGACAACCGGTCTTGATCCCCAGACACGTAAAAGCATCTGGAGCGCGATCAAACAGCTTCGAAATAAAACTGGCATGACGATTTTTCTGACAACACACTACATGGAAGAAGCGGCTGAATCGGATTATGTCATTGTGCTTGACCACGGAGAAGTCGCGGCAAAGGGAACGCCCGCCGAGTTAAAAGCGCGCTATGCAAGCGATAGCCTGAGGTTAACCGTATCAGACGAAAACGCCCTGCACCAAATTCTGGCGGATTCAAAGCTTGAGTTTACCGTTTCGGCAGGCGAGTTTATCCTCAATCTTCCTGACACGATGCGGGCCTTGCCTATTTTGGAGAAATGCAAGGCGTACATCAGCAGCTTTCAGGTGCTGCAGGGCACGATGGACGACGCGTTTATCGGCATTACAGGGAAGGAGCTGAGGCAGTGAGCGTATTAATTAAACGTAATTTAAGGCTGTTTTTTCGGGATAAAAGCGCAGTGTTATTTTCGCTGCTCGCCATTTTTATCATCATTGCCTTATACGCCGTATTTTTAGGTGATGTCTGGCTCACCGACTCTATGAAGGACATTAAGAACGCGGATTTCTTGATGAATACCTGGCTTGTCGCGGGGCTTCTTGCCGTCGCCTCAGTGACAACGACCATGGGGGCATTCGGCGTTATGATTGACGACAAAATCAAAAAAATCAACAAGGATTTCTATTCCGCTCCAATTAAACGAAGCCGTATCACCGTCGGATATATCGGCAGTGTATTTATAATCGGCATAATCATGTCCTTCATAACAATTATTGTGTCGGAGGTTTATATTGTGTTCTGCGGCGGAGAGTGGCTCACGCCTCTTGCGCTCGTCAAGGCTCTGCTGCTGGTAATTTTCACGACTATGACCAACTCCTCGATCGTCTGCTTTATTGTCTCTTTTTTTAAAAGTCAAAGCGCATTTGGTACCGCCAGCACGATTATTGGTACCTTAATCGGTTTTTTGACGGGTATTTATCTTCCCATAGGTGCTCTGCCCGAATCGGTACAGACTGTTATAAAGCTATTTCCTGTGTCCCATGCCGCTTCCCTGCTCCGTGAGGTTTTAATGGCGGATGCCATGCATACCGCATTCGCGGGTATTCCGGCAAGCTATTTGGAGGATTTTAAGGCATATATGGGAGTCACCTATTACTTTGGCAGCACTGAGGTTTCGCCTTTGCTCAGTATTATAATTCTGGTGGTTACAGCGGCTGTATTTTATGGCCTGTCGCTTTTAAACATGTCTAAAAGGAGTAAATAACTATTACTTGATTAAAAGCACCTCATTCCCCAAATGTTTTTTGGGAATGAGGTGCTTTCTTTGCGTATTCGGTTTGCCCTTTTGATGGGCTTACAATTTGTCCTTTGACTTCTCAGCTATAGGGACAGCCTCTTTTTATATCAGCAGAAAAAAATATAAAAGGGGTATTGACTAGGACTAAATTACTATATATAATAATAGTAACAGTTATTGTTATTAGTTTTATGGCAGAAGGAGGCAATAGGATGAAGGTATTGATCGTCGATGATGCGGCATTTATGAGATTTACTATTAAAGCAATGCTGGTTAAGAATGGAATTGAGGTAATCGGTGAAGCAGAGAACGGAGTGACAGGGATTAAAAAGTATCAGGAATTGAAGCCGGATGTTGTCACCATGGATATTACGATGCCGGATTTGTCCGGAATAGAGGCATTGGCAGAAATCATTAAATTTGATCCGAAAGCTAAGGTGATCATGTTATCTGCCATGGGCCAGGAGGGGATGGTAAGGGATGCCATGCTTCAGGGAGCATTTTCATTTATTGTTAAGCCCTTCAGGGAAGATCATCTGATTAAAACAATCAGCAAAATTGCTGCGGCTAACGGCTACATAGCCTGACGGGAGGCATCGATGGAAGAACATAATACATATGAACCATTGTTGGAGCTTTTTTTATACGAATCTGATCAACTGATCGAGCAACTGGAAAACATCATCATGGACTGTGAAAAAGAAGGGGGCTTCCCGCCGGAGGCCATCAATGAAATATTTCGTATTATGCATACGATTAAGGGATCCGCGTCTATGATGGTGATTCAGAATATAGCCCGGCTTGCCCACGCCGTTGAGGATATCTTTTACCAGTTGAGGGAGAACCGGCCGGGGGATATGGATAATTCAGAACTTTCGGAGCTTGTTTTGATATGTATAGATTTTTTTAAGCAAGAGCTTCAGAAGATCAAAAATAAAGAAATGGCAGTTGGTAATCCGGAAGATATCCTGACAGCGTTGAAGATTTTTCTGGATTCCATCACAGTCAGAGAGCATGGGTCAGGGCCTGAAAATCCGAAGCTGCCGGAAGAAATATTACCAGAGGCTTCCGACTATCACTATTACCGCGCAACCATATATTTTGAGGATGGATGTGAGATGGAAAATATCAGGGCATTTACAATTATCCGTGATATAAAGCAGATAGCGGATGAAGTATATTCCTATCCGGAGGATGTAATAGAGGATGAAGACAGTATTCCAAAGATCCGAAGGGAGGGCTTCCGGGTTTATGCAGGCAGCCGTCTGGATTATGAACGGATGCAGAATTTTTTACTTCAGACAGTATTTCTTAAGGAACTGGAACTGGAGCTTTTGCAGGACAAAGCGGAATTTAACCGCAGGATGGAGGAGGAGACAGGGAGTACCGCAGCGAAGCTGCCACAGACACTGCCAATCGAAACAAAAGCTAAGGAGATGAATGAATCGGTTAGGGCGGAGCATTCCTCCGGCAGCCAGCAGAGCTTAATCAGTGTCAACGTTCATAAGCTGGATTATCTGATGGACCTGGTAGGCGAACTGGTCATAGCGGAAGCCATGGTAATCCAGAATCCGGAGCTGGCAGGTCTTGAGCTTAGGAATTTCGATAAGGCTTCCCGACAGCTCCATAAAATTACAAGTGAAATACAGGATGTTGTAATGAGCATCCGGATGGTTCCGCTCTCCATAACCTTCCACAAGATGCACCGGGTAGTCCGGGATATGAATAAGAAGCTGTCAAAAGAAATCCGGCTTACGATTATCGGAGAAGAAACTGAGGTTGATAAAAATATTATCGAGCATATTTCCGATCCGCTGATGCATCTTGTCAGAAATGCAGCGGATCATGGGATTGAGGACCCGGAGGATAGGCAGTCCGCAGGAAAGCCGCGGACAGGAACGATCACCCTGGAGGCAAAGAGTACGGGCCGTGAGGTACTGATCATCGTCCGGGATGATGGCAAAGGGTTGGATAAGAATAAGATTCTGGACAAGGCCAGGAAACAAAGGCTATTGTTTAAGCCTGCGGAAGACATGACGGATAGGGAAATCTATAATCTGGTATTGCTGCCGGGATTTTCGACCAAAGAACAGGTCAGCGAGTATTCCGGCCGGGGCGTGGGGATGGATGTCGCAATGAAGAATATCGAAACCGTGGGCGGCTCCATCTCCGTGGACAGTACCGCCGGAAAGGGAACGACAGTGACATTAAAGATACCGCTGACCCTTGCCATCATAGACGGTATGAATATAGGGGTAGGACAATCCTGCTATACGATACCGATTACATCGGTGAAAGAATCCTTCCGGCCCAAGGACAGCGATATATTTTGTGATCCGGATAACAATGAAATGATTATGGTTAGAGGACAGTGCTATCAAATCAGACGGCTCCATGAGCTGTTTGGAGTTGAAACAGCGATCACCCGGTATTCGGAAGGGATCATCATTATGCTGGAGCAGGATGGCAGGACAACAGGTATATTTGCCGATGAATTATTGGGAAATCAGCAGGTGGTAGTGAAGGCTCTGCCTGCGTTTATTAAGAGCTTTAAACGAACAAGAGCCTTATCGGGATGTACGCTTTTAGGAGACGGAAGCATCAGCCTGATTCTGGATGTACCATATTTGGTGAGCTGCTGAGGCCCATATAAGAATAACACAGAGATAAGGAGGACAAAATCATGACAGAAACAATCAATGAATTCATGGAGATCGATGAGGATACACAGAAGGACCGGTATCTGACCTTTCTGCTGGAAGGAGAATGCTTTGGGATTGAGATTAAATACGTAACAGAAATTATCGGTATCCAGACGATTACGGTTATACCGGAGCTTCCTGCCTATGTAAAAGGAATCATAAACTTAAGAGGCAAGATTATACCGGTCATTGATGTCAGACGCAGGTTCAGGAAGAAAGCGAAAGAATATAATGACAGAACCTGTATCATTATTGTGGATATTAAGGAGCTATCGGTCGGCCTGATTGTTGACAGCGTTGCGGAGGTCATAACGATCCCGGAAAAGGATATTGTGGATCCGCCTCAGTTCAGCGGGGAAGCAAATAACCGATACATCAAAAAAATAGGTAAAGCGGGAAGCTCGGTTAAACTTCTCCTGGATTGTGAAAGGCTGCTGACCGAGACGGATATGGAAGAACTTAGCGAAGTAATATAATAATTACAGCTATATTACAAATAAAGCAATAATACTACTTATACATAGGAGGATATCATGATGCAGTGGTTCAATAACTTAAAAATCAGGAATAAATTAATTATCGGTTTTATCGTTGTAGCAATATTTTCGGCAATCGTAGGTGTTATGGGTATCATAAATATGCGGCAGATCAATGACAACAGCCGCAGCATGTATTATGATAATTATATTCCCGCCCAGTATCTGGCGGATACGGAGAAAGCGGTACAGACGGTACGGGCGCTCAATATTCTGGCAATTTATGAACAGAATCCGTCCGCACTCCAGGAAAAACTGGATGAAATCAATCTTTATGTCAGCCAGACCAATGGCTATCTCCAGGAAATCAGGGAATTAATATCAGGAGAAGAAGAACAGGGATTGTATGATGAACTGTCCGGCGCTTTAGCGGAGTACCGGAAGGTCCGGGATGAGAGCCTGGAGTATGTCAGCAAGGGTCAGTATGAACAGGCTGTTCTTACGATGCCTACGGTGAATGAAAAAACGGAAGCGCTGAATAAGGTTATGGAAGATTATATAGGTTTTCAGAGCGGCCGTGCGGAGAGAAGCCTTCACAAAAATGAAAGTAATTTTAAGCAGCAGACAATCCTAATGTTTTCCACCATATCAGCCTGTGTTGCAATTGCTTTGTTCCTTGGTTTTGCTGTTGCCAGGAAGATCAGTGTGCCGGTTGCCAGAATGGTAAAAGCGGCCGATCAGCTGGCTTTGGGAGATATCAATGTTAATGTGCAGGCGGATTCAAAGGATGAGATAGGAAGTCTTGCCAGAGCTTTCTCTAATATGATAGAGAATATCAAAAATCAGGCCTTCGCGGTTGAGAGGATTGCTTCCGGTGATCTGACCATGGAGGTTGAGATAAAATCGGATGCAGACCTTCTTGGTAAAAAACTATATGAAATGGTAGAGGAAAATAATGAGGTCCTGAACAGCATAGCAGCAGCGTCGGAACAAGTGGCAGAAGGTTCGAGACAGATTGCTGACTCCAGTATGGCCTTATCACAGGGGGCTACGGAACAGGCCAGCTCCGTGGAGGAACTGACAGCCGCACTGGAGGAAATCTCTTCCCAGACCAGGTTCAATGCCCAGAATGCGGACAGCGCCAATGAATTGGCCGTGGAAGTAAAGGAAAAGGCTCTGGCAGGAAACAAGCAAATGATAGAGATGCTGAGGGCCATGGAAGACATTAATGAGTCCTCCTCAAATATCTCTAAAATCATTAAAGTAATTGATGATATTGCGTTCCAGACCAATATACTTGCACTTAATGCCGCGGTTGAAGCAGCCAGGGCAGGACAGCATGGAAAAGGCTTTGCGGTGGTGGCGGAGGAGGTCAGGAACCTGGCAGCACGTTCCGCAGATGCCGCAAAGGAAACGACAGATCTGATTGAAGGCTCCATAAAGAAGATGGATGGCGGAACCAGGATAGCGAAAGAGACGGCGGATGCTCTAGGGAACATTGTAAGCGGCGTGGAAAAAGTAGCTTCACTGGTTGATCGTATTGCAACAGCCTCGAATGAACAGGCAACCGGTATCTCACAGATTAACCAGGGGATCAGCCAGGTCTCCCAGGTGATACAAAATAACTCGGCTACCTCGGAGGAAGGAGCAGCCGCCAGTGAAGAACTGACAAGCCAGGCAATTCTGCTGAAGGAATTAGTTAGTAAATTTAAATTAAAGAAAACAAATAGGTACGGTCAAAATCATATAAGTCCCGAAGTATTGGAGATGCTGGAAAATATGGCTGAGAAAAAGAAGAACGGCTCCATACAGGAGCAGGCATACGGCTTTGGGTTATCTTCTCCAAAATCAAGGATCGCACTGAATGATAATGAGTTTGACAAATATTAAGCGGTGATATGGGGGCGGACATTGTGATAACTATTTTGGACAAGGAATTTATTCAGCTTGCGGCATTTATTAAAGAAAATTATGGGATACATTTAAAGGAAGAGAAGAAGGCCCTGGTTACCGGGAGGCTCCAAAATGTATTGAAGCTTAACAATCTTAACAGCTTTTCTGAATATTATGAGTATATACGTTCCGATCAGTCAGGGGAGGCTGTTTCCACCCTGATTAACAGGATTACAACGAATCATACCTTCTTTATGAGGGAAGCGGATCATTTTCAATATTTCAGAAAATACATACTTCCCGGCTTGGCGGATACGGTAAGAGACAGGGATTTAAGGATCTGGAGCGCAGGCTGCTCCTCCGGAGAGGAACCCTACACTCTGGCCATGATTATCGATGAATTCTTTGGAAAAGAAAAGAATAAGTGGAATTCCAAGGTGTTGGCAACGGATATTTCCAGTAAAGTGCTGTCGGAGGCCTCCAAAGGAATATACAATAATAATGAGATAAGCACACTGCCGGCTGAGATGAGGCTGGCATACTTTAACAAGTATGATGCATCCAATTCCGTCATAGCCGACAAAATTAAAAAGGAAGTGGTATTCAGAAGGTTTAATCTGATGGAACAGACCTTTCCGTTTCGTAAGAAATTTCAGGTGATATTTTGCAGAAATGTTATGATCTATTTTGACAATACCACCAGAAGACAGCTTGTAAACAAATTCTATAACAGTCTGGAAGCCGGAGGATATCTGTTCATCGGCCATTCCGAGTCCTTGAACCATGAGGAGACAAAACTGAAATATATTAAGCCGACAATCTACCGGAAAATGTAAATACCACAGGGACGGAAAGGTGAGGGGATATCATGAGGAAGAAAATAAGAGTATTAATTGTTGACGACAGTATTCTCTTCAGGGAGGTATTATCAAGAGGGCTGGCTTCAGACCCCATGATAGAGGTTATAGCCACAGCAAAGGATCCATATGACGCTCGGGATAAGATTCTTCAGTACCGGCCGGATGTAATGACCTGTGATGTAGAGATGCCGAAGATGAATGGAATCGATTTTATTCGCAGGCTGATGCCGCAGTATCCTTTGCCGGTAATCATAGTCAGCGCAGTCAACGGAGCTGTGTTTGATGCAATGAATGCCGGAGCGGTTGATTTTGTATTAAAGCCTGAGCTGCAGCCGGTCAGTAATCTGGAGAATTTCATTCATGATATGATTATGAAGATAAAGATTGCCGCCGCAGCCAAGGTAAGAGTTAGAATTCCGGATGAGTCCGCCTCCTTAGAGAATAGGATAAAAACAAGTTCAAAGAAAGTAATTGCAGTCGGTGCCTCCACAGGAGGCACCGAAGCCATCCATCAAATACTTAAAAACCTGCCCGGGAATATGCCTGGTATTGTTATTGCCCAGCATATCCCTCCCGATTTTTCCAGAATGTTTGCCGAGAGGCTGAATGCCTCTCTGGTACATGATGTTAAGGAAGCCAGGTCAGGTGATACGGTGGAAGCCGGCAGAGTTTTGATTGCGCCGGGCAACCGCCATATGAAACTGATAAAAACCGGGGATATGTATAAAGTAGAATGCTTCAGCGGCGAGAAAGTGAATGGTCATTGCCCGTCAGTGGATGTACTGTTCGAATCAGTTGCTCAGTCAGCCGGGGAGGCCGCCGTCGGCATAATACTTACGGGAATGGGAGATGACGGGGCGAGGGGACTGCTTTCCATGAGGAGGAGAAATGCCCGGACCTTGGGACAGGATGAGGAAACCTCGGTGGTGTATGGTATGCCGAAGGTCGCATTTGCCCTTGGAGCTGTGGAAAAGCAGCTGCCTTTGGGAAGGATAGCGGCGGCTCTTTGCTCCCTGTTGGAATAAGCATCACTTAGCCCCCCTATATTATAAAGCAACCGCAACAGGCAAATGTTGACAAGAATTTACTTTGATTTTATAATGGATTATATTGGAACTATTTGTCTGAGGGTGGTAAATGTGATGTTCTTATCGAGGGGAGATGCGTCCGCAGAATATCGGCTGCGGATTGGAATGAAAGGTAGGACCTCCGAGGAGCTGCTTCAAAGGTATGAACTACTTTTCAAAAACACAAGGGATATTATTCTGTTCGTTGATACGGACGGATGGATTATTGATGCCAATAAAGCGGCAGTTCGTACCTATGGTTATTCCTATGAGGAATTATGCTCCATGAACCTGTGCGATCTCAGGGAAGACGCGGAATTAGTAAAACAGCAGATAAAGCTGGCGAATATGACAGGCATCACCTTTGAAACGGAGCATATTAAGAAGGATGGCAGCAGAATTCCTGTAGAAGTAAGCTCCCAGGGCGCCGATATAGGAAATAGAAGGGTACTGTTCAGTGTCATCCGAGATATATCCGACCGTAAAACGGCGGAAGAGGAAGTGATTAAAAGCTGTGCGAAATACCGTTCCCTGTTTATGAATCTCCATAATGGATACGCGTATTACCGATATATCTGTGACAATGAACGTAAACCGGTGGATCTGCTTGCCATAGAGACGAACAGCTGCTTTGAACAGATCTTCGGTTTAAAAAGTAACAGTATGCAGAACCGGAGATATTCGGAGATTTTTCCAAGGAGTCATGATTTTTTGATGCGAAACATTAAAAAGTACCGGGCCGCCTTGGAGGAGGGAAAGAGCGTAAGACTCAGTGATATGTACGAGGCCACGTATGATCTGTGGATTTCCATGACCATTTTCCGCCCGGAACCGGATAAGCTCGTAACAATTATAGCCGATATTACGGAACAGAAGAAGGCGGAAATTAATCTGATCGAAGCAAAAGACGCGGCAGAAGCCGCAAACAAAGCAAAGAGTGAATTCCTGGCCAATATGAGTCATGAAATACGGACACCGATCAATGGCATCGTCGGAATGATTGATCTGACCCTTCTGACCGAGCTTACCAAAGAGCAGAGAGATAAGCTTGTTACAGCGAAGGACTGTGCCAATTCCCTGATACATATTATTAATGATATTTTGGACTTTGAGAAATTGGAAGCAGATAAGGTTGTTATAACACAGAATAATTTTAATCTGAAGGAACTGGTCCGAGATTTGGTCAAGGCCCATAAATCCAAGATTCAGAAAAAAGGACTCGAGTTTCATGTCGAGCTGCCGGAGGACCTGCCGGAATTTATAGTCGGTGATGTCAATAAGTTAAAGCAGATTTTAGATAATATGATCAGTAATGCCTTTAAGTTTACGGAAAAAGGCTCCATTACTCTTTCCATTATTGTCCTGGATGCCGGTGAGGATACCGTGAATCTGGAATTTAATATCTCAGATACCGGAATCGGTATCTCAAGGGATGACCGCAACTTTCTGTTCAAAAGCTTCAGCCAGGTGTCTGCTTCTTCCTATACGAAAAGATTCGGCGGGACCGGACTGGGGCTGGCCATTTCCAAGAAGCTGGTGGAGATGATGGGAGGCTGCATCGGAGTGGACAGTGTTCCCGGGGCGGGAAGCAACTTTTACTTTATGCTCAGCTTTAAAAGAGGCCTCAAGGCGGACGAAGCGGCAGCGGAGACTGCCAGGGAGATGAAAGCCAGGAATATTCTGCTGATAGAGGATGATTCCGTGAATCTTAAGGTTATCACGGATATGCTGAAGCTTAGGAAACACAATGTCGTCGCTGTCAGCAGCGGAAAAGAAGCACTGAAGGTATACAGTCCCGGTATATATGATATTATACTGATGGATATTCAGATGCCTGACATGGATGGCATTGAGACAGAAAGAAAAATCAAGGAGATGGAAGAATCCTTAAGCCATACACCGGCCATAGCCCTGACAGCCTATGCCTTATCCGGTGACAGGGAGAAATTCCAGGAGCTGGGCATGGACGGCTATATATCAAAGCCGGTCCAGATGGAGGAATTATATAACCTGATTGATACTATGGCGGCTTACAAAGAAAAAGAAGCACAGGATTGCCTCCATACACCTTCAGCGGCAGCAGCAATCAATATGCCGATCGAGGAGGTGAAGGCTGCCGGAACCATACCGGGTCCGGTCAATCCAAAGTTAAGGGAAATAGAGATGGATATCAATATCATGGAATCAGCGATCCGTTATAATAATCCTGAGATTCTGAATTATATCTTGGAGGAAATAGCGGAGCTTTCCGGTAACATCGGTTCCGCAGACATTTCGGCAGCGGTAGAAAAGCTGAAGAGCAGCAGTCTTAAGGGAAATGATCAGGAAAGACTGGCCTGCATGAGCTTCTTAAAGGATGTGGTGAAAAGGGTAATCGCAACGTCACCGGTCCATAGCGATCTTCCTTAAATTGCACATTATTCTTTAAACTGCCAGGTGCCGTATCCGATCAGGCGTTTCAATACGGCAATGTATTCAATAGACACCCGGGAGAGATAGCGGTTCTTGCGGTAAGCAATGCAGAGATGGCGGGAAGCCCTGGGATGATTTAATTTATAATATATGGGATGCTTTCCGTAGTTTCCGAACCGGATCAGGAAATCGGGAAGGAAGGATGCTCCGATTCCGGCCAGAACCCAGGAAAAAGCGGTCTCCAGCCGTTCGCTGTACAGTATGATATTGGGATCAAAGCCGGAGGCATGGCAAATCTCCAGAATAATCGGGTTCAGCTTCTGGCCCTGCTGCTGGAGAATAAACTTCAGGGGTTTGAACAGGCTTAAATCAACCGTCGGCGTCCTGTGCAGCTTCGCATTGTCCAGTTTAATATCATAATCACTGACCTGATATGCTTCCAGGCCTATATTGACCGGGCAATCCGGCGGAACCGCAAGATAAAGCTGTTCCTCAGCCAAGGTCTCCGCATGGAAGAGATTCTCGTCAAAAGGACCTGTTCCAAGATACAGGTCAATACGTCCTTCCAGGGCGGCTTTTTCAAGATCCGTCATCTGGTTCTCGAGAATCTGAATGCTTACTCCGGGATACATTTTATGAAATTCCGCAATACTCTTGGGAAGCAGGCAGGAGGCACGGAAGGGGCTGGTGCCGATCTTTAATACACCGGTTTTCATATCGGTCAGATCAGCCAGCTGCTGTGTCAGCTCTTCTTCAATGGCTTTTATTTTTCTGGCCGCTTTAATATATGCTTCACCGGCCGGAGTAATCCGGATGGGTGAGGTACTGCGGTCAAACAGCTGGGTACATAGCTCATTCTCAAGATTCTTTATGAACTGACTTAAGGAGGGCTGTGTCACATAAAGTCTCTGAGCTGCCTTGGAGAAACTCTTTTCTTCAGCCAATACCAGCACATAATCGATTTGCTGTGAAGTCATGGGTAGGACCTCCTTCTTATGTAATATCCGGCGATAGCACCAATTTCAAAGGGACATAAGTGTAACCCTTACTATGTGATAAGTATAAACTTATATGATTGATAAGTCAATAACAATTGGCTTAATCACATCCCGTTTGATACAATGAAATTAGTAAATTTCCCTAAGAAAGTGCAATGCTATGGGGATTTATGCAGCTATTTTATCAAGGTAAGAAGGAGAGGATTATGGGTAAAATGAAGAAATTAAGTACGTTATTATTGATGCTGATTCTGGCGGTATTCGTATTTACGGCATGTAAATCAGCGAAGGAAACAGGGGGAGACGATACTACATCACCTACCAAGGCACCGGAGGTTACAGATGAGCCCGATGCTACTCCATCACCTACCCCTACACCGGAACCGCCCAGAGATTTAGGCGGTATTGATGTCGTTGTTGGTGACTGGTGGTCAACCGGTGAAGTGGCAGAGCCTCAGACAACGAAGGAAGAGGATACTCTGGCTTACAGGGAGGAACTTCAGGCAAATCATAAGTTTACATTAACACAGACTAATCTTGGTGCATGGGCTGAATACCAGGAGATATTTATTACATCAACGATGGCCGGCGATCCGGCGGCAGATATCTTTATTATGGACCAGAAATTCGTTCCGGAACCTTTAAAGCAGGGACTGTTTTATCCGCTGAGTGATTTGCCCAGCTTTGATCCCTCGAATGAAGTATGGAATGCATCTATGATCGAATACATGAATAACGGCGGAAAAGTATATGGTTTCACGGAAGAACAGAACGGCCCCGGCCTGGGTGTCTTCTTTAATAAGAGACTCTTTGAAGAAGCCGGTTTAGATCCCGATCTGTTATATAATCTCCAGCAGAACGGCGAATGGACCTGGACCAAGCTTGAGGAGCTTTGCACAACCTTGACACAGGATAAGAATTCGGACGGAGCGATTGATGTATATGCAATTTGCTGCTGGCAGGTAGAAATGGTTAAAGCTGCCGTATTCAGCAATGGCTCGGACTATATCAAGTTAAACAATGATACCGGCAGATACGAGAACAATCAGAATGCTACGGAATTCCTGGATGGTGTTAATTTAGCGGTTGATTTCTTCAACAAGGGATTTATTATGCCGGATCCCGAAGGTGTTGCATTCACATGGTTCGAGAACGCATTTAAGAGCGGCCAGGCTGCTATGTGCGTTACCGAATGGTATCGTAACTCTGCATTCCAGGACATGGAAGATGATTGGGGCTTCGTATTCTTCCCGGCAGGACCTAAGGGTGAGATGAGAACCATGTATACCGGTAATGTTAGAATAATGCCTGTAACTCTGGATGCAAAACGTGCGGATGACGTTATCTGGGCATATAGCAAATGGGTTGGCACAGTACCGGGTTATGAAGATGCAGAGGATGATTATTCTTACTACTATACTGTAACAAGAGATACCAGATCCGTTGAAGAGACGCTGATTCCGATGATTGAAGGTCAGGGTGTACGTTCCCTGTTATATCAGGTACCGGGCTTAAGCTTTAGGTACGGCTCCAACATGGATGGCGGCGGTCTTGGAGCACTCTCCGCAATTGAAATTTCGGATGCTGCATCTGCACAGTTTGATGCACTCATCGCTGATTTCTACACTGAATAATAATATCGTCAAATTAATTTATGATGAGTCAATCCCCGGACAACGCTTCATCTGCCCGGGGATGGCTCATTTCCTTTATTTATGAAATGATTGGTTCAGACCTAAATTGCCGACCGCACAGAGCCGGCAGAAATGGGGTACATTTTATATGAGTAATGAAGAAACCGGGATGATAGGGCTCCGGAGGGAAATGCTGCAGAGATCCTTAATCAGCATGGGCAACAACTACCGAATCAAGAAGGCGTTACAAAAGAGCCGGGGAGGAGAAGAGGTTGCCTTAGTTTATCTGGGAGCTTCCATAACGATGAAAAGATCTGAGGAGAACGATAAGGGGTTTGCCACCTTATCTTATCAGTTTTTCCGGGATACGTTCGGCAAGCAGGATAATATCAGATACATAAATGCCGGTATGAATGGCACTACCTCAACTATGGGGCTGATCAGAGCCGACCGTGATGTGCTGTCATATAATCCGGAGATTGTTTTTGTAGAGTTTGCCGTAAATGATTCTAAGGATAATATCCAGCGGGAGATATTTGAAAGCTTGATCCTGCGCCTATTGAAGGCGGAAAGCAAGCCGGCGGTAATCCTGTTATTTATGTCCTCGGAAGCCGGTTATTCCTGTCAGGGTCATATGCAGGTAATCGGAGAGCATTATAAGCTTCCTATGATTAGTATCTGCGATGCCGTATTAACGGAGATCGGCGAAAAAAGGATGAGCTGGAAGGAATATTCCGATGACAACATACATCCGAATGAATCTGGGAACCGGATCGTTGCCGAATGCATCGCCCACTTCTATCGGGTGACGGACGCCGCACCGGAGCAGGAGGAAGCGCTCATACCGGAACAGCCCTTTTTTGGCAATGCCTATACGTCAATGAAACTTCTGGAAGCCGGAGATATGAAGCCGGTCAGCCTGGGCAGTTTTGTGAAAGAAGAGGCGATTAAGGAATTCAGGTACGGTCTGGTCTATCAAAGGAATACCGGGAATAAAAGCTTGAAGATAAAATTAAGGTGTAGAAGCCTGTTTGTGATATATAAGGAAACTAACAACAGCATGGAAGGTGATGCACAAATATTTGTCGACGGCCGGATTAAGGGAATTATGTCCGGATACCGTATTTTCGGATGGGGTAATCCGGTGTCTGTTTTTGTGTTCCGCGAGGACCAGGTCAGGGAGCACATCATAGAGGTTAAAATGGCGCCGGGCGATGAAGGGAAGGAATTTACCCTGCTGGCTTTCGGATATTGCGATTAATATAAGATAAAACTAATGCAAAGGACGGGCACGGTGAGCTGGAATATGGAGGTAGAAATGGAGAAATTAGAGAATTGCATTATTCTTCCGGCACTGGTCAGTGACGGTATGGTTCTTCAGAGAAATACGCAGATACGGATCTGGGGGAAAGCAGCTCCCGGGGAGGAGCTGACGCTTAATTTCCGGAATGGTTTGTACCGGACTGAGACAGGGGAAAACGGAGCCTGGGAAATCCGGTTGGATTCTCCGGAGGCGGGCGGACCTTATGAGATGGTGTTCCGATGCGGTGGATCGGAAAAAATTCTGCAAAACATCATGGTTGGAGATGTATGGGTCCTTGGCGGACAGTCCAACATGCAGATATCGGTAAGGAGAACTCTGGATCTTTTTGCCAGGGAGGTAAAGGGAGTGGATTTTCCGGCAATCCGTCAGTTTATCGTGCCGCAGGTATATGATTTCCATGGATGCAGGGAAGATCTGCCCGGTGGAAGCTGGGTACCGGTGACTCCTGATTCTGTTTATGATTTCAGCGCTATCGGCTATTTCTTTGCCAGAAAGCTGTACGATAAATATTCAATTCCGATTGGGCTTATACTATCCGCAATCGGCGGCACTCCTGCCGAGTCCTGGATCAGTGAGAAGACCCTGATGAGATTCGGAAAATTCCAGGAGCCGCTGGCTTTTTGCAAGGATGATTCTTATGTAAATGGAACGATTCAGCGGGAAGAAATGCAGAACAACTGTTGGTACCGGGAGCTTACGGAGACAGATGCAGGGCTGAAGGACGAGGTCTGCCCCTGGTTCAGTGACGAATGCGATACCGCCGGCTGGAAGGAGATCGAAATACCCTTTCCTTTTGAAGGAACAGAGCTGGAGGAGGTTAAGGGCGGAGCTGTTTGGTTTCGCAAAGAGATTGACCTCTCTGCAAATATGCTGGAGGGAAAAGGAAAGCTGGTTCTTGGGACCATTATTGATGCGGATGATACCTATGTCAATGGCGTAAGGGTCGGAGGTACGGGCTACCTGTATCCGCCCCGCAGATATGACATTCCGGAGGGACTTTTAAGAGAAGGTAAGAATACGATAACCGTCCGTTTGGTGGTGACGAGGAATACCGGTGCTTTTGTTACGGATATGCCCTATGTACTTAGGGTAAATGGGGAGGAACTGCCTCTCTTTGGTATCTGGAAATACAAAGTAGGTGCCGTTATCAAAGCACAGCTGCCGACTACGTTCTTTCAGTATAAACCGACCGGTTTGTATAACGGCATGATTTATCCCTTAAGAAAATACATGATCAGGGGTGTGCTGTGGTATCAGGGAGAATCGAATACCGACTACCCTTATGATTATAAGGATTTATTCGAGTCTGTGATCAGGGACTGGAGGGAAACCTGGAATATCGGTGAATTCCCATTTCTGTATGTACAGCTGGCTAATTATTGTCCCTGGAAGAAGGAGCCGGACATCAGCGGCTGGGCAAGGCTCAGGGAGGAGCAAAGGAAGGTGCTTGAGGTTCCGGGTACCGGAATGGTGGTCACCGTAGATAAGGGAATGTATAACGATCTTCATCCCTGGGATAAGAAATCCGTAGGAGAGCGGCTTGCCCTGTGGGCCTTCAAAATGGTATTTCATGAGGATATCGTCTGCAGCGGACCAATTTATAAGTCTATGGAGAAGAAGGGGCGGACAATAATCCTGCATTTCGATTATACGGGCAGCGGGCTTATGGCTGAGGGCGGAGTGTTAAACTCCTTTGAAGCGTGCGGTGCGGACGGCTTTTTCTATCCTGTTGAGGCGACGATTGATAAGGATACGGTCATAGTAACCGGTAACCGGGCGGAGGATCCGGTTCATGTCCGTTACGGATGGGCAGATAACCCTGAGAGTGCCAATCTTTACAACAGGGAAGGGCTTCCCGCATCACCCTTTACCACCAGAAGCTGAGAGCTTATTATACCATATGTGCAAGCACCTATGGTATTGGCACTTCGTGCCAGGATGCGCACTCACTTTCGTTCGGCGCTGGTATAATATCTATCGATATTATACCTTGCCATGTACGAATTTTATGTTATACTTATAGACATTAAGGACATACATTAATTAGGAGGAATATCACCATGGTAAGACATATTGTAGCCTGGAATTTTGCAGAGGGTAATTCATTAGAAGAAAATAAAAGGAATGCGGAAACAATTAAGAGGGAACTGGAAAATCTGAAGAATCTGATTGATGGGATTATTTCGATAGAGGTGCTTATCAATCCTCTCAGTTCCTCCGATTCCGATCTGATGCTGGACAGTATATTCGTAGATGAGGAAGCGTTGAAAGCATATCAGGTGCATCCGGAGCATGTCAGAGTTGGTACGGAGCATGTCAGACCGGCTACCTGCAACCGGAAATGCGTTGACTTTACCTTCTGATATTGGCAGGTATCGGCAGCATAGAGGAGTATTATGATAAAGGAGAATGGATTAACCATGGCAGAATCAATGAAAGGCCTGCGCAGAAGCCACAGATGTACGGAAATTTCTTCTGCAAATATCGGAGAAACCGTTACAGTGATGGGATGGGTACAGAAAAGCAGGAATAAGGGGGGGATTATTTTCGTAGATCTCAGGGACCGTACCGGACTCCTGCAGATTATTTTTGAAGAAAGTGATTGCGGTGCGGAGAACTTTACCAAAGCAGAACGCCTTCGAAGCGAATTCGTAGCTGCAGTCGTAGGCAGGGTGGAAGCCCGTTCCGGGGCTGTAAATGAGAACCTGGCCACCGGTGATATTGAGATCAGGGCAACCCAGCTGAGGATATTGTCAGAAGCGGATACACCGCCTTTTCCTATAGAAGAGGACAGCAAGACGAAGGAGGAACTCAGACTTAAGTATCGTTATCTGGATCTGAGAAGACCGGACCTTCAGAAAAATCTGATCCTTAGAAGCAAGGTTGCGAACATTACCCGTCAGTTCCTGTATGAGGAAGGCTTTTTGGAAGTGGAAACACCGATGCTGACGAAAAGCACACCGGAGGGAGCCAGGGACTATCTGGTACCGAGCCGTGTCCATCCCGGTAATTTTTATGCGCTGCCCCAGTCACCCCAGCTGTTTAAGCAGCTGCTGATGTGTGCGGGTTACGACCGTTATTTCCAGATTGTTAAATGCTTCCGTGATGAGGATCTCCGTGCGGACAGACAGCCGGAATTTACTCAGATCGATATGGAGTTATCCTTTGTGGATGTGGATGATGTCATCAGCGTCAACGAGCGGTTTCTTCAGAGGATGTTCAAGGAGAGCATCGGCATTGATATAGAGCTTCCCATCCAGAGAATGACCTATGCGGAAGCGATGGATCGTTTTGGTTCCGATAAGCCGGACCTTCGTTTTGGTATGGAATTAAAGAATGTATCGGAGGTTGTTAAGGGCTGCGGATTTTCTGTATTTACCGGAGCATTGGAAAGAGGCGGCTCCGTCCGCGGAATTAATGCCGAAGGCCAGGGAGAGATGCCCAGAAAGAAGATCGATGCCCTGGTGGAATATGCGAAGGATTTTGGTGCCAAGGGTCTTGCATACCTGGCAATCGGTGCGGATGGAACCTATAAGTCCTCCTTTGCAAAATTCATGTCCGAGGAAGAACTGGGAGCTTTGGTATCGGCAATGGAAGGTAAGCCCGGAGATCTGCTCCTGTTTGCGGCGGATGAGGATGATATCGTATTTGCTGTTCTTGGTAATTTAAGACTGGAAATTGCAAGAAATCTTGACCTTCTTAAGAAGGACGAATATAAATTCCTTTGGGTTACCGAGTTTCCTCTTCTCGAATATTCCAAGGAAGAGAATCGGTATGTAGCAAAGCATCATCCATTTACCATGCCGATGGACGAGGATCTGGCTCTTTTGGATACGAATCCCTCGAAGGTAAGGGCAAAGGCCTACGACATAACCTTGAATGGTACGGAGGTCGGCGGAGGTTCTGTGAGAATCTTCCAAAGTGACGTCCAGGAGAAGATGTTCGGGGTATTGGGATTTACCAGGGAAGCGGCATATGAACGGTTCGGCTTCCTGCTGAATGCTTTCAAATATGGGGTGCCTCCTCATGCAGGACTGGCCTATGGTCTGGATCGTTTAATCATGCTGATGGCGAAGGAAGACAGCATCCGTGATGTTATCGCTTTTCCGAAGGTAAAGGATGCCTCCTGCTTAATGACCGAAGCACCGAATGTGGTTGAGGACAAGCAGCTGAAGGAGCTGGGTATCGGGATAACGGAAACAAATAAATAATATGGACATCATTGGCAGCCCGGTAAGGATTTTTCCTTGTCAGGGCTGCTGTGCTGTTGCCTGCGAAAGATCGGAGTAATGATGACGGAACGGTTATATATTATGGCGGTGGTCTATCTGCTCGGCCTCAGTCTGGCCGGCTTTGTGTCCATGGGTATTGATAAGAAAAGGGCGGTCAGACAGGAGTGGCGTATTCCGGAGAAAACGCTTCTTCTGCTTGCCCTGTTTGGCGGAGGGATCGGCTCCTTTCTTGGGATGCGGTGCTTCCGTCACAAAACAAAGCATTTGGCATTTCGGATTCTTCTGCCGCTGTCAGCGATCGGATACCTGTATCTGCTATATGCCATCTGCACGAAACTCATGTTAAACTATTGACAAGGTTCCTCAATTCTGATATCATTGCTTTAAAGCGCTTATGCTTTAAAGTGCTAAAGCCAAAAGGGCGTATCGGAAGGTGAGGAAGTAGGTATGATTGTAAAACTGGCTTTTTTAATTTGCTTTTTTGTAATCATGATATTGGTTGGTTTTTATGCAAGAAAACATGCAACTAACGTCGGAGACTTCGTATTAGGCGGAAGGGCGGTAGGTCCCTGGCTTACTGCATTTGCATATGGTACTACATATTTTTCGGCGGTTATCTTTGTAGGTTATGCGGGCCAGTTCGGATGGAAATACGGGACTGCCGCTACCTGGATCGGTATCGGCAACGCATTCATCGGCAGCCTCTTGGCCTGGGTGGTTTTGGGACGGAGAACCCGTGTTATGACCCACCATTTAAAATCTTCGACGATGCCGGATTTCTTCGGAAGCCGTTTTGACAGCAAGGCACTTAAAATTGTTGCATCCGCAATCGTCTTTATCTTCATGATCCCTTATACCGCCTCGGTATATAAGGGTCTGTCGGGATTGTTCAATATGGCCTTTAATGTTCCTTATGAGGTATGTGTTCTGGCCATGGCTGTTTTAACAGGAATTTATGTCATCCTGGGAGGATATATGGCTACGGCAATCAACGATTTTATTCAGGGAATTATTATGCTGGCGGGAATCGTTGCGGTTATCGCTGCGGTTATTGGCGGACAGGGAGGCTTCATGGAAGCCATCAGCAATCTTGCCAGAATACCCAGTGACGCTCAGACGACCATGGGACAGCCCGGTGCCTTCACCTCCTTCTTTGGTCCGGACCCGAAGAATCTGCTGGGTGTTATCATTCTGACTTCGTTAGGAACCTGGGGACTCCCGCAGATGGTACATAAATTTTATGCAATTAAAAGTGAGAAGTCTATTAAATCAGGAACGATAATCTCCACGGTATTTGCCGTGGTGATCTCCGGCGGATGCTATTATCTTGGAAGCTTCGGAAGATTATTTGATAATCCTTCCATTCGTAATGCTGCCGGTGCGGTGAATTTTGATGCTATCATACCATACATGCTTTCCGACTTATCCGATGTGCTGATTGGAGTCGTAGTTGTTCTGGTGCTGTCTGCATCCATGTCCACTCTGTCGGGTCTGGTTCTTACCTCCAGCTCAACGCTTACGCTGGATTTTCTGAAGGACAACCTTGTTAAGAATATGAGTGAGAAAAAGCAGCTGCTGGTGATGAGAATACTGATTGTTTTCTTCATTACCCTGTCCGTGGTACTGGCGGTCAATCCTCCGGCGTTTGTTGCTCAGTTGATGGGCATTGCATGGGGAGCTATGGCGGGTTCCTTCCTGGCACCGTTCCTATATGGATTGTATTGGAAGGGGGTTACGAAGGCTGCTGTATGGGCAAGCTTTGCAGCCGGAGTAGGAATTACCGTTTCCAATCTGTTCCTTAAGTACATTGCATCTCCGATCAATGCGGGAGCAATCGCAATGGTATCCGGACTGGTGATTGTTCCGGTGGTAAGCCTGATCACCCCTAAGATGAGAAGGGATAAGGTCAGTGAGCTTTTTTCCTGCTACGATGAGCCTGTAACGGTCCATGCGAGAAAGTCCATACAGGAAGCATGACAGACTGCATTGCATGATGATCTATAAATACATAATATAAATATACATTTCAGGCGGTAAAGCCCTCCCGTAAGGAGGGCTTACTCCTGCGTCATGCAGATTTTTGTCAATCAGGAAAATGGAGCTTGATTAATAATAAATATCAACGGTAAAATATGAAGGGGGATTACGGAAATGATTTGGGCAAAAGAAGAAGCACTTCCCAGAAAAGAAATGGAAGCCATTCAGCTTGCGAGACTGCAGGAAACCTTAACAAGAATATATGACAAGGTTCCGGCCTACCGTGCGAAGATGGACGAAGCAGGCATTCAATGCGAAGATATCAGGAGCCTGGAGGACTTAAGACGGCTTCCGTTTACAAATAAACAGGATCTCAGGGACAATTATCCGTTCGGACTATTTACTGTTCCGAAGAAGGAACTGGTCCGAATCCATGCTTCCTCGGGTACTACGGGAAAGCCTACGGTTGTTGGCTATACGAAGAAGGATATGGCTGTCTGGACGGAGTGCGTATCCAGAATTGCGGCCATGGGCGGCGCGACCGAAGAGGATGTTGCGCAGATATGCTTCGGATACGGCATGTTTACCGGTGCTCTGGGGCTCCATTACGGTCTTGAGAATATGGGAGCCAGTGTTTGTCCCACCTCTTCCGGCAATACCCAGAAGCAGATCATGTATATGCAGGATTTCGGTACAACCCTGCTGGTAGCGACTCCTTCTTATGCATTGCATATCGGAGAAGTGGCAAGACAGATGGGGCTGGACCCGGCGAAGGATTTAAGCGTGAGGATCGGATTGTTCGGCGGGGAAGGAATGACGGAGCCGATGCGGGAGGAAATGTACCGGCTTTGGCATAAGGACATGAAGGTGACCCAGAACTATGGTATGAGTGAACTCATTGGTCCCGGAGTATCCGGTGAATGCCTGGAGCTTAACGGCATGCATATCAATGAAGATCACTTTATTCCGGAAATCATAGATTCCGTAACCGGTGAGGTCCTGCCTCCGGGAGAGAAGGGTGAGCTGGTCATCACCTGTATTACCAAGGAAGCGCTTCCCTTAATCCGCTATCGGACAAAGGATATCACCAGGCTCATGTATGAGCCCTGCAAATGCGGCAGGACAACAGTACGGATGGAGAATCTTTCAGGCCGTGCGGATGACATGCTGATCATTCGCGGTGTAAATGTATTCCCGTCCCAGATTGAAGAGGTATTGCTCAAAGTTCCGGAAATCGGCGCCCATTATGAGATCATTGTTGACCGGAGGAATCACCTGGATACGATGGAAATCAAAGTCGAGCTGGCAGATGAGTCCCTTCTTGACTCCTACGCCAGCCTTGGGGAATTGGAACGGAGGATTAAAGGAAATCTTCGGGTTGTATTAGGTGTGGATGCTGTGATAAAATTAGTAGCACCTAGAAGTTTACAGCGTTTTGAAGGGAAGGCCAAGAGAGTGACCGATCTGCGTAAGCTGGTCGGCTGACATGGACAGGAATTACTTAAGCGAAATCACCGGCTCAATGGATATGATTCTGCCGTTTGATGTCGTGGTTTTGATATAAGAAAGGAGTAATACATAGTGGCAGACAGAATAATTATGCTTGGAAACGAGGCATTTGCCCGCGGTGCGTATGAAGCGGGATGTAAGGTATCGGCAGCTTACCCGGGGACACCGAGCACGGAAATCAGCGAAAATATCGTAAAATACAAGGAGATTTATTCCGAATGGTCACCGAATGAAAAGGTTGCCATGGAGGTAGCGATCGGGGCTTCTATCAGCGGAGTCAGGGCACTTGCTTCCATGAAGCATGTCGGACTTAATGTAGCCTCCGACCCCTTATTTACCGTAGCATATTCGGGAGTTACCGGGGGACTTGTCATAATTGTAGCAGATGATCCGGGTCTCTACAGCTCCCAAAATGAGCAGGACACCAGAGCGGTAGCCAGAGCGGCCAAGGTACCGGTATTGGAGCCTGCGGATAGTGCGGAAGCAAAGGAATATGTAAAATTTGCATTTGAGCTCAGTGAGAAGTACGATACTCCGGTTATCGTACGGAGTACGACAAGACTGTCCCATTCCCAGGGTATGGTGGAACTGGAGGAGAGAACTGAAGTAGAAGATAAGCCCTATATCAGGGATGTTGCCAAGAATGTTATGATGCCGGCCAATGCGAAGGGGCGTCATCTGGTTGTGGAGAGCAGGGAAATCGCCCTGGCCAAGGATGGAGCAAGCTTCCCGATTAACCGTGTGGAGTATAACGATACCAGGATTGGTATAATTACCTCCGGTATCCCTTACCAATATGTAAAGGAAGCCCTTCCGGAGGCCTCGGTTCTGAAACTGGGGCTGGTAAATCCTCTTCCGAAGGAATTGATAGAAGAATTTGCATCCAGGGTGGAGACCCTGTATATTATAGAAGAACTGGACCCGATTATTGAGGAGCAGGTGAAGTCCTGGGGCATCCATGCCATCGGTAAGGATATCCTGACTGTCCAGGGGGAATATTCCGCTAATCTGTTAAGAAGGGCAATTATCGGAGAGAAGCAGGCGGTGATACCTGCGGCTATAGTTCCGAACCGCCCTCCGATCCTCTGCCCGGGTTGTCCTCACAGAAGCGTATACTCGGTTCTTAACCGGCTTAAAATACATGGGGCCGGGGATATCGGCTGCTATACCCTGGGAGCGGTGGCACCTTTAAGTGTTGTTGATACGACGATCTGTATGGGAGCCAGTATTTCCTCGCTCCACGGTATGGAGAAGGCGAAGGGAAAGGACTATATCAAGAACTGGGTAGCAGTGATCGGAGATTCCACCTTCATGCATACCGGTATCAATTCCCTGATCAACATGGTGTATAATAAGGGAACCGGTACGGTGATGATATTGGATAACTCTACCACCGGTATGACAGGACACCAGGACCATGCCGCCACCGGTAAGACCCTGATGGGAGAGGCTACCTATTCCGTAGATATTGCCGCTCTTTGCAAAGCAGTCGGGGTAAACCATGTCTATGTGGTGGATGCCTTTGATACGGCCAGACTGGAGAAGGTTGTCAAGGAGGCCACAGCCATGGATGAGGCTGCGGTTATCATTGCCCAGGCTCCTTGCGTGCTGTTAGATAAAGCTCCCGTATCCAAGCAATTTCGTATCGACCGTGAGGTCTGCATGAAATGCGGAATGTGCATGAAGCCCGGCTGTCCTGCGATTACAAAGAAGGAAAACGGCGATATAGTAATCAACGATACCATGTGCAACGGCTGCGGTTTATGTGAAACCTTGTGTAAGTTTAAGGCAATCAGTCCGGTACAGGTAAGATAGGAGGCAGGGATATTAATGGAGACAAAAAATATAATGATCGTAGGTGTCGGCGGACAGGGAACTCTCCTTACCAGCAGAATTCTCGGTGCATTGACAATCCACGCAGGATATGATGTGAAGCTTTCCGAGGTACACGGTATGGCACAGAGGGGAGGCAGTGTCGTTACCTTTGTCAGATACGGCTCGAAGGTAAATGAGCCGATTGTGGAAGAAGGGCAGGCAGACGTTCTGATTGCGTTTGAGCGGCTGGAAGCTCTCCGGTATGCCCATTTTCTTAAAAAAGGCGGTGCGATTATAGTAAATGACCAGAGAATAGACCCGATGCCCGTTGTCATTGGCGCAGCCAAATATCCGGAGAACATTCTGGAGGAGCTGGAAAAGACCCATCGGGTGTATAAGGTGAATGCCATAGAGGAAGCGAAGAAGCTGGGTAACAGCAGGGTGTTTAACGTAATTGTTCTTGGTATTGCAGCACAGCACATGGATTTCACCAGGGAGGACTGGCTGACGGTAATTGAGAACACCGTGCCGGCAAAGACGGTTGAGATCAATAAGAAAGCCTTTGAGACGGGATATAGCCTGCATTAATCGGACGGAAGTAAATTTAGAAGGATGAGAATATAATAAAAGGGGGTATTACTATGATCAGGCAGCTGTCCGTTTTCGTACAAAATGAAATAGGTAGCCTGGCAGGTGTCACGGCAGTATTGAAAAACAACAATATCAACTTACGGGCGATTGCTTCTTTTGATACGCCGGAATTTGCCATCTTAAGAATTGTTGTGGATCAGCCGGAAAAAGCAAAGGAGTTACTTGGTGAAAGCGGCTTTGCAGTAAAAATGACAGAGGCTGTCGCAATTGAGTTGGAGGATAAGCCCGGCGAATTGGATGGAATGCTTCGTGCCATAGCGGATGCCAAGCTGGGAGTGAACTATATCTATTCCATTGTGGTGCGCAATGGGAAGGTGCCTCTGATGATAGTAAATACGGATAATTTGGAGAAAACCGCAGCAGTACTCCAGGAGAAAGGATATATTGTTGCAGAACAGGAGGAATTATTATCATGATTTGGAATGAACCTAAGGAATGCATGAGCCGTGATGAAATTCACAATCTGCAGAGTGCGAGACTTAAGAAAATGGTGAGCCGTGTCTACCATAACGTAGCGTTCTACCGGAAGAAGATGCAGCATATGGGCTTGGAGCCCGGTGATATCAATTCCATCGATGATCTGAAGCTGCTGCCCTTCACAACGAAGAATGATCTGAGGGATAATTACCCCTTCGGTTTATTTGCCGTTCCCCAATCTGAAATAGTAAGAGTTCATGCTTCTTCCGGCACGACCGGGAAGGCCACGGTGGTTGGATATACCAGAAGGGACATTGAGATCTGGCAGGAGTGTGTAGCCCGGGTGCTGGCTATGAACGGAGTCGGGCCTCATGACCGCATCCAGGTGGCTTACGGGTACGGTTTATTTACCGGCGGTCTGGGACTTCATTACGGCGCCGAGAATATCGGAGCTACCGTAATACCGATGTCAACCGGTAATACCCAGAGATTAATTACCATGATGGAGGATTTTGGCGCTACCGCCATAGCCTGCACACCTTCCTATTTGTTACATATTGCGGAGACCCTGGAGGAAATGGGTAAAATCGGGTGTATCCAATTAAAGACCGCCATCTGCGGAGCAGAGCCCTGGACGGAGAATATGAGAAAGGAAATAGAAACGAAGCTGAATATCAAGGCCTATGACATCTACGGTTTAAGTGAAATCCTGGGACCCGGCGTCGCGGCGGACTGCGAATTCCATAACGGACTTCATGTATATGAGGACCATTTTGTTCCGGAGATAATCAATCCGGATACCCTCGAACCCTGCAGGGAGGGTGAGACGGGCGAACTGGTATTTACGACAATTACGAAGGAAGCTCTGCCGCTGTTCCGTTATCGGACCAAGGACCTGACAAGCATTTCTTACGATAAGTGCGAATGCGGAAGAACGATGGCACGGATTTCCAGATTCAAGGGGCGCTCCGATGACATGCTGATTATCCGGGGAGTGAATGTATTTCCCTCCCAGGTTGAGGCCGCACTGCTTGAGATTGGAGAGACCAGCCCTCATTACCTGTTGATTGTTGACCGTATCAATAATCTTGACGTGCTGGAGGTACAGGTAGAGGTTGAGGAACGTTTCTTCTCCGATGAGATCAGGGAGCTGGAGAACCTGACGAAGAAGATTGCTCATGTGCTTCAATCAGCTCTGGGACTTGCCGTTAAAGTAAAGCTTGTGGAACCGAAGACGATAGCAAGATCGGAAGGGAAAGCCAAACGTGTTATAGATAATCGGAAATTGATTTAAGATAATCGAAAGCTGATACAGGCAGCGATGCAGCCAGCTTGGCTGTTTCATCCATTATTTCGACAAGGAGGGAAATTATGGTAATTAAGCAATTATCCGTATTTATTGAAAATAAAGTTGGGCGTCTGGAAAGTGTAACAGAGATCTTAATGGAGCATAATATCAATATCGCCTCATTTAGTCTGGCAGACACATCGGAATACGGTATGTTAAGAATGATCGTATCCGATCCGGAGGAAGGAAGAAGAATATTAAAGGAAGAAGGTTTTTCAGCTAAGCTTACCGATGTAATAGCGGTAAAGATCGCCCAGAAGCCGGGAACACTTCATGAAGTACTTAAAATAATCTTTGAAGCGAACCTTAGTGTGGAATATATGTATACCCTTGCAACAGTAGGAAAGGACACGTCCATCATCATGAAGATCTCGAATCCGGAACGTGCTTTGGAGCTGCTGAACGCCAATAATTACGAGGTTTGCACCGCCAAGGATGCGTATGAATTTAACAATGATGTCGATAAATAATATTTGACATGGGTGTGAAAGAGTGCTATCATGAACTTGTTGCTGGACATTCAGAAACAAATTATTATATTTTTTTGGAGGAAATAACATGAACAAAGGTACAGTAAAGTGGTTTAACAATCAGAAGGGCTTTGGATTTATCTCCGACGAGCAGGGCAATGACGTATTCGTTCACTATTCCGGACTTAACATGGATGGCTTCAAGTCCCTTGAGGAAGGCCAGGAAGTTCAGTTTGAAGTTGTTCAGGGAGCTAAGGGTCCTCAGGCTACTAACGTAACAAAATTATAATCAAGATTGGTTAACAGTGTACCTTTTTCTAAACTATAAAATAGTTTTAAAAAGAATTGGCTATATTGTTTTAAACGAATTTGATTAAAGGTTATCCTTAAGGCACGGTCTTAAGGATAACCTTTTTTTGTATCAATCTCTTTCCGCGGCTCTTAACCGCTGAGAGATAGCCGATCTGCAGATAGAGCGATATAGGCCGCATCAGCTGTCCCATTTTAAGACAATCTTCTCCAGAAGATAATGCAGAGGGGGAAAGAGGATCAGGGCGATGACAAAATTGGCTATTCCATGGACCAGGTCGAATAGTATGCCGCTCGTCCAGTATGCTGCCATGGCAGGAAAACCTCCCATAAAATAATATGGAATTGCACAAAGCGCTCCGAAGCTCAGTCCATAAAAGCCGGAAAGAAAAGCCCAAAAATAAGAAGAGCGTTCCTTCCGGAAGGCCATTGCTGCCAGGAACAGGATCAGCCAGATATATAAATAGTTGATCCACCAGGTGGAGAAACCGTAGATAAAAAGCTCGCAGATTACGAAGGTATATATAATAAATACTGTTCGATAGCCCAAAACCAGGGTAAAAAGAATAATGAGCAATGATACCAGCTCAACATTCGGCATAAAGGCCAGAGCGACCTGTACGGTAATCAATAAGGCACCCATTGTCCCTATGATAACAATATCCTTAGCCTTCATAGGCCCTCCGATCATATGGTTAATAGTTTAATATCCGACGGTCAGGGTAAGCTCGTATTGATCCCCATCCTCCAGAACTATTTCATCGACACCGTAGAAAACCTGCTCCCCTTTTTTGGTGATGCACCACCACTCCTGATTACTTTCCTGCGCAATCCGGCCGTTTACTCCCGTGATAAAGAAACCGAACTCACTGTCCTGACCCTCAATCAATTCCTCCTGATCCAGGACCTGGCGCAGATAATCTGCATTTGTTGCTATAACAAATTCCTTAGCTTCCTCATCCGGTAAGGCGACAAGAACGGTAATGGTTTTATCATATGCCGATTGCTCATCTGAAGCTGAATTATCGTCTATGCCTTCAGAACCGGTACTATCCGTAGTATCTGCTGTCTGCGTTACGGCGGCGCCCTGCTTTGAATTATCTGCAGGCTTCGGTCTGGAGTTTGTGTAGACCAGTACCATGGCGCCTATAGCAGCCAGGAATAATATGGTTATAAGAATGGATTTTAATAAATTATTGCGTTTCATGCTTTCCCTCATTTCTGCGCTGCTCAAGGTCTCGCTTGTGAGACTATGTACATTACAAGTTTGCGGCTGCAGCGCGGATACAAACTTGCTGAGCGAACGAATTAATATTCCGCCCATTATAAAAGTCCTTCCCACACAAGGAAAAGGACAATAAAGAATACGGCTTCCCTATTGTACCCTTGTCCATCTCTCGTGGAGCTTATGGTACCGGTTTTAAGCAGGTATTCTGACTCATGGATCTTCATCCCATTCCGTACCTTCCCGGATAGAAACGGAGTATCTCGGTCCAATAGACTTGAGCATAATCCGGTTTCCTTATCCAGTGGCTTTGGCAGGAGGTTTTCCTGCGGAAGGGACTCCCCATTTACAGCGGCGAGACCGTACAGGTATTGCACCTGTTTCCCTATTATGTCTGATATCCCTGCAAAACATGCCATCGCATCGTTATGTACCAGTAATTATCATAACCGCATGCATATCTTAGCTATTCCGAAGAATAATAGATTAGGATATCCGACCACTTAAAACACATCATCTTATGCCGGTTTATGCTTACGATATAACCGACTTTTTAACGGTCTTAGTATAACATTCATGTCCTGAGGTGTCAATAATCTGTTCCGGCTCCCCGTAAAAGAAAATAATTGCTATTTATAACCATTGTGTTATAATGTTCACGGTAGGCGGATTAGCGTAGCAGTGAGCAGTGCGATGTGAGTCAATCGCACCGAAGCCGAAGGCGAAGCAGCTTAATCCGCCGTAATAGAGGATTAATCCGTCCCATTTATTTTAGATTAAGGAGTATGAAGATGAAGATTACACAGAAATCATTCGGAAAAACCAGTAAGGGAGAAGAAGCAACCTTATATACCATCTCGAATGACAACGGAATGAAGGTTACCTTTACAGACTATGGAGCCAATATCGTCAGTATATTTGTGCCCGATTCCAGGGGTAAGGTTGCAGATATCGCCCTGGGCTTTGAAAATATTGCCGGCTATGAAAAGAATGAGCCGGGCTTTGGAGCCTTTATCGGCAGACATGCCAACCGGATCGGCGGAGCCAAATTTGAACTGAACGGTAAAGTATATGAGTTGGAGAAAAACGATGGTGAAAATAATCTTCATGGCGGAGCAACAGGCTATAATAAGTTTATGTACGAAACGGAAATTTATGAAGAAGACGATATTGTCAGCATAGAGTTCTCCAGATTAAGTCCCCATATGGAGCAGGGGTTCCCTGGGAATCTGGATGTCAGCGTTACCTACAGCCTGACGGGGAATGATGAGCTTGTGATAGAATACTATGCGGTCTCGGATAAAGATACGATTGTAAACCTGACGAACCACACTTATTTTAACCTAGAAGGACATAATGCAGGGACCATCCATGATCATAAGGTTTGGATTAAAGCGAACCAGTTTACACCGACAACGAAAGATTTGACACCGACAGGTGAGTTATGGGAGGTATCCGGAACCCCCATGGACTTCCGCACCATGAAGAGGATAGGACAGGATATTGATGCGGATTATGAGCCTTTAAGGATGGCCAACGGATATGACCATAACTATGTTCTTGATACCTACGGACACGAAATTGAGAAAGTGGCTGAGCTTTTCGAGGAGAAAAGCGGCAGGAGGATGGAAATCTACTCGGATATGCCCGGTATGCAGCTGTATTCCGCAAATATGCTTACTCCCGTAAAGAATGGCAAGAGCGGAGAAACTTATCAGAAGAGAGCGGGTGTCTGCTTCGAGACACAGTATTTTCCGAATGCCTGCAACCTTAAGTCATTCCCGTCCTGTATACTTAAGGCAGGGAAAGAATACGACTTCACGACTATTTTTAAGTTTTCAAGATAAGTATATTAATAAAGCCACCGGATTTGCCTTGCTTGTCTGGCAAATCCGGTGGCTTTTATGCTGCCGTTATATTATACAAAACAATTTTTATTTTGTTCCGTAGATTCTGTCGCCTGCATCTCCTAAACCAGGTAAAATATATCCATTCTCATTCAGTCTCTCATCAAGATTGCCGATATAAATATCAACATCGGGATGTGCTTTGGTAAGTCTGTCAACACCCTCCGGAGCGGCAATCAGGCATAAGAAATGGATTTTGGAGATGCCCCTTTTTTTCAACAGGTCGATGGCTGCCACAGCGGAGCCTCCGGTCGCTAACATCGGATCAACAACAAACATCTCACGTTCCGCAGCGTCAGAAGGAAGCTTACAGAAGTATTCAACCGGTTCGAGAGTCTTCTCGTTGCGGTATAACCCAACATGTCCTACTTTTGCGTTAGGAATCAGGTTTAACATACCGTCTGCCATATGGAGCCCAGCCCTTAAGATTGGAACGATACAAAGCTTTTTGCCCTCGATTTCCTTCGCAATCGTCTTAACAAGCGGGGTCTCAATCTCGATATCCGTCAGCGGAAGATGTCTGGTCGCCTCATAACAGATTAACATCGCCACCTCAGATACCAGGTCCCTGAACTCCTTGGTAGATGTTGTCTTGCGTCTCATGATTCCCAGCTTATGTTGAATTAAAGGGTGGTCCATGATAAATACTGCCATATTTGTACCTCCTGATTTTGTATGATTAAATTCCTAAATTTCATTATAACAAAAATAATGGCGGGATAAAAGGTTTAATTTAAATAATTTTATAATTAAAAACATATCTGCGCCCGAACATTATGGAGGCTATGAGCAATGTATTCATAAGGCCATATATTATAGTAAGCGATTGGAAGATGATCGGATATTAGCTGTTATGCCTTCCCGACAGACAAAACCGGACCTGATTTTGGGCAGAGGAGAAGCCCGGTAGAGGGGGGAGGGTAGCTGCCGGGCTTGTTTTATGAAAAAAATTATCTTGTAAGCAATATTAGGTTTAATTAATTTCTTAACTTATCTTGATTATAAAAGACATATATGTTGATTGTGTGGATATATTATGAACATTTTGTTAATATTTTTGTTTTTTCTTATTATTCAAAAAAACTAAAGTACATGAAGATCAATGTCGATGATATTATCATCGGTAATAAAAATTATGAAGACAAAGCAGGTGAATAGCTTTATTAGGAAATAGTAACAGTAATTGCAGAGTTTTATTTTGTGTCCTATGCGAATAATAGTAATAATAAAATATTAATATTCGGACTTCATGAGCGCGTTTTCTGTTCATGATAGGATATAGAGATTTAATGAAGTTAAACTGATTAAGTTTTTAAGAGAGTGGGTGAATTTAAGATGTCGAATGTATTTAAAAAATTAATCAGCAAAGAGCTCGGTGAAATCAACTATCACCGTTATTCCTCCTATGTCAGGAGAAATATTGAGAACCGGTCAGCGGACAGCCAGACGATTTATAATGATATGTATGAAAAATTAAAATATAGGGATTTAAAATCCATAACCAAGATGCATAATCGCCTTAATGATACAATGCTTTTGGCATTTCGCATCAGCAGGAATTTTCTATTTGCATTTCTATTCTATCTGATAGCGACGATTTATCTGATTGCCAGTGCGGTCAGTCCGGGACTGACGATTTTAGCGTTAATATTAATGAATATTGCCTTTGTTTATAAAGCTTATGAATTTATTGCAAACAAATTCTGCTATATCGATGCACAGATCGTATTGGTCTATAAGGCGGTTTTAGACCGGATTATCCTGAATGAAAGGCGTACGACACAATTAAAGAGATGAGCGGCTGATATAAAGGGACTGCTTTATAATAACAAAAGCAGAGCAAGAGACGCCGGAGACTTCCCATGCATGCACACTGTATGTGAGGGAAGCCTCCGGCGTCTCTTGTATCGGTATCGATATTGATACAAAATATTACAAAAAAATGCAATGGTATATATTGAAAAATAATGTAATAATAGGTATATTTAAATAATAAAATGTAAATTGCATTATTGCTGATTAAGAAATGGGGGTGCTATATAAATTCACCTGTACGGTGGAAATAAGCAGTAAGAAAGAAAATATAAAATAATACTTTTTGGAGGTAAATATGAGTAAAGTTACACCGGTTCATAGAAGCAATAATTTTACTTTAGCTTCTTCTAAATTTATAGCTGTAATATTATCCTTAGTATTGATAATACAGAGTGTCGTGGTAATTGATTATAAGAAGGTGAATGCAGAGTATACGGAGGATACACAACCTCCCACAGCACCGGTTAATTTTACGGTCACTCCGGTGTCAGGCTCCGCCATTACCTTTAAAACAACAGAACATACCAAGGATATTGTTGCATCGGTTTCCGGCTCTGCAATAGTCTTCGTTTGGGATGCATCTACGGATAATGTTGGAGTTGAGGGCTATGAAATATTCTGTGAAAATAATCCTGTTGGCAAAACAACGGTAACAAATTATACATATTCGGATGTTAACGGACCATCCTCA
>JAFAFU010000017.1 GCA_023423335.1 Bacillota bacterium | reverse complement strand
ACATGAGTACATTGCTCATCAGCATAGGTCGGAAATACATGCTCGATGCAATCCGGGTGTTTTAAACCAAGCTGATCGGCAAGCTCGAAAGCACGACGGTATTGTTCAGATCCTGGCTTGCCAACAGTGATTTGCTCAATTTTGTAGATTGAAGTCGCTTTGTTGATAGTTTGCTTTACTGTTACTTTATCAGACATAAAAATCCCTTTTAGTTACCGCTAATAGCTCGGTTGTAATCATTAACGTTGCGATTCTTCCTATTAATCCCCATCAGCATCGTTTCTGTATCGAGGATATACGCTGGCAGATCATCAAAATATTCACTGCTAAACTCTGGCATCCTGCACATAAATGCACTTTTTGGGTCAGGGTGGTTAACCTTTGTCGGCGTCGGCGTTAAATTCGCTGATCGACTCCCGGAGCAACCGCTGAGTGTCAGCAGGAATACGCTGGCGAACATTACCCGCCGCAACCAGTTGTTTCTGAACTTCAGCTTTTCGTTCCATTTGCCTGTCAGCATATTTGGCTTGTTCTGATTCATTTTTCACTTCCTGGCTGTGAAAATGTTGCTCTGCTTTGTTCATCGTCTCAATGGTCTGGTTAAGATCCATTATTGACTTATCACGTTCCTTAACAGCCTGATCAAGACTGCCAATTTTCTCCATGGCTTGCTTTAGCTGATGACGTTCCCATGCAAACCCAGCACCAACAAGTGCGCAAATCAGAACAAGAACACCAGTAGCAGCAAGTTTCTCCTTCAAAGACAAAGCTGTTTTTAACGTAGAAAAGAATGACATGTCTTCCTCCTGAAGAAAAATTATCAATGAAGTCCTTTGTTACTGTGCCGCTTTGTTTAATTCATCAAGAACAGAATCAGGAACCAAAGCAGCAACTGCGCTGGCTGTGCTGGCCTTATTTGCTGATGCTTCCGCAAGCGCAGTACCGATAGCATGGTTATAAGCAGTTATGGCTACATTGGCGCTTTCATTCGCTCGTTCATACTGCTGTTGTAACGCAGTTGTGGGCGCTGTTGTCTGGTTGAAAACAACCCCAAACTGTTCAGTTGCTACTTTCAGAGATTCAATTTGCTCTTCTGTTAGTGCTGGTGGGGGAGTGGCAGTGCCGCCGCCTGAACCAGAGCCTGACGAGCTTCCTGAGCCAGTGTTAAGGGTCTGGTTAATCTCCCCCATAGCAGCGACTAAACTTGATGTATTAAGCGCGTTTACAGCGTCCTCAAGCGATTTAGTAATAGTCACATCACCAATGGCAATAGAGATCGGCAGTTCTGATACTTCTCGCTCATTAGCACGGCAGTAAACATCCCAACCAATATCGAGTTGAAGCAGCATTGACAGATCTGCATAACCAGCCAACAGGTCCGCGTGCTTAGTTGCCAGTTCTCCAATGTTCGTTAAGCCGGTTGTGGTTGTTCTGATCGTTGAAACATAGCTGGTAATAGTGTCGGGATAGACAATTGTATCCAGAATTAATCCGGTCAATTCTTCTGCAAGCAGTTTTGCTGTGTTAGCACTGTTTCGTGCCGATGTTATGGCACCAGGTGTTTTCATCCCACCGGCGGCGGCCAATTTTTTATATGCGGATAACTGGTAGTCTTTTTCCAGCATGATATCTCCTAACTTACCTGAACCAGGCCGTCTCCGGACGCTACGGTAGATCCGCATGAAACAGGGTCACCAACGCATACGATCCCTTTACCATTGACGGTAAACCATGCCCTGGTTGATATAGCTTGCCCACCGTGCGTACTGTTTCCATCGGTATGCTGTGCATATTGCTTACCATCAACTAACACTTCGACTCCGTTGACTTTAAGTAGTGGTTCACTCTCTACAGGAGGCCTGGATGGGAATCCTCCGTGCCCCGAACAAATGCTGTCTTTTGTTGCAATACTTGCCACGTCATCACCAATTATTTGCTCTGATTTTCGTTATTTTAACTCAGGTTGTTTGTGGTCTACATGGAGTTCAACTATTGCAAAATTGCTCTAATAAATATTGTTTTTTATGTCGTATTTTCGGTACCATTCAGCCATCGCCCTTCAATGGGCATTTGTTTGGAGTCGTCAGATGCAGATGGAGCTAATAAGCCGCAAAGAGTTCGATAGCCGTGTAACCAGCGGTGAACTCGACAACTTGCAGGCTATTAAGGTGAAAGAAGGCTTTTGCCTCATTGGGAATCAGAGCGGAACAAATCACGTTTTTATGCTTCGCCGTACGGATTTGAAGCCATTTGTCTGGAAGAACGAAATTGGTCCCAGCTCATACGCTCAAACGAGGGGGTGCCACAACCTGGCATTTTTCTACAAAGACGAGCTTTCTGTGGTTGATATTCAAGGGTTACAACATGTTTAAGCACTGGAAAAACATTACTATTTATAAACTTTCTCGTGAGGCGGATCTGACCGACTTAGAAGATAAAAAGAAAATGATCCTTTTCACGCCATGCGGTAGCCAGGATATGGCCAAGTTCGGTTTTGTATCTCCATTTGGTGATAATTCCGAAGTTATCGCTATGCATGGAAATGGTTTTATCCTTGTTGAAGCAAAGCGCGAAACAAAAATTCTTCCCCCGCCGGTTATCCAGCGAGCTATTCAAGAAAAAATTGAAAAACTTGAGCAAGAACAAGCGCGTAAACTGAAGAAAACAGAGAAGGACTCCCTGAAAGACGAAGTTCTGCATTCTCTTCTGCCACGGGCTTTTTCAAAGTTTTCTGTTATCCAGGCGATCTACGACGGTTCAACTAAACGTATCTATATCAATGCCAGCGCGCGGCAGGCAGAGGATATGCTCGCGCTTATGCGTAAGTCTCTGGGTTCTCTTCCTGTTGTTCCCCTGAGTGTTGAAAATCCCATTGAATTAACGCTGACCGACTGGGTACGTGATGGTAGTGCTCCACAGGGATTTCAAATGGGGGATGCGGCAGAACTTAAGGCAGTGCTTGAGGATGGCGGTATTGCCCGAGTGAAAAAGCAGGATTTGGGAAGCGATGAAATTTCCACACACCTGGAAGCTGGCAAGCTCGTCACTAAGTTGGCACTCGACTGGCAGAACCGCATTAAATTTACACTGGACCATAACTTCAGCCTTACCAGCGTCAAATTTGCGGATGAATTGCTTGATCAGAACTCTGATATTGATAGTGAAGATGTAGCGCAGCGACTGGACGCAGATTTCTTCCTGTTGACCAGTGAAATTTCGTGCCTGGTTGATGCTCTGGTAAATGCCCTTGGTGGAGAGGCTAAGCAGTGAAAGAGCTGTGCTATGGATCTGTTTGCAGTGGAATTGAAGCCGCGAGTATTGCCTGGGAACCGTTGGGTATGCGTCCGGTGTGGTTTGCTGAAATCGAGTCTTTTCCATCTGCCGTTCTTGCGCACCGCTGGCCCCATGTCGCCAACCTTGGCGACATGACAAAACTTGCCAAAAAAGTCCTGGCTGGGGAAATCGAATCCCCTGATGTGCTCGTCGGGGGTACGCCTTGTCAGGCATTCAGTATCGCGGGCTTACGTGGTGGGCTTGATGATGAACGCGGCGCGCTAACTTTGAAGTATGTGGAGCTTGCAAATGCAATTGACGACAAACGGTCTGAGTCCTTCCTCAAACCGACAGTTATCGTCTGGGAAAATGTCCCAGGAGTCCTGTCATCGGCAGATAACGCCTTCGGATGTTTCCTTGCCGGATTGGCTGGAGAAGATGCGCCATTTGAACCAGGTGATCGACCTGAATCAGGAAAAAGTAACGCGTTCTGGCGGTGGGATGGCAAAACCGGTTGCCATGCTCCAAAGTGGCCGCAGTGTGGTTGTATTTATGGACCGCAGCGAAAGGTGGCCTGGAGAATCCTTGATGCCCAATACTTCGGAGTGGCACAACGACGCCGACGCGTGTTTGTTGTCGCAAGTGCTCGAACAGACCTCGATCCCGCAACGGTACTTTTTGAGTTCGAAGGCGTGCGCCGGAATATTGCGCCGAGCCGAAAAAAGAAGGAAATCGCTTCCGCCATTATTGCAAATGGCGCTGCAATCAGTGGCGAAAGCCTAAATCCATGCCTACACGCTGACATGCCACCCGGTATGAAATCGACGAAAGCCGTAAACGCTTTCAGGATGGCAGCATTTGGGGAATATATTGACGATGAAACCGCATCGACAGTAAAGGCAAGAGATTTTAAAGATGCCACTGACCTTGCCGTTTTTAGCAGCACAGGAGCAGGTTTTTGGTCAGAAGGGCATGGTACATTGCGGGCACGTGAGCAAGAAAGCCATGAGCATCTTGTTACATTGGCTTTTCCTGAGCGTATGAGCGGTACACAACATGCTGCAACTAAGAATACTTCACCATCTCTAATGGCTAAAAATCCAACAGCTGTTTGCTATGAAGTAAGAAACGCAGAAGTAGCTGTCCGCCGTCTTACCCCTGTCGAATGTGAAAGGCTGCAAGGTTTTCCTGATGGGCATACGTTGATCCCGACGGAAAAGCGTAAAAAAGTTAATTCAGATGAACTGGCATATCTTCGCAATCACTATCCAGATTTAAGCGAAGAAGAGGCCGCGATGCTTGCAGCTGACGGACCGCGTTACAAAGCGATCGGCAATAGTATGGCAATACCAGTAATGCGCTGGATTGGCGATCGGATTACTAAGGCCGTATGTCGGCAGAAAGAAGGAAGTGAAACAAAAGAGCGAAAAGTTAAACCAGCGGCAGAATTCGAACGGTCCATATTCAAATGGGCTGGTGGAAAATTTGGTGTTCTGGAACAAATCTTTCGCTATTTGCCAGAAGGGAAGCGCCTGATTGAACCTTTCGTTGGTGGCGGAGCTGTCTTCATGAATGCCGGATACCAGGAAAATCTGCTAAATGATGTGAATGCTGACCTGATTAACTTTTACAAGACTCTGCAACGCGAGGCGCATTCACTTATCACTCTGGCACATCGTTTCTTCCAGGACTACAACACACAGGAAGGATACCTGGCAGTACGGAATGCGTTTAACAAACAAGTCTATGATGATTTACATCGCGCAGCGGCGTTTTTGTTCCTGAACCGACATTGTTTTAACGGATTGACGCGTTACAACCAGGCCGGTGAGTTCAATGTCGGTTATGGGAAGTATAAAACTCCGTATTTCCCATTACAGGAGATGGAAGCCTTCCTCGGTGCGGAAGGGCGGTCTGAGTTTGTATGCGGTGATTTTGCAGCGGTGATTGAAGCTGCCGGAGAAGGAGATGTCATCTTTTGCGATCCGCCGTATGAACCGCTTCCAAATACAGAGGGATTCACGAACTATTCCGGTCATGACTTTAAGTTTGAAGAGCAAAAACGCCTGGTGTCTCTGTTGACGGATGCTCATCGTCGAGGTGCAAAGGTTCTCATTACTAACAGTGGCGCGCCAAACATCAGAGAGCTTTATCATGACAATGGCTTCAGAGTGGAGCCTCTTTTTGCCAGACGTTCTGTGTCTTGTAAGGGGGACACTCGAGGTGTAGCTCATGACGTTTTGGGTGTATTGCTCTAATAAATTTATTAGTGTAATATCGCCTCAATGAATCGTGATTTATAGAGCGATTTAGCTGTTAGCCGCGACAGGCGCGGCGGTAAGCATGGCTGGGCCTAGTCCTCCCAGACAAACCACCGAGTTGCCAGGTTGACCATGCGCCTAAGTGGCAACTCCGAAGTGCGTTACGAGCTTCCAGTTTGCCCATCTTCGGGTGGGCGTTTTTTTTCAGGGTTTTCGTCATGGTTAGCGACTTTGCGGCGGTTTAGAAACTGACCATTAAAGTAAATGCAAACGATGACCTGATGATGGTAGCGGCCTAAGAAGCCAGATGCCACGGGGTATGAG
>JAFAFU010000002.1 GCA_023423335.1 Bacillota bacterium | reverse complement strand
GCAAGCTCTTCCAGCTCTTTTGCGCTGGCGGTTTCAACCGTCCTTATCACATCGTCAATGTTGGCGTTTTTTCTTTCCATGATCTTATCGCCTACCGCTTCGGTTTAAGTTTTTCTTCCAGTTTCTCCAACAGGAAAAACGCATAGGATTCAGTAAGCCTTTCAGCGTCCTGAATCGGTATACCCCCATATAAAACCAGGTTGGACACTAAGGTCTGATAGCTTTTCAATCCCCACCTGTGGAATGAAGTCGGTAGCCCGAAAGGGCACCCACAGACGGGTATATGCACCCTCTGTGGACTCCTTTTTATCCTGATTTGGGCATTTATGCGGCGGGAGACGAAGACGCATTTCACCTTTATCGATGTAGCACGGTAAACCATGTTCGAGCTTTTCATGAGCCAGTCGGATGTGTGCCGCCAGCTTCATAAATTCAGTATCAATGGCCATCCGTTTAATCGTTTCATAACGACGCTCAGCCTGATCTTCACGAGTACCGCTAACATCGTTATAAAGCTCACACTGATAAGCGAATTCCCAAAAACGCAAATCAACGATCGCTTCTTTGAATTCCGCGTCGTCTTCAGGTGGCAATGCTGCACGGCGCATCTCCAGCATTTCCATTGCCCAGCCATCAAGCGGCACGATACGCCATTGATAAGGCACTCCCTCTACAGACACCTCAATATCGTCAATGAACGGTTCCACTTCCAGGACCTGGATATCTTCAGCCAGAGCATTCATATCGCAATCGTAATAATGCTCTTTACCGCAATGTTTACAGGTGTAGGTGAATGTCTCGACCGGTGTTTCACGGGAGCCGGTAAATATCCACCATAACGCGGTAATCCGGTCCTGCGCCGTCCATGTCAGGGGATCATGTTTCGCGGGTTCAGCCAGCAAGGCTTTTAAATACGCCGTTGTCTGTTGTTCTTGTTCCTCCGGTGTTATCGAGTTGAAACGCATCGCATCAGCAATATTTGGCTGACGGAACTGGATCAATTCAGTTGGCCGCGATGGTAGCGGGAAAAGAGGTAAAAGCATCCTTGCTCCTTAATTCAAAGAGAAAAACTAAAGCCCAGAAGGGAAGCTAAAGAACTTGAGGATTGGTTAAACGTGCTGTGCAATGCGAAGGTCATTGGGAATGACTTAAATTCCGTAACCTGATCCCGCGCATAGGTGACATCGCCGGTAGTGACCGGGAATACCGTCATCTCATTTTCCAGTTTGGTTAAACCGGAGGACAGCAACCGATAAATACGCACATTGAGCAAATATTTAGACGGTATATTCCCGGTACCGTCCGGATTGATCACCCGACCTTTTGCCGTCTTAAACCAGTCCAAAACGAGGCCATCAACGGTATCCCTGACCATCATTGTTATCTGCCCAGGCGAACGCTCCGTTGGCTGAAGGATATTCCCTCCGCCGATTTTAATCGATACATATTCGATGCTGTAATCGTGGTAGGTAATGTCTTTGGCAAAGAAGTCTGCCCCCTCCAGTCCATCAACTTCGACAGAGAACTGCCATCCTTGCGCGAACAGCATTTTGTTCATGATGATTGACGTCAGCTTACCAACTTCCCGCTCACCAACGCCGGAGCCAAATAATGTCGTCGTTAATGCCGAAGATACATAAGACTTTACTGAAGCAACATTAAGCCCCATATCAGCCCCCTCACTTCAACATGGATGAGAAAAGAACAATCCCCGGGATAATTGCCCTTGTTGCGCTCATTTTCTCTTCCAGATCCAGCTTTCGCTGATACAGCGTGTTCTCGTCGGATAAATTGCTGGCATCGAGTTTCCCCGCGATAGATATTCTTCGCAGGCGATCAGTGTTAGGTATCGCGATTAACACTTCCAGATAGTCAGAAAGTAACCCAATGATTTCAGGTGGCACTTCCCCATTATCCAGATCCATATCACGTAAATTAGCCAGATATGACACATTCAGCGGGTATACCGCTCGATGAGTATCTTCAAGCTCGATATTCCCATCGTAAACATCGGAGTAGACAAGATCGCCGGTGTGATCTGTAACCGATACGAGCGCAAGAAAATCAACTGGGCAAGCAAGTGATTTACTGGCCTGATCGGTGATGCGTATCCGCTTGATGTGCCCCGCCCTATCCTGGTAGGTTCCCAATGCTTTTCTTAGCAGGGATTCCAGTAAGGCAGGTTCATCCGCAATCAAAGGTGTGAAGCGGGATTTGACGTCTTCGAGTAATTGTCGTGGTGTCATTGAAACCTCGTAGAATCTGGTGTGTTAACCGATTCTACGAGTAGTCATTTGTGACAGGTCATTTTGCGCGCTTCAGGCAGCCATCTTCAGGTGCCGCGTTGAAAAGCTCTGCGGCCTTACGTAGCGTAAATGTTGCGATTTTTTTTCCGTCTACGTATGCATCGAATGTTTTAACTTCCATATCAGGGGTATCTGACCAAAAACCATACCAGTAACTATCACCCACAGAGGAACCGATAGAACTGATAGGATATTCATCATCACCAACTTTCAGCGTTATTTGTTCTTTTTTAGCATCAAATGACTCACCGCCAGGTTCTGTTTTCATGAGAGTGAGTAGTCGTGTTCCTACTTGATTGGGATCCGTATTATTAAATCCAACATCGCACTCAAATGTAAGCGTATAATTATCTTTGCTGGAAACAGCATAAGAGCGAACGCCATGAGTCTCGCTGGTGGACCATTTGCTTACATTTGCCATTGATGAAAACGGAGTAAGCAAAGCAAGAATTAGAAAATATCGTTTGATGCGCATTAATTTATCTCCTTTGGATATTAATATTTTAATTAGTTAACCACCATATATTCACCATTCATAGGGTAAATTAAGCGCTTTTAAACCTTGCTGGAAAGTATTAAGAGAGCCGTTTTTTTGTTG
>JAFAFU010000030.1 GCA_023423335.1 Bacillota bacterium | reverse complement strand
CTGAGCCAGACCTACGATGCCTGGGGGCGGGTCCACGAAATAACCGATGCCTCCGGGAACCTGTATGTCAGTAACTATAACATAACGGCAAACAAGATCGTAAGCTGCTTCGTCCCGTCCTCCTCGATCGAACAGTACCGGACAGGGATGATCCACAATGACTATGGCAGCACCTGGAACTATACCGAGGTACATCTGGACCAGTTCGGCAGAGCCATACAACGGAAAGCATACCAGAACTGGCCGGACCCGAGCATTGAATTATCCGAGCGGTACACCTACGACATCGCAGGGAACCTGACCGGATACACCGACCCCAAGCGGAACCTAAACGAGGACGGTGTAACCGCCTCCTACCGCTACGACGAACGGAACCGGGTAATCCAGGTCAAAGACGCCCTGAACCAGATCACGGCAGTCAGCTACGACGCCCTGGGAAACATCACCACCGTCAGCTTAAAAGAAAATGCCCAGAGTACAGCATCCGTACCCCTGTATACCAAGACCTATGATGAACTGGGCAGCCTCAGGACCAGGACCGACCCCTCCGCCCAGGTGACGGGCTATTCCTACAACAGCCTCGGCCTGGGGACCAAGACCGTGGACCGAAACGGCAGCACCCTCACGGCCGCCTATGACGGGCTGGACCGGCTCATGACAGCCACCCAGACCAGCCAGGACAGTACAAAAAGCATCGGCTATCAATACAACTACAGCAGCCCCTTCGGCTTCGACGAAGAGAGGATGTACCAAAACGGCTCAGCCACCCCTGTTACAGAAAACACCTACACCTATGACGCCCTCGGACAAATCACCGGAAAAGAAACCACCGGAAGCGGTTATCTTGGCTCCGGTCTGGAACTTCAATATGACAATGCCGGACGGCTTACCGGAGTGGGAGCAGGAATACAGGGCAGCAGTTTCTATTCCCTGTACAAATATATGAATGACCGGCTGGCGAAGGTACAGACCAACGGCTCCCAGACGGTAAGTTCCTCCGATACGGACAATGCAGCCTATCAATACTATCCGGACGGTAAGTTAGATAAGATTACCTATCCGAGACTGAACGACGGCACTTACCCGACCACGGAATACCTCTACGATACCCTGGGCAGGTTGATTACCATGATTAACAAGAAGGCAAGCACTGTTCTGTCGCGGTACACCTATACCTACGACGCCAACGGAAACATCACCACCGTCAACAACGGGCAGACCACCACCACCTACACCTACGACAAACTGAACCGGCTGGTAAGAATCCTGCCCCAGACCGGGACAGAGACCTCCTATACCTATGACCTCAAAGGGAACCGCCGGACCGAAAACAACGATAACTTCACCGGACTTGTCAACACCGACTACACCTACCAGGTAGACAACAAGCTGGCCTCCGTTACGAAAGGAGCCGCAACAACCACGATGACCTACTATGCCGACGGCATGAGGGCAAAGAAAACAACGGCAACCGGCACCACCCACTACATCTACAACCTGGCAGGAAAACTGATCGCGGAAGCAGACGGAAGCAATACCGTCACAGCCAACTACGTCTGGGGACCGGACCGTGCCCTGGTAAAAAAAGAAACTGGAGGGGGAGAATACTACTACCTGTACAACGGCCATGGAGACGTCATACAGATCATTGACCGAAACGGAAACATCGTCAATAATTATAACTATGATGAATGGGGAAATATCCTGACAAGCAGCGAGACCATAGAAAACCCGTTCAAATATGCGGGGGAGGTCTATGACGAAGAGACGGGACTATACTATCTGAGGGCAAGATACTATGACCCGGTACTGGGAAGATTTATCAATGAGGATACCTATGAAGGGCAGATTAATAATCCGCTGACATTGAATTTGTATACCTACTGTATAAATAATCCGCTGATCTATGTAGATCCAACCGGACATGATAATAGATTTGCAGTTAGTGAAGGAGGCGGAGGAGGCGTTGATCCGGTTTCTTTAGGATATGTGCTATGGGAAGGTGTTAAAGGAGTTAGTAAATGGGTCTTAAGAGGCGTTGGAATTGGTGTTGCTAGCATTCCAGTGTATGAAACGGTTACAAATATGTCGTCATCGAAAGATAAAGATAGTAGTGTTCCAACGCCATGCCCGGCTCCGGCAAGAACAGATACTCAGGGGGCAGGAAGTAAGACTAAAACTAATAAAGGTAATGAAATCGATATTGCGCCATCATCAAATCACAGAACTACAACTAAAAATCCGGGATTAGAAGGAGAGCCAAATTCCAGTGTTGATATTCTTGACTCAAAGGGAAATATTAAAACCCGTAGATGGTATGGACCAAATGGAAAGCAAATACGTGATGTAGACTTCACTAATCATGGCAATCCCAAATTACACCCAGAATGGCCTCATGAACATGGACCAAGACCATAAGGAAAGGATTATATATGGATAAAATAACTTTTGAGGAATTTAAATGCATAATGTCATATGACATTGCTGAAAATCAAAATTGCATAGAAATAGAATTTTGTATTGATAATTGTGAAGTTTATCAAACATCTTGGTTGGGAAAAATGTTGAATAGGGAAACTAATAAAGCTATATATTGGTTTGGATTAACTGAAGATGGCTCGCAAGCCTATGATTTTGATTCATTTGAAGAATTTATAAATGCAAAAGTTTTCTTAGGTAAGAGTATTAGAGAGATTTGGAGTTCCATTTCATTGATCTCTATTGATGCTAGTGATGTTCAAGATAGATTACTATTTTATTTAGGATTATGATAAAAATTACGTTACATTAATTTTAAGGTTATAGTTATATACTAAAACTTCACACCAATAAAAATATATACGGACCTTGAAAATTCAATATTATTTAACAATAAAAATAGCATGAAGCTTTGAAACAAAGGAGATTTATTATGGATTTATTACCTCAAATTGAAGTAAGCTTTTTACTAACAAGCGATGAGGATTATATTGACAAGATATCAGATACCTTGAGTATTAATCCTAGTAAAACAAGAAGAAAGGAGAGCTTTAAATTACAAGAATTTGCTCATACAATGTGGGAATTTAGTTCTGGAAAAGAAAATTCTAAAGCAATTGTTAATCAATTTAATAAATTACTGATCGTATTAAAAGATAAAGAAGATAGAATTAAAGAATTAATGAAAAATAATAATATTAAATCTTATTTTGTTGTTAGCATTCATGCGGAGAATGGTGACGGGCCTGAAATAACTTTAACAAGAGAAATAATAAAATTTGCCGAAAAGATTGATGCAGAAATAGATTTCGATATTTATTATTATTAAGGCTCTAAATAGTTATATTATATATTAACTTTGATAAGGTCATATGGTTTCGACTGTTGTGGCCTATTCAATATCTAAAAATGCTAAAGAACAACCCACAGGAGAAACTGTAACAATAATTAAGTGAGCGGAAGTAATTAAATGAGTATTGGTATATGTGGACAAATAAAGCTATTAAGTAATAATATTAATGAGCTTATTGAATTAGCTTATTCTATCCAAAAATGTGCCATTGATAATAGAATAGGTTGCAAATTAGGAGGGAATGTTTCACGCAGTGTATTTGATATGTATTCTAAGAACGGCAGCAAGAGCACTATTTTGTTTGAAGTTATGGATTCTCCTTTGGATAACTATTCAGATGGATTATTCTTTCCTACAATAGACAAAAATACGAATAATTATGAACGGGAGTTTGATATTAAAATTAGTAGTAGCCTAAAGATTATGCATGACTTTTTGCAAAAAATTCTTGACAATAAAACTGTTGAATGTATTTACTTGGATTTTAATTATTTATTTAAAAATAATGAGGAAATCGTAGATATTAAAATCGATTCTTTAAGTAAATATATAGCAAGCCTATATATTGAAGAGGGATATTTTACACCAGAAATAAACATAAGAATAACAAGATAAAAATGAACTAGGAAGTCGGCATTAAATCAGGTAATTACCAAACAAATGCCGACTTTCCTTATCAGGTATGTTATATAGAAGAAAAAGAAACATAGTATTGATAATATTCCAATGCCGTGCCCGGCTGAATCTATATACCTACTGTATTAATAATCCGCTGATCTATGTAGATCCAACCGGACATGATATCAGGACATTTGCTGGAGATGCTTTAGGTGGATATGGGATTCCTGTGAATGTGGCTGGTCCAGGGATCGAAGAAATTATAGTAGAAACATTAAAAATATTATTTATTCCACTTTATATTACCGGCATATATGACCGTGATTATAATGATTTTGAGTATGTGACTGAATTTCAGTTAAACTTACCTAAAAATCCAGATGAGTTATTAGATGAAGGCTGGATAGAACTTACTGATCCAAGAAACAATTCCGGTAATCATAGAATATTTAATGATCCTAAAACTGGCATAAAGGTAAGATTTGATAAAGGAGATCCAGGAAAAAAAGGATGGAAAGGAAAAGACCATTATCATATTTATAATCCGGATTCAATTAGTGATAAAGATTATTACTTGGATAAAGGCGGTAATCCAGTACCAAAAAACTCAGAACCATCGCATATAAAACCTAATTAGGAGAAGATAAATGAAGATTAAAGATTTCATACAAAATAATTCACTACATGATAGTTTTATAATTAATGCGGATTATATTCCAGATAATAAAATTTTGAAATTAAATATAGTTCAATTATTTAGTGAGCTTTCCACTAATAATGTATTGAATGATAAATATAATCCGGATGATCAAGTGGAAGTAGAAATTATTTTTAGCAATATAAAGTATCAATGTCCTGGGGATATCAGTTTCATTGGATATGAAATACTTTCTCTTGAGAGCGGTAAAATTAATAATTATGATATTATATTAATTCAGATGATAACTGAAAATGATTATCGTGAGATATATTTAAGGGGTGAAAATATAAATATTATATGTAATATTATAAAAAAATATAAATTTTAATCCATAAATGGGAGTACACGGGAAAAACTAAAGTATCCATTATAATTTATCCAGAGATGAGATTATATTATCTGAGGGCAAGATACTATGATCCGAAACTTGGTAGATTCATCAATGAAGATACCTATGAAGGGCAGATCAATAATCCGCTGACGCTGAATCTGTATACCTACTGTATTAATAATCCGCTGATCTATGTAGATCCAACTGGACATGAGAATAGATTTGCAGTTAGTGAAGGAGGCGGAGGAGGCGTTGATCCGGTTTCTTTAGGATATTTGCTATGGGAAGGTGTTAAAGGAGTTGGTAAATGGGTTTTAAGAGGCGTTGGAATTGGTGTTGCTGCTATTCCGGTATATGAAACGGTTACAAATATCTCGTCATCGAAAGAGGAAGCTATCAGTGTTCCAACGCCATGCCCGGCTCCGACAAGATCAGATACTCAGGGATCAGGTAAGACTATATCGAATGATGATTATGATGATTATTATGGTACAGGAAGTAAAGAAAGAGTTGGAAAGCAAAAGGGAAGCGCTCCGCGTAATAATCAAAAGCAGAATGAGCAAACCGATAAAATTTCTAAAGATTTGAGATTAACAAAGGAGCAATCAAGACAATTACACGATTATATTAGTGGTCAAGGTTATAGTTATAAAGAAATTTTAGATATAGCAAAGGACCTATTTGGAAAAAAATAAACGGAGGGCTTATATTATGAATTTTGAGATTGAGAACTATCTTAATAAATTGCAGGGTAAGTATTTAATCAATATTGGAAGGGCTGCTAATATAATATGGCTAAATTTCATAAATATAGCTATCGAAAAAGAATATGAAGGAAGAGATATATTATACGGCTCGCTGTGTCTACATGTACAATGTCCATGCAGAATGCTTAATAAAGAAGATAGAAAAATTATTTTTGCATCCTCAGATATCTATGTTCCAAACTCCTCAATAGAATGGAGTGAGAAATTTGAATGGGACATACAAGGAAATAATCTTTTTGACGAAAAATCCAAGAAATGGATGTTATCAAATGGGAAGATTTTTATCAGTGACTATAAGCTTAATATATTTGGTGACCTGAAACTAGGTTTATCAAATGGCGATATTTTTGAAGTATTGATAAACTCTTCTTCTAATGATGAGTGTTGGAGATTATTTGAGAAGAATAGTGATAAAGACCATTTTGTGGTAACTGGACAGGAAGTCATATTTGCATACGAAGAGATTTAATCATGACTCAAGAAGAACTTGAAGATATTGTGCTAAAAATGCTGCTAAAATCCAATGATGAAATTTTTATAGGATTAAATCGGCAATTAGAATTTGCAAAAGTGATTTCAAGAGAATTCTCAGGATATGGATTTTTTACAAAATTTTTGATACCGGATGAATTGACTATACACAATATAAACGGGCGAATCTGTGATGTATTAGGCACTTTTGAAGATCATCCAGATGAAACCTATATGTTCATATTATTTATTAACAATGGAAGAATTGATACACTTGAAGGTGTTTCTTTCTTTGATTGGAATAATGATTACGATAAACTTCAAGTAATGTACGCTTTTGATGATAAAAGAGATTATGATCTAAAGTAGGAACGTGTTAAATTAAAGAGAATTTTAACATATACTTATGAAGTTGATTGGTATTTACTGATATTTAGTGTAGAGTATTTGAATTAAAGCAATAATATGAATGAGAAAATGCCTGCTTTCAGAATTCAATCTCTGAAAATAGGTCATTTTTTCAATACAAGGTTACTAAGACAGGTCTATGGTTCACGATACATCAAGAAGAGTATCGAGTTCGACAAATGCCAAAAGAGAGACGACCGCCTATACCTATGACCTTCGGGGGAACCGTCTGACCGAAACGGGAAACTTGGCCTCAACAGACATAGCAGACACCGCCTATACCTATGATGTGGACAACAAGCTGGTATCCGTTACTAAGGGAACATCTGCCACGGAGATGGCCTATTATGTCGACGGGATGAGGGCAAGATATTATGACCCGGCACTCGGAAGGTTCCTCAATGAGGACAGCTTTGAAGGGCAGGTAAGCAATCCGTTAAGCTTGAATCTGTATACCTACTGTATTAATAATCCGCTGATATATATTGATCCATCTGGTCACAACGCGGAGGCTGCTACATATTGGTATGAAGGAATGTGGTGATTATTAGGTATTGATGGACCCATACGGCAGGGGTAACCGGGTAAGGGTATTGGAAGTATTTTAATATTGTTTTCAATGTGCGTTCTAATATATGATAGGCCTATGCAGCCGGTATTCACATTTAAATGAGTGATAGCGGTGGAAGAGCTTACAAAAGCGAAAGTCACATAACCTCGTGAATATTATAGAAACAATAATTAAATAATAATGGGAGGAAGCTATTATGAAGCGATTAAGATTAGGGGTTTTACTGATATTGGCAGCCGTGGGTGTTGCTGCAATTGGTTCGGCGGCGTTATCCAGCATATCCTTTGGCCGTGATATTAATGCAGGTAAGATATTGGTGGATACCGATCAGAACGTTGCAATTCAGATTACGAATAAATCCAATTATACGGGCCTTGTGAAGACCGAGCCGGACGGCAAGGTATCCTTAAACCTGAGTGCGGCGATTAATAACAATACAAACAGCGGCTTTAATACCGATGCGGTATTTTCTATCGGTTCTGCGGCAAACGGTGTGATTCGGATTAAGAATAACTCGGACATCCCGGTAACAGTTACTATGGCGAATGGGGAAGGTAACGGCAATGCTATTACCATGGCTCCTTCGAATGGCTCCGGTGCAACCATTTCCGTCGGTGCGTCCTCTGATTTTTACTTTACAATCGACACAAACGGCCATGACGCCTTAAAGACTCTTAGTGCGGTTCTGCGTATACAGGGACAGTAGGATAGATAGAGTAACCCCTCAAGGAAGATAAAGAATACTGAATTGAGGTAAAATCGAATGAAGAAATATATTTTTGGAGCACTATTTGGATTAATATTAGCGGCCGCAATGATGTTTTTCGGCGCAAATACCAATGGTGCTCCTGTTTTGACCTATGTGTATTCCGACAGTATGGAGCCGCTGATCAAAGTAAATGATGCTTTTCTGGTATGGCCTGCTGCCCAACTGAAGGCGGGAGATATCATCATGTACAGACCCGAGGTTCTGAAAGCCCCCTATATTACCCACAGAATTATTGCGCTTGGGGAATCCGGGTATATTACAAAAGGGGATAACTCACCTTATCAGGACCAGGATAGCGGCGAACCGGAGGTGTCAAAGGACAGGATTGTGGGCAGGGTGGTAACATTTCGCGGACAGCCGCTTATTGTGCCCGGTTTGGGCAAGCTCTCGGCAATCCTGCGAAATGGATTTGGGAAGTATACCCGGTATCTGTCAGGAGTGTTTCTGATGCTTGGCTTACTCTCCGTCATTGCAGGCGGCCGGTCAAGAGTCCGTAAACCAAAGCCCTGCCGCAGATTACGGCTGAGGCATATATATAGGGGGATTGTAATCGCCGCATCCATTATAATCATGATCACGGTTTATTTCGGATCCCGCGTATCACAAATCAAATATCTTGTCAGTGAATATCCAGGGGAACGGTGGGACAGTATAGCAGTAAATCAACAGGATCAGCTTATCATGACGGTCAGAAATAACGGATTAATACCGGTTTGGATTATATGTAAAGGAATATCACCATTATCGGTAAATGACAGTCCCGGCAGGATAGGAGCCCGTTCGTCGGGAACGGTCCTGCTGGATGTGGAACCGCATCATAGGACGGGCATTTATCAGGGCTATGTCCAGGTATATCATTACCCTGTTTTACTCCCCAGAACCTGGACAGTCCTGCTGCACCGGGCAGATCCGACCTTCGCCAACCTGGCAGTCACCATTGCCTTCGGGTTTTATTGTGCCTTATTCTTTAAACTGCTCAGCCGTATTCATGGGTTGGAGGATTGGATTCCCTTAAGGACCTTCAAGGATAAAATTACGGAGCGCAGGCTTGGACGGGTGCGGGCAAAATTATTAGGGAGAAGGAGATCGAGATGAGACTTCATAAAAATAAATACACGAAAATATTCTTCATTCTCAGCCTTCTGTTCGCGTTGGTCTCATTACCCTATAGTGCCGCCATAAGCCAGGGAAGACTGGAGAGGACTGCAACGGCCAGGGTAGTAAATGATGAGAATGGACTAATAATGCTAAAGGGATTTCAAAATAAATCCTATGATCTGAGCGGAAATTATTACAGCTTTGGAACGATCACAAACAATTCGAACCGTATTATGAAATTAACTGTAACAATCCAGCCGGATTTCAACATATTACATCTGTTCAGCCGGTTTGGCATTAAAATCGGTGCCGAAGAAATTGAATTCCGGTATGGAGCATCATCTCCGCGGCAGATTTCATTGATATTATCTCCGGGGCAGGTTATGGAGGTCAAGGCATCGCTGATTCAAAACATTTTAAGTACATTGACTGTGGATTTTCAGTTTACGGCAACCGATGCCGCCGGAAGCTACACCATACGGCTTAGTAATACGCCGAGATCTCCGAGACGCATTCATTGTTACTAGCGAACTGTATTACCGATAATCAGACAGACGGTATCGTTCGCCTAAAGATCAGGGATACAGTACGCTGGATATCAGAAAGAAAGCACCGGTGAATACCATGTCTACAAAATGGATCAGAAAATATATCATACCCATCCTGTTTCTCGGTCTTGCAGGAGCGATACTATGGACCTATACCAGTGTGAGGGAGGAGCCTGTAAATGAACCGGCGGGGGAAGTGACCCTTTCCATCCTGCCGGATTATGGGGTGGTATCCGGAAAGGATATCACGGTATGGCCGAAGGGGACAAGCCTTCCTCAGGGGATGGCCTCCTACTTCTTTGCAGCCGAGCCAAAGGTCATTCTGACGCCGACCCTTCGGCTTTCAGGGCAGGCGAGGGCAAGCTTAGATACGAGAATTAAATCGAGAATTATTCTTCAGTCGGTAGATGATAAAGGGCAGCTATATTGGCAATATCAGCTGCGGGAAATTCCGGAACAGACCTTTCTGCTGTCCCAGGGGATGCCGGGCCAGGCAGATCAAAAGGAGTATCAAGCTGCTGATATCAGGCTGGAGGTATATGCTGCCTATCAATTAGTTAACCGGATCGGCGAGGAGCTGATGGACCAGACCGGTACCATACAACTCATGGTTAACTCAGAGGTAACAGTATTCGGAAGTATCAATGACATACCGCTGAAGGAAACCCTTACCCAAGCACTGCCGATAACCCTGCAACAGACCGGCTTCACCCTTCCGAAGACAGAAGAGGCAGAGGTAAAACATACGCTGGTTGAAGGTCAGGACCTGCCGGGTCCCTGGGAAACTCTTGCAGTCACCATAACGGAGCATCCGCTGCAGTTTGGAATTAGCGGGTTCATCATTGTTTTAATAAGTCTGCTCCTTGTGATAACACGGAGCAAATCGAAGACGGCAGCGGAGCATAAACGTTACAGGGAGTGGATTACGGAGGGCAGTGTCGAGGTTGAGGACAGAATGCAGATCTATATCCACGAACTGGAGGGCCTGGTTGATTTGGCGATTGATATGGATCGCAGGGTGATCTATGATTCCAGATTAAGAAGATATTATGTATTGACGGAGGATATGGTATACGTATATGATCCGGAGCATCTGCGGGGGATTCTGGACCATAAGCAGCAGTTGGGCAGGCTGCTGGTGGAACAGAGGCTGATTAATCCGGAACAGCTGGAAATTGGACTTTACTATCAGAAGAAGATAGGCCGGAGGCTCGGGGAAAGCCTGATTGCCCTTGGGTTTATTGATGAAACAACGCTATATAGTACTTTAGCTGCACAGCACAAGCTGGATTATTATGAACTGGATCCTAAGTCCGAGATTCATGATACGGAATGGCTTAGCAAGATGAACATCCGGGAGGCACGGGCTTTGATATCCCTGCCTCTGGGCAGGAGGGCTGACGGAATTCAGGTCATAGCCTCCGGTGAGACCTCCAGAGAGGGGATAAAGAATATTCTGGAAGAAATCTTCGGAGCCGATATCTATCTGGTATTTGCCAGACCATCCGCAATCCATGTGATATTGGACCTGATTGAGGCAAAGGAGAGAGAAAAATTAAATATCATAAAGCCGGAGAATGGCCAGAAGGCCACCCTTAATGAAAGGCTGACGGAGGACGAAAGGGGAGAATTTAAGGGAGCTTATTATCGTGGTCATATCCTTTCTCTGCTGCTGCTGAAAGCCTTGAGATTAGTGGATACCGCCATATTAAGTGAAATACCTGCCAAAGAGGATACTCTGGGGTGGCTGGTTAATAAGAATATTATAAACAGCGGGCTGGCCGGCTTGATCCAGGGAGTAGGGAAAGCGGTTGAAACCATGGAATTTAAAGCCAGGCAGGAGAAACAGATTCCTGGAATCCTGGAGGTACTGACGGGGGCTAATTTTATCACGGAAGCCACCGTAGAATGGATAACAAAGGAGGCAGCGATACAAGGACTTCCGATAGATCGGCTGCTTCTTGACAATTATCTGATTTCAGAAAGCACTCTCAATCATATCAATGTTCTGTTCGGTACCATAGAAAGCATTTTAAAGAATTATCAGGGACAAGAATTAAGTTAAGTCAGGAATTAACATTTATTATATCGTAATTTTAAATCAGGTCTGCATCCCGGATGCAGGCCTAATTTGCTGTAGGGCTTCGTTCTCTTGAATATTGGCCTAGCTGCACCAATATATTATATTAAGTATGTAATTCATGGTGAACATATGGAGCAGCAGGAAAATAATCAATCGGATGCCGTCTTGTTTGTTAAGGTTGGAATCATAGTCTTGACGATCATGGTAATGATCGGTCTTGGAGTTCAATTTCTGCCGAATGCCATCTCCGTATCCAATATCGGAAGAAAGAGGGACCTGCCAATCTATTGTGTAAATACGGAGGAAAGCAAGGTGGCACTGAGCTTTGATACCGCCTGGGGAAATGAGGATATAAAGATTATTTTAGATATATTGGCAAAGCACGACATCAAGGCCACCTTCTTTATGACAGGAGAATGGATTGAAAAGTACCCCGAGGACGTGAAACGCATTGCCAAAGCGGGTCATGATCTTGGGAATCATAGTGAAAATCATAAACAGATGACGAAGCTGACCGCAGAGCAATGCAAAGATGAAATCATGAAATCCCATGAAAGGGTGAAAAAGCTGACCGGGATAGAGATGAACCTGTTCCGAGCGCCCTATGGGGATTATAATAACCTGGTAGTGGGGACTGCCAGGGAATATGGGTACCATACGGTCCAGTGGGATGTTGATTCCTTGGACTGGAAGGATTACGGCGTAGATGGTATTCTGAATAAGACCGTGAATCATAAAAAATTAGGGAATGGCTCCATTATCCTGCTCCATACCGGAGCAAAGTATACGCCGGAGGCCTTAGAGCCGATGATCCTGGGGTTAATGGATAAGGGCTATGAATTAGTACCGATTTCGCAGCTGATCTATACCGGACAATATACGGTGGACCAGACGGGCAGACAGTTTGCGAAGTGAGTATCGATGTTATATTTATAATAGCATTTAGAATTATTATAAAAAATGGTATGTAAAGAAAACTGCTAATGCAGGACTTTACATACCGTTTTTTATTTTAATTTAAGAAGCCTCATAACAAAATTATAGTTATGCATAGAAATTTTACACTTTAAATAAGTCAAAAATATAACAAATAGCTCCAGAATAAGACAAATTACAACTAAAAGTGTATAATTATGGAACGATAGAGGGTTTTAATTTTATTCTATCAATATAAAATAATAGCATATAGGACGAAAAAGAGCTCACCACGATAAGCACATACATAATGTTGTTAGTTGTGTAATTCCTGGTATGGTTTGATTTTATGCTATTAAATATACAAACCATATCGATTTCATAATCTATAGAATATTATAGTCTATTGGTGCAGGCTTTTTTCGATAACAATGATAAGGAGAGAGGGATGCACATGAATAGTTTTTATAATAATGCGGGATTAAGGATACGAAAATTACGGGAAATAAATAGATACACGAGGGAGGAATTTGCAGAAATGGCGGATATCTCGCCAAAGTTTTTATACGAAATAGAAACCGGTCAGAAAGGGTTTTCTGCAGATACGTTATATCGGATTGCTAAAGCTCTAACTGTTTCCTGCGAGTATATTTTATCCGGTGATAATCAAAATGAATATGATAAGGAAGTTCTGAACGCTTTAAAATTATTTAATAACTCACAAATAAGAACAGTATTACAAATGTTAAAGCTTATTTATGAGTTAAATGCAAGAAAATAAACACCGGATATTTATATAGAATTCTATAATAACTAGGAGGAAGTCTTGATGAAAGTAAAACCTTTAAAAAATCATTTGTTAGTTAAAATGGAGGAAAATGAAGAAGCTACAAAGAGTGGAATTATCCTTGTAGGAGCCGCAAAAGGTGATTCTAATATTGCCAAAATTATTGAGACTGCTGATTGTTTTGATGAAGATCAGGACGTTTTTTTGAAAGGAGATAAGATACTCATTAGTCCGCACTCAGGAACAAAAGTAAATCTTGATTCGAAAGAGTATATTATTATTAATCAAAAAGATGTCTTAGCAGTATTAAGTTAAGATAGAAAGGAAAATATAGCATGGCAAAACAAATTCTTTATAGTGAAGATGCAAGAAAGGCACTAAAGGCAGGTCTTGATAAACTTGCGGATACAGTTAAGATAACATTGGGACCGAAAGGACGTAATGTTGTTCTTGATAAAAAATATGGTACTCCTTTAATCACAAATGATGGTGTAACAATTGCAAAGGAAATTGATCTGGATGACCCCTTTGAAAATATGGGTGCTCAGCTTGTAAAAGAGGTTGCCACGAAAACAAATGACGTGGCAGGAGATGGAACGACAACGGCAACATTACTGGCCCAGGCTATGGTTCGCCACGGTATGAAGAATATTTCTTCCGGGGCAAATCCGGTGTTGGTGAAAAAGGGAATTGAAAGTGCAGTTAAAGTAGCGGTAGAAAGTATCTTGGAGAGCTCCAGTAAAGTGTCTTCTTCTTCCGATATCGCAACGGTTGCTGCAATATCTGCAGGTGACTATACAATTGGACAGCTTATTTCAGATGCAATGGATAAGGTTACTGCGGATGGCGTTATTACTGTGGAAGAATCAAAAACCGCTGAAACATATTGTGATGTTGTTGAAGGCATGCAATTTGGCAGAGGATATATCTCTCCTTATATGGTGACAGATCATGATAAAATGGAAGCTGTTATCGACGATGCATATATACTTATTACCGATAAGAAGATATCATCAATTCAGGAAATTTTATCATTGCTTGAAGAAGTTGTTCAGTCCGGCAAAAAGCTTGTAATTATTGCTGAAGATGTGGAAGGGGAAGCTCTTGCAACATTGGCTGTTAATAATATGAGAGGTACCTTTACCTGTGTTGCAGTGAAAGCGCCTGGTTTTGGCGATAGAAAAAAAGAAATGCTATCTGACATTGCAATCTTAACCGGTGGCGAAGTGATTTGTGAAGACTTAGGGTTCGATCTGAAAAGTGTTAATATTCGTCAATTAGGCCGGGCGACACAAGTTAAGGTTCAGAAAGAAAATACAATTATTGTTGGAGGCAGTGGAGATAAGTCTGAAATTGGCTTAAGAATATCTCAGATTAAATCTGAAATTGAAAATAGTACCTCTGACTATGATAAAGAGAAACTACAAGAACGTTTAGCAAAGCTTTCCGGTGGAGTTGGTGTAATCAAAGTCGGAGCCTCTACTGAAGTTGAAATGAAGGAAAAGAAGCTTCGCATAGAGGATGCACTTGCAGCAACAAAAGCGGCAGTTGAAGAAGGTATTGTAGCTGGAGGTGGTATCGCTCTGCTTTCAGCTGCTAAAAAAGTGGAAAAAACAATTGGTAAATATGAGGGTGATGTAAAAATAGGCGCTTCTATTGTTGTTGAAGCCCTTGAAGAACCGATCAGACAAATTGTTGAAAATGCAGGTCTTGAGAGTTCTGTCATCGTTGATACGATCAAAAAGACAGGAAAGCTAAATTATGGTTATGATGCTTATAACGAAAAATATTGTAATATGGTAGAAATGGGTATTGTCGATCCGGCTAAGGTGACTAGATCGGCTTTACAAAATGCAGCATCTATAGCGGAAATGATTTTAACCACGGAAGCATTAGTAGCAGATGAAAAAGAAGAAAAGAGTCAGTGTGCTGTGCCTCCCCCAAACTCCGGAATGATGTATTAATAAATATGCAGAAAACCAGTGGAGTAAGTAATTATAATACAAATCAAATTTTGTCGGAGGTATTTAGTGATACCTTGTATCCTTATTTTATAGCAGGTCCATGTGCAGTAGAAAGCTATGACATGATGGATAAGATAGCTAAATATTTAGTAGCGAAGGGCATAAACGCGATAAGGGCAGGAGCTTTTAAACCACGTACCTGTCCTGATGAATTCCAGGGTCTTGGTATAGAAGCACTGGAGATTTTAGATAAAATTCGTAAAAAATATAAGGTAAAAATAGTGTCTGAGATTGTTGATATAAGATATCTGGATAAAATGCTTGATACGGTTGATATATTGCAGGTTGGCACCAGAAATATGCACAATTTTGAGTTATTAAAAGCGCTGGGCAGAATTAATTTCCCCATACTTTTAAAACGAGGATTTAATGCAACAATTAAAGAATTTATTGCGGCATCCTCATATATCTTACAAGGCGGTAATGAAAAAGTGCTCCTTTGTGAGCGGGGAATTCGATCGTTTGACGCGGGTACACGTAATTTACTGGATTTATCCTGTGTTGCTATAATAAAATACGAGTTAAAGTATCCTATTATAGTTGATATAAGCCACTCTCTAGGCAGAAAAGATATAGCTTTGCCTATGGCAAAAGCCGCACTGGCAGCAGGTGCGGACGGCATTATGGTTGAAGTTCATAATAATCCGTCAATTGCATTGTCAGATGCAAATCAACAAATGAGTATATTGGAATTTAATCATTTTTATAATGAATTAATTCATACTTATAATGGTTTAAACATTATAAATGACATATACAATAATTTTAATCATTAATGTACCCATGATTACTTGTTCCTAAAAGAAGGGGGGTGGTTAATCAGGAGAGATTAATTGATATATCCCAAGGCCTGGTAATTCACTGTTAATTGATTTAGGTATCAATATTGTTCAGAAGATATTGTCTTAATAATAAAGCGTATATAACTAATCTTCTTTAGAGGGAATATGATAGAAATTACACTGGTTAAAATAAAAGATAGTTTACCTTTCGACAAGTATTTTATGGAGTATTTATCATTTGAAAGACGGATACGAATTTTTAATTTTACTAATGAGGCGGATAAGAAGCGAAGTTTATTAGCGGAACTTTTAATTAAAAAAGAAACGAATGAGCATACCGGGATTCCTGTTGACAAGGTGAGAATTGGATTCAATCAGTATGGCAAACCTTACATCCCCAATACAAGGAACTTTAAATTTAATGTATCGCATTCAGGCTCCTTTGTGGTTATTGCAGTAAATAAATATAGCATAGGTATTGATATTGAGCAAATAAAAGAAATTGACATGGCAATAGCCAAAAGATTTTTTACTGGTAATGAATATGCATTCATAGAGTCATTAGAGAAAAGTGCTGATAGAATAGATGCTTTCTATCAATTATGGACATTAAAGGAAAGTTATATTAAAGCGACAGGCAAAGGTTTAAGAATTCCTCTGAATTCCTTTGAATTTCTAACAAAGGATGAAATAATCTTTAGGGATAAGAATAATAAATCAAAATATTCCTTCAATTCAATAAAACTGGATGAATATTGGATGTCTTTTTGTTATGAAGAGAAAAACGCTAATATTAAATATATTTATTTAAAGGAAGAGGAAATTTATAACTACTATAAAGGGAAGACAAGAAAGAGTGAGAAGTAGCGGAAAATCAAAATACGTGGAGACAGTATATGAAATTATAGCAGAATTGGTAAGCGGATAAGGGATATCTGTGATTATAGATTACCAGGGGGAATATGAATATGAAGAATATTCAGGAACTTATTACAATAATGAAGAAAAATAACCTTAGGCTATTAGATGTAACATTTGAGAATGAACACTATAGAATGGAGATACAGGACAGAAAAAATATAAAGAAAAAAACAAAATTAAATGAAGGACAAATCATGGAGGATATTATAGTTATAAAATCACCTATGGTGGGTATCGCTAATCGCCGTTCCTATCGAACAAAAACGCCGGACGGCAAATCTTTTATCGAAACCAATGATTTTGTGCATAAGGGAGAAGTTCTTTGTATGATAAAAGCAATGAAAACCATGAATGAAATTACCGCACAAAATGATTGTGAGATTGTTGAAATCTGTTTTACTGACGGTCAGGCTGTGGAGCTTGGGCAACCGTTGTTTAAAGTACGTTTTCGAGGTGAACAATGCTAAAAGTTTTAGGTGAAATAAACTACAAATCTATAAGAAAGGAAAAGTATGATTAAGGGTTCGGATTATCATACAAAAAAGAATGTATATATTAGGTATTATAGGAAATCCAGGATCAGGCTGTCATAGTTCTGCAGCCGCACTTTTAAAAGATGATAAAATTGTAGCAGCTGCAGAGCAAGAGAGGTTTAGCAGAAGAAAGCATGCATATGGTGAAGCTCCATATGAGGCAGTAAAATATTGCTTGGAAAGTCAAAATATAACATTGGATGATATTGACCACATTGCTATAAGCTGGCAGCCGGATAATGTTAATGAGGTATTAAGTGAACGTGAAAAAAATGAAATTATGGATAAACTTTTTCCGCATGCTATATTTAACTATAATAAATCATTATCCTGTAGCTATGTGAAACATCACTTAACTCATCTTACGGCAGCCTTTTATCAGAGTGGTTTTAGCGAAGCTGCCTGTCTTGTCATAGATGGACAAGGAGAGAATGAAGCTATAACTTTAGCCAAAGCGTCAATGGGAAAAATAGAAATAATCAGGACCTTTCCAATTGCATATTCATTAGGGGCATTATATGATGCGGCAGCCGGATATGTGGGATTAGGATTTGATGTTCCGGGAAAAATGATGGGATTAGCGCCCTATGGGACACCAGATCAAAAAATTCCTATAATGTTTGACGCTGAAAAAGGAGAATTTTGCAGTAAACTTGGAGATGCTAATGAAGAGGATAGTTTTGAAGAAGTTAAAGGTAAGTATATTGATTATTTTGAAAAGAATAATTATCCATATAAGAGCGCGCCAATTCTAAGTGTAAATGCCGCTGAATTAATGACATATGTTAATTTCGCAGCATCTGTTCAAAGGGCATTGGATGATATTGTTTTGGGATTAGCAAGCTATTTAAAAAAGATCACACTATGTAAGAATTTGGTTATGGCTGGAGGAGTTGCTTTGAATTGTACCTCCAATGGTTATTTAGACAGGGCGGGCATATATAAAGATATTTTTATATATCCAGCTGCAAATGATGCAGGATGCAGCGTTGGAGCCGCATTAGAAATAGCGAGAAGAAAAGGATTATTTGATCTAAGTGTTCCCAGTAAGATCAATAATGTTTATCTGGGCAGCAAATATAGTGATATGGATTATAGTGTAATATTGAAAAACAGAAGGTTTCATAAAGAATATCTTGATAATGAAGAGTTTTTTAATAGAGTATCCGATTTATTAATCAATAATAAAGTTTTGGCATGGTTTCAAGAGGGATTTGAGTTTGGGCCAAGAGCACTGGGAGCAAGAAGCATTATTTCGAGTCCCTGTAATAGAGAGAATATTATTAAAATTAATAAAACAAAAAATAGAGAATTGTGGCGGCCATTATCTCCCATTGTATTGGATCAGTATTATAAAGAAGTTTTTATTGATGAGAAGCCCTATAATATGTCAGAATTCATGCTTAAGACTTGCCAGATCAGAGATGAATGGCTTCATTTAATCCCTGCGGTTGTACATATTGATAAAACATCAAGACCACAGTATCTAACAAAGGCTGCAAATGAAAAATTGTACGGAGTTATTGAAAAATATTATGAAAAAACAGGCATACCTTTGATTATCAATACATCATTTAATGTTAAAAACCAACCAATTGTTAATTCACCGATAGAAGCATTGGCAGAATTTGAAAACAATCATGGATTAGATGGTATGATAATGGGTAATTGGTTTGTCAGTAGAAAAAAAGACTGAATTGTATTATTAGTACTCCGTACCGGAACAACGTGTGCAAAATCATAGAGGCTGTTTCAAGATCTGTGTAAATTCGAAAAACCGATATAAAATTTAAATTGTAATTTATGGGCAAGGCCATTTTCCATTGGTTCTTGCCCATGCTTGTATTATATTCCGCTTTTAGGATGGTCTTAAAACATGGCAATAAAAGCAATAATGTGGCATATTAAAACATAAATAGATAAAAATATACAATAAATCGAACATGGGATTGACATTTTTAGGAAGAACTGTTAATATTAGGGAGTAGCGACGTCGCCGCAAATGTGAAATCATGATCACATTTATAAAACATATTGCTAAGGAGGTGATTATATGTTAAAAAAATCAATTTGTGCATTAAGTGCTACTATTGTTTTATCAATGGCTATGCTATCTTCAGCATATGCATTTTATTGCCCTACCTGCAGAAGCACCGAGTATGTTACGGGATGCTCGGGTGTTCAATGCGATACTGATCAAGTTGTATGCTTTGCCCGGGGACAAAACGTTGGTGGATTTTATCACAGTACATCCTGCGTTATAATGCGGTGGTATAATTTTAGTTCAGAAAAATGTCCGACTTGTGGTTATTGGATATCGGGTTTAGACTATCCACAGCATATGGAATCAGCAAAGCATACATCCGGGGGGCCGTATTATGATACTTGTTTTTACTAATTGTTAAAAAAGAGCGATTCATGTTTCGCAGCTGAAGAAGTACATAAAATCCGCTATATGTATTCTCTTTCTAGTCATTAGTCAATGCTTAATCTTGGGAGGTTTGTCATGCGTGTTTATAGAAATAAAGTCTACTTGTTATTAATAATTTTATTATCGGTAATCCTTACTTCTTGTCAAACCTCCAAGGTTAAGCAAGGGAATAAAGTCCATTTAGAAGAGAAGATAATATCGACAAAAGCAGATGCCGGGACTGAATTTTTGGATGCAGCTGTATCTGAAGGTTCGGCTTATCTGATCAGCAACAGTAACATGATTCAATATGATATGGCTTCCGGCGAAAAAACGGTTGTAAAAGAGGCCACAGGGAATACGGTTATTTGCACGGATAAGGATTTTATTTATACCTATAATCAGGAACAGAATGCAGTAATAAAATTTGGTAAGGAAGGGAAAGTAAAAGAAACATACCCATGTACCTTTGATCAAATCGAAGCCACCAGGATGTGCATATATAATGACACAATTATTATCGCGGCATTTATTAAGGATGGAACCGAGGTTATAGGAAGCGAGTTGTATAAGCTTGATCTGACCTCCGGAAAAAGCAGCAAAATACCGGACAATTTTAAAGGAAACGATTCGTTTGCCTTTATACTGGGCCTTGATTTTGTAGATAAAAATACAATTATGATATCCTCAGCAGCAAATACAAATTTTATGAACATCATAGTGAAAGGATATCGGTATGACCTTCAGAAAGAAAAGGTATTGGACGAATTTTTTCTTCCCTATAGTAATTCTTATACTTATGATGCTGAAAACCAATGTTTTTATTTTAATAACATTGGATCCTATGAATGGGTCGGAGGCAAAGATAAATTAAATATCAGGGGATATTACCCTGAAACTTCTGCCAACATACTTTTTAAATCAATGGATCAAATGAGCTTAGGGTCTTCCGGAATCAGCGAACACTTTTTTAGTATAAATAAGATGTTTTATTATAGTGATAATGTTATTTCATGGAGTAAGTCTAATGATTGCTTTATCATTACTAATCTGACTTCAGACAAGGAACCATTGAAACTGATAACTTCAGACAGAACAAAAAGCGGATTTATGTATCCTCTTATTATTGACCAATTTGAAGCGGAGTATGGCTATCCTGTTCAGATCATTGAGTATCCGGCGGATGTTTATAATGAAAAACTTCGTACAAAACTGCTTGCAGGCGATAGTGATTTTGATATATTTTTTCTAAATAGTCCGACCAAGGATAATCTTCTGGCCAGTATTTTAAATCATGACCTGTATGAACCGCTTGACAATTACACAGATATAGTTAACAATTTCTCGCAAATGTATAACGGCATCAGCACCATGATGAGTAATAAGGATAAGCTTTTTGGTGTTCCCTATGGGATCAGAGCATCTTCTCTGGTCGTTGAGGATGATTTTAATCAATATGGCTATACCGTTCCCGGCAAGCATTGGACATATGATGATTTATGGAGTTTATGTGAGGAAATCGTAAAAAGCGGCGAACGGAATGCATCAATTGTCCTCGATACTACAAATTTAATTGTAAATTATGTACAGGATGCAATTAATCAAAACAACCTTGATAAAGCTGCCCTGACGGACCTGCTTAAAGCAATTATTAAGTATAATGCTGCCGGTATTTCATTTGAATATAATAATTTACGAACCGGTGGGGGAGAAAGCAGATATTTAATCTCACCCAATTATGCAATACTTAATTCGTTATTAGAGGATAATAATATTCCGGATTATCCGGAATATGGCACAATATCATTTCCGTCATATAGTAGTAAAAGTTATATAAATCTTGATGGCTGTGTTTTTATAAATAAGTTCTCTGAAAATAAAGAAGTGGCTGCAGATTTACTTGCAGTGATTACAAAAAGTGAAAATATATACAATACAAATATTTATCGATTTGTTATGCTTGGTTCCGACCTTACCCAATATGATAAGTATCGTGAATGGTCGGAAAAAAAACGATCATATTTGTCAGATTTGACATTTATCTATGAAAATGGGGGAGTCTATACTTGCGATATCGAAGCTTTGCAAATATATATCATAGAAAATGTAATATCCGGATTATACGATGAAAGCATCTCTGCAGAAAAAGCGGCAGAAATGATTTATGATAGAATCAATTATACCTACTTTGAATAATAAGGAAGATAGATTTGATGAAAAGAAAGATTACTTTTATATTGTTCGGTATATTTGCTTTATCCATTATATTATTTTCAGTATTTGGAGAAGAGATAAGAAATTATTATTCGCCTCATGTCAAGGTGATGCCTTTCATTGAATATATATTTCCTGATGGAGCATATACGTTATCCGCATTGGCGAATTCCTGTATTACCGTAGATGAGGAGGGCATATCAACTGCATATATTGTGGAAGAAAAAGCCAGTGAAGGAGAAAGAGCTTTCTACATAAAAAGAGTTGAAATAAAAACAGGTAATTCGGATGATAAACACACAGAAATAAGAGGTTTTAGTGATTTTAAAGCATTGTTTGTTGTTTTCACTGACCGCACTCTGGTTGACGGAAAAAGAGTTGTATTAGACGGAATAGAAATTAATCCCTAATTCAATATAATATTTAAGAAAAGTAACTCATTATATTGCGATAGATAGAGAGGTGTATTATGCATAAATATATGAATAAAAAATTTATAATACTATTTGTTTGTATTCTTTTGACAGGCATAATCACTGTTTACTTGTTCTTTTTTCATTATAAAAAAGAAAATATTACCGAAACGATTGGTAATTATCTTACCGACAGGTATGATGGGATATCATATAATAATTTTACCGTCAGTATCGATAAACAGAAGCTATATTATACCGGTAAGCTCCGGGCAAACCCTACCTGGGTAAACAATAATAGTAATATTGAGGCAGGAAAAAAGTATTTTGAAGAGACAGGGTATAATACAAAACTGCTGACATCATCAATAAATAAGCTGTCCCGCCGCAAATACTCGGCAAGAGTTTCTGTACTTTATATCAATGGATATAGTGAAGATGACAGCATTTTTGATTATAGTTTTGTATTCACAATTAAAAAGAGGGGAATAAAGGATTATGTTTTTGATAATGTTGAATTGGCATCTAACCTGATTACATATATCAATGGCAGAGAACTTCATATTCATGATGGAGAAGTAGCATTAATAGATGGAGAAGATTTCAGCAGTTGTGAAGATCATAGCCATGATGAGATTAACCCGTAGTTGAGAATCTAATAAGAGGTGTTTAATGTGAAAATTAAAATTTTCATACGACAAATTTGTGCTGGTGCCGGGATTCGCGGGCATCGGCAGCATGGAGGGTTAAAATGAAACATAAGCGTGAACTGCTGCTCCTATTACCGAGTGTTGCCGGCTTTCTAATTTTCTTTATCATACCCTTTATCTATTCCTTTTATTATGCATTTACCCGTGATGCCTTTGATAAATCCTGGGCTGGATTGGATAATTTCATAAATTTATTCCACTCGGAGTTTTACCGGCTTGCTTTTCGAAACACTTTAACTTTTACCGGCATATCGGTTCCGCTGATTATGGTACTTGCGGTAACCATATCTTTGATTATAGTTCGGTTTATGGGTAATGTTCCGTTTGTCAAGAATGCATTCTTTCTGCCGGTTCTATTGCCCTCCGCAACAATCGTTATGGTATGGCAGGCATATTTTTCACATATAAATCCTTTTTCGTCTTTACTGGCAATCTTCCTATGGAAGTACATCGGTTTAAATATAATGCTTATTCTGACAGCACTGACAGGAGTGGATAAAAATATTCTGGAGGCGGTGCAAATGGATGGTGCCGGTATGCTGCGCTCTGCCTGGTACGTTACTCTGCCGAATATCTCGCCGATATTGTTCTTTACTTTTGTTCTTTCTATGGTTAATTCTTTGAAAATATACCGCGAATCCTATCTGCTTTGGGGAACTCATCCGGATCAAAGCGTATATATGCTGCAAAACTATTTAAATAATCATTTTGCTAAATTGAACTATCAGAACATATCAACGGCAGCGATTCTATTCTTCTTCATAATCTACGGAATTGTTGCGGCTGTTTTTATGCTGGAGAAAAAGGCGAGTGAACAGATATGGTAAAGCGAAAAATAATTAATATTTTCTTTCGGGCAATTATTATGGTCTGCGCCGCAGTGATGCTTTTGCCGATTGTCGTTACAATACTTTCATCCTTTGGCATTAGTTTTAACGGGAAGACCGAGATTGGTACGAGCGGGTATCTTGATTTTTATGTCTGGAAACCTCTCTATCTGAACGCATTTCGGCATTCCGTCATGATATCGGGCGCCGTAGTGCTTTGGACACTTATTATATCGATTCCTGCGGCTTACATCTTTGCGAAGGTTCCGTTCCGGGGAAGAAACCTTCTGTTTTATATCTATATCATTGTCATGATGATGCCTTTTCAGGTGACGCTCCTGCCGCAATATATTGTCTCAAGGTATTTGGAATTGTATGATACGCATTACGCCATGATTCTTCCGGGCATCTTTTCTCCTTTTTCCGTATTCCTGCTAACGCAGGTAATCAAGTCCATTCCAAATGAATACCTTGAAGCGGTCCGGCTGGATACCACTAACATAGTACATGTCCTTACAAGAATTATTGTACCGATTATACGACCGGGCGTTATCTGCGCCGCCGTACTGGTATTCACGGAAGAGTGGAACAGGGTTGCGGAACCGACGATTTTGATGGAAACAAAAGAAAATTATCCGCTTGCGGTCATCCTAAGCTTTTCCACCTCTGCAGGCATGGCTGCTTTTGCTGCCACAGTAATATTCATGCTTCTGCCGATGTTTTTATTCGGCTTTTTTGAAGATGAAATAGCGGAAGGTTTGGGCGAATATAGATTAAAATAAAAATTGTTCCGAATTGGGATTGCAGGGAAGCGTGGAAGCGTATTAGAGTTTCCGGCATCGCAGCTTATTTAATGAGAAATATCCCGGAACAGTTAAACCGGCTTTTAAAATGATAGCAAAGGAAGCATACGGATTTAAAACGAGCAATTTATGAACATATTGTGCAATATATTGATACAGTTATGCGAAATGACTTAGAAAAACCTTGATATCAGGAAAATGTTTGTGCAAAATATTGTTTTGATGTGTATTGACAAATAATAATCAAGCATATAGAATGTAACCTATCAAAGACAAAGGCGTTGGGCCAGATACCAACGCTTTTTTTGATTTTACCTATTGTTTATCATGAGCTCATAAAGGAGGCTTATCTGCAGAATAAGCTCTCGAAAAGATTTTATTCAAATTCTTTGAGGAGGTCATAAGGATGAAGAAGAGAGTTGTCTGTTTATTCCTTTGTATGATGGCAGCAGCATCCCTGCTGGCAGGCTGCGGATCAAAAGCGGCAAGTACAGGTGAGGAAAAGAAAGTATTGAAAGTAGGAATGGAATGTGCCTATGCACCCTTTAACTGGACACAGTCAGCGAAGGAGGTTTCAAACGGTGATGAAGCGGTTCCGATTTATGGTACCAGCGATTATGCCTACGGCTATGATGTTATGCTGGCCAAAAAGCTGGCGGATCAGCTTGGCTGGGAACTGGAGATACATAAGGTGGACTGGTCCAGCATTGTATTAGGTATGAATTCCGGTGATTATGATGTAATCATTGCAGGCATGGGTTATACCGAGGACCGGGATAAAAGCGTTGACTTTACAGATCCCTATTACATCAGAAATAATGTAATCATCGTTAATAAGAAGGGTGACTATGCGGGTGCTAAGACCTTATCCGATTTTACGGGAGCTTCGGCAACCACTCAGATCGGTACGATCTGGGAACAGTATGTACCTCAGATTCCAGGGGTTGAACAGCTAACATTTTTTGAGACAACGTCAGAAGTAGTAATGGCGGTTGCAATGAATTCGGCAGACTGTGGGGTACTGGATGAGCCTACGGCGATGTCGGCAGCCATCGCAAATCCGGATATTGCTTATATCAAGCTGGATGACTCCGACGGGTTTACCGTTCCGGAAGGACAATCCCTGAATGTATGCATCGCCGTAAAGGAGGGCAATACCGAATTAAGGGATGAGCTGGATAAAGCCCTGGATGCAATTGACTGGACGGAAGATAAGATGGTCGATTTAATGGATTTGGCCGTTACCCTTCAGCCCTTGAGCGATTAGTTTCCGGCAGATAACAGATTTGAAAATAAAAATATGACGCATAGGCGCGCAGGAGAGCCTATGCGTCTGCTTTTTATTGCTGTGTAATCCGCTCGGGCGCGAAGAGTCAGCTTGCTGACTCTTCGTTCTATCAATGGGAAGAACTTTATTAAGGAGAATGAGTATGGAGAAGAATATTTTTGAATGGATCTTATTTTTATTACAGGAATACGGCGCATATTTTTGGAAGGGAACCGTGATAACCTTAGAAACATCCATACTTGGAACTTTTCTTGGTCTTCTGTTGGGTTTCCTGTTAGGCATCGTGCAGTCGTCGCCGGTTCATCCGGAGGACAGCCTGGCGAAGAGAATTTATTATAAAGTGCTGAAGACGGCCAGCAGCGCCTTTGTCCATATCTTCAGAGGAACTCCGATGATGGTTCAGGCCATGGTTATCTATTATGGATTAAAGCAGAATGGAGTGAATATATCTCCCTTCCATGCGGCAGTCCTTGTAATCATGCTGAATACCGGCGCTTACATGGCGGAAACCGTCCGGGGAGGCATCATATCCATTGATAACGGACAGTTTGAGGGCGGAAAGGCCCTGGGAATGTCGCATTTTACAATCATGTTCTCCGTGGTATTGCCCCAGGCCTTCCGAAATATTGTACCGGAGATGGGCAATCTGTTTATTACAAATCTGAAGATGACTTCCGTTTTGAATGTCATTGGCATCGCCGAACTGTATTTTGCAACGAAGACGGCGGCAAATACGTACTACAGATATTTTGAGGCGTTTCTGATTACCGGTGTGATTTATTTCATCCTATGCGCCATATTTACAAAATTGCTGGGCCTGCTGGAAAAGAAACTGGAGGGCAGGAAGGATTATGAATTAGCAACGGAATACTTAACGGACTAGGAGGATGGCAAATGGCAATCATAAATGTTCAGCATTTAAGAAAAACATTCGGTACCCATGAAGTATTAAAGGATATAGATTTCAGTATCGACCAAGGGGAAGTGGTATGCATTATCGGGTCCTCCGGTTCCGGAAAATCCACATTACTGCGATGCTTAAATCTGCTGGAGCTGCGGACCAGCGGTAAAATCTACTTCGGCGGGGAAGAAATCGGCGGTTCCCAGAAGAAAGTCAATGAATACCGTGCAAAGGTGGGAATGGTGTTCCAATCCTTTAATCTGTTCAATAACATGACAGTGCTTGAGAACTGTATGTCAGGCAGCAGAAAGGTTTTGAAGCGGAGTAAGGAGGAATCCCATGCCATCTCAATCAAGTATTTAAAAAAGGTTGGAATGGCGTCTTATATCAACGCAAAGCCGGCACAGTTATCCGGCGGACAAAAGCAGAGGGTAGCCATTGCAAGGGCATTGACGATGGAACCGGAGGTACTGCTTTTTGACGAGCCGACCAGCGCCTTGGACCCGGAGATGGTGGGGGAGGTTCTGGCGGTGATCAAGGAGCTTGCCAGGGAAGGGCTGACGATGATTATTGTTACCCACGAGATGGCATTTGCCCGGGATGTTTCCACCCGTACCATTTTTATGGATCAGGGAGTTATTGCGGAAAGTGATGTTCCCGAAAAACTGTTTTCAGCGCCGAAGAATTCCAGAACCAAAGAATTTTTATCAAGATTTATGAATGGCTGAGACCGTTATAGCTTCACAAGGGAGTGATTACAGATGGATTATATCAATAAAAATATAGCAGTTAATCTAAAGAAAATCAGAACGGGCAAAAATATGAGCCTGGATGAAACCGCGGAACAGACCGGTGTCAGCAAAAGTATGCTTGCCCAGATCGAACGGGGAGAGGCGAATCCCTCAATCGGAAGTCTGGGCAAAATTGCAAGCGGATTACGGGTTGAATTATCAGAGCTGATCGAGGCCCCCAGGCAGGAAACCTATTATATCGCAAGAGATGAATTAATTCCCACGAAAGAGGTGGAGGGACAATACTCCATATATACTTATTTTCCATATGAGAAGGACAGGCAGTTCGAAATCTATGGAATGGAGATTTATCCGAAGGGGATCTATTACAGCGGCTCCCATGGGAAAGATACAGTGGAATATATTACGGTGGCAACCGGTACTCTGATCCTGAAAATCAAGGATAAAAAGTATGCAATCCATCCGGGAGACGCCTTCCGGTTTGATTCTGACATCGAGCATTGGTATTGCAATGACGGCACGGAGGTAGTAAGACTTACATCAACCTTCGCATTTAAATAATCACAGCAAATATTGTGCCGACGCCGGGATTTTCAGGTATCGGCAGACGGGAGTTATTATGAAATTAAGAGATACAGGATTATCAAAGGAAGAACTGAAAGCAAAAGCAAAGAAATATATGATTGAAACCTATGAAAGATTTGACTTTGTGGCTGAGACCGCAAAGGATATGTATATATACGATGAGGAAGGAAAAGAGTATCTGGATTTCTATGCAGGGATTGCGGTTAACAGTGCCGGCAATTGCAATGAAAAAGTAGTGGCGGCAATTAAGGAGCAGGCTGCGGACATCATCCATACCTTCAATTATCCCTACACCATACCTCAGGCGCTGCTTGCCGAGAAGATCTGTAGGGCAACCGGGATGGATAAGATCTTCTTCCAGAACTCCGGTACGGAAGCCAATGAAGCAATGATCAAGATGGCAAGAAAATATGGGGTGGAGAAGTATGGACCGGGTAAATATGAGATCATCACCGCTAAGATGTCCTTCCATGGCAGAACCTTCGGCTCCATGAGTGCGACGGGGCAGCCCCATAATGCCTGTCAGATTGGGTTCGGTGATATGACACCGGGTTTTCGGTATGCTCAGTTCAATGACCTGAAATCCTTTGAGACCGCTGTCACAGAGCATACCATTGCGATCATGCTGGAACCGGTACAGGGAGAAGGGGGAGTACATCCCGCCACGCAGGAATTCATGACCGGAATCAGAAGGCTGTGTGATGCAAAGGGATTGCTTCTATTACTCGATGAGATACAGACCGGCTGGTGCAGAACCGGAGCCGTCATGTCCTTTATGAATTACGATGTGAAGCCGGATATTGTCTCAATGGCAAAGGCAATGGGAGGCGGTATGCCCATTGGCGCTATCTGTGCCCGTGAGGAAGTGGCTAAGGTATTCACCCCCGGTTCCCACGGCACAACCTACGGCGGACATCCCGTTTCCTGTGCAGCCTCCCTGGCCCAGATCACGGAGCTTCTTGATAGGGATCTGGCCGGTAATGCCAGGAAGATGGGAGCATATTTTACGGATCAACTAAGGGCTCTCCCCGGGGTGAAGGAAGTCAGGGGACAGGGCCTGCTGATTGGCGTTGAATTTGATGATACCATTAAGGCCATTGACGTGAAGCATGGCTGCTTTGACAGAAGGCTGCTGATCACCTCCATCGGAGACCATATCATCCGAATGGTGCCGCCTTTGATCGTGACAGAAGAGGATTGTGAAAGGGCCGCTGAAATCATTAAGGAAACAGTGGAAAGCCTGTTAATGATGGAATAGACTGCAGAAACAAAACAGAATAGGCTCATTGCAGAAAGGGAGGTACATATGGATAATTTTGTGATTACAATAGCAAGAGGCTTCGGCAGCGGCGGGAAAGAGATCGCTTCAAAACTGGCTGCCGATCTGGGGATTGCCTGCTATGAGAACAGAATTTTGACACTGGCATCACAGCTGAGCGGACTGGATGAGGAGTTATTTAACGAAGTAAACGAAAAAATCAGGGGTAAGAAATTCTCCGGTCTGCTAAAGGGACTGCCCAGAACAATTAAACCGAAGCCGGTTGACGATGAATTTGCGTCGGATGAAAGATTATTTGAATTTCAAAAACAGATTATAGAGAATCTGGCAAAATCGGAATCCTGTATCATTGTAGGTAAATGCGCCGACTGGATTCTGAAGGAATATCCGAATGTTATCAGCATCTATATTGAAGCGCCCAGGGAATTTTGCGTCCAAAGAGTGATGAAGAAAATGAATGTGAATGAAGAAACGGCCCATACATCCATATCGAAGACAGATCAATACAGAGCCGCCTATTATCAGCATTATACCGGAGGAAATTACTGGACCAATCCCGTTAATTATGATTTAACTCTGAACAGTCAGCGGATCGGCATAGATAACTGCGTTCGGCTGATTAAGGACTATTTTAAGATTAAATTTCCGGAACCGGCAAAACAGACGGGAATGAAAATGAAAGGAGAATAGCATGCAGGATTTTATGTTTTCAATCCCTCAGAATATTATATTCGGCAAAGGCAGTTTGAAAAAATTACCGGCATTGTTAGAGAAAGTTCCTGCCGGCAAGCTTCTTATCCTGTCGGACAGAGGACTGGAGAAGGCAGGAGCCGTAAAGAAGGTAACGGATATTTTGGAGAAGGCCGGTATCGGATACGAAATATTTCTTGATATTGAGGCGAACCCCTCCATCGAGACGGTGAATGCTGCCCTGGCCGTCTATAAAAGCAGCGGGGGTGTCGCAGTGATAGCCCTGGGCGGCGGGAGTCCGATGGATGTTGCCAAGGCAGTCGGCATACTGGCGGTTTACGGAGGTGAGATCACCCAGTATGAGGGCGCGCATCTGGTGCCCGGTAAGGTGATTCCGATTATTGCAATACCTACGACGGCAGGAACGGGAAGTGAAGTTACCGCTTTCGCAGTGATAACGGACCGGTCCAGAAATTATAAATTAACGGTATTCAGTCATGAGCTGGTTCCAATGTATGCGCTGCTGGACCCGGAGCTTATCATGTCCCTCCCGGCAGCAATTGCGGCGGCAACGGGAATGGACGCACTGGTCCATGCCATTGAAGCTTATCTGTCCAAGGCGGCCTCCCCCTTTACCGATGCTGTGGCAGAGAAAGCAATGAAGCTGATTGGGCAGAATATCCGAAGGTTTGTTGCTGACCGCGGCAATGCAGAAGCAGCCTCCTCGATGATGATGGCCAGCACCCTTGCGGGAATTGCCTTCGCCTGGGCAAGGCTCGGCAATGTCCATGCAATGGCACATCCTCTAGGGGGCTTCTTTCATGTGCCTCATGGTGTTGCCAATGCCATTCTGCTGCCTGTTGTGCTGGAGTACAACGGTCTGGCTGACAATGGGCGGTATGAGGTGATCTATGATTTAATCAAAATGGGAAACGAAAAGGTCTGTTATTTCGCTCCCAGTATATTGGTCGGTGAGATAAAACAGCTGAACCGTGAGCTGGAAATACCGGAAAGGTTAAGTGATGTAGGCGTAACGGAGGATAAAATCCCTGAGATGGCAGCGGATGCTATGAAGAGCGGCAATATTGCCGTAAATCCGAGAACAACGACGGTGAAGGACATCGAGGTACTGTACAGGAAAGCCTTATAACCGTTATTTTATTATTAGGAAAGGGGTATCTCATCGTGAATATTTTCGATATTGTGGGACCTGTGATGGTCGGACCATCCAGCTCCCATACCGCAGGTGCCGTAAAAATAGGCTATGTCTCCAGACAGCTGCTTCGGGAAGAGGTGAAAGCGGTCGATATTTTACTGTATGGATCTTTTTTGGCTACCGGGAAAGGACATGGTACGGATAAGGCGTTAATCGCAGGATTATTGGGAATGAAGCCGGACGATGCCCGAATTCCGGACAGCCTGAATATTGCCGGAAAGATGGGGCTGCAATATAATTTCTCCGGAAGCAAATTAAGTGATGCCCATCCCAACACGGTTATGCTTAAGCTGACAGGGGTCCATGGAAGAGAGCTGGAGGTGGTTGCCTCCTCCATCGGAGGCGGAGCAATCAAAATCTGCCGGATCGATGGGCTGGAAGCCAACATCAGTGCCTGCTATCCGACATTGATTGTCCATAATATTGATCAGCCAGGTCATGTATCCGAGGTTACCTCCATGCTGGGTCATAAATCGGTTAATATAGCCACAATGCAGCTCTATCGGAACAGAAAGGGCGGAAATGCGGTAATGGTAATTGAATGTGATCAGGAGGTTCCTCTGGAAGCAATCGACTGGCTGAGAAAATTAGAAGGAGTGGTTAAGGTAACCTATCTGGGTATGGAGGAAAATAATGAGTTTTAAGGGCTTGAATGAAATTGTGGCACAGTGTAAAATGAAAGGAAAAAGCTTCTGGGAAATTGTGCTGGAGGAGGATACCCTGGATAGGCAGGTGACAGCCGCAGAATCCTTTGCCAGAATGAAAAACCTGTATATTTGTATGAAGCAGGCGGATGCAGCCTATGATGGTTCCCTTAAATCAGCCAGTAAGCTTATCGGAGGCGACGGTGAAAAATTTATGGCGGCGCGCAGAGAAGGAATTTTAATGAGCGGGGCTTTTGCCGGAGAAGTAATCGAAAAAGCCCTTAAAATCAATGAATCCAATGCCTGTATGAAAAAGATAGTAGCGGCGCCTACCGCAGGCTCCTGCGGTGTAATCCCGGCGATACTGCTCACTTATGAGGGATTAAAGCAGGCTGATATGGATACAATGGTGAAAGCTTTGTACGTTGCCGGAGGAATTGGAGAGGTGATAGCCGCCAGGGCTTTCCTTTCCGGGGCGGCCGGAGGGTGCCAGGCGGAGATTGGCTCCGCCAGTGCAATGGCAGCAGGAGCCCTGACTTATCTGGGTGGAGGAGATGCTGAGGCGATTACCCATGCCGCAGCAATGGCACTAAAAAATCTGCTGGGTCTGGTTTGCGATCCCGTAGCCGGATTGGTTGAGGTGCCCTGTGTTAAGAGAAATGTTGTCGGCGCGGTAAATGCAATTGCAGCTTCCGATATGGCGATTGCCGGTATCAGAAGCAGGATTCCCCCGGATGAGGTGATTGATGCCATGAAGGATATCGGTGAAATGCTGCCGGGACCTTTAAAGGAAACGGGAGAGGGCGGGCTGGCGGCAACAAAGACAGGCCGGAAGATTTTATTGCGGATCATGAACTGACTTAATACTTAGGCTTGAGAGGAACTTGAGATAATGACAAAGACAAAAGAGAATAATCGTTATCTGATATTGGTTATGGGGACCCTGGTTCAGTTCTGTTACGGAATTGCATATGTATGGAGCGTATTTCAGCCTTATGCAAAGGATCGATTTTCCCTGGATACCTCTGCGGCTAACCTGCCCTTCGGACTGCTGCTGGGCTTATTTGCAGTAGGTAATTTAGCGGGAGGATATTTACAGAAGAAGTGGAATGTCACCCTCCTCATCCTTTGCGGAAGTATGATTATGTGCCTGGGCTTGCTGGCTACGGCCTATGTGCCTGTAGACAGGCCCTGGCTGATTAATATTACCTTTGGCTGTATCACCGGTTTTGGCTGCGGATGTGCATATAATACCCTGCTGGCGACATTGCAGAGGTGGTTTCCGGATAAAAGGGGAATGGTAACCGGAATTATCATATGTGCCGCCGGGATGTTTGGCCTGATCATGAACCCGATTGCCAACCATATCCTTGAAATCTATGGTTTTACAACAGCAATGACAGCGGTTGCAGGAATTCTTCTTACCATATGCCTGCTTTGCGGCTGGGCAATCAAGGCGCCCCCTGAGGAGGATCGGGAGGGCTGCAGACCGGCACATATTCCGGCAGCCGACCGGCAGTATGGGATAAAGGATATGCTCAGGACAAAGCAATACTATATCCTTGCGGTAACCTTTGCTTTGGCGGTTCCGGCGTATTTTCTGATCAATCCGATGCTGATGTCGCTGGGAATGGAACGGGGGCTAAGCACAGGAGCGGCACTGACCGGTGTCATGCTGGTGTCGGTGATGAACACGGCCGGCAGACTGCTGATGCCCTGGATATCGGATTTTACAGGAAGAAAGCCGATCCTTATGTTCCTGTTTCTTTTTAATACGGTAACCATATCACTGCTGACCATATCGGACGGATATCCTTTTCTAATTCTTATTTCCTGCATCGCCCTGGCATATGGTGGCTTTATGGGAATGTATCCTACCGTCAGTGCAGACTATTTTGGATCAAGGAATGCCGGGATGAATTATGGGGTGGTTATGTTAGGCTATGCCTTAAGCTCCATCGGCTGCCCCTACCTCGTCCGGCTGGTCGCCAAGCTGCCGATGGGGACGGCATTTTCATTTATTATCGCAGCAGCAGCCAGTATATTGGGTTTTTTATTGCTGCTGGCTCTTAAAAAACCTGATAATATAGGAACTTAATCATACGGACTTTATCCGGTTTTCTTATACTCGGATACGAATTGCAAAAGTGGCACCGCCGCCTGCGGTGTCTCTGACCGAGATTTTTCCGCCCTGAAGCTGGACTAACTCTTTGGCAATGCTTAATCCAAGGCCAAAATGCTGCTTATCCTTCCGGGCTTGATCTGCCCGGTAAAAACGGTCAAAAATGTATTTTTTATCCTTTTCAGCAATACCAATGCCGTGATCTTCAACCTCGAGGATACAATAGTTATTATCCGCATATCCGCGCAGGATAACGCTTTTATGGATTGGCGTGTAGGATAATGAATTATCCAGCAGGACAGCGAGTATTTGCTTCAGGCGGTCCCTATCCCCATGGATGACAGGCAGCTCCTCCTCCGGAAGATCAAGCAGAAGAGTCCGATCTTTCAATTGGAATAAAGGGAAAAAAGCTTCATAGGTTTCAACTAAGAGAGTGTCGGTTTCTACCGGCTCTTTTTTTACTACCCAGGATTTTGCATCAATGGAGGCCAGAAGCAGCATATCGTCGATTAAACGGGCCATCCGTCTGCATTCATTTTCAATTCCGCTCAGAAATTTAAGCGACCCGAGGGATGCATCAGAGCTGGCGGCGGCACTGTTCGCATTGATTACGGACAGAGGAGAGCGCAGCTCATGGGAGGCCGCGGCGATAAAGCCTGTCTGCCGCCGGTTGTTTTCTTCCATCGGCTTTAGCATCCGGGATACAAAGCACAGACTTACTGCAAATAATGCGATGATTCCTCCAAAGCCCAGAAGGGCAAATAAAATACGTTGACGAAGAATTACGGAATGATAATTCGGTAGGTATTGAAGTAATAAGAGGCATCTCCATCCGGAAGAGGTCGGTATAATGACCGCACAGCCGTAATAAATCTCCGTCCGGGTCCCTTTCATCGTATAAACGATGCTCTTTGCCACCTCAAAGAAGACGGGGTTGCTATGCACATCAATTCCGTCCTTAACAGCATGAGCAGTAAGCTGTTCGATTAACTCTCCGCGATCTGTCGGTGTTGTTAAGACACCCGGAAAATTCAAAGGCTTACCGTTATCCTCAATATGTATGATAAGGCTATTTTTCTTCTCCAGCTGGGATAGCCAGGTATGCTGAAGCGTATTCTCGAATTGAAGCTTATTGATAATTGTATTCGCATTCTGCCAAAATGCTTCCAGTCTTTTACTCTCCAATTCTTTTTCGGTGAACGTCAGAAGGATAATTATAACAATGATCAGAATAATCCCTGTTGATACGGAATATAGAAGAACCAATTCATTCCTTAATGTTTTAAACATTACCGTTCCCCTCACAATCGGTCTGGATCTTCTCCAGCTGATACCCCACGGAATGAATTGTCTTAATCCGCGCCTGGCAGTTCGCCGCCTTTAATCTTCGCCGGATAAAATAAATATAGTTGTCCAGATTACCGTCCTCTACAAAGGAATCTAATCCCCATACTCTGGTGAGGATTTGTTTTCTTGTAAGAATTTGTCCGCAATTTCTGATAAAAAATTCTAATAAGCAGGATTCTTTATTGGAAAGTGAAACTGTCTTCGATTCGACCGTTAAGGTATGTAGGTTGGTATCCAACGAAAAATTGGAAAATTTAAGTATTGAACTACTCTCAATCGTTCTGGGCCGCCGCGTTAATGCCCGTATTCTTGCCAGCAGTTCGCCGACATCAAAGGGCTTGATAAGGTAATCATCCGCACCGGCATCCAGGCCGTCAATCCGGTCGTTAATACCATTCATCGCAGTAACCATGATAACCGGAGTTGTAATACGGTTTTTGCGTAAGACCTGCACGATTGTCAGGCCATCCAATACGGGAAGCATTCGGTCTAATATAATAACATCATAGGACGAAGAGGTGCCGTAATAAATGGAATCATCACCCCGTAAACAGGTATCTACGGCATATCCTTCCTTCTTAAGTGTGAAGCTTAGCGCCTGACACAGATCCGGATCATCATCAATCAGTAAAACCTTCATAAAAATACCATGCCTCCTTTCCTTCCGTGTACATTTCTTGTGAATTTCAGATGCTTATTCAAGCAAGCTTGTTAAATGCCCTGGCTTTCATGTACTAATCCGCTTACCGTGTATATTATATCATGGTATCATGAAATTCTCTAATATTTGTCTAAAAAATTCCTTCGGGAATAGATGTCTTTTGGAATTTTCGTTGCTATACTGAAAAAAGTAAACAAGATTACAATGCGATAACATGCAATATGAATGCATTGAATATTGCAACAATATGAGCCATGTGTAGGGACGGAGAGGAGAGATTATCCATATGAAAAAAATGATATCGGTGGTCATGGTCTGTATCATCTTGTTATCTGTAATGTCAGGCTGCAGTAAGGGAAAGGTTAAGGATAGCGACAATTCTAACAAAGGCAGCGAAGTAATGGGAAGATATGTGGAGGAGGATATAGAGTTTCCGGCGGGTGTAGCGGCTGATAAATATATATCGCTGACCAGTACACCGGACGGTAATTTAGAGCTGTATGTATACAATTACACGGAATACGAAAAATATGTGTATATTGACAGGCAGTGGAACAGGGAGAATGCGGATGGCTTAAAGAAATTTTATAACTGGGCGTCCGATTTCTGGATCACAGACATATTCTACGGGGAGGATGGGAGGCAGTACTTATTCGGCAATACAATGAAATATCATAACGCACTGTACCGGCTTTCAGATAATGGCGAATATGAAAAGATTGCAATTCCTAAATTCGAAGAAATAAACGAAGCCTGGGATACCGTCTACAGGGCAAAATTAATAAAAGTGTTGAAAAATGGTATGATTGCCGCTATCTACCACAACGGAGAGATTGAAGTATATTCTTCGGACGGACAGTCGGTGGTGGGTGAGTTTAGCAGTACATATACCGGTAAAATAGCAGTGGAAGGAAATTATCTATATTATACAGACCAGGCGGGAAATGAGCTTATTGAACATAACCTGGAGACCGACAAACAAGAAGCATCCTGGCCGATTGATATTGAGTTGTCTGACACAGGTATCCTGGAATCCGATCAAACGGCTGCCTACCTTTGTGATCCGACTGGGATTCATTTGATAAATAAGGGAGGCTCCATTTGGGAGACAATTATGGATGGTAATCAGAGCAGCTTAGCCATGCCCACAGCGGTCTTTATCAAATTTCTTACAGGAACAGAGAAGGATTTCTATCTGGTAATGAAGGATAATTCGACGGCGGTAATCAAGTATTATTTCTATGATGAAAATGCCAGCACCGTTCCTGAGATAGAGCTCTCGATTTTCTCCCTGGAGGAGAATAAAACCATTCGACAGGCGATTGCCGTCTTTTATGAAAGCCATCCGGACGTGAAGATAAACTACCGGGTAGCCAAAGTGAATCAGAAGGCATTCTATGATTACGGAATCGGGGATCCGAAGCAGACTATCACCCAGACAGATTATATTAAAACTCTGAATACCGAGCTCCTGGCAGGGAAGGGACCGGATATTCTGGTATTGGACGGAATTTCAATTGATTCCTATATAGAAAAGGGAATCCTGGAGGATATGGGAGATATTATTATTCCGATGATTGAATCCGGCGATCTGCTGGGTAACATCGCAAATAATTATATCGAGGATGGCAGGGTATATGCAATACCGGCACGATTTAAGATTCCGATCATCTATGGCAAAGCAGAGGCGGTTAATTCTGCAAAATCAATTGAGGAGCTTGTGGCATATGCGCAGGACAGCACAGAGATACCTTTACTGGGGCCCAGCAGTTACCGGTCATTGGCGGCATACTTCTTATTATTATACTCGGATCATATTGTCAGCGAGAAGAAGGAAATTGATGGGGTATTGCTTCAAAGCTTTATGGAACATATCCATGAGTTATCCGTTCATATCGATGCATCGGATGATGCACAAATGAGTTTTAGAAATATTTCAAGCGGAAAAATCGTGGGTGGATATTGGATGATGGGAGATATTAATGTACATAAAAAAATACTTCAGGCCAATATAGGAGTAATGGGCGATATCAAGGATTTTATGGTACCATTGGAGGCTACAGCCCAGTGGAGCGGGGAGTATAAAGCCATCAACAATACTTATGAGGCGAATACCCTCGTGGGAATTAACAGCACTGGAAGCCAGAAGGAATTGGCAAGAGAATTTGTACAATTACTGCTGGCGGAGGAGATACAGGGCTTAATGGGGATGGAGGGCTTTCCGATCAATCAAACAGCATTGGAGCAATGGATACAGCAGGAGCCAAAAGATAAAATAGGTATGTTATATACTGACGGAGATTACGAAATCAGAGGCTCATATCCCAAACTGACGATCAGAGAAAAAATATATGAAATGATAAGTACATTATCAAAATCGATGGTGAACGATACAACCATGATGGATATGATATTGGACGAGACAGAACGTTATCTTCGGGGTGATATTTCAGCCGAGCAGGCTGCTGACAATGCGGTGAGCAGTATAAATACGTACCTGAATGAATAAGTGTTAATTGAAATATGACAGTATTATGTGCCGTTACCTGCGGCGGATTGGAATAGCAGATGAAGGATAGTAAAAAAGCATGGGCATTTTTAGCGCCGAGCTTTATCGGAGTGATCTTTTTCGTACTGGTTCCCTTTGGGGATGCTGTGAAAAGATCCTTCTATGAAGCGATGGGCGGAAAATTTGTCGGGATAGCAAACTATAATAGTGTTCTCCACAATAAAGCCTTTCAGCTGGCGGTACGTAATACCACCAGATTTATCATGATTTGTGTACCAATTCTATTGCTGTCATCCCTGATTCTGTCGGTTATGATAAATGGCAGGAAGAAGCACCGGAGTTTTTTTAAGACCTCTTTTCTGATCCCGTTGGCCATTCCTGTCTCATCCGTTGTGTTTTTATGGAAAGTAATTTTTCATAAAAATGGGCTTTTCAATGTACTGCTGTTAAAGCTTGGGCTGGAGGGACATGACTGGATCAGTACAAAAGCATTTCCGGTGCTGGTGTTCAGCTACATATGGAAGAATATCGGGTATGATATTGTACTCTGGCTTGCAGGACTGGACACAATATCACAAACCCTGTATGAAGCTGCCGGGGTCGACGGAGCGAATGCCTGGAAGAAGTTCCGCTATATAACGCTCCCCGGCTTGCTGCCTACGGTATTTATTGTATCTGTATTGTCGATATTAAATACATTTAAGGTGTTTCGTGAAGCGTACCTGATCGCCGGAGCATATCCGAGGGATGACAGTATTTATATGCTTCAGCACCTTTTTAATAACTGGTTTACCAAATTGGATATTCAGAAAATGTGTGCGGCCGCTGTTATGGTGGCATCGGTTATTATAGTAATCGTAATGATATTGCAGCGATTGGATAAAAAGACAGGTGAAGATTAAGGTATGGTTATTTATATGAAAAGGTTACTTCTTTATTGTAAACGGAAACTTAATATCATCCTTCTGTCCGCATTATCGCTGCTTATGGTGCTTCCTTTGTGGTTTGTGATTACCGGTTCCTTTATGGGAGCCGGCGAGTTTACCCAGAATTTTTCGGCTGTACTGAATGACACTACGGGCAAGGTATACTGGCCTCTTTTTCCGGCATATCCGACCTTACGCTCTTATGCAGAGCTTCTTCTTGATACCCCCAGCTTTTTTGTCGTGTTCTGGAATTCCTGCAAGCAGGTATTTCCTTCCTTGATAGGACAGCTGATGATTGCAGTTCCGGCTGCCTGGAGCTTTGCCAGGTATAATTTCAAAGGAAAGAAAGCAGTATTTACGCTTTATATCATTTTAATGATTATGCCGTTTCAGGTTACAATGGTATCCAGTTATCTGGTATTGGATTATATTCATCTGCTGGACAGCCACCTTTCGATTATACTGCCGGCTGCCTTCTCGACCTTTCCGGTATTTATCATGGTCAAATTCTTCAAATCCGTTCCCAGAGCACTATTTGAGGCAGCCAGTATGGACGGAGCAGGAGAATGGAGAATATTCTGGAATATTGGGATTCCTATGGGAAGGGGCGGTATCATATCTGCAATTATTTTGGATTTTCTGGAAATTTTTAATGCCATTGAACAACCGCTTAATTTTATAAAAAACCCGAGTTTACAGCCCTTAACCTTATATCTTTCCGGAATATCTGCAGATAAAGCGGGAATATCTCTGATCTCTTCCTTCATTATGCTGTTACCCGCATTATTGATTTTCTTATATGGCCAGCAATATCTGGAGCAGGGGATTATGGTATCAGGGCTGAAGGAATAGAGGTCTTTCATTAATACAATGGAGGGTTATGATGATACAAAGAATCAAACAATTATTTCGGGTAAAACATAAGAAGGCTACTATTTCACATACGGCAGGCAGGATATTGATCCTCTTCTTTGTAATAATCCTTTTTTTCACCGTCATATCCAGGGCGGCCCAATCCATTACCATAGCTCAGGTGAGGACGGAACATCCAAGGACGGACCGATTGTTCTATAAAGTGGCAGGGACGGGCGAAATAACTTTGTCAGAGGAAGAATATCTTAATGCGCTGCCGGGTTACCGTATTGATAAGGTTTATGTCTCATCCGGCGAGCAGGTTAGTAAAGATACCGTTTTATTCCGATATTGTGAGGAGGACTTGCTTACAAAGTATCATAGTATCGAAACAGATATGGAGAAAATAAAGCTTCAGATCAGGCAGCAGCAGCTGAGTATGGCATCCGATCCGGAAGCAACGACCCAGATCTCCTTACTTTCCTTACAGCAGGCAGAAGAGGACCTGCGGATTGCAGTAACAAATTTACATGAGGCAGAGGCGGAGGCTGAGGAGAGCTCTCAGAAATCCAGGAAAGCGCTTCTTGAGGACAAACAAAAGGAATATACGGCGGCAGTGAAAAATTATGAGTCCGTGTTATTTTCACAGGAGAAGCAGCTGAAAACGTTAATCAGAATGGTGGAGGATGCAAGGGCGGAATTGGCGCAGACGAATGCATTAACGGATCATATAGAGCAGGTAATCGAAGACTATAAAGCGGCGGTTCTAAGTGAAGATTACGGGTCCGTTTATGACGCAAAGGAAGCTGTATTCCAGGCTTTTTATGGTAGTGAGGAAGCCTATCATGTCCATAAGGACGCAGTATTGACCTCTGCACTGGCAGTGGAATGGGAAAAAGATAATCTGATATTGATACAGTATCTAATAACATACTATGACGATATGCAAAAGGCTGCGAAGGATGAGCTCCTGAGCGCCGGAAACAGTGCGGATCCGATGGTTAATTCAGAGGAGAATATACGCGCATTAAAGGAAAGATATAACCTTGCCCGGTATAATTACATTGCAAAACAGGAGGAGTATCAAACAAAACTTGAATACCTGGAAAATGCATGGAATGATTCGGCCAGTGAATTAAAAAAACTAAGAAGAAATGACAAAAAGCTGGAAGAGTATCTTACCTCATTACAGAAATCAACCAAGGAGGCAGGCTATGAAACCGCATGGAAGGACCTGTATGATTTTCTTCTGGGTGAGGATGCAAAGATAATTGAGAAGGATCTCGCTGTGAAGGGGCTGGCTCTTACAAGGGCAGAAGAAGATTATGAGACATTAAAGAGGGAACATGAGATAAAGAAGACGGACCTGCAGGCAGAGCTTGGGGAGATAGAGAGCATTATTGCAAGTATGGAGGACGGAACATATGACTATGAGGAAGCCATAAGCGGCAAATGGCAGGCAGTGAAATCCGCTAAGGAAGCCGTCCGGGTAGCTGAGCAGGCAATAGAAAGGTCCCGGCTTCAGTATGAAGCAGCCAGGCAAAACGATACGGACAGGATACTCCTGAATCAAAAGAATAATCAGAACTTGGAACTGGTGTTGCAGGGATATCAGATTGACTTACATAAGAAAGAAGCAGAACTTGAGGATGTCCATAAGCTTTTGGAGAATTCCGGTGAAATCATCTCTCCTTATGAAGGGATCGTTACCTTTGTCGGTTTAGAAGAGGGAAAGACTGCGATGGGAGAGGAAAAAATAAAAATAGGCCTGGGAGATTATCTGTACAGAGCGGAATTTGACATAGAAGATGCGGATTATGTGAAGGTGGGAAATCAAGTGACGATTACCCTGGCAGGCAGAGAGATCGATATTGAGACCGAGATCAATGAAATCAAAATAAATGACAGCGGAAGGTCAGAGCTGACGGCTATATTGCCGGAGAATAATTATTTGTTAGGACAGATAGCCGAATTTACTGTCACGGCGAATTCGGACCGATTTGATCAGTGCATACCGATACAGGCTCTTCGGGAGGATGAATATGGATTTTTTATATTAGTGACGAGGGAGCGGGAAGATATTCTTGGAACCGTATTAATCGCAGAACGGATCAATGTTGAAGTTATCGAGAAGGACGTCTCTACAGCGGTGATAGGAGGAGCTTTGTCCAATAAGGAAAATATAATTACAGCCAGCAATAAAAACATTAACAGCGGGGATAAAGTAAGATTAAAATAATGGTTGGAGGAATATACCATGAAACAGAGGGAGGATTCCGATACCGGAATAAAGAAAAAAATATATAAGCTCCTCATTATGCTGCTGGGTGTGCTTTTTTGGATCAGCGCCATATTCAATCAAAAGAGGATAGCAGATTTTCACGGATCGGTAAGTGTAAGGTTTTCGGATTCAGCCGTAACAAAGGAGCAAATAGAAAATGCCCTTGAGAGCATGCTCTCAAGGAAGGATGCGGATATTCCGAAGGTTACCCTATGGCAGAGAGAAGAAAAAACCCCGGTCACGAATGTAGGTATGGGAAAATCTCTTAATGTGGATTGGATCACCGTAGCCGGTGATATGTCAAAGGTATATCCGGGACCTGTCATTCAGGGAGGATATCTGTCCGGGAAGGATTATGGCGGCTGTGTCATTGATAAGAATTCCGCATATCGGCTGTTTGGTTCGGAGAATGTCATAGGATTGAAGCTTCAGCACCAGGATAAGGATTATATCATCAGAGGTATATTAGAATCGGCGGACAGTAATGTAATGATTGTTCAGGCAGATGGTCATGGGTTCCAACGGAATAATAAAATGTATCATTGTATGGAGCTGGAATTTACTGACCATCAAAATGCTCTTGCAGCAGCGAAAAATTTTGTCCTTACCTATGGCCTTGGTAAGCCGTCCGCCTATATCAACGGCTATCAGTATCAGAAGCTTGCCGAGCTTTTGATCCATGTCCCCATATGGCTATATGCCCTGTGGATCATCCGGCTCCTGGTTCGTAAAGTACATTCCTGGAGGAGCTCGCTGATTCTGACATTGACAGGTTATCTGACCGTTCTTGCATTCATTATGATATTAATTAAGCTGGCAGCTTTACAGCTCTATTTCCCCGGTTCATTGATCCCGAATAAGTGGTCCGACTTTGATTTTTGGACTGTAAAATGGAAGGAAATGACGACTTCGCTTCTGGGAAGAGAAGGAATCGTTCGGTATTATAAGGAAATCGTCCTAAAAAACAGACTTATCTTTGTGACAGCCGGAGTTGCCGTGACAGTTATGGCGGAAAGGATTATGATAAAGGACTTTACTAATAAAATCGAAAAAATACATGGGTTCTTAAAACAATAGATTTATTATACCAAGAACAAAACCAATCAGCGCACCAAGATTTACTACAATACTTAATTCCTTTTTCATGATGGATAAAACCAGCTTTTCTACCTCCTTTGTATCCATGGCATTTACTTTTTCTTCTACTATTTTTGGTAAATTTAAGGATGACAGGAATTTTTCCGCATAATTGTTTATCAGCGTCCGGTATATCTCAAGAAACATGGCTTTGAGTTTATCGCTATCAAATTTCTGTATCAGCAATGACAATGTGGACTGCTCCATAAAGCAGGTGTATTGCTCCCGTATCAGGGTACTGATTTTTTCTTCTCCATGCTCTTTCACATATTGATTAATCCTTTGCTGTATTTCCTCTTCAATCGGTTCGAGAATGGAGGGCTGCAAAAACATTTCCATCATGGTTCCCTGTATTTTGGTCTTAACAGCTGCGGTGATTTCTCCTCCGATCATTGCGCCTAAATTCATGGTTAATAAACCGTTTTGTATCCTCCGGGTTAAGACAAGGTTGATTTCGGTTTCCAGATTCTTAACCTTTTTATCCCCTAAGAGGGCTTCCATCTTTGAAGCAAGGGATGAATGATCCGAGGCTAAATTATCCCATAGGGCATCAATTTGCTTTATTAATTCCGCTTCGGTCTCATTGGAGAGTAAGGTGACTTTAATAATCGAGGGGGTCAATAGATTGTTTCCCACGGCTTCCCCCACGGCTTTTCCGAACCTGGCTTTTCCTTTGGGTATAATTCCGGGTGTGAATGGAACATGGAATTTACCGATATAGACAGGATTTAATGGACGAAATAGCATATCCACCGCTATTTTATTCGTCACCAGGCCAATCACAGCCCCCAGTAAAGGACCTGTGATGATATCCGATATACTCCACATGGTAACCCCTCCTTTGTAAAGGAATCCAAACCAGAGGACTATTTATAAGACCTCGGAATGATTAACGGTAAGTGTATATTGCTGGTTGTGCTCGAGCTGTCTTGATATATACAAAGGATTTGACGGTCTAAGGAGCAAAATCCGCTTGTTTAACAGCAATACCAATAAGGAATTCAGGGTATTGAGCGATTTTGCCGCAAATATATTCAGACCGCCGCCAAAGGCAATGGCACCCAGAATGATATTATATAGATTTGACAGGAGTATGGTATGCCTTATGGCATCATAGCTCTTTCCCGTCAGCAATATATAATCGGATAATTTTAAGAGATTTTCATCATAGATAATACAATCGGAGTGAAGCTTTACGATATCACAGGCATTGTTTACAAAGCTGACACTGACATGGGCAGCTCTCATTGCCATCACGTCATTTATGCCGTCACCGACCATCATTACAAAACCGTTGTTTTTCTCTGTTTCAATAATTTCAGCCTTTTCAAGTCTGGATTTTTCACTGTATACCGTCCTGATACCAAGCCTTGCAGCCACCTCCCGGGCGACCGGTGCCTCATCACCGGTTAATAAGGAAATATCCTGAATACCGTTCATTTTCAGCAGACTTATCAGGTCTTTGGAATCCTCTCTCAAGGTATCGGAAAGCAGGATAATGCCAACCGGTTTTTTACGTACTGCAATATAGATGGGATATGCGGCGGCATCCGGGTTACCTTTCTGATCCCATGGGATGGAGGTTATGTCCACCTTATTTTTTACCATATCTGCCTGGCTGCCAACGAAAATCTGTCTGTTATCGGCAGTTCTGTCCCTTACTTCATTTTTCCATTCGTTGTAGATATGCCGGATATCCTCTTGCGAGTAGCTGTTATCCAGTATTATGACCGAAGCGATATCCATAACGCCGTAGGTCAGAGTTCCGGTTTTATCAAAAACAATCTTATCTGCATTCCGTGTATATTCCAAAGTATACGGATGCTTCACGTAGATGTTGCTCTTGCTTAATAAATACAAATAATTGCTGATACCTGAATTCAGAGCGACCGAGGCCGCCTTGGGGCTGAGAACCAGCATAACGGAAAATGCATTGAGTATATTCCCGGTGTAAAGATAGCTTAAGGCAGCAGCACCGGCCGCTATATAGGTTGTCCTTTTTTGATATGCTTTTACACTTGTATAAATCGATAATTTTTCAGGAGAAAGATCCGGCTTTTCCTCTGAATGGGATAACTGGGTAACTTTAACCTTTAAATTCCCCGATACAATTGTGATGCCTTCCTCAATTTGGCAGCCCTTTTTTACCTGGGACAGGAGAGGCTGCCCTGCATAATACAGGGTATTGACTATGGCACTGCCTTCCTCAATCAGTCCGCCGGCGGGAACGATTTCTCCCGGATAAATATAATAACGGCTTCCGATTTCCAGGGAATCGGCAGGGACCAATACTTCTTCTCCATTGGAGGATTTTATCCAAGCCATCCTTGAGCTCTTTTGGTAGGAGTCCAGTAATAATTTATGGTTTCCTGCTTCACTGGAATACTTAATGTAATCGTCCAATGCCTTTAATATTAAAACCAGAATTCCCTTCGAGCTTTCCCGCACGATGGTAAAGGATAACGCAGTAAACTCAAGAAGCCGGTCCGGATCGAAAGGAAGAAACCTTACCGATTTCCGGAATAGTTTTTTGAGTAAGGGATAACCCCCGATAATCGTAACTGCGGACGCAACCTTAAGGACATTTAAGTTTCTGCTGACCGGGAATTTACCTGCCATAAGACTTTTCATTTTAAGAAGAAGATATAAGAAGCCCCATAGGATTAATTTTCTCTTTGCCTGCTGCATCTTAATTCTGGAATTATGGTATTGATCCAATGCACTGGTATTACCGGAATTTGGCAGCTTCTTAAACAGGAGTGCATTCTCTATATTTTCCCTTAAAAGAGGGAGATTTGTTTTGTCAACATGGTAAACAACTAAAATAGATCCGGTACGTGAATTAACTTTACTGGATTTTATGCCATACAGGCTGTTGATATATTTTTCAATATTCTTCGCCAATTTTGTATTGTAATATATTTTTTGTGATTTGAATCGGACCCTTCCCGGCAGTATATTGACATACTCCAACAAAATCACCCTCTCCGCTGAATTTATCAGAACTTCTTAAACATAGCGTATTTAAACGCATTCTTTCCCACACTCTCCGTACCGGTCCGCGTTGTTTCCTTTAAGAAGAAATCATAAATCCTCATTGCCGGTGTGATAAATTTAGTTAAAACATCTTTTTCAAGAGAAGGATCATTTTTTACCATTTCCAATCCGGAGGTTATCACTGATTTAATTCGATTCTCAATGTCAGTAAGCTCCTGTTCAAGCGATGATATATTGCTGTTGTTCTCCATGAGTACTCTCCTTGCTGCAGATTAATATATTGTGCCGAAGATATAATGCATTACTAAGCATATTGATTATATAGAGTAATAATGCTGCTGTGAAATGTAAGTGTCCGGTTACGGCCAGCATGATGCCCAAAATATTGATACTCACGGCAATAAGCTGTGATCTGGTTAAATATTCATGACTATTACGGCAGAATCCAAGAAGCCAGGGGATTTTACCGGCTTCATTGCAGTAAATTGATACGGGTCCGGCTTTTTTACTATTCCAATCCGTCCTGTTTTCAATAATACATACATATATTTTTTCTTCGGGCGCCTTTCCGGGTAAGGAGTTATCTCGATGAAAAAAATCTTCTGCCATAATATACATTTCAAAAGGATATCCCGGTAAGCCGGATCGGGCAGGATTACCTGCATCACTTAAGCCCAGGCTTTTATTACCGTAGAGGAGAAGGCCGGTATTAACGTTATCATCAAGAATAGAGATATCATTCATACCGTTTTTGCGGAGCTCCTTAACCATATTTCTTACTTCAGGGTGAATCGGATCGGATAATTCACCGGTGGCAATTCCGGTCTCAAGCTCCATGTAGCTGTAATCATCCAATGAATGATCCTTATAAATAATATTTGAATCCATAAAGATCCGCCGCAGCTTTTGCAGCTTCCGTATGGTCTTGTGGCTTATAATACGGATTTGATGTCTGTATGCTTCCGACCGGGCATACCTCATGGATAAATAGGATGTAAGATAAATCATACCGGGAAAGCCTAAAATCAATGCTCCTATGATACTGACCGGGGGAGAAGCAAATATCAGAACACAGGCAGCAGTGACGGACAGGAAAGAGAGCCGGTTTGTCAGGGAGCTTTCCTCCTGGTAAGTTTCTGTGAAAGGCTTCCGCAGTTTTTGATCGTTCTGCTTATTCCTGCCGGCAATATGCATCATTTGTCTGCTGATCCCCATGGATTGAATAAGACTGAGCAATTCATATTCATTAATGAGAGAAGTATCATATTCTATCAGTACATTTCCTGTCTTACTATTGGCGGCTGCCGATATAATGAAAGTATATTGAAGCAATGCTTTATCAATGGTTAGGGCATATTCCGGATTTGCTTTAAGCTCTTCGGCTTTCAACCGGATGCGTCCGGGGATGGAAAAAATTTTTTTGAATTTTATCTCTTTCATACGGTTCATGACTCACCGGGAACCATATCCATATTTGACATCATACTGGACCTTTTCCTTTTGCTGTTATACTGCGCCTCTGCTATGATATCCTCCATCCCCTCACGGGCGCAGGCAACCTTCTCAGAAGTATAATCCGCGATGGATATAATAGAGCTGATTGTACCGACCGCCAAACTCCGGAGTGGTCTTGTCATCATACCCATTAAGGACATGCGGCTGCGCTTCTCTTTCTTGAACATTCTGCTTGCTTCCTTGTCTTCAACGATAGCATCAAGCTTACCCATTAATGCTTCAAAATTAGTATTCAGAGCAGTGACACTGGACTCTATTTTTTTAATACTATTCCCAGTGTTTTTTGTCTCTTTTTCAATACTATCCACCTTTCTGGCAAGTGTATCATACTTCTTCCGCAATTCATCGATTTCCTGGGTGATTTTTGCTTCATTTTCCATTCGGATACCTCCATGATATCAATATTATATAGAATATTATGACCAATAAATCTTTCTTTATAGGTATAATGTAGAAAAATATAATGATTTTGAAGAGTTGCTTTTTTAATTCAGATCATATCGTAAAAAATGCCATAATTCCACGAATAATCCGATGGTCTTATGACATAAAGGTTTGTTGTATTATCGAAGACAGATCCTATTATGCGACAATAGAATCTTCATAGATATTATGGCAGGAAGCAATCATGGAAAGAGAAGCTCTTACTAACTCGTTTCTCAACTCGGTTTTCATATTTAACAGGAAACCTTCCGCCTGTCGGAGAATAATTTCACCATGCTTATGCTGCTGTTTTTTATGGCTGTTATGATTTAATAATTTTGCTGCGTAATTGTATTGCCCGAGAATACTGCCGCTTAGCTTCCCTTTACAAGCGGTATCAATGATAACGGATATAAAATTATTAATCAGATATTCGCAGATACCTGCAATTTGATCTGTTTTTAATGCTTCCGACAAATCCCTGTCAACATACTGCTTCATCTCTTGAAGGTAAGCCTCTATATTAATATTTGTGAGAAGCATTGATTTCCTGCGTGCATTGGCTATTTCGCCGTATATCCTGATATGAATCACTTTCATAAGATCATTGATTTCTTCATCCGTTATCTTTAAATGAGTTAAAAGATTTTTTGCATTTTTGATGGATCCTTGCATATACCAATCCGATATTGACAAAACTAACTCCAATCGGGAATCAAAAAAGCAGTTTAATTCGTATTCTATGATATCAATACAATTTTCTTCTATTTTAAAGTGTCTGTCGAAATTATATTTGATCAATATGCTACCCCCCTTCGCAGTAAACCTGTTTACATACATATAGTACTATTTTAATGTAAAGTTGTCTTCTTTGTCATGTTAAATCGAGGTTAATCATGTATAAAATTAATGGAAGAAGTAGAAATATATAGAAATTTGGCTGTTGCATAATAATATTGATCTGTAAGATACTATCCGTTATGTTAAGTATTGTTAAATAAAGATAAATTTAGGAATGGTTTGGTGGTTAAGATGATGAATGCCTGTGAGCGTGTCTATGATACCGGCAATAGTATATTGTATAAAAGAATTCGGATCTATGTCCCTGTCATCTATAAAGATAAGAAAGTAGCATCCGCTTTAGAGAATTTCGTCAAAGACATCTTCGGTATACTGTATATTCGGGCTAATCCTGTCACCGGAAACCTTCTCGTCCAATATGATGAAGCACTGACAGATGAAGCTGCGATAAAAAGACAGATATATCGAGGTGTTTCCAGAAGGAACTTTAAGAATACGGGGATGGTTTCCAATGAGGCTGCCAGACTGAAAGTTGTGCCGGCAATTCAACCCGGTCATTCGATGAATGAAGTGTCCTGTGATAATATTCATATTTCCGCAGGCGATAGGAATGTTACCGGTTATCATTCCTTACTGGTACATGATGTTGAGAACAGACTTAACACCGACCGTAAGAAAGGTCTGACAAAGGAGCAGGCCGAGCTTAAGCTTCATGAATTGGGTTACAATGTAATATCCGAAACGAAACGAAAATCCATCCTCAAGCGGTTTTTTGAAAATCTCAACGAATTCTCCACGAAAATGTTAGTTGGGGCCGGCCTGTTATCGACTTTTTTAGGACAACTGGTAGAGGGGATCGCAGTATTGGGAATCGCAGCAGCAGGAACCGTATTAAGTACGATACAGCAGCATAGGGCGGATCAGTCTCTTTATTCCCTGAATAAAATGATGGTAACGAAAGCGCACGTCATCCGTAACGGAAAACAGTACAGGATGGATGCAAAATATCTTGTTCCCGGTGATATGATCCTTGTGGAAGCAGGGGAGAGGGTACCGGCGGATGCCAGATTAATCGACGGCTGTGATCTGAAAACCTCTGAAGCAATGCTGACCGGAGAAAGTATGCCGGTATGTAAGAGTGAAAAAATCTGCGATATGAAAACAGAGCTGGCAGAACGCTCCAATATGTTGTATATGGGAACGAGTGTATTGACCGGAAGAGGCAGAGCGATTGTTACGGCAACCGGAAGACAGACGGAAATAGGTAAGATAGCGGATATCCTGCACAATATTAAAAATGAGTGCGCTCCGATCCAGAATAAGATGAAAAGCCTTACTACAAGAATAACTAAATTATCCCTGATCGCTTGCTTGGGATTAAGCGCCTTAAGGCTTTTCAGAGGAGCCTCCCCGGTTTCTGTCATCGTACTTGGGATCAGCTTTGCCATTGGAGCTATTCCGGAAAGCTTACCGGCGCTGGTTACGGCTGCCATGGCCCGTTCGGTTCAAAAGATGGCAAGAAATAATGCTATCGTAAGGAAGCTGCCTGCGGTTGAAACCCTGGGCTCAGCCAATGTCATATGCTGTGACAAGACAGGGACTCTCACAATGAATGAGATGACGGTAAAAGAGATCTTTGTCGAGGGCAATGCCTATGAATTAACCGGTTCGGGATATCATCCACAGGGTGAGATTAAGCTCCGGTCCGGCAATCATAAAAAGTATCAGGGACTCCAACGGATTCTGACTACCGGAATCCTATGCAATAACTCCAGGATAAAAAGCTGTGAAGGCAGGTGGTCAGTTCATGGAGATCCAACGGAAGGGGCATTAATCACTGCCGCGTATAAATATGATGCAGAATATAAAAGACTGGCCGCCAGATATAGAAGAATACAGGAGATTCCCTTTGACAGCTCGACAGGATATATGACGGTTGTGGCTTCCTGCCAGGAAGGAAAGTATGCTTACTGTAAAGGTTCCTTGAGTAAAGTAATCGATAAATGTACCAGCATTTATGACGATGGAAACGAAAGACTCTTCACGTCCACGGACAGAGAGAATATATATGCAGTAGCGGAGCAGATGGGATCAAGAGCATTGCGTATACTGGCATTTGGTTACAAGAAAATTACAAAGGAGCCTGGCAATATCGACAGTAATTTTGTTTTTCTGGGGTTAATGGGAATGGAAGATCCCCCAAGAGAGGACGCGGAAGGCTGTATTAAAAAATGTCATAAAGCGGGAATTAAAGTGGTGATGATTACAGGTGATAATAAATATACCGCGGCTGCCATAGGTAAAAAGATCGGACTTCTGACAGATGGAATTATCCTGTCCGGTCCTGAGCTTGAAGCGATGACGGAGGAGGAACTATCTGGTGTCATAAACAGAGTACAGATATTTGCCAGAACCTCACCGGAGCAGAAGTATAAAATAGTAAAAGCATTTAAAAGAGCAGGAAATGTGGTAGCTATGACCGGGGACGGCATCAATGATGCTCCTGCAATGAAAGAAGCTGATATTGGGATAGCGATGGGAGCGAGCGGAAGTGATGTTGCAAGGGATACGGCAGATATTATTCTGACAGATGATAATATCTGTACTATAACGGCAGCCATAGAAGAAGGACGAAACGTGAACCGTAACATTAAGAACAGCCTGAGATACCTGCTGTCCGGCTGCTTGGGTGAAATGATAGCAATTGGCGCCGCGACATTATTAACGGGAATTTCACCTCTCATTTCGATGCAGATTTTATGGACCAATGTGATTGCGGAAACGATTCTGGGGTCTTCCCTAACGCTGGAGACTCCTCCGGAGAATATTATGGATTGTCCCCCTGTTTTAAAAAATGATGATATCCTGGACGGAAGCTTAAAGAAGCAGGTGATAAGGAGGGGTATTGTGACCGGATTAACTACGTTTGGTATCTTCCAAGGCTCCCTATTGGCAGGGGCCAGCCTGACGAAAGCAAGAACCTTGGCGTTTACCGGTATTATTCTTTCACAGATTATAAATCTTTACAGCTGCAGAGCGAATAAAGGCTCCAGAAACCGGTATATGAATATTGCGTCCATAGCCTGTTTGTTACTATTAGGAGGGATCATTTACCTGCCCTTTATCAGCACTTATTTCCTGACAGGGCCATTACTTTTTCAGGATATCCTGCTGCTTGCGGGAACCTCGGTATTAGCTGCCATTTAAACTTTATATTAGTAGGGCTGTTATGCATAACAGCCCATTTTTTTTTGCACAATTTTAACTAAAATATTACATACATTTAAGGCTTATATACGAGGCTTCCGATATAATGAAAGTACATAGACCGGTTATAGCAATGCGACCGGGAGTACGAAAGTATCAATGAAGAATCACGGTTTAGCACAAAATATTCTGCATCGAAGGAGGATTTCATTTGATTAAGAATTACATCTTGGATACGAATGTACTGATCCATTATCCGGGAAGTATCTATACTTTTGAGGATAATAATGTAATTATTCCTCTGATCTGCCTGGAAGAGCTGGACGGCTTAAAGAACAGGGAAGGAGTCATCGGATATCAGGCAAGGGAGGCAATTAGAGAGCTGAATAATGTCAGGCAATACGGTAATATCCATATGGGTGTAAAGCTGCCGAAGGGCGGTACCCTAAGGGTCGAGATGAACCATATGAATTCGGAGAACATGCCTGACGGAGTGGATATTAATAAAAATGACAACAAGATACTGACAGTGGCGTTGAATATAAAGAAGGAATCCAAAAGAGTAAAGACGATTTTAGTTACGAAGGATCTGTGTGTTGCCATTAAAGCAGAATCCTTAAAGCTTGAAGTACAGGATTATCAAAACGATAAGATTGACGTAGAGCATATCTATAAGGGATATAAAGAAATAACCCTGTCTTCCAGGCAGATTGATGAAATTTATCATGGCGGACTTGAATTAAATAAGGAGACCGGACTGTCCGCCTATCCGAATGAATTTTTCTGCATCAAAAGCTATGATCGTGATTCCCATGAAACTTTGGCAAAATATGACGGAAACCGAATCGTGCCTTTAAAGTATTCAACGGAAAAGGCATGGGGGTTAACTCCCAGGAATAGGGAGCAAAGAATGTCTTTTGAACTGCTTATGGATGATAATATCCATCTGGTTACATTGAGCGGAGGCGCGGGTACCGGAAAATCCATTCTGTCCGTAGCGGTTGCCCTGCAGAAGGTCATTGAAAGCAACATCTACAGCAAAATAATCTTTGTTAAGCCTGTCGTGTCCGCCGGAAATTCCATTGGCTTTTTGCCCGGCTCGGAGCATGAAAAATTGAAGCCTTTCATGGATTCCTTCGGAGACGCAATTGAGAATTTAATGACAGACCTGCCAAAGCGCCAAATTCCATGCAAAGAAGAACCGACGGAAAAGAACGTTAAAATGAATGGCTTCCATAACGGAAAACCGACTTTCTCCGTCGAAAGCTTTCTGCAGCAATACCGGGAGGCAGGCATCATCGAAATGAAAACCTTTGCATTCATGAGAGGGCGGACCTTGTCAAATGCATTAGTGATTATCGATGAGGCCCAGGAGATGACACCCCATCTGGCAAAGCTCATGCTGACCAGGGCGGGAATGGAATCAAAATTTGTCATGATAGGGGACCCCTCTGACAATCAAATAGACAATACTCTTGTGGATTCCAAATCCAATGGATTGGTCTACGTGATTGAAAAGATGAAAGCCTATCCGATTACCGGTCATGTTACGTTAGAGGAAGTGGAACGAAGTCCGTTGGCTAAAATAGCGGAAGAAGCCCTGTAACGGAGGACTTATCTGGGGACTTAAGGTTAATATAAGATTTTCTTTATAGAAGGAGGCAGACGAATGTTTTTCTTTACCCATCTTCTCATGTCCAAAGCTTTATACCGGCACTTTGCCGGAGAGGCAAAGCTTAATCGGCTGGCCTTTGCCTATGGGAATATCAAGCCGGATTTACCCTCGGCGAATTACATCCACCATACCCTGGAGAATTGTATTTTTACCGTGGCGGAGAGAACCAATCATCTTATGGAGGAATCCTGTTCGGTAAATGATTTTTCCGTTACTCTGGGGGAAATTTGCCACTATGTATGCGACTTCTTTTGCTACTATCATTTAAATGAGGAAATACACAATAAGAATCTGCGCCATTTGCTTTATGAACTGGGGACCCATATTGTGCTGATGAAAATGAAACTGAGGCGCAGGCTGTCTCTGCCGCCCAGCGGAAGAAAGCCGGGAAAGGATATCCGGTCCCTCATAATGGAAATCCGCAAGAAATACCTGATGCAGCCGCAGAGTATGAAAATGGATATCGACTGTGCATTTGAAGCTGCCGTATGGGTATGTGAATCGATTATTTGCTGCTTGAAACAGCCCGGGAAGGACAAAATTGAAGAAATGAAAAATTATCAGGCAATCTCTTAGCCGCCTGTAAATTACGTCAGGAAATCAGGATAAAGAGAACGGATATCCTGCCGATAATCCGCCAGCAGGGTATCCGTTCTCTTTGGTAGAGCTATATTGCTATGATCGTTTCGCATCTGCGTAATTACCGGCAACAACATCCCAGTTCACTGCACCTAAAAACGCTTTTATGTATTCTGCCCGCAGGTTCTTATATTTTAAGTAATAAGCATGCTCCCATACATCGATACCAAGAATGGGGATCCATTCGCCCCGGCTCTCCATAATCGGATTATCCTGGTTTGGGCTGGAGGATACTTTTAATTCTCCGTTTTTGTTTGCCGACAGCCATGCCCAGCCGGAACCGAATCTCGCGGCAGCAGAAGCGGCAAGCTTCTCTTTTAATTCGTTAGGATCGCCGAACGTATGCGCAATCTGTTTTGCCAGTTCTCCCTCCGGCTGACCGGCGCCTCCCGGCAGCAGCGTAGCAAAGTATAGATTATGGTTATAGAAGCCGCCGCCATTATTTCGGATGGTGGTTTTTAATGCCTCATCGGTAAGATCGGAAAGATTTTTAAAAATGCTCTCTATGGACAAGCCGGCCAGCTCCGGCGCTTTTTCCAGAGCAGCATTTAAGTTGGCGGTATAAGCCGCATGATGCTTCGTATAGTGGGTAATCATCGTAAGCTCATCAATATGAGGCTCCAGTGCGTTAAAATTATAGTTTAATTCGATTTGTTTAAACATGTACAGTCACTCCTCTCTGTATCGTATCAATCATCTGAAATGAGATAAAATAATAAGTGTTAATGCTTACTATCGTGAGGGTATTATTACACAATATACTGTAAAATGCAATAGAAATTAGATAATTTAAGAATAAATATATAATTAACAATAAATATAAACAAATAAATCAAATAATCAAATAGATTATCCGGAAAAATGACTAAATTTAAAGCATGATAGCAGGAGTTGATTTTTTTGCTTGACATTTCCCGGGTCACTTCGCTATACTAACGTTATAAACCTATGATGTGGAGATCAAACCGTAACAAGCACCTACAGAGAGCAGGAGCTGCTGAGAACCTGCGGAAACGCTGTACGGCAAATGGACCACGGAGGGCAAGGGGAACGATGGCTGTTAAAATATAGCGATCCAGTATCTGAGACGTGCGTTGGCGTTAACAACAGAGAATGTAGTTGCATTTTCGGGAAAGAGGAGCTATGATACGAGGCGCAGGAGTGAAACAAATCGTAGAATAGATCAATTAAGGTGGCACCGCAGATATTATCTGTCCTTAAATTAAGGGCAGATTTTTTGATTCCTAAATTTATTTTGCTAAAGGAAAGACCATATCTACGGTAACTCCGATGACCCTTAACGTTCTCAACGGCAAACGATATATTGGTGATGCTGCGAAGCAGCATCGTGTTGGTTAGTGTGAAAATTAAAATTTTCTTTTCACAAAGTGAATTGTTTACAATTCACTTCACAAATATTGTACTGGTGCCGGGATTCGTGGGCATCGGCAGCATGGAGGATTATTATGAAACGAGGAGGAAGTTCAATGAAAAAATTATTTGCTTTATGTGTAGTATTATTTGTAGTTTTGGGCACATTCACAGCATGCGGCAGCCAGGAGAAGGATAGCGCGAAGGATACACCGAAGTCAGAGGATGCGAAGACAGATACCACTGGAGAAGAAAAAACCGGGCCCATTAAGATCGGTATCATTCAGCATGTGGATCATCCGTCCCTAAATCAAATTCGTGAGACCATTATCTCGGAATTAGAGGCTTTGGGTTATGGGAAGGACAAGGTCGAAATCATATTCCAGAATGCCAATGGTGATATGACCCTTTTGCCGACCATTATGCAGAGTATGCTTGGCAATGATGTGGCTATGCTTATTCCGATTGCCACTCCGACGGCACAGGCGGCAATGGCTTCCACTACATCGGTACCGATTGTATTTTCCGCAGTAAGCAATCCGGTGGAGGCAGGCCTTGTGACAGCTTTTGATGCAACCACCGGCAATATCAGCGGTGTATCAAATTCCATTCCTGTGGAAGATATATTTGCCCTGGCACTGGATATAACACCGGAGGTAAAAACCTTTGGCTTTGTATACAACACCAATGAGATCAATTCCGTAACAGGAATTGAAAGAGCGAAAGAATACTGCGATTTAAAGGGTATCGCATATAAGGAGGCGACGATTACCTCAACCGCTGATTTGCAGCAGGCGGCTTCCTCTTTGGTAAATGAGGTAGATGCGTTCTTTACTCCAAACGATAATATGGTGGCATCTGCCATGCCTACTTATCTTCAGGTGGCAATGGATGCAAAGCTGCCGATCTATGTCGGCGCCGACTCTATGGTAAAAGACGGCGGTCTGGCAACCGTCGGTATAGATTATACGGTATTGGGCAAGCAGACTGCCGCTATGGTAATACGCCTTTTAGAGGGGAAGACAATCGCAGAAAATCCGGTGGAACAAATAGCGGAGTATGCCAAGATGATTAATATGAATACGGCAAATCAGCTGGGACTTGCGATTTCCGAGGAATTAAAAAGTGAATTTGTTATTTTAGGAGAATAGCTCCATACGTAAAGAGAGGAAAGGGGTGGCCGCATGTCATCAATGCTCATCGTCAGTTCCCTGCAGCAAGGACTATTATATGCCATTATGGCAATGGGAATTTATATCACATTCCGCATCTTGAATATACCGGATTTGACGGTGGACGGCAGCTTTACCTTTGGTATGGCCTGTGCTGCGGTAGTAACCATAAAGGGACATCCGTTACTGGCAATCGCGGCGGCTGCTGCGGCCGGGGCAATCGCCGGAATAATTACGGGCTTATTGCAGACAAAGGTGCGAATTCATCCCATTTTATCTGGAATTCTTGTTATGACAGGCTTATATACCATTAATCTTGCTGTCATGGGAGGAAAGTCGAATCTTTCCGTTGCCGGGAAACAGACACTGTTTACAAAAATGGAAGCACATATTGTTACTTCCTATGGTTTGGGGAAAACCCTCCTTGCTTTTGCCGCTTGTGTCGGGACAGCCGTGGTACTTACAATTATTTTTAAGACAAAGACCGGGCTGGCGATTCGTGCAACCGGGGATAATGAGGAAATGGTCCGTTCTTCCTCGATCAATGCCAATATTACAAAGATCATAGGGCTTGCCCTGGGAAATGCCTGTGTTGCCATAGCCGGGGCATTGGTCAGCCAGTACCAAATGTTTTCGGATGTGAATTCCGGCAGCGGTATGGTAGTGATCGGTCTGGCTTCCGTAATTATCGGGGAAGCGGTACTGGGAAAAAGATCGGTCGCCCTTGGATTTATTGCTGCGATTGCAGGATCGGTGATATACCAGTTCATTAAAGCATATGCATTGGCAAAAAACATTTTTCCGCCCTATGCATTTAAGCTGGTATCCGCGGCAATTGTTGCAGTTGCTCTTTCCATACCGACAATTACCGCGAGTATGAAACAGTATAAACTGAGGAAGGGGGCTAAATGATATGCTGGAATTGAGAAATGTCAGCAAAACCTTCTTCCCGGGTACGGTAAATGAAAAGAGGGCACTGAATTCGGTGCAGTTGCACTTGGAGCAGGGTGATTTTGTTACGATCATCGGCTCCAATGGGGCCGGTAAATCGACCCTGTTCAATGCGGTTGCCGGAGCCTTCTATGTGGATAGAGGAGCGATTATACTGGATGGAAGGGATATTACAGGCTTACCGGACTATAAAAGGGCCTATGATATCGGCAGGCTGATGCAGGATCCGATGAAAGGAACCGCACCCTCCATGACAATCGAGGAAAATTTGGCTCTGGCTTATACCAGAAAGGCGAAGAAAAGCTTTTTTGCGTTGAATCGGAAGGATGGGAAGTATTTTAGGGAACTGTTAAGTACTTTGGATCTGGGGCTTGAGAATCGCATGAAAACGAAGGTCGGACATCTGTCAGGCGGACAGCGGCAGGCAGTTACCCTGCTGATGTGTACGATCTCATCACCGAAGCTGCTATTGCTGGATGAGCATACTGCGGCTCTGGACCCGGCGACAGCGCAGAAAATCCTAAGTATAACAACACAGATTGTGGCGGAATCGAATATAACCACAATGATGATAACCCATGATATCAAGGCGGCTCTTTCCCTGGGAAACCGTACAATCATGATGGATGACGGTGAAATCATACTGGATATCAAGGGTGAGGCAAGAGATGATATGACGGTGGAGGAATTATTGTCCTATTATTCTAAAGAAAGAAAGAAACAACTGACCAATGACAGAATGCTGTTATCCTGACAGGATAAGCGGATCAGTTCATGAAGGGGCTGTTGCATAATAGATATATCAATAAAAGAGGCGGCAGATGCTTCCCGCACACACAGATTGCAGGACAGATTTTAATCGATCTGTTCAGCAAACAGTGTATTATGGGAAATATCCGCCACCTCTTGCTTTGTTTTTATTATTATGCAACAGCCTCTTTCCAGTGTGCCCGGTGGGCACATATTCTCAAAGGCTGTCTGCCAGGCTGATATGTTTTAATATGACATCACAGGAAAGATCGAATAATTTCTGCTCCTCTTCCCCCAGCCTTAATTCAATAATCTCTTCAATCCCGTTTTTCCCCAGAATAACCGGGATACCGGCGTGTAGATCCCTTCGGCCGTACTCGCCCTCCAAAAGTGCGGAAACAGGCATGACCCGATGTTCATTGTGCAGGATTGCCTTAACCATATCCGCCAGTACGGTTCCAATTCCGAATTCGGTGGAGCCCTTTCCGATTACGACATCCATACCGGTCATCCGCGTACGCCGCAGTATGTGATCAAGATCCAATCTGCCGTAGGTATCCGGGTTTTCCTCCATCAATTGGAACAGAGGTTTTCCCCCGATTGTGATATGGGAAAAGGGGATCATGCTGGAATCTCCATGCTCACCCAAAGAAAAGCATTGAATGCTCCGGGCATCTGCGCCGGTCTCCTCCTGCAGCACCCGCTTCAGCCTGGCCGTATCCAGGGAGGTTCCGGTACCGAATACTCTGTTCTTAGGCCAGCCGGTATGCTTTCTCATATAATTGGCGATGATATCCGCGGGATTGGATATACAGATCATGACGCCTTCAAAGCCCGAATTTTTTAAAGGGTCAACAATTTCCTTCATGACGCGAATGGAATCATACATGGTATCCAATCGTGTTTGTCCCGGTTTTCTGGGAACACCGGCGGCTAATACGACGATATCCGCATCCCTGCAGTCGGAATAATCCCCCAAACGAACAATGGCGGGATGGGGCATATAGCATCCTGCGTCGGCGATATCCCAGGCCTGTGCTTCCGCCTTTTTTCTGTCAATATCAATAAAAACTATTTCATTGACATCTCCCTGTGTTAACAGACTGTATCCGCAATGAGAGCCTACATGGCCGGCTCCGATAATGACAATCTTTTTTAATTTCTCTTTCATGTCTGATCTCCTCCATATCCGTATCGGTTTTAAATCAACCCTGGTATTTCAATCTCTCTTCAGCCAATCTTATCATAATGCACCAAAATACTCAATACAAGGCTTGCTTAATACCGGTGCCTTTAGGACAGTGTCCTAAAGGAAGCATAAACTCATGGCGGGCGGCGGCTTTGATTTGTTATTTCAAAGCCGCCGCTTGACTGTATTTTCTAAATTTGACGTAAAATATCGTCGGCCAAATGACGGCTTTTTTTATATGCCGTTCCTGGCAGATAGAAATAGTCCTTCATCAAATCTTGAGTGGCTTTTAGTCCTCTGTAATTTCAAAAATTTCTTCAATGGCTACGTCAAATACTCTGGCAATTGCCCACGCTAATCCCAATGACGGATTGTATTTACCGCTCTCCAAATGGTATATTGTTTCTCTCCTAACTCCTACCAGCTTTGCAAGCTCGTCTTGTTTCATATCGTGTTTGGCTCGGTACTCCTTAATTCGGGTTTTAATTTTCATCTTTACCGCTTCTCTCTTTTCTTTCGAGATATTCTAAATTGATCAGGAATACAAACTCACATAGAACCATGATAAGTGCAAATCCTGTTATAATGAACTTGGTGGCAAACGTGTTATCACTCATAGCCAGCAGAAGGGAAGCAGCTACCATACAATTTGACAATATGAAAAAAATAAAGAAGCTGCGTGTGGCGCAAATACGCACATTATTCCAAAATAATTCGTCCGGCACTACTCTGATGTAGCTAAAGAAAACAAAATTGGCGGAGAAACAGAAAAGCAATGGTTCAGTGAAAAATCCTGCCAACCCAAGCAATCCCAAAAAACCTAAGTAAGCTAATTTGTTTTTCATAAGGAAACCTCCGTGTGATATATTTATATCTTTATGAGATAAATATATCACACTGTCATTCTAATTGCAAGGGCTTTCTGAAATTATTTTTTGACTTGACTATGCATTACCTGTCTGCTGGCCGTCTATCTCCCGAAGGCTATGGTTAATATATACAAATCAAGCGAATATTAGTATTGAAATAATATTTCAAAATAAATAAAAATATTGACATAAAAATTTATATGTTGTACAATATACATAAACAAGGAGCAGCAAAGACAGATACATAGGCAAGGCACTTTTTAAGAAGAATAAGAATGAAATATCAGGATTATTCTCAGGACTTATAAAGACGGAGGAGCAGAACATATGCTTAAAAAAGTTTCAATTGCATTATTGACCATATTAATAGCAATCATCGTTATGTTTATTGTTATTCAGAATATGCCGGGTAATCCGGTAGACATTATGGCTACTGAGATAATGAAGAAAGAAAACATACAATATGATATTGCCTATGAAAGAGCCAAGGCGATATTAAACTACGATCCGGACAAGCCGATCCTCGAACGGTTTGTAGAATATACCAAAGGAATTGTTACCGGAAACCTGGGTAACAGTATGGCCTATAAGAAGAGTGTGTCAAGCATTATTAAGGAAGCCCTCCCGTGGACGCTCCTGGTTGCATCCCTTTCCTTATTCCTTTCCTTCTCCGTTGGTATTCTGCTGGGAATATTTATCGCCTGGAAGAGAAAGAAATTCTTAAATACGGCTTTGATCATATACCAGTCAGTTCTTGGTGCGATACCGAACTATGTTGTGGCATATCTGCTGGTATTTCTCTTCTCGGTTACCTTAGGCTGGCTGCCGGCAAGAGGTGCCTACAGCACCCAGACAACGGTAGGCTTTAATTTCCCCTTCATCCTGGATGTGCTTCAGCATGCGGTGCTTCCTGTCCTGGCATTTTTCCTTACAACCGTATCCGGATGGATATTATCCATGAAGGCCAATTCTTTAAGTATTCTGGGGGAGGATTATATTACCTACGCCCAGGTGAGAGGATTGCCGAACAGGAGAATTTTATTAAGCTATCTCAGTAAGAATGCAATTCTTCCCATGATTACCAGCCTTGCCATCAGCTTTGGTCTGTTGTTTGGCGGAGCTCCGCTGATTGAGAATTTGTTTCTCTACCCGGGAGTAGGCTACTTCTTAAATAATGCGATTGCAAAGCGGGATTATACATTGATGCAGGGAATGTTCTTTGTGATTATTGTCATGGTCGTACTGACCAGTTTAGTGGCGGAATTCCTGTATAAATACCTAAATCCCAGACTAAGGGAAAGCTGAGCCAGGAGGAGAGAAGATGAAGAAAAAAGAGAACCTTTATAATCTTAAAAGTACCGGCGGGGTGAAGGATTTTTTCGTCACTATCTGGAATAATAAAATGTCCAGAATCGGATTAATCATTTTGTTGTTTTTTCTTGGTGTGGCCGTTATCGGACCGATGATACTGAAGGCTCCGAAGGCAGATTACCTGCAGCGCTTGAAGCCGCCTTCCTGGGAGCATATTCTGGGAACGGACTATTCCGGAAAAGACACCCTGGTCCAATTAATACTGGGATCCCGGGGAGTACTGCTGGTAGCGTTCTGGGCAGGGCTGATATCCATATTGATTGCATGCTCCGTCGGCATTGTGGCCGGACTTTTTGGAGGCAAGCTGGACGCAATATTAATGATGCTGGCTAATGTTATTGTGACAATCCCCAGCTTTCCGGTCACAATGATATTATCCATGGTCATTAAAATCAATAATGAGTTTATGTTCGGACTCCTTCTCAGCCTGTGGTCCTGGGCAGGATTGGCAAAGGCGATCAGAACCCAGGTGCTTACGATAAAGCATAAGGAATTTATTGAAGCCAGCAGGATATTGGGATTGAGAAAATTAGACATTATACTGAATGATATTATTCCGAACATTATTTCGTATATTGCGGTTAACTTTATCGTGATTATGAAGGATGCGATTATGGCAAGCGTAGGTCTGATGTATCTTGGGTTAGTTCCCTTCCAGGGAAATCATTGGGGGATGATGATCCAGCTGTCCCTTACCGCGACCGGTGCCCTGATGGGATCAGGAACAATCGCCTACTTTTTGGCTCCCGTTCTCGGGATAGTGCTCTTTCAGCTGGGCTGCTTCTTATTTGCCTCCGGTCTGGATGAAGCTCTGAATCCACGCTTAAGGGTGTAATACAGTCAGGCTGCGAAGGCTGCCTTTCATTACCGGAACTTCGAACGTATCGTGAATGGGATAAGCAGAAAGGAATGAATCATGGAACCAATCTTGGAAGTAAAGAATTTATGTATTGATTTTAAGTCCAACCGGGGCAGAATCCGTGCCTGTGATGATGTTTCAATTGACTTTTACCGGGGAGATATCATAGGAATCATAGGGGAAAGCGGGAGCGGCAAATCAACCCTTGCTTCAGGCATCCTGAAAACCATAAGGGCACCCGGTAAAATAGCAAGCGGAGAGATACTGTATCATACGAAGCAGGGAGAGACGATTGATCTCTTAAAGCTGTCGGAGCGGGAATATGCAAAGCACCGCTGGACGAACATAACCACAGTATTCCAGGCGGCACAGAATGTGCTGAACCCGACATTGAAGATAAAAGAACATTTTGTTGAAACGGCAATGGCGCACAATGAGGATAAAAGGCTGACCAAAAAACAGATTATGGACCGGGCATCCCGGCTGCTCACCCAGGTGCGTCTGGAGGAAAGGATTTTGAACAGCTATCCCCACCAGCTGTCCGGAGGAATGAAGCAAAGAACCATCATTGCGCTGAGCCTTTTGTTGGAGCCGGATATTATTATTTTGGATGAACCGACCACGGCACTGGACGTTATTACACAGTGGTATATCATCGATATACTGAGGAAAATTCATGAGGACACAGGAATTACGATGATTTTTATGACACACGATGTCTCTATCATAGGATCCGTTGTGGACAGGATCGGTGTTATGTACAGTGGACAAATGGTGGAATACGGCAAGGTTGAGGACGTATTTCTTAAACCCGCCCATCCATATACTTATGGACTGATGAATGCTGTTCCGTCCTTAAAGGATGATATCACAAACCGAAAGGCCATTCCGGGGTATCCCCCGAATCTGGCGGAGCTGCCGAAGGGCTGCAGGTTCGGCCCCAGATGCTTCATGAACAGCGAAGGGGTATGCAGCTCTGAGGAAATAGGTATGAATGCGATGATGGATGCGGGCAACGGACAATTAACCCTGTGTCCCTTCTGGAAGAAGGTGAAAGAACAATGTCGTTAATGGAACTTAAGAATGTAGATGTCAGCTTTGCCTCCAAGGGCAGGAAAAAGGGCATGATAAACGCCTTGTCCGGCATGAATTTAAGCATAGAGGAGGGCGAAATCATTGCCGTTGTCGGAGAAAGCGGCTGCGGCAAAACAACACTCGGAAAGGTAATCGCTGATATATATAAGCCTACCGGGGGAGAAGTGCTCTACCATGGCAGGGATATTCATAAATTATCTTCCGGAGAGTTCAGGGATTACAGACTTGGTGTCCAGATGGTCCATCAGGACTCCTATGCGGCACTCAATCCGAATAAAACAATCGCCCAGTCACTGATTCTTCCGCTTCTGAGGCATAAGATTGCGAAGAATCAGACAGAGGCCCTGAAGATACTGTTTGAGTATTTTAATGAGGTGGGCTTAAATCCGCCGGAGATGTTCCTGGAAAAATATCCGCATCAGCTGTCCGGAGGACAGCGGCAGCGAATTCTTCTTGCAAGGGCCCTATCCGTAAGGCCGAAGCTGATTATTGCGGATGAACCGGTATCGATGGTTGACGTATCCTTAAGAATATCGCTGCTTAATCTTATGGCCAGAATGAATCAGAAATACAAAATATCCTTTATTTATATTACTCATGACCTGGGAACCGCTAGATATATCGCAGCCCATGGGAAAATCATGGTCATGTATTTGGGAAGACTGATCGAAAGCAATCAGATTCAGGAAGCTGTTTCAAACCCTATGCACCCTTATTTTCAAGCACTGATCGCAGCAGTGCCGGAAGCGGACCCATCCTTAAGAAGCGAATATGCCCGCAGGCTTCCTCTTCGGTCCCTCGATATGCCGGATCTCTTAAATCTGCCGAAGGGGTGCAAATTTCATCCCCGATGTCCTTATTACAAGGATATCTGCATCAGTGAGGAACCCGGGTTAAGACAAGTGAATGGAGGAGTGGTAGCATGTCACCGCGCAGAAGAGATCGAGAGGGAAAGGAACACAAAAGAGTAGATATTGATATGGAGGAGATTGCGCACTTTGTCAATGTTCTCAGCATTTGTTCGGGGGCATTGCTCATTGTCAGCCTCGCAGCCTTCCTGCTCACAGGCAGCCAGGCAGGAACAGATGTGATCTACACCATGGTAATTGGTATTAATACAGCAGCATTTATGATTGGAAGGCTGTTTGTAAAAAAATACGGTAAAAAGGATTAAGGGAATTGCAGAGCATAAAAGCTGTTTGCAAAAATTCAAAGTATTGACGGGAAGGAGGTAATTATGGATAAGAAAGTAATCATGGCAATCGGCGGACATGTGGGAGACGCGGAGCTGACCAGCGGAGGCGTATTGGCTTCGATGGCACTTCAGGGTCATAAGATCATTACAGTGGCTCTGACCGGAGGGGAGCGGGGGAACCCGCCGCACATGACGGTTAAGGACTACCGTGAACAGAAGGTGAGAGAAGCGGATGAATTTGCGAAGCTGCTCGGAGGTGAAGCGATAGTATTTGATTATGCCGATGGGGAACTGCCGGATAATCAGGAGGTTCGCTTTGAGCTTTGCGATGTGATCCGGAAGTACAAACCCAATGTACTGCTGACTCATTGGAAGAACAGCATGCATAAGGATCATATGCTGACACACAGGATTGTGAAGGATGCCCAATTTTTTGCAGGACTTCCGGGAGTTGAAAGAGAGCTGCCGGCCCATTATGCAGGAGGACCGTACTATGCGGAAAACTGGGAGGATGCGACGGGATTTGTACCCTATGTCTATGTGGAGGTAACACAAGAAGGCTTTGAGCTCTGGAGGAAAGCAATCCAAACCCACTGGTTTGCGGTAAACAGTAAAAGCTTTGGGTATATGGATTATTATACCCACCTTATGTCAGTCAGGGGACATCTTGCAAGGACAAAGTATGCACAGGCCTTTACTGTGGATGAAGAATCGAAAAAGGTAATTTTGAAAGGGTTCTAGTAGGTATTTTTAGTTACTGCAACATGAAAAGAAGTCAGGAGGATGGAAATGAAAACTACTTTAAAAAGAATATTGGTTTTAACCTTATGTTTTGCAATGACAGCAGCAGCTTTGGCAGGATGCTCCAAATCATCCGAGACGAAAGATAATACGGACGGCAATGACACAAAACCGAGTCCGACCAGCGCCGGGGGGATACTTCCGGGAATTGAGAATGATCTTACCATGGTGGTTGAGGGTGAAGTAGATAACACAAAGACCCTTACAACGCTGATTGATGTGGATGCATCACCGGCCTTTAACGGTAATCCCTATGATGTCGCAGGTATCAACTGGTCCTTATATCCGTTAGTGTATGATTATCTTGCATACTATACGCCATTCCCGGAGAGAACCTTTAAGTCCTCTCTGCTGGAAAGCTATGATTTTACGGATCAGGTGCTTACGATGAAGCTTTTACCGGACTTAAAATGGAGTGACGGTACCGCTCTTGATGCAGATGACCTTATGACTCATTATTATTGCAGCGTAGGCAGAAGCACCGCCTGGAATTATATTAACTCCATTGAAAAGGTGGACAGCCTGACCGTCCGCATCAGCTTCTGTACGGAAAGTTCGTTATTATTGAATACCTCCCTCTATATGCCCGTTATGACGCCCGATGAGATCTATGGCGGATATGCGGAGAAGTATAAGGAACTGGCGGAAACCGGAAGAACCTATGATGAAGCAACGAATATGTACAAGTTTACCGCAGACGGAACGGCCCAGCTTACCGTTGTAAATGAGGAATTATTAAGCTTCAAGCCGGAGCCCAATGAAGCAGTATTCTCCGGACAGTATGTAATTGACAAATTCAACAGCTCGGAAATCCTGTTTACGGTAAATCAAAATTATAGAAAAACACCGTTAATCACCCAGATCCGCGGCTTACGTCCCGGGGATTCCCAGGCCTTTGCCACAGCAATCCTGGCAGGGGAATATACGATCGAGAACGGCGGACTCAATGTGGATATGTCTGCACAGATTGATAAAAAGTATAAGGATACCCTTAGAAAAATCTTTGTCCCTGAGATGTCAAGCATCGGTTATACCATGAATGTCAACAATTATCCTCTGAATATACCTGAGGTAAGAAAAGCAATCTCCTGCGCTACCGACAGAAATGCCCTGATTTCCATTGCAGAGCCCGGAAGCTTCCTCGGAGATACCACAAACAGCCCGTTATTACCTTCCTTACATGACACGTACACTCAGGCAGGCTTTGTAGATTCCCTTACCGACTATGGCTATAATCTTACCCAGGCGGAGGAGCTTCTGACGAGCATCGGCTGGAAGAAGGAGAACGGAAAATGGGTGGATGATAAAGGAGTTTCTCCGGTTATCTCAATTGCTACGATTAACAGCTGGCCCTCCTTTATGATGACCGCAGAAGCAATGAGTTCCATGCTTACCGATTTTGGCTTCAATATTGATTTCAAACCGATGGAATTCGGTGTATGGAATGATTTTACCAAGTCAGACGAGAAGATGATTTCCTGTGTATTCCTTGCAGGAGCTGACTCCTATGCACATCCTTGGGAAACCTATAGCAGCTTATTTACGAATATCAGAGCCGGATGGCCTAAGGTTGAGCCCGGCCAGGACATCATAATGACAGCACCGACCACCGGAAAAGAGTATAATATCACTGATATGCTGAACAAGATATTCAATGCAACGGATCCGGAGGAAACCAAAAAGCTTACAATGGAATTCATGACTCTTGCCAATGACCTCAGTGCATATATGCCGGTTATCGAAAAGGCGTCTCCATTCCGTATCTATGATCCGGCCTTAAGTATGGCAGATGCTGAGTTGAATACAGTACAGCAGAGCTTCTACTATTATGGCAACATTAATACGATACTTGCAAAGCTGATCAAGGATGACATGATTTATTTTACAAAATAATTAATATTGCATGGGGCTGCTGCACTGAATAGAATAACATCCCTTAAGGGGAAGCATTTCATTCCGTAAGCAGCCTCATATTATAGAAATGAGGCAGTATGAAAGCGGGAACAGGAGAAAGATTTTTGCCCGCTAATATGCTGCAGTTAAACGCAGAAGGGGGATTAAGCTTGGATAATTATGATTTACTTACGACAGAAGAAATAAACCCATCATCTGTTGATATAGATCAATGTGATACAGAGGAAATAATAAAAAGAATTAATGAACAGGATAAGCTGGTAGCCGAAGCGGTATCAAAAGAATTACATCAAATCAGCCGGGCAGTAGACAGTATCTTCTCCCGTTTGAAATTGGGAGGAAGACTGTTTTATATCGGTGCGGGTACCTCCGGGAGGCTGGGAGTTTTGGATGCTTCGGAATGCCCGCCCACCTTTTCCAGTGATCCGGAGATGATCCAGGGTTATATTGCCGGCGGGGATGTCGCTCTCCGATATGCGGTAGAAGGAGCGGAGGATGATGAAGCTGCCGGGGCCGAGCTGATCAGGGAGAAGAAGGTTGGCAGCAGGGATATCGTAGTCGGCATCACGGCGAGCGGCAGTGCGCCCTTTGTTATCGGGGCTGTGAAGCAGGCGAAGGAGTACGGAGCCTTAGTGATCGGCCTTGTTAATAATAAATCCTCAGAGCTGGAGACAATCTGCGATATCAATATTGCACCGATCGTGGGTCCGGAGATAATATCAGGGTCCACCAGGATGAAATCCGGTACGGCACAGAAGATGGTCTTAAATATGCTTTCCACAGCCGTGATGATTAAGCTGGGAAAGGTATACGGAAACCTTATGGTGGATTTAAAAGCCAGCAATAAGAAGCTTTATCAGAGGTCAATCAGAATGATACAGACTGCAACCGGAATTACCTGTGAGGAGGCTGAATATTATCTGGAGGAAGCGAGCGGACAGGTGAAGCTGGCTATTATGATGGTCCGGTCAGGACTTCCTAGAAATCAGGCAGAAGAGCTGCTGAAGCAAATGGGCGGACATTTAAAGACCGCACTGAATTCTATCCGTCTTAAAATAGGAAGAACTTGACAAGATATCTGCCAAAATATTATATTATAAGAGTGTAGATCGTATTATTAAAATAACTTATCGCAGAAGCTTAAAACAGGAAAAAGACCGGGAATATTAAATGGATTACGCATTCCCGCAAAGGAAACGCCACAAAAATAAAATGAATACCTATGGAGATCGGATCGATGATTGGAAACACGAATATCTTGGTTAAAATTAGAGAAATGAAGGATAGTCTTACCCCTGTGGAGCAGAAGGTAGCAAGCTGCATCCTGGAGAATCCCGCTGAGATACCCCAAATGTCTATTAAGCTGCTGTCAAACCGGAGCAAAACAAGCGAAGCCTCTGTTTTGCGGTTTTGTAAAACCATGGGATATATGGGCTTTCGTGAGTTCATCATCAGTATTACTTCGGCATTGGCCATGAGCGGTGAGGACAGTGCGGATGAGAAGCCCTATACCGATCTCCAGCCCGGTGACGGTCACTCGGTTATTATTCAAAAAATCGCAAAACGTAACATACAATCGATCGATGATACCATAAGCATTCTGGATATTCATGAGGTACAAAGGGCGGTCGAGAGTATCAGAAAGGCAAGAAAACTCTGTTTCTTTGGCATCGGGGCCTCCAATCTGGTATGTGCGGATGCCGTGCACAAGTTTTCCCGGATTAATATGGATTGCTATAATTGGGAGGACAGTCATCAGCAGCTTGCAATGTCCACCCTTTTGACCAGGGAGGATGTAGTAGTCCTGATATCCAATTCCGGTAATACAAGAGAAATAATTGATATTATGGATATCGCGAAGAAGCAGAAATCAAAAATAATAGCAATAACAAGATATTCAAAGAGTATTCTGGCTGAAAATGCGGATATTGTTTTAAGTATTTCCACTCCGGAAATATCAATCCGAAGCGGGGCAATGGGCTCCAGGATTGCGATGATGACCATTATTGATATATTATTTTCCTGCGTGGCCAGTGCGGATTATGATAAAATCAAGAAATATCTGAAGGTGACCAGCGATATTATCCGTGAGAAGGAGCGAAGATAGGACGTGTAAGTATGGAGGATAAGCTGGAAGGCTTATTAAAGGAAAGTATAAGAAAAAAAGTTTTCACCGGTGCTTCCTATGCCATAAGGAAGGGGGAGCATCTTAGTATACACAGTATCGGGACCTTAGGCGAAACAGAGCGGAGGGTGGACGAGAAGACGCTGTTTGATATGGCTTCCTGCACAAAGCTGTTTATCAGCCTCGTCTTTATGCGTCTGATGGAGGAAGGAAGGCTTGCGTTAACCGATCCGATAGAAAAATATCTTCCTGACTGGAAGGATTGTCAAACAGGGAAAATAACCATGTTCGAGCTGCTGACACATACCAGTATGCTGCCGGCCCATATTCCGCTGTATCAGATCAGCAGGGACAGGGAAGAGGCGATCGAAGTCATTAAGCATCTGCTTCCAAGAAAAAATATGGGAGTCGAATATTCCTGCCTTGGGTTTATTGTTCTGGGGCTGGTACTGGAGAAGGTAACCGAGTTATCCTTGGAAAAGATAATTTATCAATATATAACACAGCCTCTGGGAATGAGGAATACCATGTATTGTCCCGATAAGGTCAGGCGTGACAATATTATGCCGACAGAGTATTGTAATTGGAGGCAGCGTCTTTTAATCGGAGAGGTACATGATGAGAATGCTTTCCATATGGGCGGAATCAGCGGCAATGCAGGAATATTTTCCGACATTACGGATATGTGCCGGCTGGCGGACGCTATACTGCCGGCGGACGGGACTGACAGAGCAGGAATTCTTCACAGGAAGACAATCGAGGTAATGACCAGAAATTACACCGGCGGTTTGCAGGAGAATCGGGGATTGGGCTGGTGCGTTAAGAACAGGCTGGATCTGATAGCAGGGGAATATGTTTCCGAGCGTAGCTTCGGGCACACAGGATTTACGGGGACCTCGGTCTGGATCGATCCGGAATGTCAGACCTATGCCATCCTCCTGACCAACCGGGTATATTATTCAAGAGATATTACTGAAATCAGGCATGTCAGACAGGTATTCCATACCCTGTCCATGCTTTAGGAAATAAAAGGTGTATGGTGATATAACTTGCCATAGAAACAGAATAAGAACAGAGGAAAAAAGAGCCTTTGGAAACCCATATTGCAGGGATTCCAAGGGCTTTTGTGCTTCACTGTCATAGGAAGGGCAGCACTCAAAGAATGAAATAATATTTTGTAATAATATTTTAAAATAAAATATTATTTCAATTATATATTGACACCGGGTATAAAGTTGTTTATTATTATAGTAACAAAGGAAATATTATAATTAATAATTGTGCAATAATACCAAAGTAGAAAATGCGGCAGAACAGAGGTGTCCTATGCTGAAAGAGACCATGAATAAAAAAACCAGAAGAATAATCGGTTTAATGTCGGGAACATCCGTAGACGGAATTGATGCGGCCCTGATAGAGATTACAGGCGACCCGTATGATGGGAAGGTTTCACTTTGTGCCTTTGAAAACAAGCCCTTTCCGGAGGAAGTTCGGAATAAAATCTTTACGCTGTTCGATAAGGAGAACGCAACCGTAGATAAAATCGGATATATGAATATGCTGCTGGGAGAGCTTTATGCAGAAGCGGTTTTTTCGGTAGTTAACAAAGCCGGACTTGATATAAAGGAGATCGATCTGATCGGTTCCCATGGACAGACAATTTACCACCATCCCGAAATCTGCGCAGAAGACGGATATCCGGTCCGCTATACGGTTCAGATAGGAGAGGGGGCAGTCATAGCTGCCAGAACAGGAATCCCCTGTGTATCGGATTTCCGTGTGGCGGATATGGCGGCAGGCGGACAGGGAGCTCCCCTTGTACCGTTTACGGAGTACTTATTTTACCGGAAGCCGGATGAGACGGTGCTGCTGCAGAATATCGGGGGGATTGGGAATATTACGGTACTTCCGGCAGGCTGTGCATTGGAGGAGGTTTATGCCTTCGATACGGGGCCGGGCAATATGATTCTTGACGGCCTGGTATCTCTCTTTACCAAAGGGGAAAAGGGAATGGATTACGGGGGTGCGATTGCAGGGACGGGTTCGGTCAATCCGGAATTGTTTAGAGAGCTGTGCGGCCATCCTTACTTTAAGCAGAGCCCTCCGAAAACGACCGGAAGAGAAATGTTCGGAGGAGCATATATATCGGAGCTATATCACCGGATAAAGGAACAAAACATTTCATTTGCCGATACGGCGGCCACAGTTACCGATTTTACAGCCTGGTCCATCGCATATTCCTATGAAAGCTTTATTAGGCCCCGGCATAGGGCCGGCCGGCTGATTATCGGCGGCGGAGGGAGCTATAACGCTACTTTGGTAGACATGGTCCGCAGGCGGATGGAAGCAATGGGGGTCAGGGTACTGACTCAGGAGGATCTGGGCTTTAACAGTGACGCGAAAGAGGCCATAGCCTTTGCGGTTCTGGCAGACTGCACCGCCGCCGGCAGACATAATACGATACCCAGGGTGACAGGGGCGGTTAAGCCTGTCATTATGGGAAAAATATCATTATAAACAAAATATATTATAAATAAATTACAGGAGGAGAGAACATATGATCAACAAATATCAGCCACAGGATATGGAAGGAGTTATTCGTCTATGGAACCGGGCCGCCGTTAAGCTGGGATATAAGGAGATGAACCCGGCAAGCTTTTCAGCGATTATTACAGGAAATCCTTACTTTAGTACGGAGTATGCTTTTGTACTGAGGGAAAAGGAAGAGGTGGCGGGCTTTGCCTGCGGATGTGTGGGGGATGATCTTCCCCTGGGAAAAACCGGCGGCTATATCACCTGCGTTCTGCTCGAGGAACAATATGAAAATACGGAAAATTACGGCAGTCTGTTGGATTTATTAGAGAAAGCCTTTGTAAAAGCCGGAAGGATACATTCGGAAATCCTGTTCTTTAATCCGATGATGCTGCCCTGGTATATCAAGGGAACAAAGCAGCACGAGCATAATAATGCGCCGGGGATCTTTAAGAGCAGCCGGCTGTATCAGGAATTGCTGCAGAAGGGATATGCGGAACGGGCTACCGAATGGGCTATGTATATTAATCTGGAGGAGTTTACGATTCCGGAGAAGATTCTCCAGAAGGAAATAAAAGCTGCTGACGAAGGCTATGAGGCGGTTCTTTTTCATAAGGACAGGCATCATGAGCTGGTATCCATGCTGCAGAAGCTTGATAATCCCCTGTGGGAGAAGGAAATCTTTGAGGCTTCCGAGGAAGGGAAACCGTTTCTTGTGGCTGCCAGGAGCGGAAAGGCTGTCGGCTTTGCGGGACCGATCCGCAGACAGGAAAGCGGCAGGGGCTATTTTACCGGTATCGGAGTGAATAAGGAGCATGAGGGCCACGGATTGGGGACCATACTGTTCTACAAGCTGTGTGAGGAAGAGAAAAAAGCCGGTGCCGATTATATGTCACTTTATACCGGGGCCACGAACCCGGCAGCTAAAATATATCTTCAGGCGGGCTTTAAAATCGTGGAGGAATTTGCGGTTATGCGAAAAGAACTGCAGCCGGAGTCTTAGTCTTCTTATAACACTTAAAAGTCGTATGATACTTGTCTATTATTGGGAACAAATATCCGGCGTATCATATTCGACAATCAGGTATTACAGAGAACTGGAATATGACATAGAAGGGAGCAGTCGGTTTGGTATAATACCGATTAGGAAGCTCCTGCAATCGGAATGGAGATTAACATGAAAAATATGAATCTTAGAGAAAAAATCGGACAGATGATTATGACCGGATTTCCAAGCTCCAATATTACTCCGGAACTGATACATCTGATAGAAGAATATAAGCTGGGAAACATTATCCTGTTTGCGTACAATGTCTTAACTCTTGAGCAGATCAGCAGCCATTGTGAAGAACTGCATCGGCGGATTGAGGCTGCCACCGGTTTTCCGGCCCTCATAGCGATTGACCAGGAGGGGGGAGTTGTGACCAGACTGCCTAAGGAAGCCTGCAATGTCCCGGGGGCCATGCTCATCGGAGCCACCGGCAGGGAAGAGTATGCTTACCGGGCAGGATATATTACCGGAGCGGAGTTAAGGGCCATTGGTATCAACATGGACCTGGCGCCGGTCCTGGATGTGAATTCGAATCCGGATAATCCGGTTATCGGGACTCGTTCCTATTCCAGTGATGCCGCCGTAGTGGAGCGATATGGCTGTAATATGATGAAGGGTCTGGAGGAAGCAGGTGTTATGCCTACCGTTAAGCATTTTCCGGGACATGGGGATACGGCAGTGGATTCCCATCTGGGACTTCCTGTTGTAGATAAGGATTTGCAGCAGTTAAGGTCGGTGGAGCTGGTTCCCTTTATCAATGCCATAAAGCAAGGGGTTCCCTGTGTTATGACCTCCCATATTCTGTTTCCTAAGCTGGAAAGTGAAAATGTTCCCGCAACCATGTCAAAAACCATTCTGACCGGATTGCTCCGGGAACAGCTGGGCTTTCAGGGCATCATAATCACGGATTGTCTGGAGATGGGGGCGATTGTGCATTATTACGGTACCGCTAAGGGGGCAGTGGAAGCAATAAAAGCCGGAGCCCAATTGCTGTGTATTTCACATACGCCGACCCTGGTGATGGAATCCATTCATAAAATAGAAGAAGCGGTACATTCCGGCGAAATTCCGATGGAGATTATTGATGCCGCGGTCGAAAGTATTTTAAAAATCAAGGAAAAATACCGATATGACGCAAATACTGCCGGGCAGGTCCCGATTGACCGGACCGGATTTAAAAAGGAAATCGAGGAAATAATGGCCGCCGGTATAACCAAGGTAACGAAGGAGGAGCTTCCTGCGGTTAAGGAGGATACGGTTATTCTTGGCTGCTATGCCTACCGATCCACCCTGGTGTCAAGTCCTGTGAATAAAGACCTGCATTTTGCCAAATACCTGACAGAAAAAATAAATTGCAGATATATGGATATTCCCCTGGATCCGAAGCCGGAGGACATCAGCCAGATCCTTCAGGAGCTGGGGAATGCCTCCTCTGTTGTTTACGGACTGTACAACGGGCATATGAACCGGGGGCAGATCAGCCTGGCCAATGCGGTCAGCCGCAGCGGCAGGACCTTAATTGCCGCGACGCTTCGAAACCCCTATGACCTGGCCCTGCTGGAAGAAGGAATCCATAAGCTTGCCGTTTATGAATATAATAAAGAGGTTTTTGATGCCCTGTTAAAAATTCTGAAAAAGGAAGCAGTCGCGACCGGAGTGCTTCCGGTGAAGCTGAAGTAATACAAAATTCTTTTCACATTAATCGGGAGGACATGATACAATGCTTCAATATGTAATCGGAATGGATGGCGGAGGAACCAAAACCGAGGTACTTGTTGCGGACAGGGAGAAGAAGCCCCTCCTGCGCTTCCAGGGAGGCGCCATCAATTATAACGGTCAGAGCAAAGCTTCGGTCGATGCCAATCTGCAGGAAATATTCCGGAAAATCCTCCGGGAGGGCTACGCTCAGACCAATTGCACCGGTATCTGTATCGGGGCTGCCGGTACAAGTAACCCTGCCGTAAGAACGCAGATTATGGAGAATGTCCGGGAATTCGGGTATGAATGCTCCGTTTCTGTTCTGGGAGATGAGGAGACCGCCTTTGCCGGAGCACTGGAAGGCACATCGGGAGCTATTCTGATCGCAGGTACCGGGTCCATATGCTATGGCAGAGATTTGGAAGGGAATACCTACCGGTCGGGAGGCTTCGGGCATATCATCGATGATGCGGGAAGCGGTTATGCGATTGCAAGGGATATGCTGACGGCTGTGGTAAGGGCACAGGATGGAAGAGGAGAACCGACGGTACTGGCGGATATGGTATTTTCTTATCTGAATATCGGTACAATTGAGGAGCTGGTCGGATATCTTTACCATCCGGGGCGCAGTAAAAAAGAAATAGCACAGCTTTCCATATTAATCAAGGCTGCTTATGACGCAGAGGATCCGGCGGCAATCCGTATCGTAAAAAATTGTGCCGCAGAGCTGGCCGAATTAGCTTCTCCGGTCCTGAAAAGGATTGGTGAGGGAACAAAACTGGCGGTATCCGGAAGCATACTCCTGAAAAATGAGGATATATACCGGGAGTTCATAAGCAGGATGAAGGAATTATTTATACGGACGGAGGTAATCAGGCCCCGGCAGGATGCGGCATATGGCGCAGTACTGCTGGCCCTGCAGTTAATAGCATAGGGCACGGTTATTGATATGAAAACGATACGATAGCAGGAGGGATATATCGATATGATAAAACCGGGAATTGAATGCATAGACAAGTGGCCGGCAATCTTTGAAGGGAAGCGGGTGGGATTAATTACGAACCCGACCGGAGTAAATACCCGGCTCGACAGCACCATAGATATTCTAAAGGAAAAGGTTAATCTGGTCCGGCTGTTTTCTCCGGAGCATGGAGTCCGCGGTGATATTCAGGCCGGTGTAACCGTGGATAATTATGTGGATGAAAAATCCCGGCTCCCGGTATATTCCCTGTATGGAAAGAATAAAAAGCCTTCCCTTGAGATTCTCGAAGATATTGATCTTTTGGCAATTGACATCCAGGATGTGGGCTCCAGGCTTTATACTTACTTATATACCATGGCTTACTGTATGCAAAGCTGTGCCCGGTACGGGAAGACCTTTGTGGTATTTGACCGGCCGAACCCCCTTGGAGGAGAGCTGGTGGAGGGAAATCTGATTAAGGAGGGCTTCACCTCCTTTGTGGGCCTCTATCCGATTCCCTACCGATATGGTCTGACCATAGGCGAAACGGCGGCCCTGTTCAACTCGGAATTTGAAATTCACTGTGAGCTCCAGGTGATACCCATGGAGGGCTGGCGGAGAAATATGTATTACGAAGATACGGGCCTGATCTGGATTATGCCCTCTCCGAATATGCCCACGGTGGATACCGCATTTGTCTATAACAGCTCCTGTATCTTTGAAGGTACAAATATATCGGAGGGGAGAGGCACGACAAAGCCCTTTGAACTTGTCGGCGCCCCGTGGCTGGATGCCCACCGGCTGGCAGACAGGATGAATGCCTTACAGCTAGAGGGAATCCTGTTTCGGCCTGCGTATTTTACCCCCACCTTCTCAAAGCATGCAGATACCCTGTGCAAGGGTGTTCAGCTGCATATTACCGACAGAAGGAGCTTCCTTGCGGTAAGGACAGGGCTTTCGCTTCTGGAGGAGATAAAGGCTTTGTCCGGAGATAATTTTGAATACTTAAAGCCCTACACTCCTTCCGGGAAACCGATGATCGATTACAATACCGGCAGCGACTACATCCGGACCCATGATTTTTCAGCCTGCAAGGTACATGCAGACTGGGAGGCGGATGCGGAGGAATTTTGCAGGAGGAAGGCAAAATATCATATTTATGAATAAAGCGGACAGATGTGATGGCGCAAAGCGCCGTAATGGAGGTAATAATGAAGCAATATCTGACGATGGATATCGGGGGTACCTTTATCAAATACAGCAGGATGGACAGAAGCTTCCATGAAGAATACCAAAGTGTTGTACCTACCGAAAAGAATCCGGAGGGATTTATAAGCCAGCTGTTCGGCATTGTGGATGAAGCCGGGCAGAACATCAGCGGGATTGCCATTAGCATGGGGGGCTTTATTAACCCGGTCACCTGTGAAAATTCGGACTTTTCCGTAGGAGAGAATTTTAAAAAATACAATCTTAAGGATACTTTATCAAAATACTCCCATCTTCCCGTGGCAGTAGAAAATGATAGTAACTGTGCGGCTCTGGCAGAAATGCACCTGGGTGCCGGAAGGGATTGCAGGGATTTTTGCATGATAACCCTCGGAACCGGCATAGGCGGAGCCATTATCCTGGACAGGCAGCTGCTCAGGGGAAGGAATTTCAAGGCCGGGGAGTTTGGCTTCGGCTTTATCGGAAGAAAGAAGCAGGAGGATGGATATGTCTATCACAGCGCTTCGGCGACCTCGGTTCTGGTAAGGAGAATATCCCAGGCACTGGGACAGGAGGTGGACGGGGTTTACATTTTCGATAACTTAAACCGGCCGGTCATAAGGGAAACCTATGAGGAATGGCTGGAGGACCTGGCAATGGTGGTGGGAAACACCGCGGTCGGCCTGGATCCCGAGAAGATACTGATTGGGGGCGGGATCAGTACCCAGGAGGTTTTCATCCGGGATCTGAAGGAAAGGGTATACCGTATCTACCGGCCTTTGGAGGAGTATACAAAAATCGAGGCCTGCAGTCTGGGCAACCATGCCGGAAAAATAGGGGCCCTGCTGGAGTATTTCAATCGTTACGGGGATATGGAGGATGATTTCGTATGAAGGGCATTAAAATAGTAACCATCGGAGGAGGCTCCAGCTATACGCCGGAGCTGGTGGAAGGCTTTATCAAACGCTATGACAGACTTCCGGTGAGGGAATTATGGCTGGTGGACATCGAGGAAGGCAGCCAAAAGCTGGAGATTGTAGGGGAACTGGCAAAGCGTATGGTGGAAGAGGCCGGGGTTCCGATGCGGATTTATACTACCCTGAACCGGAGAGAAGCTTTGAAGAATGCTGATTTTGTGACGACACAGCTTCGGGTCGGACTGCTGGAAGCAAGAATTAAGGATGAAAGAATACCCTTAAGCCATGGTATGCTGGGACAGGAAACGAACGGAGCCGGCGGCTTATTTAAGGGTCTTCGCACAATTCCTGTTATCCTGGATATCTGCAGGGATATGGATGAGCTTTGTAAGGATGCCTGGCTGATTAATTTTACCAACCCGGTCGGGATGGTGATGGAGGCCGTTAACCGGTATTCCAACCGAAAGAAGGCGATAGGCTTATGCAACCTGCCCATTGGGATGCATAAGGCGATTGCGGGGATATTAAACAGACCGGTGGAGGAAGTGGACGTTACCTTCAGCGGACTTAATCATATGGTTTTCGTAACCGGAGTTCATATGGACGGAAAAAGTGTAATGGAACAGGTCATGGAAAGCTGGGGCACCCAAAGTGTCAAAAATATTAAGGGAGTGGAATGGGACTTGCGGTTCATCAAAGCCCTTGGGGCCATCCCATGCTCCTACCATAGATATTATTATATGGCGAAGGAATATCTTGAGGAAGCCCTGGAGCATTATAAGGAAAACGGAACAAGGGCGGAAAAGGTGAAACAGATCGAGGAGGAACTTTTTAAGCTGTATCAGGACCCCGATTTAAGGGAAAAACCGAAGCAGCTGGAACAGCGGGGAGGCGCCTATTACAGTGATGCGGCATGTAACCTCATCTGCTCCATCTATAATGATACCGGGGATATTCAGGTGGTGAATACGGTCAACCGCGGGGCGATCAGGGAATTGGAATATGATGAGGTGGGAGAATTAGGCTGCGTCATCACCAGGAACGGCCCGGTACCGCTGGTTGCAGGAACACTGCCGAAGGCCGTTCAGGGATTGGTCCGGCAGATTAAATCCTTTGAGCTTGCCGCCTGTGAGGCTGCGGTGAGCGGCGATTATAATAAGGCGCTGCTGGCCATGATGATCCATCCTCTGGTAGGCTCCCAGAGATATGCTGCCGAGGTACTGGATGAATTACTGGAAGCCCACGAAAAATATCTTCCCCAGTTTCAGAAAAACAGATCGGACGACCAGACGGCCGGGCTGCTTTAGCCGGATATCGGCGGAAGGGGAGATAGGACTTGATACGAATTTGCTTAAATTGTGCTGCCGCCCAAATTCGCAGGTATCGGCAGAATGGAGAATTAATATGAAACTATATAAAGCAAAAGACTATAAGGAAATGAGCAGAAAGGCTGCAAATATACTATCAGCGCAGATTATCATGAAGCCCGATTGTGTTCTTGGACTGGCAACCGGTGCGACCCCGGTTGGCATCTATCAGCAGCTGATCGAATGGTACCGGAAGGGGGATCTGGATTTCTCGGAGGTTATCACGGTTAATCTGGATGAATATAAGGGCCTGCCCCGTACCAGCGAACAAAGCTATTATTATTATATGAGACATAACTTCTTTGATCATATCAACATCCGTCCGGAGAATACTTTCCTGCCGGACGGGATGGAACCGGACAGCGGGAAGGCCTGCAGGGATTACGGGAATGTTATTCACCGGATCGGAGGCGTGGATTTACAGCTTCTGGGCCTGGGACATAACGGGCATATCGGTTTTAATGAACCGGATCATGCATTTGAGAAAGACATTCATTGTGTGAAGCTTTCAGAGAGTACAATTAAAGCGAATGCCAGATTTTTTGCCGGTATCGGGGAAGTCCCCACCCAGGCCTACACAATGGGGATAAAGACGATCATGCAGGCAAGGAAAATCGTGATAGCGGTAAGCGGAGCCGATAAAGCGGATATTTTAAAGGAGGCCTTCTTCGGACCGGTTACGCCCCATGTACCGGCCTCCATTTTACAGATGCATAATGATGTAACCGTTGTCGCCGATGAGGCGGCGCTGGATAAGGTTAATGAAATGATACGGAAATAAATAGGGATTGGAGGGATCGATCATGCCGGTAATACAGAATGGGATCGTCTTCCTGCCGGACGGAACTCTGAAAAAAAAGAATGTGATAATTGAGAACGGGAAGGTTAAGGCTCTGACGGAGGATATGCATCCGTGGCCGGAGGATGTGATTGATGCCTCTGAATGCATTGTGTCTCCGGGCTTTGTTGACATCCATATCCACGGTGCGGCAGGATCGGACTTTAGCGACGGAGAAAGAAAACATATTGATAATATTGCCGGATACCTGATAAAACAAGGAGTCACGGCATTTTTGGGAACTACGATGTCCCTGGAGGAAAAGCAGTTAACGCAGATTATGGAAACAGCGGCTCCGTTGATCGGAAAAACACGGGAGGGGATGGCTGCTCTGTGGGGAATTAATCTGGAGGGACCGTTTATTGCCTTAAGCAAAAAGGGCGGACAGAATGGCGACCATATCCGTAAGCCGGATTTTGAGATGTTTACACGGCTCAATGAAAGAAGCGGCGGAGCCATCCGATTGGTGGATATAGCTCCGGAACTGGAAGGAAGCCTGGAATTTATCAGAAACACATCAAAAAATTGCCGGGTATCCCTTGCCCATACGGAGGCGGATTATGATATGGCGAAGGAAGCCTTTGCCCAGGGGGCAAGTCATATCACGCATCTATATAATGCCATGCCGCCGATTAACCATCGAAAACCGGGAATTATCACCGCCGCGGCGGAGGACGCCGCTTATGTAGAGCTCATCTGTGACGGCAGGCATATCCATCCGGCCGTTGTACGCTTAACCTTCCGGATGTTCGGCAGAGACCGGATCTGCCTGGTAAGCGACAGTATGAGAGCCTGCGGACTGGCGGAGGGCGAATATGAGCTGGGCGGACAGGCGGTATATGTGAAGGGTGACCTGGCAGCCTTAAAGGACGGTACCCTGGCGGGAAGCACGGTCAATGTGGCAGAAGGAGTCAGAAGGGCAATCCGCTTCGGAGTTTTACCGGAGGAGGCCCTGCAGGCCGCAACCCTTAATCCTGCCAGGGCGGCCGGACTGGAGCGGCAGCTGGGAAGCCTGAAGCCCGGTAACCGGGCGGACATTGTCCTGCTGGATAAAGGATTATATACCCGGTCGGTATTTCTGGAAGGCCAGCTTCAAAAAATATAATAATGTTAATTAATAAGGGGTTATTATTATAGATCTGAGCTCCAAATGTCAGACAGCTTTGATTAAGCAATTCCCAGGGACTGAATCCGGTTATTGAACCGGATTCAGTTCTTTTCGTATGCTGTGATTTAAATCACAGAAAACACATGAAAGTTTTGGTAGATTTATAAGATGAAATGAAGCGGCGGCAGTTGATTATTTATTGCATTTTTGTAAATGCTTATTCTATAAGGAGGAACAAAGCATGGATAAAATATGTCTATTTGATACCAAGCCCCATGATAAAACTTACTTCGAGGTTTTAAAAAATCAATATAACCTGGAGATTGAGTATTTTGAGCCGAAGCTTGGCCCCAAAACAGCATTTATGGCAAAAGGCTATCCGGCCGTTGTCGCATTTGTGAATGATACGATTGACAAGGATACGATCGATATACTGCATCAAAACGGAACCGGGCTCATTGCAATGCGGTGTGCAGGCTATAACAATGTGGATTTCAAGGCTGCACACCAGAAGCTGCGTGTGGTGCGCGTACCGGCGTATTCTCCCTATGCGGTTGCAGAGCATGCCATGGCACTCCTGCTGACCTTGAACAGGAAGATCCACAAAGCCTATATAAGAACCAGGGATTTTAATTTCAGCCTGACCGGCTTAACCGGGTTTGATCTCCATGGCAAGACCATGGGGGTAATCGGAACAGGCAAAATAGGCAGTGTTTTTATTGATATTTGTAAAGGCTTTGGTCTTAAGGTCATCGCATATGATCCTTTTCCGATGAAGGATACGGATATCCAATATGTCTCCCTGGAGGAGCTGTTTAAGGCATCGGATATCATTTCCCTTCATTGCCCCCTGACCAGGGATACCCTTCATATGATCGACCGGTCTGCGATTGCTATGATGAAGCCGGGAGTGTACCTGATTAATACCTCCAGGGGTGCGCTGATTGACAGTGAGGATCTGCTGGAGGCAATCAAGGAGGAAAGGATAGGCGGAGCCTGCCTGGATGTATATGAGGAAGAGACGGAATTGTTCTATGAGGATATGTCCTACTCCATCATCCAGGATGATGTTCTGGCCAGGATCATATCCATGCCGAATGTTATCGTGACCTCCCATCAGGCATTTTTAACGAAGGAAGCGCTCCATAACATAGCGGAAACCACTTTGTCAAACTGCAGGGATTATTTTGATAACCGTGCGCTGGAGAACGAGGTGTGCTACCAATGCAGCAAAGGGAATTGATGTGGTGATATCGAATTTATGAAAAGGTTTTCATCGAAAAAGGATGGAAGCCTTTTTATTATTGTGTCCGACTGGATAAAATGCTCCGCAAGGCAAGCTCTGTGTTTTCTAAAATACAAAAATAACCCATGTAAATTTAAGCAGAGAGAGGGTTAGTGCTAATTTACTGTAAAAAAATAGTAATTAGCTATTGGAAAGTGTTGAAAGATATGTTAATATCTTACATATATGGGGATATGGGGGAAAATGGATATGTTATATATTGTTATGGGTGTCGCAGCGTACCTTTTTTTCGTTGTATATGATATAAACAGTATTCTGATAAAGAATAAGCTGTTACGCGGCAGCTTTTTTGCCGGTTTCATCCTGCTTACGGGGGCAACTGCCGGAATTGTTGTTTCCTCCCGGAAAATGATACAGTTGGATTGGAGCCGGATTTTTGTCTGCGGAACAATCGCTCTTTTATTTTTCCTGCTGCTGATCTATACGTTATTTTTTGCGTTGCCCTTTCAGGATACCTATCTGGAGAGGGACTCCGCGCCCAGGTTATACAGGGGCGGAGTATATGCCCTTTGCCGGCATCCGGGGGTTCTGTGGTTTATCGGTTTTTATTTCGCTCTGGGACAAGCACTGCGGCTTCCCCTGCTCCTGATTGCGTCTGCCGTTTTCAGCAGCTTAAATATTCTTTATGTATTGTTTCAGGATTGTTGGACCTTCCGAAAGGTTTTCCCGGATTATGATGAATATAAAAAGGAAACACCTTTTTTACTGCCCAATTTAACAAGTATAAAATGCTGCTTCAGAACAATATGGAATTAGAAATGAAGCCATAGGATTTGCATACCGCATGGCGGCAGATGGGGGTTATTATGAATTTTGAAGAGAAGTTGAAAAACAGAAAACATGATATGATATGGAAGGAATACTGCGGATTTCTGGATCTGGATATTGATTCTTATATGAATATCCAAAATCGTCTGATGATGGAACAGATTTCGTTATGGAGCGAAAGTGAGCTCGGCAAGAGCCTGTTAAAGGGTAAAAATCCGAAAACAATCGATGAATTCCGTAAAATGGTTCCCCTGACTACCTACGCGGATTATGCGGATATACTTCTTCAGAAGAAGGGAGAGATGCTGCCGGATGATCCGGTTATCTGGATCCAGACCACCTGGGAAGGCGGCAGGCACCCGGTAAAAGTCGCTCCATATACGAAAAGTATGATGGAAACCTACCGTAATAATATGATTGCGTGCCTGATTCTTTCGACTGCCACGGAGAGAGGAAAGTTTAATGTGAGGGCAACGGATACCTTTCTGTATGCATTGGCTCCGCTTCCCTATGCGACGGGCCTGCTGCCGCTGGCTCTGAGTGAAGAGATAGGGATAGAATTCCTGCCGCCGGTAAAAGAAGCGGTTAAGATGTCCTTCAGTGAACGGAGCAAAAGAGGCTTTAAGCTGGGGCTGAAAAAAGGAATTGACTATTTCTTTGGACTGGGCAGCGTACTTTATTATGTCAGTATCAGTTTAGCATCAATGAGCAGGGGCTCTGCAGGGGGCTCCGGGGAGAAATCCAGGGAGAGCGGTATACTGAAATATCCGCCGAAGATGCTGCTGAGATTTATGCTGGCCAAATATCGCTGCAGGAAAGAGAACAGGGAAATGATGCCGAAGGACCTGTTCCGCCTGAAGGGCTTTATGTGTGCGGGAACGGATAATGACTGCTATAAGGATGATCTGGAGGAGCTGTGGGGCATAAGGCCCATGGAGGTATTTGCCGGAACGGAGCCTACCGTCCTTGGAACGGAAACCTGGACCCGAAAGGGAATGTACTTTTTTCCGGATACCTGCTTCTATGAATTTATCCCTGAAAAAGATATGCTTAAAAATCTTGAGGATGAAACCTTTATGCCAAATACTTACCTGATGAATGAGGTCATTCCCGGAGAAAAATATGAGATTGTAATATCGGTTTTAAAGGGAGGGGCTTTTGTCAGGTATCGGGTTGGCGATATATATCAATGTGTCGGTTTAACGAATCATGAGGACAGAACAAGAATTCCCCGCTTCAAATACATAGACCGCATTCCATCGATTATTGATATCGCGGGCTTTACCCGTATTTCCGAAAATTCCATCAGGGAGGTGATGGAACTTTCCGGTCTGCCGGTTGAGAATTGGATTGCCGTGAAGGAGTACAACAGACAGAATCGTCCGATGCTGCACCTGTATGTTGAAATGAAGAAGCAAGCCCTGGCAAATGCCGCAATCAGCAAGGAAATCCTTCGGGAACACCTATCCATATATTTTAAATATGTAGATCAGGATTATAATTATCTGAAGCGTATCCTTGGAATGGACCCGTTGGAAATAACAATCTTAAAATGCGGAACCTTTTCCGAATATGAAAAACAAAAGGGAAGGGGTTTAAAGCATATTAATCCGTCAACCTTTGAAGTCATGGAATTGTTACGGTTTGAAAACAGTGATTTTAAGCTGATAGGGGGGAGGGGCCTGTAATGGGTAATTTCGCTTATGTACCGGTCATTGCTTTGTTATGCTATTCACTTTTATTCCTGACATTTCTGGCAGCAAAGAAAAATCAGGTGATCCATGCATTTCTTTTTGTCTTGGGGGTATTGATTTTATGGACAGGGGGCTCCCTCTGTATGCGGATGCAGCTCTGGCCCTCCATAAAATTCTGGTATGATATCTCGATTCTCGGGGTAACATTATTTCCGTTATCCTTTGTTGTATTTGTATGTAAATATGCGGATAAGAAAAGCAATATAGCAATCAAGCTGTGGACGCCGGTCATAGCGGCCATAAACCTGATCAATATTCTGACGGGTTTCTTTTTGAAGGTCCCCGGAGCGATCACCTCCATAGATGGAAAGACATCATTTTTATATGAGTATTCCTGGCCGGTAGTAATACTGTTTACCGTCTGTGCGGCGATTGCAGTCAATACGCTCCACATTCTGGTGAAATACAGCAGTCAGAATAAACAGGTAAAAAAGCAGTTCATGCCAATTATTATGGGGATAATGATCCTGTTTGCCGGGCATGTCATGATTTTCATGCCATATTTCAGGGGGTTTCCGACCGATATCCTGTCAGGTGTATTTAATGCGCTGTTTATGTTCTATGCGTTATACAAGAGGAATCTGTTCCAGCTTAAGCTGGTTATGTCAAGGGGAAGCTGCTACGCGGTCTCGGCGTGCCTGTCCTATGCCATATTTTTTAATCTGATCGGACCGCTGGAACAATCCATAAATACCAATTTTAAAATCAATGAGGATAAAACCACTCTGATCATTGCTTTCATTATTACTCTGGCAACAGCGGTGATTTATTATGTAATGAAGCGTTTCATTGACAAGATATTTGTAAGTGATGAAATCATGCAGGCGGAAAGTCTCAAGGAATTCAGCCTGAATATCTCGAAAAGCCTCAATGTGCAGGAGATACTCCAGGAGCTGGCGGAAGTAATCCAAAAAGCAATTACCGTTAAAAAAGTATTTATCTGCATCGCGGATAAACTGAATACTTCCTTTGAAATCGTACATAGCTCCAATCCGCTGGGAATTAAGAAGGTAACCATCCGCAGGGATAATCCGCTGGTCACCTGGTTTGAGAATAATAACGAATGTATTCTCATAAGGGATTTTAAAAGAACCCTCGAATATAAATCCATGTGGGAAAATGAAAAAGCCCAGCTTTCGGGTATGGAGATCGAATGCGTGGTTCCCCTCCGGGATGACTGTGGTGTCATAGGAATGATCCTGTTGTCCGAGAAGGAGAAAAAAGCAAATTTCACCTATAAGGATATCAGTTTTTTGGATTCGGTGAATTCCATGGGTTCCATTGCGGTCAAAAATTCGAAGCTTTTTGAAAAGGTATTGATGGAAGCCCGTACGGATGAGCTGACAGGACTTTTGAACCGTAAATATTTTTATGAGGTGCTGCAGCAGGAATATGACAGGAATAAAAACGGCTCCCTGGCCCTGATTATATTCAATATCGATGATTTTAAGCTGTACAACCAGCTGTATGGAAATAAAGAAGGGGATATCGCCCTGCAGAATATTGCAAAGATAATCAGCGCCAGTGTCGGCAGTAACGGATATGTGGCAAGATACAGCGGAAAGGAATTCGGAGTCATTCTTCCTTCCTATGATGTGTTCATGGCTAAGAATTTAGCCGAGGTGATCAGAAAACAGATTATGAATATGAATAAACGGGAGTCGGATTATGCCTTAAAGCTGCTTACGGTCAGCGGCGGTATCTGTTCGATCCCTTATTCGGCCAGCAATGTAAAGCAATTAATCGATAATGCGGATATGGCGATCTATACCGTAAAGCATAGCGGCAAGAATGCAATTATGGTATATTCGGGCAGTGAGTATAAGCTGGTCAAGAAGGGGAAGGAGAAGCCGGAACGCAAGGAAAGCATCTATTCGGAATATGCATCTACCATCTATGCCCTTACCGCTGCGATCGATACCAAGGACCATTATACCTTCAATCATTCCAGAAATGTCGCATATTATGCGACTGAGCTTGCCTATGCCTATGGAATGAACGAAGACTGCGTGGAAATTGTCCGGGAAGCGGCTTTGCTTCATGATGTCGGCAAGATCGGAATACCGGAACAGATTTTGAATAAACCGGGAAAGCTGACGGATGAGGAGTATGAAATAGTGAAAGGCCATGTGGAAAGCTCCATCGGAATCATCCGGCACCTTCCATCCCTCGATTATGTCATTCCGGCTGTGATCGGGCACCATGAAAGATATGACGGCAATGGCTATCCCAGGAGGATCGCAGGGGAAGATATTCCGATTGCCGCAAGGATATTAAGTATTGCAGATGCCTTCGATGCGATGATTTCCAAGCGTCCCTATAAGGAGCCCTTCACCGTCAGTGCTGCCCTTATGATCATGGAGGATCAGTCAGGGCTGCAATTCGACCCTAAGCTGGCCAGGCTGTTTATTAACCTGGTTCAGAAAGGTACGGTGAAGGTATGTGACGAAGAGATTGATGAACAGATTTTACGGGTCAAGGGGTAGGATACGGACCTGCGTTATCTTGGCATTGTAGAGTGATAGAAAAAGTGGTATAATATACCTATAAGGATAAGGGAAAAAATTATGCTCCTACAGGGCGGTGAGAAAGTTGGTAAATAGCACAAATGAAATGATCAGGCAGACAGCCTTCATATTTTTTCTGGAAAAAGGCTACGAAGGGACAAAGATCAGAGGTATCTGTGAAGTGGTTGATATCAAGGCTTCATCACTGTATTTCTATTATAAATCGAAGGAGGAATTGTTCTTTAGTATTTATGATGATATCTGCAGTCAAAATTTAAAATGCCGTCAGGATACTATGGAAGCATATAAAACGGCAGAAACGAGTATTAAGCTGTATCAGTTATATAAAAGTATGATAATTCATTGCGAACAGGATATAGTAAAACAAAAATTTTTGCTGAGATATCATTTGTTCCCTCCGGAAGAAATTAAAAAGGTGATACTTGAGAAACATAAGTACTGGTCAGTAAATGAAAACAGCATTATTTTGGGAATCATAAACGAATGCCTGGAAAGAAAGCTTTTAAGTGATAATAGATATGCCATCGATTACCTTCAGGAATATTTAAAAATCGAAAAGGCTCAAATAAATGAAATGATTATCTCCAATATAAAAATGAGCAGTGCACAATTAAGATTGTCATGGAATCGATTTTGGAATAGTTTAATGTAACAGATTGAACGAAAGAGAGATATTTTATTTATTGCTTAATGTACCGGAGGATGCCATTTATGATTGAAAGAAGGAAGGAAGATCAAAGCAGCATAAAAAGTGATATGGCGGAAGAGGATAAATTTATTATTTTTAAGAGCTTTGTCGATAATTTCATGGATGATGCAATCGTGGGCCTGACAAAAAAATTAGAGGTTTCTCTTTGGAGTAAGGGAGCGGAGACAAAACTGGGTTATCGCAGTGATGAAATTGTCGGTAAGAATATTAAAACTTTGGTGCCGGATGACAAAATAAATGAATTCGAAAATAAAATCGAATTATTAAAGAAGGGGAAAGCAGTTAAAAATATCGAGACAACCAGAAAGCATAAAAATGGAACAGCATACGACGTATCGGTTTCTATTTCCCCCATATATGATTTGGACGGAGCTTTTAACGGTGCAATCGGAATATACAGGGATATATATAAAAAGGGCAAACCGCTTAGGATCACCGGGGCAAAGGAAGACAATACGGACAAAAAATCCGTTGAGCTGGAATTATTAAAGAAATGTCTTCAGTTGGAAATGTTAACAAAGGAGGCTGAGGCTTCCAATAGAGCCAAGTCCCAATTTCTTGCAAACATGAGCCATGAGATACGAACTCCTATGAACGGTATCCTTGGAACAATACAACTCTTGCAGTTAACGGAACTTAATTATGAGCAAAGCCGTTATACAAAAATGTTAAAAGAGTCTGCCGAAGCACTTCTGGCCATTGTGAATGACATTCTGGATGTATCTAAAATAGAATCCAAGGTGATGGTTTTAAATAAGAAGCCCTTTGATTTAAAAGAAACCATACGTAAAATCCATGATAATCTCTTGGTTACCGGTAATACGAAGGGGTTGGAAATAAGCTTCTATATGGACCCGGCCATAGAGGCCGCAGTAATCGGTGATGAGTTAAGACTCGGGCAGGTTCTTACGAATTTAATCAGTAATGCGGTAAAGTTTACGGAAGAAGGGCAAATCTCTCTGCGGGCGGAAAAACTTGAAACAGATAACGACATACAAAGAATCAGATTTACGGTAAAAGATACGGGAATTGGAATTGAGGATGATTTTAAAGATAAAATATTTCAAATTTTCAATCAGGGGGATTTGTCTTATAGTAAAAAATCCTATGGCTCCGGCTTGGGGCTGGCCATATCCAGAGAAATTGCCATGCTGATGAACGGTGATATAACCTTTAAAACGAAGGTCGGAGAAGGAAGCTCCTTCTGTTTTGTCTGTGATTTGCATAAACCAGGTAAAACGGCGGCAAAACCTCAGGAGGAGCATCCGGACCCAGGGATTGTAAACAGCAATAAAGCCAAGTACAATAAGGTTATTTTAGGTGTTGAAGATAACATGATGAATCAGGAGGTTATGGAAAGCATAGTAAGAAAATTGGGCTATCATTATCTGGAAGCCTATAATGGCTGTGAGGCTCTGGAGATTTTAAAAAGCCGCGAAGTCGACTTGATCCTAATGGATATTCAAATGCCGGATTTGAATGGTTATGAGACTACCAAGATTATCAGGAAGCAATACGACCCTGAAAAACATATACCGATCATTGGAATAACAGCATATGCCATGCAGGAGGATAAGCTCAAATGTATTCAGGCGGGAATGGACTATTATATTTCAAAGCCCTTTGATGTTGAGAGTTTGCATCAGATATTTGAGAAATATTTAAGCGAATAAATTAAAAACAGCACTTACAAATAAGTGCTGTTTTTTACTCTTCTAAAAGCAAGTGAAATATGCCATAATTTACATGTGTATAGGTTGTGCCCCAACAGGGGAAGTGGTATAATCAACCTAACGAATGTACGGTAGATTTGAGTATTTAATTGCACTTGAAAGGAAAAGAAGAAGTGTGTTTAGATAGTTTATATTTTAATATTGAGGTGTATTATAATGCCATACCATATTCTATTATGTATTACAGTTTTTAGCTGTTTTACGGTCTTTCTCGATGCAATCAGAATACGAAAGCTAAAGAGTGAATTAATCTGTAGTAAGAAGCAGTATATGGGATTGATGGAAGAATTCTGTAAGCAAAACATACAATTGGAAGCAGTGATCAGCAGCATATCCGACAGGGCGGTCTTATCTATTTCGGATAATGAAGGAAATTTCCTTTATTACAGCAAAAGTGCGAACAGCTATTTTCCGAGAAATGCAAATGAAATGAAGGCAGGGGCCACCTATAAGAAGGGGTTGTACTATAATAAGGACGGGAGCGAAATTGAGTTATGTGATTTGCCTGTATTCAGAGTACTTAAAGGAGAAACAGTAAGCGATTATCATTTTGTTGTCAAGGGGCCGGGTTCTGAAGAAGAGACCCATTTCTTGTTTAATGGATCACCAATATATGATAAGAATGGCTGCCTGAAATACGGAGTTTATTTTTCCTTAGATATAACGGAACATGTACTACACAGGAGACTGGTTCCGATAGCAGAACAACTGGCGGCGGAGAACACATTAAAAGACAAGCTTTTTTCGATTATTATTCACGATATTCGCAGTCCGATGGCAACCATGGTTAATCTGATTGAATTACTGGAGGAAAATTTAATTCATTGTGACAGTGAGAATATGGAGATTATCCGTTCCGTTAAAAAACAGATTAATCATAGTTTTGATATCGTCGAAAAACTGTTGGAATGGCTGATCAGCCAAAAAGAAAGACAGGTCTATACTCCGATGGATTGTGGTCTTACCGAAATAATCGGGGATGTTATTCCCGTATATCATATATCTGCATGTACAAAGGATATCAAAATACTGGCGGATATTTCAGAGGACCTGCATGTATGGGCAGACAGGGAGATGTTGGAATTCATATTACGGAACCTTATCTCAAATGCCGTAAAATATACGGACCGGGGCGGATTAATTACCATTTCGGTCCGTAAAGAAGAGGATAAAGCAGTGATTGCCGTTAAAGATACAGGAACGGGAATTGCAGATGAAAAAATTAAAACCCTGTTTTGCGGAGGGTATGCCGATACTTCAAGGGGAACCGCCGGTGAAAAAGGTATCGGCTTAGGGCTGACGCTTTGTAAAGAATTTGTGAGTCAAAACGGAGGTGATATTTGGGTTGATAGCATGCCCGGCAAAGGGAGCACATTTTTTTTTACATTATTAATCCCGGAATAAAATCGTATAGAGAAGCAGTTTATACTTAGGAGAGAAGCTATGAATGTAATTATCATTGACGATGACGAGCCGATGCTGATGATTATGCAAAAAATGTTATCCGGAATTTTGGATATCGAGGTGGTAGGCTGTTTTCAAAGTCCTCATGCAGCATATACTTACATATTAAAAAATAAAGTGGATATGGCTTTTGTAGATATTGTTATGCCGGAAGAGAGCGGTATTGATTTTGTAAATAGAGTATTAACTTATAATGAAGATATAGCAATTTTTTTTCTCACTGCACATAAAGAGTATGCTTTGGAGGCTTTTGAAGTGCATGCATTTGATTATCTGGTTAAACCGGTGTCCAGGCCGAAGCTGGTAGATACGATCCAATCAGCGAAGAAGCGGCTGGTTTTTTTACATAACCAGATAGAGACGAAGGATAAATCAAAGTTAGTGGTGAAATGCTTTGGTAATATGGAAGTGAAGGATTCCAGCGGCCAGACGGTCCGTTTTACATCATCAAAAAGCTCTGAATTAATGGCTTATCTGATTTTAAAAAAGGGAAGACTGGTATCGAAATGGAGTATCATGGAGGATATTTTTCCGGGAATGGCGCCGCAAAATGCAGAAACCTATCTGAATACTACGGTGTATAAATTAAGAAAGGCTTTAGAACCCCATGGTATGAGGAATGCCGTTATATCCACGGAAGAAAGCTATAAAATCGATCTGGCGGATATATGGGTTGATGTAATCGATTTTGAAAACCGGCTTGAGACCGCTGCGGATTTTAATGATATTAATCTGGAGGAGTATTTAAAAATTGAAAGACTGTACACCGGTGATCTCTTTGGCGAGAGGGATTATGACTGGTGCATGTCGGAGAAAGAAAGAATGCTGGAGGTATATTTATGCTTTGCAAGGAAACTGGGTTTCTATTTACTGAATAACCAGCAGCTGTTAAGCGCATTGCAGATTGCAAAGAAAATCGTAGGAATGAATGAGCTGGATGAAGAAAATAATATACTGCTCATGCAGATTTATGCGACCCAGAGAAACATAGAGTTACTGGAAAGACAGTACAGGAGATATGAAAAGGCCCTTAGAAATGAATTGGGTATTGTGCCTGACAAAAAAGTTGTAAATTTATATACATCGCTTCGCAACGACTATTTATTATAATATAAGATCATATTTAAAATTATAACTCCTTACATTGTGAGCCGGACATACCCGCAATGATGGAGTTTTTTGCTGCAAAATTTTAGAAAATAGTGGGGATTTCGGCCGGTTTGTCAGTTATTTGTCAGTTATTTGTCAGATAAAATTGTTATGATAGGTATAATGTATCACTCACAATGAAGGGGGGAAAACTATGTGACGGAAAAATATGCAAACGAGCCTATGCTGGATATGTATATCTTCGAAACAACACAGCAGTTGGAGCAATTGGAGCAGGTTATTATTGCCTGTGAAAAATCGAAAACCTATTGTCAGGATGCAATCAATAAAATCTTCAGGTTCATGCATACAATCAAAGGTTCATCCGCAATGATGCTTTTTAAGAATATAAGTTCGCTGGCCCATACAATAGAGGATATTTTCTATTGCCTGAGAGAGCAAAAACCTCAGCATATTGATGATTCCATGCTTTCCGATCTGGTTTTGGAAGGCGTTGATTTCATCAAGGTTGAGCTTGAGAAGATTAAATGCGGCGATCCTGCGGACGGAGATGCAGGGGCCCTGATCGTCAGACTGACCGGCTTTTTAGAGAAAATCAAAGAGGAGGTATTGCCGTCAATTACAATACCAAAGCCGGAAGCAAAAGAAAAACAACAGTATTACATAGCAACCTTGAAGAAGAACGAGCAGGTACAAGCAAATCGTTTCAGAGCAAGGATTATGTTTCATGAAGACTGTGAGATGGAAAACATCAGAGGATATACCGTGATCCATAACCTGATGGATATAGCGAAGGAGGTATACTATTTGCCTCCGGACATCATTGAGAATGATGATACCGCCCTGTGGATCAGAGAAAACGGCTTTGAAATTTATATCGTTACGGATCAAAGCTATGAGGCTATGCACCGGTTCTTTATGCAGACCATTTTTTTGAAATCCCTGGAGCTTGTCCAACTGGAAAATGATGATTCCTTTCAGCAATTCTATGAAACAAAAAAGGCGGAGGCGACGGCAGCGCAGATAAAAATGCCCCAGGTGGAACCGGCAGAAGAGAAGCAGCAGGGTACTAAGGAAACAGCGGGATCAGGTCAATCCATGATCAGCGTAAATGTAGAAAAGCTTGACAAGCTGATGGATTTGGTCGGCGAAATGGTGATTGCGGAAGCGATGGTTACTCAAAATCCGGAACTAAAAAACCTGGAGATAAGAAATTTCCACAATGCGGCAAGGCAGCTGCATAAAATCACCAACGAACTGCAGGACATGGTTATGTCAATCCGCATGGTGCCCCTCTCTACAACCTTTCTGAAAATGCAGCGGATCATGAGGGATATGTGTAAGAGACTGGGGAAGGAAGCAGAGCTTATTGTAATCGGTGAGGAAACAGAAGTAGACAAGAACATCATTGAAAATATTTCAGATCCGTTAATGCACCTGATACGAAATTCCCTGGACCATGGAATAGAAGACAATGAGGATAGAATTCATAGAGGAAAAGACAGAATGGGACATATCACTCTGGAAGCAAAAAATTCCGGCAGTGACGTACTGGTTATCATCCGGGATGACGGAAGAGGACTGAATAAGGATATTATCCTGGAGAAGGCAAGAAAAAAGGGCTTCATAGACAAAATAGAAGATGAAATGCCGGAACAGGAGATCTACAATCTGATTCTTCTGCCCGGTTTTTCAACCAAAGAGGAAATAACCGAATTTTCCGGCCGAGGCGTCGGGATGGATGTGGTAGTGAAAAATTTAGAGGCTGTCGGGGGCTCTGTTACAGTGGAAAGCACCGCCGGGGCGGGGACAACCATAACACTTCGGATACCTTTGACCCTGGCGATTATCGATGGAATGAATATTAAGGTCGGGGATTCCAGATATACGATACCAATCATTGCGATAAAAGAATCCCTCAGACCGGGTGAGGCGGATCTGTTTGTGGATTCGGACGGGAATGAAATGATTATGGTAAGAGGACAATGCTATCCCATCCTACGGCTCCATAAGCATTACAATGTGCATACCGGAATCAGGGAGCTCACAAAGGGCATTTTAATCATGGTGGAACAGGACGGTAAAAGCTGCTGCCTTTTTGCGGATGAATTGATCGGGCAGCAGCAGGTAGTGGTAAAGGCTCTTCCGAACTATATTAAGCAAAAACGGAAAATTAAAGGATTGGGGGGGTGTACTTTATTAGGCGACGGAAATATCAGTCTGATTCTTGACATTGGCAGCCTGATTAACGGATAAACAGTTTTGTATGCCACTGAAGTGGCAGATGGAGGTTAGCAGTATGAAAGATGAAGTAATACAGGAATTGTATGAAGAAGATACCCAAAAAGGCAAGTTTCTTACATTTTCATTGGGTAATGAGTCATACGGAATTGAAATACAATATGTTACTGAAATCGTCGGAATACAACCAATCACAGAGGTTCCGGAGCTTCCTGACTACATCAGGGGAATTATTAATCTGCGGGGGAAAATTATACCGGTAATGGATGTGAGATTAAGATTCAAAAAAACTTCGCTAAATTATAATGATAAGACCTGTATCATAGTAATCGATATTAAAGACATATCGATCGGAATGATTGTCGACATGGTGGAAGAGGTGCTCTCTATTCCGGAACAGGAGATCGTACCGCCTCCGGATATCAATAAAGCCGGAAAGAAATATGTGAAGGGAATCGGAAAGTCGGGAAGCAAGGTGACACTGATTTTAGACTGCGATAAGCTTTTGGATGAGGAAGAAGTCGAAGAGCTGATAAAAATCGATAACTAAGAATAAGGAGGTTGTGGTATGAGATGGTATTATAATTTGAAAATTGGGGTAAAGCTTATTATCGGCTTTATCATTGTAGCCTTGATCGCAGGGATTATAGGTGCGGTAGGAGTGATAAATATTAAGTCCATTGAGAAAGCGGATAAAAAGCTGTATGAGACAATGACAGTCCCTCTTGGGGATGTGATTGTCATTACGGAATCCTTTCAGAGGATGAGGAGTGATGTAAAGGATGTACTTCTGATACAATCATTGGATGAAATACCCCCGATCGAAGACTTAATCAAAGCGCGGAACGAAGATTTTACCGCCAGCTTGTTAACCTTTGAAAAAACATTATTAACCGAGGAAGGCGCTGAGCTGGTCCAGCTGCTTAAGGATAAGAAGGCAAAATATGATGCGTTGGTCGCCGAGGCCATAGAATACTGCAAAGAAGATAATGAGCCGGAAGCCAAGAAAATACTGAACGGTGAAGGGGAAATCATCCGAAAAGAGATCCAGGATGCCCTGGCGCGAGTCGTAGAAATCAAGCTGGCTGCAGCGGAAGAGACGGAAAATAGTAACAGGCTGTTAGCAAATACATCAACCATTACTATGATTACACTGCTGTGTATAGGTATTCTTGCCTCTGTTTTACTGGGCCTGTTTATCAGCAGCATCATCAAGAAGCCAATCAATAAGCTGGTAAAGGCCGCCCAGGAAATTGCGGAGGGCAATCTGGATGTTAATATCAGCATAGATACCAGGGATGAGATCGGCGAGCTTGCCAATGCCTTTAATTCCATGACCCATAATGTCAACGAGGTTATGACCAATATCAATTCGGCATCGGAACAGGTGGCCTCCGGTTCCAGACAGGTATCGGAATCCAGCATGTCGCTATCCCAGGGAGCAACAGAACAAGCCAGTTCGATTGAAGAGTTAACGGCATCCATAGAAGAAATTGCTTCACAGACACGGGAAAATGCGAAAAACTCCAGTACGGCAAATGAGATATCGGAGACTGCAAAGACAAATGCCGCTCAGGGAAGCGGGCAAATGAACAGCATGCTGAAGGCCATGGAGGAAATCAATGAATCATCAAATAATATATCCAGGATAATAAAGGTGATTGATGAGATTGCGTTCCAGACAAATATACTTGCCCTGAATGCGGCAGTAGAAGCGGCCAGAGCCGGCCAGCACGGGAAGGGCTTTGCGGTGGTAGCGGAGGAGGTCAGAAACCTGGCAGCCCGTTCCGCTAATGCGGCGAAGGAAACGACGGATATGATCGAAGGCTCCATTAAGAAGGTTGAAGATGGTACAAAGATAGCGAATCAGACAGCAGATGCGTTGAATCATATCGTAGAGGGAATAGGAAAGGTAGCAAGCCTTGTAAACCAAATAGCGGTGGCCTCAAACGAACAGGCACTTGGTGTGGAGCAGATTAATCAAGGCCTCGCTCAGATATCGGAGGTGGTTCAGACGACTTCGGCAACCTCGGAGGAGACCGCAGCAGCCAGTGCGGAGCTGTCAGGCCAGGCAGAGATGCTTCGAAATCAAGTCAGTAAATTTAAGCTGAAAAAGGCAGACAGAGGGATTGCATACAAGGGTCTGGAAACGCTGAATCCGGAAGTGCTGCGGATGCTGGAGCAAATGAATGGAGGAAGCGCTAAGGCCGTCAGGAAGGAACAGGAGGATATAGTCCCCAATACAAAAAAAATTGCCCTAAGTGATAAAGAGTTTGGCAAATATTAAGCGTTAAATAAAGGAAGATGAACCTTGTGGCGAGTATATCACAAAAAGAGTTCCAACTATTATCGGAATATATCGAAATCCATTATGGGATACATCTGAAAGAGGAAAAACAATCCCTATTAGCCGGAAGATTACAGAATATTCTTCTCCAGATGGGCTTTCAAAGCTTTACGGAATATTATAACTATCTGGTAGCGGATAAGAGCGGTAAAGCGGGCAGCCTCCTGGTGGATAAGGTCACGACAAATCATACCTATTTCATGAGAGAAACCAATCACTTTTACTATTTCAGGGATATTGTCCTTCCGTTTTTAATGCGTACGGTGAAAGATAAGGATCTAAGGATATGGTGTGCTGCCTGTTCCTCAGGAGAAGAGGCTTATACGCTGGCAATGATTGTTGACGAGGTCTTCGGAAATGATAAGCTGTGGTGGGATACGAAGATACTTGCGACCGATATTTCGGAGAGTGTCCTGGAAAAAGCCAGAAAAGGAATTTATCATAACGAACAGACCGCACCGTTGCCAATGCAGTGGAGAAGCCGGTATTTCAAAAAATACGATAATGAAAGCTCTGTCATTACCGACAGATTAAAAAATGAGGTTTTATTCCGAAAGCTCAATCTGATGGAACAGGTTTTTCCTTTCAAAAAGAAAATACAGGTTATTTTTTGCAGGAATGTGATGATATATTTTGACAAGAAAACAAGGGAAGCATTAATTAACAAGTTTTATGATGTTCTGGATTATGGTGGATACTTATTTATCGGGCATTCTGAGTCCATCACCAGGGGAACCTCAGGATTTACATATGTCTGTCCCGCTGTTTACAGAAAAGAATAGTATGCGGGATTAAGGTTAAGGAGATCATCTGGATGAGCAAAAAGATAAGAGTTCTGGTATTGGATGACAGCATTGTATTTCGTGAAGTGATATCCAGAGGAGTTTCGGCAGACTTTAATATTGAAGTGGTCGCAAAGGCGGAGGACCCATTTGATGCCAGAGATAAAATACTGAAATTTCAGCCTGATGTTATGACCTGCGATGTGGAAATGCCTAAAATGAATGGGATTGAATTTTTGCGGCGGTTATTACCCCAATATCAAATCCCTGTCATCGTTGTCAGTTCGGTCAGCAGCGCTGTCTTTGACGCATTGAATGTCGGTGCGGTGGATTTTGTTACGAAGCCGAATGTAATATCTCCTCAAAGTGTGGAGCACTTTATCCAGGAATTAATTGTAAAAATAAAAATGGTAGCAAGTGCCAAGGTTATGGGGGTAAACAGTAAAAATGCAGAGAAGGTACATACTCCCCATACCTTGGACTTAAAAAAAGTAATAGCGATAGGGGCATCCACAGGCGGAACAGAAGCCATCTCCAATATCATAAAGCAGCTGCCGGCGGCCATGCCCGGTATGTTGATCGTGCAGCATATTCCGCCGCAGTTTTCACGCATGTTTGCTGAACGTCTGAATGCACAGTCCCATTTTAAAGTAAAGGAAGCGGAGCAGGGGGATTATCTGGAGCCCGGAAGAATCTTCGTAGCACCGGGAGATCATCATCTGACAATCAAGAAAATTGGTGACAGGCACAAGCTTAATGTATATCAGGGAGATAAAGTGAATGGTCACTGTCCGTCCGTAGACGTACTGTTTGATTCGGTCGCGAAAGAATGCAGGGAGAATGCGATCGGTGTTATTCTGACGGGCATGGGCTACGATGGAGCAAAGGGAATGCTGTCCATGCGGCGGAAGGGGGCACGTACAATCGGCCAGGATGAAGCCTCCAGTGTGGTGTATGGCATGCCGAAGGTTGCCTTCGATGTCGGTGCGGTGGAGTATCAGTTACCCCTGGATAAGATACCTGAGATGCTTTGCACCTTGCTGCGGTAGGGCCGCATCCGGATCCTATATTTGGGCTTGGTTAGTATAAGGCAGGAGGAACTTTATGGAGGAATATAAGGATATCATATCAAAAGATCAGCAAAAGGCTGCTGCGACCCTGGCTTGTATCGGGGATGGTGTCATTACTACGGATATTCACGGGATGGTGGATTTCATGAATAGCAAAGCTCAGAAAATGACAGGCTGGGATATCAACGACGCTTTTGGAAAGCCCCTGGATGAGGTGTTCCATATATTATGCAATGAGAATGGACAGCTGGTGCGCTACAGAGCCAGGGAAGTACAGGAAACAGGTGAGGTCAGAGGGCTTTTAAAGGATTCTGAGCTGCGCAGCAAGGCCGGTGAAAAATATTATGTCTCTGCAAGCTTTTCCGCCATCCGGGATACCGGCAACGGGATAATCGGAATGGTCGTTGTATTCCGGGATATCACCCGGATCAAAAAAATGGAAGAAACAATTATATATGAAAAAAACAATCTGCAGATGATGTTTGAATTAATTCCCCTGGGCATGATGGTCGTTGATGACAGATTCGAAATAAAACAAGTGAACAATGCATTGAGTGAAATGCTGCAGATAAAAAAAGAAGAGATCATAAATAAGATATTAGGGGACGGGCTCCAGTGCGTTTCCCATAATAACAAGGGCTGCGGAAAAGGAGAAAAGTGTAACCTGTGCGGCTTAAGGAAAGTAATCAATGAGACAATGCGTACGGGGAGGTTCGTAAAGGATTATATCACTCAGCTGAAATTAACAATAGGGAAGGAAGAATATGATCCCTGGTGCAAAATAAATTTTGCACCGATGAATCACCAGGACGGACTGCAGCTGATCATTATTATTGAAGACGTCACGAAGCAGGTAAGGCATGAGAAGGAGCTTCGCTATGCAAAGGAGCAGGCTGAGGTTGCCAGTAAAGCAAAGAGTAACTTTCTGGCAAATATGAGCCATGAGATCAGGACGCCCTTGAACGGAGTGGTGGGAATGATTGATCTGACCCTGATGACACCATTGGATCAGGAACAGATAGAGAATTTGGAAACAGCGAAGAAATGCTCTAATTCCCTGTTAAATATCATCAATGATATTTTAGATTTCTCAAGACTGGAAGCAGGAAAAATGAAGGTTAAGAATTGTGACTTTGATCTTGCTGTGCTTATAGGAGAAGTATATAAGGCTAATTATATGCACGCCATGAATAAGTCTCTTAAATTATATATGGATATCGCTCCTGATATGGGGGTCTATTACCATGGTGACGAGAACAGAATTAAACAGGTACTCAATAATCTGGTCAGCAATGCAATTAAGTTTACAAATGAGGGAGATATCACCATCGGGGTGAGGCAGACCTTCCGTTCGGAAGAGCTGACCGATGTGATATTTTCTGTGACGGATACAGGAATTGGCATTTCGCCAGAGGATAGCAAGAAATTGTTTCAAAGTTTCACACAGATTGATGATTCCTATACCAGAAAATATGGAGGGAGCGGTCTTGGCCTTGTAATCAGCAAGCAGCTTGTGGAGCTGATGGGCGGCCGTATATGGATGGAAAGCGCGGTGGGAAAGGGAAGCCGGTTTTTTATCTCGATCCCATTAATGGTGGGAAAAGAAATAGAAGAAACAGGCACTGACCTCCTGTATCAGAAGACGAAGGGTGCGGGGCATATTCTTGTGGCAGAGGATAATAAAATAAACCAGATGGTACTGATTCGTATGCTGAATGCCCGCGGTTTTACCTGTGATATTGCAAATAACGGCATAGAAGTGCTGGAATTATATGAGTCAAATAACTACGACATGATCCTGATGGATATCCAGATGCCGTTGATGGACGGAATTGAAACCACCAGGGAGATACGGATGCGCGAAGGAAATAAAAAACATACATTAATCGTTGCAGTTTCAGCCTTTGCTTTACCCGGTGACCGGGAGAAATTCCTTCGGATTGGGATGGACGAATACATTGCTAAGCCGATTGAGATAGAGAAGCTGTATGAATTAATGGACAGATACAGGCCGGAGCCGGCAGGAGCGTAAGAATAGCTACTCTTAGAATAAACCAGGGTTAAGGAGGAAACGGTATTGCGAATTCTAATTGCGGAGGATGATTTAGTCAGCAGAAAGTATTTAAGCAAGGTATTGTCTGCGTATGGGAAATGTGATTTGGTTATTGACGGGCTGGAGGCTATTGACGCCTTCATGATATCCTTGAAGGATAATACGATGTATGACTTGGTCTGTCTGGATATCATGATGCCGAAGGTGGACGGTGTAAAGGTATTAAAAACAATCCGGGCTTTGGAAAAGCAAAAAGGCATTTCCCCGGATAGAAGATGTAAAATCATAATGACGACCGCTCTCGGAGAGATAGAAATTGTACAGAAAGCCTTTGAATATGAATGTGATGCATATGCTCCAAAACCGATTGATATAAAGAAGCTGATTGAAGTGATTAAGAAGCTGGGGCTGGCAGATTAAATCAGCCTTTGGCAGGTTCCGTGGAAGATCAGGTAAGTGAGGTTAATTATGACTAAAAATATAAAAACAGAGAAGCCGGATAAAAAACCAACCGTACTTAATACGAACTTGAATACCAAGCAGAGGTTTAAAATAAATTCCCATAAGGAAGCTCTTATCATATCAGGTGTTTATGGATTGTTTGGCATACTGTGGATTACCTTATCGGATTACCTGCTGTATATGATTGCCAAGGACATCAGCCGATACAAGCAGATACAAACCTATAAGGGATGGGTATATGTACTGATAACAATCGGCTTAATCTATCTTCTGGTCAGGAAACGGTCCCTGCTGGTACAAAAAACCGTACGGGAAATGAGGACTACCTATGAAGAGCTGCAGGCCACCTACGAAGAACTTGTTGCGACTGAGGAAGAACTGAGGGATCAAAAAAGCATCAACTATCATATATTCAATGACGCCCATGTAATTATCGGTACCTGGGACAGGGACGGGCGGTTGACCAGTCTAAATCCTTTTGGTCAGACATTATTTGAATATACGGAAGAAGAGGTTTTAAACAAAAGGTGGCTGGACCTGCTTATTCCCGATGAGAATAAGGCATTGATGGTAAATGATTTCAATCGGATTAATCAGGGAAAACAGCTGCCCAATCATGAGAGCCAATTTATAACAAAGTCAAAAAGAAAAGTTGATATTATATGGAATAACAGCCTGATCAATTATCAGAACCGGGCACCGGAGGTGCTTTCCATTGGTACGGACATATCCGATCGTAAAAAGTTGGAAGAAGAATTAAAGAATGTGGCTTATTACGATGCATTAACGGGTCTGCCCAACCGGATATCGATGGAAAAGGATGTAGTTAAGCGGATGAAAGCCAATACAGAATTCGCTTTCCTGCATATCGGGATGGATAATTTCAAGCAGATCAATGAAGCGTTAGGCCGCTCCGTCGGCGACCGGTTTTTGCAATATATCGCCGGTAAACTATCCGAGGTCATAAAGCGGCCTGATCAAATTGCCAGAATCAGCGGGGATGAATTTGCAGTCTTACTTCCGGATACCGGAGGAAGGAATGAGATTGTAAATGTAGTTGAAGCGCTTAACGGACATATCGGTACGTCCTGGGAAATGAATCATCATGCATTTTTTATTTCGTTCAGTGTTGGGATAGCCTTATATCCCGGGGATGGAACGGATCATAATGCGCTGTTTCGAAATGCGGATATTGCAATGCATCGTGCGAAAAAAGAAGGAAAAGGCAGATGTATTTTCTATTCCGAGGGCATTTTAAAGGATAATATCGATAATTTGAAACTGGCAAGCCGGCTTCAATATGCGATTAAGAATAATGAATTAATACTGTTCTACCAGCCTCAGTATAACCTGGCTTCCGGTAAAATTACCGGAGTCGAAGCATTGGTGCGATGGCTCCAGCCGGATAACAGCTTTATTCCGCCGGCCAGATTTATCCCTTTGGCTGAGGAAACCGGCCAGATATTTGAGATTGAACGATGGATTATCAGCACGGCCCTGCAGCAGAAAAAAACATTTGAAAAAATGGGAAGAAGGGATTTGAAGCTGTCCATTAATCTTTCCGGTAAGGCATTGGCCAGTGAGACAAGCTTCAACGCTATGGAAGAGCTATTTACTTCGTATGATATCGACTACTCCAATATTACCATTGAGATCACGGAAACTGCTATTATTTCCGACTTGACCTATGCGGTGGAACGATTGAAGAAGCTGAAGCAGCTCGGTGTAAAAATTGCCCTGGATGATTTTGGAACCGGGTATTCCTCGTTGACTCATTTGAAGGAATTGCCGATTGATATCGTAAAATTGGATCGAAGCTTTATTAAGAACCTGAAAGAGGACAACAAAAATGCCATCATTATAAAAGCTCTCCTGTACTTAACCCTTGACTTGAATTACGAAGTAATTGCCGAAGGGATTGAGACAGAAGAGCAATTGAAATTCTTGAAAAAATACCGGTGCAGGACGGGGCAGGGCTATTTAATGAGCAAGCCGGTGGATATTGCCGCACTATATGATGTGCTGTCCGCAAACTGAATCCACTCCAGGTCCAGGTCACAGCCGGGCAGGAAGATCAATGACACGCATTTCTTTCCCGTAATTCTTTCTTCCAGGGGAAATACCTCCCGGGTGTATTCCGCGGAATTAGTTACCTCGATCATCTGGCGTATTTCGCCCGTATCATCGGCAATAACAAATTGAATAGAATTTTTTTCTATCTTCGAACGCCAGCTGATTGCGACCGCATCGGCCCCTGTGTCTCCGAAATCCATATGATTGAAAATGATGGATACATTATTGCCGATCTTCTCAACCGCATTCCCCTTCCGTGTATAGGAATCGCCGTAGATGACATCGCTTTTCGCGGCATATAGCTTTTGAAAGGCCTTTTGGAGCTTTGTGAACCGGAAGCCCTTGATATGAACCTTCTGGCGGAACACAAGACAAAGGGTTGTGACACCCTTTAAACGGCTGGGCAGCTTGCAGGTGATATCCTGGTAGGTATTCCATATGGAACCCTTATCATAGGTGACGGTACAGAGTCTCCTGCCATTCTCCAGGGGCATTCCTTCCCAGATTTCAAATTCAAAGGGGCCATTGTTTAACGCAAATAGTGGGAGCGTCAGCTCATCGGAACCGTAGTCTCCGAAATCCAGATTTTCAAAACCCACATGGCTTTCACCGTCGCGCAGGGTGGCAACGCCCCGTTCGTTTCCGTTGGTCAGCTCTGCGTTGCTTTTATTGTATAGGCCTCCGGACAGGAAGGAATAGGGGTCCAAAAAGCTCTCGCCCATGCCGTCTATGGTATAGGATATTTGGGAGATCAAAGCGATATGCTCTTTGCCGTTCTTTGCCGCACACCGGATATAAACCTCTCCGTCGCCCTTTGGTTTCAGAAGGGCGCTTTTACCGTCTTCAGAAACCTCCAGTTTGCCCAGAGGGCTGTCAATGCCGCCTGCGTCGGTTAACCTCCAGTACAGATCGCTGTAAGTGGCGTCCGGCGGGAAGATTCGGGCAGAGATATTGTGGCCGTCCATGGAAAGCTCAATTTTACGGATTGGGATATCTTCCCTGTCAAGCCTTGCGGATATCTTCGGCGTGATACCCTCCCGGGTCTTTACAATAGCCAGCAGTCTGCCGCTAAAGAGCCGGCGGTTATCGGTCCGGTATTGGTCATAGTCCGTAGAATCGCCGTTATCCAGACCGAGTAAGGTCCCATCCTCTACCGTAACCCATACCCTGCAATTCGCATTTTCTACCGGATTCCCGTCCTTATCCTCCCCGGTGACAGTAACGAACATCAGCTCACCGATCGGATTGTTTTCAAGACGCAGATCAGTCACGTCACCGAAGGAGGTTCTGCATTCTTCGGCGATTACCGTACCCTGTTCATCATAGGCTGCCGCCCGCAGGATTCCGGGGGAATAGGGGAGCTGCCAGTCAGCAACAAATCGGTCGCCAAGCTGCACGGCACCTAAGCTTTTATCATTAAAGAACAATTCGACTTTCGGAGCATTTGAGCATACTCTTACATCAATGATTTGTCCGGGTGAAAAATCCCAGTAGGGGTAAAGATGCACCATAGGCGCTTTTTTATAATCAGTCCAGGCCGCCTGAAACAGATAATAGGAATCCTTCGGAAAACCGGCGGTATCGATATGTCCAAGGTAAGAATTCTTGGTATGATAGGGGGTCGGTTCGCCGATATAATCCTGGCCTGCCCAGATAAACTGACCCAGGGAATAGGGAATGCTCCGGTCTGCGTTAATACAGGCCTCCACACTTTTGGAACCCCAGCTTGTAGAACTGTTACCCAGGGCGGAGCATTGCAGGTCATCGTCCGCCAAAATGGATCTGTTCAGAGGGAAATGGTACACTCCGCGGCTCTGTGCCGTTGAACAGGTCTCACTTCCATAGATGATCCAATCCGGGTGAGCAGCGTGATGGGCAGGGTAAAGAGGTTCGGCATAATTATAGCCCATCAGTTTTATAATATCAGCGCATTTTTGTGTGTTTTCCCAGGGCATATAATTGGAGCAGAGCGTCGCCGGAGCATGGCCCTTGGGATCATGCTTCTTTACCAGCGCCATCAGCTGCCGCAGGATTTCTCCCCCGGTCACGGCATCTGCATGGGTATCATGGATCTCGTTGCCGACACTCCACATAATGACAGAGGGATGATTCCTGTCCCGGCGGATCCAGGAGGCAGCATCCCGCTCAATCCAGCGATTAAAAAATCTTGCATAATCATAGGTATTCTTCGGGCTCTGCCACATATCCAGCAGTTCGGACATCACCAGAAAGCCCATCTCATCCGCCAGCTCCATGAAGACCTTCGCAGGCGGATTGTGTGCAGTCCGAAGTGCGTTCACGCCCATTTCTTTGAGCAGGGTCAGCTGTCTGCGGCTCGCATCCTTATGGACTGCGGCTCCGAGTAAGCCCAAATCATGGTGCAGGCATACGCCGTTCAGCTTAAGGTGCCTGCCGTTCAGATAAAAGCCCTTATCAGCGGTAAATTCTATCGTCCGGAAACCAAACCGGGTATCCTCGGTATCCATCACCTTTCCGTCCACAATCAGCTCCGACCGTAAAGTATATAAGCAGGGATGATCCACATCCCAGGCTATAATCTCACCCTCGGCTTCGAGCAGGGTATGGCGAAGCTCATAGGGTCTGCCGCCGGTTTCCACCTCGGCATCTGCCTCAAACTGCCAGCCGTCCCCCTCTTTCGCCGTAGTAATATAGATTCCGTCCGTTAAAAAACAGCAGGAATTCTTCACTTTCAGGAAGACATCCCGGTAAATTCCTGCCCCGGTATACCAGCGGGCATTCGGCGTAATATAATTAACCCTTAAAAGCAGGGTATTGATCGCATCCTTTCGGATAAAGCCGGTAATATCAAATTCAAAAGCGGTATAGCCGTATTTCCATTCCCCCACCTGCCGGTCGTTGACAAAGAGCGTACTGTCCATGTATACTCCGTCAAAATGCAGGAAAAGTTTTTGTCCGTCGGCTAAAAAGCTGGCATCCAGCTCCCGCCGGTACCAACCCGTATCACTTTTATACAAATTATTTACATCGGATATCAGCCAGTCATGGGGCAGTTCTACCGGTACGAATTCTGAGGTGTCGCTTCTGGCAAACTGCCAGCCGTCATTCATTAATTTCATCATTCTTCTCCTTATGTCTTACGGAATCCCGTATCACCAGCTTAGGCGGGAAAAGGATGCTGGTTCCCTCCTCATGGTTTATCATGGACAGCAGCAGTCTGGCGGCAGCCTCACCCAATTGTTCGCCGGGATGGATCACACTGGTGAGTGAGTTTGCCTGTGCCATCTCCGAGTTATCAATACCGATGACAGAAAAATCCTCCGGAACCTTCCGGCCCTTTTTCCGGATCAGCCCCGTCAGCATCAATGCCAGACTGTCATTATAGCATACTGCGGCGGTGCAGGCGGACAGTCCCTCATAGAATTCGTCGCTATACAGGATTTGCAGCATATTTTCCTTGGAATACCAAAAAACACGGTCCTCCCGAAGGGGAAGTCCATTCTCATACAGGGCTCTCATATAACCCTTATACCGTAAATGTCCCTGCCGGTCACTGAAAGTGAATACGCCGGCGATATCCCGGTGCCCCAGGTCAAACAGGTGCTTTGCCGCTATATAACCGGCCTCCTCATCATCCAGAGATACATAGGGAACCGGCAGCTCCGGATAACAGGAATCGATGAATACAATTGGGATACCTTTTCGGGAGATGGCATGATACAAGTCCAGATTAATGCAAGGCAGACCGCTTTTTGTAGGCTCCACGATCAGACCGTCCAAATGCCGTTCCGACATGATTTTAAGCGCCCGTATTTCACCCTCAATCTGGTTTTTGGTGGAGGTCAGAAGCATTGTGTATCCGCCCGCATTCAGCACGCCCTCAATTCCCTGGATAATAGAAGGGAAGATATAGGCATCCAGGTGGGTGGATACCACGCCGATAATCCTGGATTTTGGTTCATTTGCGGCCGGATTCATGTCTGCATCAGGCTGCTTGCCGGTTATGTAGGTACCGCTGCCCCTGACACGGGTAATATAACCCATTTGTTCCAGCTCTTCCAATGCGCGCCGCACGGTTTGGCGGGAGAAACCAAAGATCTCGCCCAATTTACTCTCTGAAAAGAATTTTTTCTTGGGCTGAAATGTGCCTATCGTAATTTGCTCCTTCGTCCAATCGACGATATCCATGTATTTAAGAGAATCCCTCATCCTAATACCTTTCCCGAAATAATCGATTTTTATCGTTAGTAGTAATAGTAGTATGTTGTTATGCTTAAATTATAAATCTTTTGAAATTGAAATGCAAGTATTGTTAAGATGTCATGACAAGTATCATGAAAATATTACATAAAACCATACCATTATTTGTTCACTTTACACAGTTGTATTTCTGAGAGGGCGGCGATGTTTATTGCTTTTTGTCGATATAGAACAAAATCGGACAGAAATATATTGACAAGTTGTATTGTCTGTGATATTTTATTCTGGCGACTTAAAATACAAGTAACAATACAAAAGACAATACATCTATGTTGTGAGAAGAGTACAAGTTTCTTCCGGACAAATTGGAGTCAAGAATATATTTTCTAAAAATCCAGAACATATTCATAAAAAAGTATATGAAAGAGGTGCGAAAATGGAATCTATCCCGGTTAAATCACGTTCCAATCGAAAGCGGAAAGCTTCAAATTATTTAAGACGTTATTGGACGCTCTATCTTTTGCTGTTACTTCCCCTGACATACTTTGCGGTATTTCGCTATATTCCGATGACCTATATCCAGATAGCCTTTAAGAAGTTCAGTATTGTACAAAATGTATGGGAAATGGATTGGGCAGGGGATTACGGCTTCGAATATTTCATAAAAGCTTTTTCAAACCGTGATTTCCTATATGCGCTTCGAAACACTCTGATGCTTAATTTTCTTGATTTGCTGATAGGTTTTCCGGCTCCGATCATTCTGGCAATCCTGCTGAATGAGCTGGCCTTTAAGCGTTTCAAGCGTTTTACCCAGACGGTTGTATATATGCCCCACTTCCTTTCATGGATTATTATTTCCGGGTTGGCACTGCAGCTTTTTACCCCGACCAATGGCTTGATCAATATCGTATTGAATCGGATGGGGCTTAATACGGTTCCGTTCCTCAACGACCCCGCCCATTGGGTATGGACCTATATCTTCCTGGGTATCTGGCAGAGTGTAGGCTGGAATACAATCATCTATCTGGCAGCAATCACGGGTATTAATCCCGAGCTTTATGAAGCGGCTTCCGTGGACGGTGCCGGACGTATCCGAAAAATATGGAATATAACCTTACCGGGTCTAAAACCAACCATTGTTATTCTTCTGATTATGAGTCTTGGACGTATCCTGGGCAGCGACTTTGAGCGCCCTTATGCCTTAGGGAATAAATTGGTAACCAGTGTATCGAATGTTATATCGATCTTTATCTATAACTATGGTATCAGAGGACTGCAGTTCTCACTGACTACGGCAGTAGGTCTTTTCCAGTCCGTTATCGGTGTCATATTCCTGCTTTCTGCAAATGCAATAGCAAAAAAGTTCGGCGAACGTGGTGTCTGGTAAGAGAAGGAGGAATTAATCATGATAAAATCGCGCTCCACAAAATATGGGGACTGGATCATAGCTTTTGTATGTTTTCTGCTTATTTTGATTTGTCTCCTGCCCCTTGTTAATATTTTGGCCCGCTCCTTAAGTTCTGCGGACGCTTTGATTCGCAATAAGGTTACGTTAATACCGGTAGGATTCAATATTGATGCATATAAAACGGTGCTGAGCAGCTCCAAGTATGTCTGGTCCCTCGGATGGACAGCGATACTGACGATTATCTGTACCATAGTATCCCTGTTTATGACCACAATTTGCGCATATCCCCTTACCTTTGATAATCTCAAGGGAAAGCGCTTTTTCAACGCAGTGATCATTCTGACCATGTATTTCAATGCGGGTGTAATCCCCAATTACCTGCTGCTGAAGGATCTGGATATGCTCAACAAACCGATTGTACTAATTCTTCCCGGTGCATTGAGCGTTTTCAATATGATCATCATGCGAAGCTTTTTCTACAGCATTCCGGAGAGTCTTCGGGAGTCCGCACAGATTGACGGTGCCGGCTTTATCCGAATCCTTACTAAGATTTTCCTGCCCCTGTCCAAGCCGGTTCTCGCAACATTGGCACTGTTTTACGCAGTAGGGCGTTGGAATGGCTTCTCCGATGCTTTGATGTATATGAATGACAGACGTTTTTATCCGATCCAGCTGCTGCTGTATAACATTCTTAATAATGTCATGCAGATTGAAGTAGCAGCGCAGGAAGGCTTCAGCGTACCGGGGCTTTCCGAAACCCTGAAGGCGGCAACGGTTATGTTTGCCACCATACCGATTTTATTAATCTATCCCTGGCTGCAGAAGTATTTCATCTCCGGCGTAACCCTGGGAGCGGTAAAAGAATAAGCGGTGTCAGGGTTATCCTGATTACGGACACAATGTGTCAGCATTAAAATAAATTTAAGAGGAGGTTTCTATGAAGAAAATATTTTCTATTCTTCTGGTTTGTGCCTTAGTCATCGGTTCTCTTACCGCTTGCGGTAAAAAGGACAACAATGACAATAAGGACCCAAACAAAGACAATAACGGCGCAACAGCAACACCTGCACCGACGGACAATGCCGAAATCATAGACGGCAAATTTGTTGAAACAAGAAAAATTACCGTTGAGGTATTTGACCGCGGTAATGACGGCGGTTCCAAACCCGAAGATAACTTCTATACCGATTTCATCAAAGAAGGTATGCTTCGCGACCATAATGTAGAGGTAACCTTTGTTCCCGTTCCCCGTTGGACCGAGGTGGAACAGATCAATAACCTGCTTGCGGCAGGCGATGCACCTGATATCTGCGTTACCTATGACTATCCTACAATCCAGACCTATGCAGGTATGGGCGGTGTAACGGATATGAGCGAGTATCTTGAAGAGAACAAGGGATTATTTCCTAATTTATACGGCTTACTCACAGAGACAAACATCAATTGGAATAAAGATCCTGTCAACGGAACTATTTGGGCGATTGAGGCGCGTCTTGCCAACTCCACACGTATCAATACCTTCGTGCGGGAGGACTGGCTGAAAAAGCTTAATATTCCGGAGCCTACAACAATTGAAGAATTTGAAGCTATGCTGGTAGCGTTTAAGGACAATGCAAAAACACTTCTTGGCGCTGATGCGGACAAGATGATTCCTTTCTCCATCAGCTTTGATGTGGGCTGGAGAGCAGATCATTTATTGGCTTCTTTCGTACCTGACAATTTATCGGACAAGGATGTTTTTGTTTATGGCTTTGATGACAGAAAGTTCCTGTTCCCCGGAATTAAGAATGGTGTTGCTACCCTGAACAATTGGTACAACAATGGATTGATTTGGAAAGATTTTGCACTTTATGGCTCCGGTGACCCTACGGAGGATAACATGATGAAATCCGGTTATGTAGGCGCCTTCATCCACAACTGGGATTATCCTTACCGTAATGGTGAAGACAGCATCAACAACAACCTGAAGAGACTGGTTGGAGAGGATGCAGGTTATGTAGCGGTAATGCCGTTTAAAAACGATGCCGGCGTATACCGGAAGTTCCTTCCCGGTCCGGTTGACCGTAAGATATTCTTCCCTTCAACCAATGACGAGCCTTTGGCATCCTTATTATACCTTGACTGGATCAGTAAGCTGGAGAACCGCATGTTCCTTCAGATTGGTGAGGAAGGCGTAACGCATGAGAAAATGGAAGACGGAGCAGTGAAAACGATTGCTGTGACCGGTGAAAAGATCATGAACTCCCCGAGCAACATCGACTATACGATTACAATCAACGGTTTGGACATCGGTGATCCGGATTTGAATGTAAAATCCATTGCCCTTGGCTATACGGGTGTTGACGCAAGCTATATCGAAAAGGCATACGAGCTCAGCACACAGGATGGCCGTTTTGGTCAGAATGTAAACGTAGGAACAATCGAAGCGGAAGCAGGCATGGGTCCGGCTCTCAGTGAGAAGAGAAACACAATCCTAACTCAGGCAGTTGTTGCTGCAGCAAACAAGTTTGAATCTGTATTTGACTCAGGCTTAAACGATTATCTGAACTCCGGCGGTCAGGCGATTATCAATGAACGTAAGGCAGCTTACGAAAAGACATTTGAATAATTAAACTGCCGGAATAAATAAAAGGGCGTGCCGCCCCAACAATAAAAAGTTGGGGGCGGCACGTTTTTGTTTTGCGATGCATTATTCCTGATCTTAACAGAGGGTCGAATCCCGGACAATCAGCTCCGGTAAGATGATTTTATGCAGCTGGTCTTTCCCCGCATTTCCATGGATGATATCAAGGAGCAGGTGGGCCGCCACCCTGCCGAACTCCTCTTTCGGATGCTGGACGGAGGAGAGAGGAACCCGGTTATTCTCTGACAGAAAGGAATTATCATAGCCAATGATGGCAATATCCTCCGGTACCTTTATCTTCTGGTTATAAAGCTCTTGATAGATGCTGTAGGCAATCTGATCATTATAGCAGACAATGCCATCAATGGCAGTTCCATTTCGGATAAAATCACGGACAGCCAGGGGCGGCTTCAGCTTCCGATCCTCCGTATGATAGGTTATGACCCGGTCCGCATCATAGGGAATGCCGGCTTCCGCTAAGGCTTTGATATATCCTTTGTGACGCTCCTTCCCTTGATAATCATCAATTTTAAATATTCCGATCAGATTATTTCTGCCGGTATCCAGCAGATGCCTGGTTGCCTGATAAGCTCCCAGCTTATCATCCAGCAGTACATAGGGGCGATCCGAAAGCTGCTGGTAGATTCCCTGGATAAAAACGTAAGGAATATGATACTCCTCCAGCTTCTCATACAGATAGAAATTTCTGCTGATGATGTCGCTTTTGCTGGGTTCTATAATAAGTCCGTCTATATTCTTGGAGAGAATGTCCTCCAGGCACTTTCCTTCCATACTCTGGCTGTTTCCGGTGCTTTTCAGGATGATACTATATCCTTTATCTGATAATACCCGGTCAATTCCCCGGATCACATCGGGAAAGATATAATCGGAAATGTAGGTAGTGATAACACCAATGTTATGGGAGGCGATCTGATGAGGGTAATGCTTTTTGCAGAACGTGCCTTTCCCGTGGATACTGATGAGATATCCCATATTCGTTAATTCGGAAATCGCTTTGCGCACCGTATGGCGGCTGACCTGATATTGTGCACACAGCTTATGCTCGGAGGGTATCATATCGCCTGCCTTAATTGTGCCGGATTGAATATCATTCCGGATATCATCGACTATTTTAGCATATTTCGTTTGGATGTTTTGCATCATGCGGATCACTTTTCCCTTTTCTGAGAATTTTATTACCTCAAATAGTATAATTCAGGTGTCAAAAGCAAATTCAAAAATATGGTTCGTCAATTTACACAGTACACTTTCAATAGTGTGATGCAGAACACAGTTCATTCGCAACACGCTTCCGCTTTTGCTCATCGAATTATGTTCTGCATCACTTTAATATAGTTAGTGAATGTGCAAATTGACGAAGTCGTGATGCTCGAAGGGCTTTTGACACTTGAATTATAGTATAGCATAAAAAAAACAAGTTGTATAGATGAGCGTACAAGTTATAAAATTTAGATAAAGATGGAATATTATCCGGAGAAGAGCCTTTAGGCGGCAGATGGAGGTTAGTGTGAAAATTAAAAGCAATTTTCACACGGCAAAAAGCACTTACGCGCTTTTCGCAAAGTATTTGTATGCCGCCTCTGGGGCGGCAGATGGAGGTTAATGTGAAGGAATATAAATTTTGGTTTTGCACCGGTTCGCAGGATCTTTACGGGGAGGATTGTCTGGAGGCGGTAGCAAAGCATTCCAGAATTATTGTGGAGGAATTGAACCGATCCGGTATGCTGCCGTTTGAATTAGTTTGGAAGCCTACACTGATTACCGGAGATATCATCCGAAAGACCTTCAATGAGGCGAATTCGGAAGATACCTGCGCAGGTGTTATTGCCTGGATGCATACCTTTTCTCCGGCGAAGTCCTGGATTTTAGGTTTGCAGGAATACAGAAAACCCTTGCTGCATCTGCATACACAATTTAATTTAGAAATTCCCTATGAAACGATTGATATGGATTTCATGAATGAGAACCAGTCCGCTCACGGGGACAGGGAATTCGGTCACATGGTCAGCCGCATGGGAATCGAGCGGAAGGTTGTTGTCGGCCATTGGAGCCATAGGAAGGTGCAGGATAAGCTGGCCGCCTGGATGAGGACGGCCGTCGGCATCATGGAAAGCAGTCATGTCAGGGTTCTGAGAGTGGCAGATAATATGAGAAATGTGGCAGTTACGGAGGGGGATAAGGTTGAAGCCCAGATGAAGTTTGGCTGGGAGATTGATGCATATCCGATCAAGGAGATTGCGGATGCCGTATCAGCAGTATCTGCTTCCGATACCGGGGTGCTGGTGGAAGAATATTATGATAAATATGAGATACATCCGGAGGGAAGGGATGCCGCTGAATTCAGAGCGCATGTTGCCGTGCAGGCTCAAATGGAGCTTGGCTTTGAACGCTTCTTAAAGGAGAAGAATTACCATGCCATCGTAACGCATTTTGGGGATTTGGGTGCTTTAAGGCAATTGCCCGGTCTGGCAATCCAGAGATTGATGGAAAAGGGCTACGGCTTCGGTGCGGAGGGTGACTGGAAGACAGCAGCCATGGTTCGCATCATGAAGCTGATGACGGCGAATATAAGGAATGCCAAAGGAACCTCCTTCCTGGAGGACTATACCTATAATCTGGTTCCGGGGAAGGAAGGAATACTTCAGGCACATATGCTGGAGATTTGCCCAACGATTGCAGAGGGTCCGATTAGTATTAAGGTGTGTCCGTTATCCATGGGTAACCGGGAAGACCCGGCCAGACTGGTATTTACAGCAAAAACCGGACCGGCAGTGGCAGTATCCTTAATTGATTTGGGAAATCGCTTCCGTCTGATTATCAATGCGGTACAATGTAAGAGGATAGAGAAGCCTATGCCGAAGCTTCCGGTTGCGGCGGCCTTCTGGACACCGGAACCGGATCTGGAGACAGGAGCGGAGGCTTGGATCTTAGCGGGCGGAGCCCATCATACCGCCTTCTCCTATGATCTGAGTGCGGAACAGATGGAGGACTGGGCGGCAGCTATGGGGATTGAAAGCATAATCATTGATAAGGATACGACAATCCGGAATCTTAAGAAGGAATTACGATTTAACAGTGTTGTATTCCGTTAACAGGCACAGACTAACACAAAGGCTGCGGCCCAAAGCTTGCAGGCTTGAATGAAAGGTATGGTTAGTATTATGTTGGATGAACTGAAACAGAAGGTCTATGAAGCTAACCTGGAACTTCCGAAACGAGGATTGGTGACCTATACCTGGGGAAATGTCAGCGGGATTGACCGGGCGACGGGATATGTAGTCATTAAGCCCAGCGGTGTGGATTACGAAGCCTTGAAGCCGGAGGACATGGTTGTGGTAGACTTGGAGGGAAATAGGGTAGAGGGGAGGTATCAGCCCTCATCGGATACACCGACACACCTTGAGCTTTACAAACACTATCCGGGGATCGGAGGAATCGTCCATACCCATTCCACCTGGGCAACCAGCTGGGCGCAGGCGAAGCGGGCGATACCCTGTTACGGAACCACTCATGCGGATTATTATTACGGGGAAATTCCCTGTGCCCGTAATCTGACGAAGGAGGAAATCGACGAAGCCTATGAGAAGAATACAGGACAAGTCATCATCGAAGCCCTTCAGGGAAAGAATCCGATGGAGACTCCGGGGATTCTTTGCTCAAGCCATGGGCCGTTTACCTGGGGAAGGAATGCTTCCGAAGCAGTCCATAATGCAGTGGTATTAGAAGAGGTATCGAAAATGGCTTTCCGAACGGAACAATTAAATCCCGGTGTGGAACCTGCACCGCAGGTGCTGCAGGATAAGCATTACTTCCGAAAGCACGGAGAAAATGCATATTATGGGCAGAAGCAGGAATAAAACGACACTTTCAGAAACAGGAGTTATCTATTATTTGCTTTTCACTTACTTTTCCATATACCCTTGACAGCAATGGTTCAAATGGCTCCTCCGGGAGCCGTTTGAATGTTGCATATATTATGAAAATACATCTATGGGGCATGAAGGTTAAAAGAAGGAATGGAGGTAAAAATGAAAAAGAGAGAAGGGTTTCTGGCATTATTTCTGATGCTTGGCCTTATTACCATCACAGGCTGTCAGGCCAAATCCGGAGATGGGAAGAAGGATCTGGCAGAGGAAGCCGTAAAACCGGGAACAGATGTAATTGAGGAAACGAAAGAAGAGGAGGAGAAAACAGTTATGGAAGATAAGGCTACAGTTACAGTACCGACAGCTACGCCTGTACCCGCTTATCAGCCTACCATTGAAAATCCGGAGAAGTTGTTTGAGAACATTGAATTGGCCGAAGCCTATAAAGCGGTCGGCTATCACAATCCCCTGATGTCTCAGAGGTTCGGAGCGGATCCTTATGCCATGGTATATGGGGATAGGGTATATGTTTATATGACCAATGATGTGGTGGAATACGATGGTGACGGTAATCCGAAGGAAAATACCTATAGCAAGATCAATTCTCTGGGCTGTATCTCCTCCGACGATTTGGTTAACTGGACGGATCATGGATTAATCAAGGTGGGCGGCTATGGCGGAGGCTCGATCTGGGCAAATAACTCCTGGGCTCCCGCTGCTATTCATAAGAAAATCAATGGGAAGGACCAATTCTTCCTTTATTATGCCAACAATGCCAGCTCCATCGGAGTGCTCCGGAGTGACAGTCCGGTCGGTCCCTTCCTGGATCCTTTGGGTAAGCCCATAATAACAAAACAGACGGAAAACTGCTCCGATATAACCTGGCTTTTTGATCCGGCGGTATTTACAGATGATGACGGCAAATCCTATCTGTATTTTGGCGGCGGTGTTCCCGCCGGCCGGGAGGAAATGCCGAACACGGCCAGAGTGGTAGAGCTGGGTGAGGATATGATCAGCCTGGCAGGAGCTCCGGTGGTAATCGAAGCGCCCTACCTGTTTGAGGATTCGGGTATCAATAAGATTGGGGATACCTATTATTATACCTATTGCTCCAACTGGGCGAGCAGGGACAATGCAGTCGGACCCTATAAGCCCGGAACCGCTGAAATTATCTATATGACCAGTGACCATCCGATGGGTCCCTGGGAGTATCAGGGCTCCATACTTCAGAACCCCGGAAGATTTTTCGGTACCTGGGGTAATAACCACCATTGCATGATAAACTTTAAGGATAAATGGTATATGTTCTATCATACCCAGCTTCTGCAGGATAGTATGGGGATAAAGGGAGGCTACCGCAGCACCCATGTGGATGAAGTGACGATCAATGAAGACGGAAGCATCCAGAATATTAAGGCATCCAGATTCGGGGTGGAACAGCTTCAGAACCTGGATCCCTATCAGGTGACGGAAGCCGAGACCTTTGCCTGGATGGGAGGGGTAAGCACCGGGAAGGCAGGGATAGACAGCAGTACCTATGGAACGGTAAATTACGCCCTTACCGATCTGACGACGGGGAGCTGGATCGGCTTATCCAATGTGGATTTTGGTGATACGGCACCCACTTCCTTTACAGCGAAGGTCTCCTCTGAATTCACCGGCAACCTGATCCGGATTACGGTTGATTCGGCCGACGGAGAGGTTTTGGGTTATCTTGAGGTTCCGAATACCGGCAGTACCGCAGAATATAAGGAAATTACCGTGGAGATCAAGGGCGTGAACGGCATACATAATATGTTTTTTACCTTCTGTGGAGAGGGCTTCCGGTTTGATACCTGGAGCTTTGCGAAATGATATGGGTATGAGGAAGCTGATTTGTTTTGTTTATCTGATCACTCTGGTATTGCTGCTTGCTGCCTGCAGAAAAAAAACGGAGGATAGCACGGATACGAAGACGGATACCGGGTTTGAAGAAAACCGTCCGGACATTGCCGCTGATACAGGACCGGAGGAGGAAGCGGTATCCAAGGAGAAAGAAGACACAATTGTCCGGGAGGAGAAGCTGATGAAGGAAGTCACGAACCCGCTTATCTGGGCGGATGTGCCGGACCCGGATGTTATCCGGGTCGGCGATTATTATTATATGGTCAGCACAACGATGCATCTGTCCCCGGGGGTCCCGGTGATGCGAAGCACTGATCTGGCTGATTGGGAAATTGTCTCCTATGTATATGATATATTGGAGGATAATGATAAATATAATCTGACGGACGGTAAGAATGTCTATGGCAAAGGGTCCTGGGCAGCAAGCTTACGATACAACGAAGGAACCTTCTATGTCTGTTTTGCCAGTCTGGATATGAACCGGACCTACATCTATCATACCAGGGATATCCTGGAGGGGCCTTGGGAAAGAAATATTCTTCCCGGCCTATACCATGACCCTTCCCTGCTTTTTGACGAAGACGGCAGAGTTTATCTGGTCCATGGCAACGGCAGGATCAGAATCACAGAGCTGACGGAGGACGTAAGCAGTGTTAAGCCGGGCGGAGTGGATCAATTACTGATAAATGCCGTGGGAGAAAACAACATTGTAAATTCGGAGGGCAGCCACTTCTACAAAATCAATGGTGTTTATTATTTGTTTTTAATCGAGTGGCCCAGGACCGGCACCGCGAGAAGAATTGAATGGTGTTACCGAAGCAATACCCTGCTTGGGGAATATGAAGGTAAGATCGTTCTGGATGATAATTATTACTATGGCAATAATGGTGTGGCCCAGGGCGGAATTGTTGAGACAGGGGAGGGCGAATGGTTTGCAATCCTGTTCCAGGATCATGGTGCGGTCGGCCGGATCCCGATCCTGGTTCCGGTAGCCTGGGAAGAGGGATGGCCGATGATGGGTATCAATGGAAGGGTTCCCGAGCAGCCGGGGATAAAAACGGCGGAACAGTCCTCCAACGGGGTTGTAGCGGAGGATGAGTTTGATTATGAAGAGAACAGGCTGAAGCTGCAGTGGCAGTGGAACCATAATCCCGAGCCTTCTGCTTGGTCCGTAACGGCCCGGCCCGGATATCTCCGCCTGACCTGCAACAGTGTAGTACCCAATCTCCTGAGTGCCAGAAATACTCTTTCCCAAAGAACCTTAGGGCCGGACTTTGTTTGCGAGACCCTGCTGGATACCGCCGGGATGAACCCCGGAGATTATGCCGGAATCGCAGCCTACCAGAATGGCTATGGAATGCTTGGAGTAAAGGTGTCGGAAGACGGAAGCAGACAGTTGATTTTAGCCTCGAATGACGGTACCGGTAATCCCCTGGAACAGTCCGCTGTTCCTTTGGAACAGGAGAAGATCTATTTAAAGATTCAGTTTATGTTTGACTTTGGGAGCATAAAGAATTTAACGAAATTGGATAAGGCATATTTTTATTATTCTATGGATGGTACCCAATGGGAAAAACTCGATTACGCCTTACCGATGGCATATACCCTGGATCACTTTATGGGATACCGGGCTGCCTTATTCTGTTATGCTACCGCTCAAAACGGCGGATATGCGGATTTTGACTATTACCATATTGATTAAGCGGATATACCGTATGAACTCCTCAAAACGAAGAAAGACCTGCATCAGGCTTATGATGCAGGTCTTTCTTCGTTTTGTGTCCGGCTGCCGATTCGATTTCGTAGTATATTAGCGGGCCGAATGAATATATTTGTTATGTGAGACAGACTTGTACACCGGTATCTGATAGCGGATATGGCTGTAAGGCAGAGAGCCGGTACAATTATGGGACCAGGAAAGAGGGGAGCTTCGTTGAACAGGATAAAGCCGGCATTCATCGTTCTTGTCATTTTGTTAGGGGTTTCTATATTTATTGCAATTTTCCGGAATAACAGCGGCAGGATAACTTCATTGTCAGCGAGCCAGGCACAGCCCCATAAGGTTTATCTGATCACGATGGATAAAATAGACCGGCATTGGTATATATTGGATCAGGGAGCCGCAGATATGGCGGCACTGCTGGGGATTGAGTATATCTGGGAGGCACCCGAAACCAGGGATAATACAAAACAAATTGAGTTGATATATAAAGCGGTCGAGGACGGAGCAGATCTGATTCTGCTGGCAGCCAATGATCCGCTGAAATTATCCTATGCCATTGAGGATGCCAAAGCAAAAAGCGTACGCTTTATTTACGTGGATTCCCCTGCTTACGAGGAGGTTATTACCACTTTGGCTACGAATAATTACAATGCCGGAATAACTGCCGGAGAAACCATGCTTGCGGAACTGGATTCGGCCGGTATCAGTTCCGGTTCCATAGGTATCATTGGAGTAAGTACGGTAACGAATTCAACAATGAACAGGGAGATCGGCTTCCGTGAAGCAATTGGAAAGGATGGCAGGTTTCTTGTATTGAATACGGTTTACTTAAACGGGGATCCCCTGGCATCAGAGCAGGCGGCAGCCGCCATGATCGCTGAGAATTCCGAACTGGTGGGTCTGTTTGGGACAAACGAGGGCTCCACCATCGGAGTCGGTAATGCCATCGGGGCTGTAAAACCCGAAATTATCGGGATAGGCTTCGACCGGTCGGATGAAATCCTTGCCATGATAAGAGATGGAAGACTTAAGACAGTATTGACACAGAATCCATATACCATGGGCTATTTAGGCATGGCTCAGGCATATGCTGCCCTGGAAGGAAAAGATACGGGTCCCGCGGAGATCAATACGGGAATTTCCCTGCTGAGAAGACGGAATTAACGGTATCCGGTCCATGAGAACGATAATGTGTTCAATTAAATAACAGAACATATTTAATTTAAATAACAGAACATATTTAATTTAAATAACAGAATATATTTAATTTAAATAATAGAACATATTTATATAGAACAATAAAACATGTTTAATACCTTGACAATTGACTCCATCTTATTATATGATTGAGTGGTTTTATGAATGATTTGGAGGTTTTACAATTGTCGGATTACAGTAAGGAAATACAAAAAAGACGAACCTTTGCGATTATATCCCACCCGGATGCAGGAAAAACAACGCTGACGGAGAAGCTTCTGTTGTATGGAGGAGCAATTAACCTGGCTGGCTCTGTCAAGGGCAAAAAGACGGAGAGGCACGCCGTATCGGACTGGATGGAGATTGAGAAGCAGCGAGGTATTTCGGTTACTTCTTCGGTTATGCAGTTTAACTACGGAGATTATTGCATTAATATATTGGACACACCGGGGCATCAGGACTTTTCCGAGGACACCTACCGTACCCTGATGGCTGCTGATTCCGCGGTTATGGTCATCGATGCCTCAAAAGGTGTTGAAAGCCAGACGATGAAGCTGTTCAAGGTCTGCGTTATGCGGAATATCCCGATTTTTACCTTTATCAACAAGCTGGACAGAGAAGCAAGGGATACCTTTGAGCTGTTGGATGAGATTGAGACAGTATTGGGAATCCAGACCTGTCCGATGAATTGGCCGATTGGCTCCGGAAAGAATTTTAAGGGAGTATATGACAGAGAGTCCAGTCACATCAACCGGTTTTACGCTGCGAATAACGGCCAGAAGGAAGTGGATACGGTCGAAGCAGAATTAGGGGATCCGGGCCTGGATAACCTGATCGGCAGAGAAAACCATACGATTTTATCGGAAGAGATTGAACTGATAGACGGAGCCAGCAGTGAGTTTGATCTGAACAGAGTGCTCTCAGGGCAGCTGACACCGGTATTCTTCGGCTCGGCTTTGACAAATTTCGGAGTAGAGACCTTTTTAAAGCATTACCTGGCCATGACGACTTCCCCTTTAGCCAGAGAATCCTCCGAGGGTAAAATAGATCCGCTGAATAATGATTTTTCGGCATTTGTGTTTAAGATACAGGCAAATATGAACAAGGCGCACCGGGACCGCATCGCCTTTATGCGAATCTGTTCCGGAAAATTCACGGCCGGTATGGAGGTTAATCATGTCCAGGGGAATAAGGTGATACGGCTCTCCCAGCCGCAGCAGCTGATGGCTCAGGAGAGAAAGATTATCGAGGAAGCCTATGCCGGAGACATCATCGGCGTATTTGATCCCGGTATTTTCTCCATTGGGGATACCCTCTGTATGCCGGATCGGAAATTTATGTATGCGGGAATCCCCACCTTCTCGCCGGAGCATTTTGCTAAGGTACGGCAGGTAGACACCATGAAGCGGAAGCAGTTCCTGAAAGGAATTACCCAGATTGCCCAGGAGGGTGCAATTCAGATTTTCCAGGAATATAATACCGGTATGGAGGAAATTATCGTCGGAGTAGTCGGAACCCTTCAATTTGATGTGTTAAAATTCCGCCTGGAGTATGAATATGGAGTGGAGGTCAGGCTGGAGCCGCTGGCATATGAGCATATCCGCTGGATTGAGAACAAGAACATTGATGTCAGCAAGCTCAGCGTATCCTCTGATACGAAGAAGGTTAAGGATCTGAAAGAAAATCCCCTTCTGTTGTTTGTAAACAGCTGGAGTATCAGGATGGCATTGGAACGTAATAAGGACCTGATATTATCAGAGTTCGGAAGATAATATATGATTGAACGGCCCCGGCTATGGAGCGGCCCTTGAGATGATATCTTAGGACCGGCATGGCAAGGGGCTTTTAGTTTCCTGCGGTTCCGGCGGTGGGCGGGGAATGTATCGTCTTGCGGCAGAAAAGCGGCATAATCCTGTATGATAAGAATACAGATGGGGAATAGTGTGAATTATAAAAAATAATTCACACTTAGAAGTTTGTGCCTGCGTCATCCTCGGCCCAAACTAACACAAAGGGCAGGTATGGTTGAATAATATGAAGGGAAAGGATGTAACATTTTACCATAGCACTTGCAAAAAAACACTTGATGTTATATTGTATTATCATAGAGTTTGATGAAGGACAGATTAAAGGAGACTGCCAGATGGATGAATTGGTTCGAAAGAAAGTGTTGTTGATTGTGAATCCGATTGCGGGTAAAACCCATACGAAATCGGGGTTATACCGTGCAGTGGATTTATTTACTAATAAGGGCTATGAAGTTACGCTGCAAAAAACAACTGCGAAGGGACATGCTACCAATATTGTGCTGGAACAGGCGCTGGATAATGATATCGTGGTCTGCTGCGGCGGAGATGGGACCCTGAATGAGGTGGTTTCAGGAATGATGCAGCTGGATGCCAAGCTTCCCCTGGGATATATTCCTGCGGGCACCACCAATGATTTTGCCAGCAGCTTAAAGCTTTCCTATAACGTTAACCTGGCCGTAAAAGCAATCCTGAACGGGAAAGCAAGGCCGCTGGATATCGGCCTGTTTAACGGCAAAAGATATTTCAGCTATATCGCATCCTTTGGCGCATTTACCGGAAGCTCGTATAACACACCGCAATCCTATAAGAATACCATCGGGCATCTCGCTTATGTATTGGAAGGGGTGAAGGATATCCCTAATATTCGGCCTTATCATATCAGATTGGAGGTCAGCGGTAAAGTCTATGAAGATGACTACATATTCGGTGCAGTCAGCAATTCAATCTCCATCGGCGGTATGGTCAAGCTGGATTCCAGCCAGGTGGATTTAAATGACGGTCTTTTTGAGATTATTCTGATCAAAAATCCGAAAACACCGCTGGATATCAGCAGAATTATTCAGGCAATTATCAAGAAGGATTATAATGATAAGATGATCGAATTTATAAAAGCACCGGAGGCTACCTTCTTCATGGAGAAACAGATTCCCTGGTCTATAGACGGTGAATATGATGCCGGCGGAAAGGAGATTCACGTCACTAATATCCATGAAGCGATCACTCTGCTGACGTAAGAAGGGCACAGAACCCGCCGGACAGGAAATACCTGCTGGTATGGGTTCTTTTTTGCACTCCTTTTTGAAGTATATTTACCTGCGGGGAACAAATTCAAACTATGTTTTTCAGTTTGATCCGCGGCGCAGGATTTGCTTGTGGCGGCTTGTAATCAATGGAATAAAAAGCTATAATTAGAACAATGGAAGGAATATGCGGTATCCGTTGATATCGGCCGGAAGATATATGGAAGGTAGTGTGAAAATAAAAAGCAATTTTCACACTTAGAAGTTTGTGCCTGCGTCGTCCTCGACACAAACTAGCTCAAAGGCAGGCATGTTAGTTAATGTGAATATTGTGCCGGTGCCGGGATTCGCGGGCATCGGCAGCATGGAGGATTGATATGGATGCAGAAATACTATCTGGCAGTTGATATCGGAGCCTCAGGGGGAAGACATATCCTGGGCTGCGTAACGGAGGGGAGAATACGGCTGGAGGAGATTTACCGGTTTGAGAACGGCCTGGAGAGACGGGACGGCCATCTGTGCTGGAATCTGGATCAATTGTTCCGGGAAATTCTTAAGGGGATGAAGGAGTGTTATCGGAGAAACAGGATACCGGTCAGTATGGGAATTGATACCTGGGGAGTGGATTATGTACTGCTGGACCGGAAGCACCGCATTCTTGGAGATACCATCAGCTATCGGGACCACAGGACAGAGGGTATGGACCGGCTGGTGGAGAAGGTGATACCCTTTCATGATCTCTACAAAAGGACGGGAATCCAGAAGCAAAGCTTCAATACGATCAACCAGCTGATGTCGGTAAAGCAATATCATCCGGAATATATGGAACAGGCGCAGGATTTTCTGATGCTGCCGGATTATTTCCATTACCTGCTTACCGGTAACATGCTCTCGGAATATACGAATGCCACTACAACCCAGCTGGTCGATGCCCGGAATAAGGATTGGGATTATGAATTGATTGAGAGGCTTGGGTTTAGGAAGGAAATCTTCCGCTCTCTGACTATGCCTGCGGTATCGGCCGGGATGCTTAAGGAGGAGATTATTAAGGAAGTGGGCTTTGCCTGTGAGGTGGTGCTTCCGGCTACCCATGATACCGGTTCGGCAGTACTGGCTGTGCCGGCAGGGGATGATGACCATATCTATATCAGTTCCGGTACCTGGTCTCTGATGGGAATATTAAGGCAGGAGCCGGATTGCTCCGATCAAAGTTTGAAGCATAATTTTACGAATGAAGGGGGATTTGGCCACAGGATCCGGTATCTGAAGAACATCATGGGATTATGGATGATCCAGTGCATCCGGAAGGAGCTGGAAGGAGCCTACTCCTTTGCCGAGCTTTGCGATATGGCCAGGGAAGCGGATGGCTTTCCCTCCAGGGTGGACGTGAACGCAGCATGCTTCCTGTCGCCGGAGAACATGACGGAGGAGATCCGAAAATATCTTGACGAGACCGGACAGAGGAAGCCGGAGACGGTCGGAGAGCTGGCAGCCTGTATCTACTTAAGCCTTGCGGACAGCTATGCAGGAACGGTACGGGAGATAGAAGCGATCACCGGCAGAAGCTACTCCAAAATTCATATCATCGGCGGAGGAGCCAATGCCGCATATCTGAATGAACTGACTGCAAAAGCAACCGGAAAAAGGGTCTATGCCGGTCCGACTGAGGCTACCTCCATCGGCAATCTTACGGCTCAGATGCTTAAGGCAGGGGAATTTAAATCGCCCGGTGAAGCGAAGGAAAGCATCTATCAATCCTTTGATATCAGAGAAGTGTGAATTATAAAAGCATAATTCACACTTGGAAGTTTGTGCCTGCGTCATCAAAGCGTGTAAGCACGCCTGGCACAAACGAATACATAGGACAGGTATATTGGAATAGTAGGAAGGAGAGCGGTATGAATACGGAACAAAGATACCAATCAGCAAGAGAAATCTACCGGGCAATCGGAGTGGATACCGACGAAGCCTTAAGGAAACTGATTAACATCCCGATATCGATGCACTGCTGGCAGGGGGACGATGTCAGGGGCTTTGACCGGGAAGGGCCCTTATCCGGCGGCATCCAGGCAACGGGCAACTATCCGGGAAGGGCAGAAACACCGGAGGAATTGATGGAAGATATGGATCAGGCTTTCCGCCTGATACCCGGGAAGCATAAAATCAATCTGCACGCATGCTATGCGATCTTTGAAGAAGGGAAATGGGCTGACCGGGATCAATTAAAGCCGGAGCATTTTGAGAAATGGATTGAATACGCAAAGCAGAGGCAGCTGGGGATTGATTTTAATCCTACCTTTTTCTCCCACCCGAAAGCCGGCGATGGCTTGACTCTTTCCCACCCTTTAGAGGAAATCCGAGCTTTTTGGATTTCCCATGGACAGGCATGTATCCGGATTTCCGAATACATTGCCAAAGCCCTTGGCCGTCCCTGTGTCATGAACATCTGGATACCGGATGGTTATAAGGATATCCCGGCGGACCGCTTATCTCCGAGGGCAAGATTTAAGGATTCTCTTAATCGGATTTTGTCCGTCGGATATGACAGGGAGAAGGTTTTGGTAACCCTGGAATCCAAGGTCTTTGGAATTGGAGTGGAATCCTATACGGTGGGCTCTGCGGAGTTCTGCCTGAAATATGCCGCGGCAAACGGACTAGTAAGTCTTATGGATAACGGCCATTATCACCCGACAGAAATGGTCTCCGACAAGATTTCATCCCTGCTGCTGTTTGATGAGAAGCTGGCCCTGCATGTTACCAGACCGGTGCGCTGGGACAGTGATCATGTGGTGCTGCTGGATGATGAGACCAGGGAGATCGCAAAGGAGATCGTAAGAAACGGTGCCATCGACCGTGTCCTGCTGGCCCTGGATTATTTTGACGCCAGTATCAACCGCATCTCTGCCTGGGTTACCGGTATGAGAAATATGCAGAAAGCCCTTTTGTATGCCCTGCTGACTCCAAACGAAACGCTGGCAAGGCTGCAGCAGGAAGGCGGCTATACGGAGCTGATGGTTCTTCAGGAGGAGCTGAAGACATATCCGTTCGGGGATGTGTGGAATTATTTCTGCCGCATCAACCAGGTTCCGGAGAAGGAAGACTGGTTTAAAGCGGTGAAGCAGTACGAAGAAGATGTGCTGTCAAAGAGATGGCGCAAAGCACCATAATGGAGGTAAGAATGAACATACTTGATACAGAGTTTATCAAAGGTTTTATCCGGATGGCGGACGACGGCTTCCGGCAGGGTTGGCATGAGAGAAACGGCGGAAATTTAAGCTACCGTATCCGGCCGGAGGAAGTAGCGCAGGTCCGGGAGGGGCTGAGGAGGGACTCGGTCTGGACTCCGATTGGAACCGGGGTTCCGGGCCTTGCCGGTGAATATTTTCTGGTTACCGGCTCCGGCAAATTCTTTCGCAATGTAATACTGGACCCGGAAGCGAATATTGCTATCATAGAGGTTGATCATACCGGAGATAATTATCATATCTGCTGGGGATTAAACAAGGGCGGAAGACCGACCAGCGAGCTTCCCACCCATCTGATGAATCATGAGGTGAAGAAGGAGGTAACGAAGGGCTTGCATAGGGTTATCTATCATTGCCATACGGCAAATGTTATCGCCCTTACCTTTATTCTTCCCTTAACAGATCAGGTCTTTACGAGAGAGCTTTGGGAGATGGCGACAGAGTGTCCGGTTGTGTTCCCGGAGGGTGTCGGCGTCGCAGGCTGGATGGTTCCCGGCAAAAGAGCAATTGCAGTGGAGACCAGCAGGCTGATGAGATTATATAATGTGGCGATCTGGGCCCATCATGGAATGTTCTGCTCCGGTGAGGATTATGACATTACCTTCGGACTGGCCCATACCGTGGAAAAGTCGGCGGAAATTCTAATAAAGGTATTATCCGTAAGACCGGATAAGCTTCAGACAATCACACCTCAGGAATTTAGAAATTTGGCCGCCGATTTTCATGTAAGCTTACCGGAGCAATTTTTATACGAAAAATAATTACGAAACGTAAGAACAGTGATATGATGAAATCAGATTTTATTATATCACTGGATTTTTACATGAATACGAAACCGATTTCATGAAAAGTCCGGAGGACTTAAGGATCATACAAAGAAAGTATTTATATGCCGCCTTTAGGCGGCAGATGGAGGTTACTATGATTAATGTAGCGATTATCGGGACGGGAAATATTTCTGCCTTTCATATCAAGGGATATCTGACCTTTCCGGACCGATGCCGTATTGTGGCTTTGGTAGACATCTACCCGGAAAAGGCGGAGAAGAAGAAAGAGGAATATGGCTTAACTCATGCAACGGTCTATGATTCCCATAAGGATATGCTGGACCGGGAGGACATTGACCTGGTCAGCATATGCACGCCGCCTTACGTACATGCAAGTATCAGCATGGATTGCATGAGATCGGGTATGAATGTTCTATGTGAAAAACCGATGGCTTCCTCTCTGGAGGAATGTGACGCAATGATAAAGACCTCGGAGGAGACCGGAAGGACATTGGGAATTGTGGCGCAAAACCGTTTCCGTACACAGATCATGAATCTGAAGAAGACGCTTGATTCCGGGCTGATCGGGGATATGGTCTGGGCGGATGTGGATTCCTTTTGGTGGAGAGGGCATAGCTATTATGATTTATGGTGGCGCGGAACCTGGGAGAAGGAATCCGGAGGCTGTACCTTAAACCATGCGGTGCATCATATTGATATGCTGAACTGGATGATGGGAGGAGTCCCCAAAAAGGTCAGTGCAGTACTGGGCAACGTATCCCATGATAATTCCGAGGTTGAGGATATATCAGTAGCCACCCTGCAGTATGCAGACGGCTCCATGGGCAGGGTTACCAGTTCCCTGCTCCACCATGGGGAGGACCAGAAGATTGAATTCCATGGTACGAAGGCCAGGATTGCGGCGCCCTGGAACGTGACCGCTTCTTGTTCTAAATCAAATGGCTTTCCTGATAAGAATGTTGAGCTGGAGCAGGAGCTGACCAGGTACTATGAAGCCCTTCCGGTATTTAAATATGAAGCGCATACCGGTGAGATCGAGGATGTGCTGTCAGCCCTTGATAAGGGAACAAGGCCCTTGATAACCGGAGAGAGCGGCCGGAATACCATCGAGCTGATCACAGCGATATATAAGGCAGGCTTTGAGGAAAGGACGGTGGAACTTCCGATCGGGAAGGACGATCCCTGGTATACGGCTGAGGGTATCATGAAGAATGTAAGGCATTTCAATGAGAAGACCACCTTCCTGGAGAATTTTACTGACCAGAACATCAGTACCGGAAGTAATTATAAATACCGTTATGAGCATATATAAGCAGACGACGGGGAGCCTGTCGGCAAATCGGGACCGATACCGGTCCGGTGATACTAAGATGGAGGTAACTAAAAATGAATATCAGTGACGGTATGAATTATGCACCGAAGGGAAAACCGGAGCCGGTTGTGAAAAAGGGTGAATTTGCTTTTGCAGCCATTGCTCTGGACCATGGGCATATCTATGGGATGTGCAACGGACTGACGGAGGCCGGAGCCGATTTAAAATGGGTGTATGATCCCAATCCGGAAAAGGTAGCAAGATTCTGCAAGGCATTTCCGAATGCAAAAGCGGCACGGAGCGAGGCGGAAATCCTGGAGGATAAAACAATTCGGCTGGTCGCCGGTGCTGCCATAACCTCGAAGCGCTGTGACCTGGGAATGCGGGTCATGGATGCCGGTAAGGATTATTTCACCGATAAGGCACCCCTAACCACTCTTGAGCAGCTTGCCAGGGCAAAAGATAAGGTGAGTGCTACGGGCAAAAAATACATGGTGTATTACAGTGAGAGGCTTCATGTGGAATGTGCTGTTTATGCAGGGTATCTGATTGATGACGGTGCAATCGGAAAGGTGGTTCAGGTAATCGGTCTGGGACCGCATCGCCTGAATGCCCCCTCCAGACCGGATTGGTTTTTTATCAAGGAGCATTATGGGGGGATCCTCTGTGACATCGGCAGTCATCAAATCGAACAGTTTTTATTTTATGGGAAGGTGAAGGACGGTACTGTTGTAAGAAGCCAGATAGGGAATTACAATACCCACGGCCATCCGGAATTGGATGATTTCGGTGACTGCAATATCGTAGGGGACAATGGCGTAACAAATTATTTCCGTGTTGACTGGTTTACCCCGGACGGCCTGTCCACCTGGGGAGACGGAAGAACGATCATTCTGGGGACAGAGGGCTATATTGAACTGAGAAAATATGTGAATTTGGGCACCTCCAGGGATTCCAACCATGTTTTTATGGCGAATGGCAAAGGAGAATACCATCTTGAGGTATCCGGCAAGGTGGGGTATCCTTATTTCGGACAACTGATTCTGGACTGTATGAACCGTACCGAGAATGCCATGACGCAGGAGCATGCCTTTAAGGCGGCGGAGCTCTCTGTTAAGGCACAGCTGCAGGCAGTGGAGCTGACCGGCAGAGTGATTGGCGGATCAGGAGGCGGATCGGATGAGAAAGGTTAAAATAGGCTTGATCGGCTGCGGTGTTATCAGTCATACTTATATTTCAAATATCAAGTCCATGTTTCCGTGGCTGGAGATATTGGCCTGCTCCGCAACCTCGGCGGAGAAGGCAAGGAAGGTGGCAGACCGGTATGGAATCCGGGGAGCCTTAAGTACGGCGGAGCTGCTGGCGGATCCGGAGATTGAGCTTGTGGTCAACCTTACCACCCCGGCCGTTCATACGGAGATTAACCGGCAGATTCTTAAGGCGGGGAAGCATCTTTTCTGTGAGAAGCCCTTTGCTTTAAGCCTTGGGGAAGCTAAGGAGATACTTGACCTGGCTAAGGAAAGCGGGCGGATGGTCGGAGGTGCGCCGGAGACTTTCCTGGGTGCCGGACTTCAGACCTGCAGAAAGGTAATTGATGATGGCTGGATCGGAAGACCGGTCATGGTGACCGCCAATATGACCAGCCATGGAACCGAAACCTGGCATGAGGCACCGGAATTTTACTATAAGAAGGGTGCCGGACCAATGCTGGATATGGGGCCCTATTATCTGACTGCCCTGGTCGCTCTTCTGGGACCGATCAGTACGACGGCATGCTTCAGCAGCACAGGCAGAACAGAACGGACCATATACAGTAATCCGCTTAGGGGAAGCGCCATTGCGGTGGAGGTGCCGACCTCGTACACCGGAATTCTTCAATTTGCAAGCGGTGTCCATTGCAGCATTAATATGAGCTTTGATATCTGGCATTCCACCCTGCCGAAGCTGGAGATTTACGGAACCGAAGGAACCCTGATTGTCCCGGATCCGAATATGTTCGGCGGAAAGATTAAGATCTTCCGTAAGGAAAAGGTCCTGGATTCTTTGAACCAGAGCTTTTTAAGCGGTAAAGACCGGCCATATTCCACTTCCTATGAAGATTTGCAGGAGATTCCCCAGCTGTTTGAGGAGCCCCTGGAATATATGAGAGGCTTGGGGATTATGGATATGGCTTATGCATTGGTAAAGGGAAGGAAGCACCGGGCGAATGAGGAACTGATTTATCATGTGACGGAAGCCTTACTAAGCTTTGATAAAGCAGCAGAGGAGCGATCCGTATACCGGATGTCCTCGACCTGTGAAAGGCCGGAGCCGGTCCCGCTGGGACGAAAATTCGGAGAGCTGGACTGAGCGAAGCAAAACCGGAGGAGCTGTTATGTAACAGCCCCTCCGGTTTTCATATTATTTTTTATTCCGATCCTTATTCCGATCCTTGGAAAGAACAGGCGCGGACTTCTTTCTCAGCTGTTCGCCCTGCTTTTTTGCAATGTACCTTCCTAATTTATCATTTTTCTCATTGAACTTGCAGCCATAGAGGTAGGCACTCAAATTCGGAAGAAATTCCTTTCGGACAATGACACCGGACAGACTGATGATAGTGATATTGTCCTTCAGCTTAAAACGGAAGGTACGGTCGATATCGAGCTCCTCCTTCGTGATAAAAGCCACACCCGTCTCACTGATATCCTTTACAAGAACGGATAAGGCGGTCGGACCGGAGGCGGAGTTCACATATAAGGGCATGTCCTCACCGACATACATCCGGTAAGAATCCCTGCGGTTATATGATTTTCCTTCTCCAAAGAGATCGATCTTATGACATATCTCACCGTCATACTTTACCAGCTTGACGGATACATTTTCCCATATAAAAAGCTTGCCCTCAGATTTATATAAAAAATTCAGACGGCATTTATCAGAGAAACCAATGGTTTGATCGTTCACCTTGATGGTTTTTGCCAGTATGGAATTGCCCTTGATACCGATAATTTCGCTGCGGAAGGACATGGAATGCCCGCTGTATTTTACTTCGAGCTCCATATCGCCGCCGATTGTAATTTGTTCGATCCGCAAGATCGCACCCCCAACACAATACTAGTGTAAGTATATTACATGTAACCGCAAAATTCAACTTAAAATAACTATATTTGCACCATATGGATAAGTTTGTATCACTTATATTGACATCAGGGTAATTGCCTGTATAATAATTGAATAAGTAAGTTCATTCACATCACACAATAGGAGGACATAATATGGAGCTTAATTTCTATATGCCTACAAAGGTTATTATGGGCAAGGATTGCATTTGCGGAAATGCCGCATTGATTAAGGAAACAGGCAGCAGGGCTATGCTGGTAACCGGAGCACATTCCGCTAAGAATAACGGATCATTAAAGGACGTGACGGATACCCTGGACGAAGCGGGTTTATCCTATGTGATCTATGATAAGGTTATGAGTAATCCGACGATTGAATGCGTCTATCGGGGAGCGGAGCTTGCGAAGCAAAACCAGGTGGATATGATCATCGGAATCGGAGGAGGCTCTCCGATGGATGCGGCGAAAGCCATTGCACTGTTAGCGGTCCAGGAGGTGAGTGAAGAGGAGCTGTTTGCCGGGAAATATAAGAGACAGGCGCTTCCGCTGATTATGGTACCTACGACTGCAGGAACCGGCTCCGAAGTAACTCCCTATTCCATCCTGACCAATGATAAGGCCCAGACCAAGACCAGTGTTGCGGATCCTGTCCTTTTTCCCCGGATATCTTTCCTGGATGCGGCTTATATGAAGGATATGCCCTATATAACTACAGTGAATACGGCGTTGGATGCCCTGTCCCATGCGGTGGAGGGGATGCTGTCTGTTCGTGCGTCTCAGGTGACAGATGCTATTGCGCAGGAAAGCATTCAAAACATTGCGGAGGGCCTGGCCGATTTAAACAATCCGGAGTATAGGAACAGGTGCGGCTTTCTGCCGGCGGCGACCAGGGAGAAATTACTGTACGGCTCTATGCTGGCCGGCATAGTCATAGCCCATACCGGGACGACTGCGGTTCATTCCATGGGATATTCGCTGACCTATTTTAAAAATATCGACCATGGCAGAGCAAATGCTCTTCTGCTGCCAAGCTTTCTTCGATACGCAGATCAGGGGGATAGCAAAACCGTACAAAAGATTTTAAGCGCCATGAAATTAGATACTCTGGAGGAATTCGAAAACTTATTCCAAGTACTTTTAGGGGACAGAGAACAGCTGAATGAGGATGAAATCATACAATATTCCGGGATAGCAATCCAGGCCAAGAATATCCAGAATTCCAGGATCATTCCGACCAGGGAGGATCTGATCGGTTTATATTCACGCAGTCTGAAGGCATAACGGGATCATGAAAAATTTGTATCAAGAAGATTGTTTGAAGGAAAAATGACATATAATATAGAATTGAATGCTGTAAAATCGGATGGAAGAACGGTTTTTCGGATGGTTTTTTCGTGTTGACAAATGAACTGTCCATAGGGTATTATCGTAGTAATATGGGCAAAGAAGTACCAGGACGTACTTTTTTTGCCCTTTTATAATAAAAGAATAGGGAGTGGTGGATATGAAGCATTATACAAAACAGGATATTATCCGAATGGTGGAAGAGGATGACGTGGAGTTTATACGTCTTCAATTCACGGACATGTTCGGAAATCTGAAAAATCTGGCAATAACGACGAGTCAGCTGGATAAGGCATTAAATAATGAATGTATGTTTGACGGTTCTTCCATCGAGGGCTTTGCCAGAATTGAAGAATCCGATATGTTCCTGCATCCGGACCTGGATTCCTATGTAACATTTCCCTGGAGACCGCAGCAGGGTAAGGTGGCCAGATTAATCTGTGATGTCTATGGTGTGGATGGTAAGCCGTTTCCGGGAGATCCCAGATACATTCTGAAGAACACCATTAAGGAAGCGGAGGCGATGGGATACACCTTCGATGTAGGTCCTGAGCTGGAGTTCTTCCTGTTCCATATGGAGGACAGCGGTCAGCCTACGACAGAAACCCATGAGAGAGCAGGATATTTTGACCTCGGCCCCCTGGATCTCGGGGAAAATGCCAGACGTGATATGGTCCTGACTCTGGAGGATATGGGCTTATGTATAGAGGCCTCCCATCATGAAGTAGCTCCGGCACAGCATGAAATAGACATAAAATATGATGACGCACTCACGACTGCGGATAATATTATGACCTTCAAGCTGGTTGCCCGTACGATTGCAAAGCGCCATGGCCTGCATGCCACCTTTATGCCAAAGCCGAAATACGGTGTGGATGGTTCCGGAATGCATGTGAATATGTCCCTGAGGAAGGATGGTAAGAATATCTTTGATAATCCGGAGGGAAAGCTGGGCTTGAGCATGGAGGCTTATCATTTTATTGCAGGTATCTTAAAGCATATGAAGAGTATGACAGCAATCACCAATCCGCTGGTGAATTCCTATAAACGTCTGGTACCCAACTATGAGGCACCGGTTTACATTGCCTGGTCGGCAGGAAACCGCAGTCCCTTAATCCGGATACCGGCAGGCAGGGGGCATGCAACCAGGCTGGAGCTGCGTTGTCCCGACCCTTCCGCCAATCCTTATCTGACTCTGGCGGTCTGCCTCGCCGCAGGCCTGGATGGTATCAAGAATAAGCTGCTGCCCCCGGAAAGTGTGGATCGGAATATCTATAACCTGACAGGAGAAGAGAGGGCAGCCATGGGAGTTGAGAGTCTCCCGGAGAATCTGATTGAAGCCATCAGTTGTCTGGAACAGAGTGAATTTATTAAAAATGTTCTGGGCGAACACATCAGCAAGAAATATATCGAGGCAAAGAAAGAAGAGTGGAGTATTTACCGCACTCAGGTGACCCAATGGGAAATTGACCAGTATCTTTACCGCTTCTAGATGTTTCATCTCGGAATCTGTGATTTAATAAACCGGTTTTTGGGAAGCATAAGCCTTCTCATAGGCCGAATATTATATAGGATCGGAGGTGAACAGATTTGTTTAGCATCATTGTAGGATTTCCCAAACTGGAGGATGCCACCGGTATCAAAAACGTAATATCCAGATCCGGATATCACGTGAGTGATCCTTGTACTCTGGGAGCTCAGGTGATCGGCCTGGCCAATAACCTGGATGAGGGAATTGTAGTTTGCGGATACCGGTTTTCAGATATGCATTACAGTGAATTGAATAACTATCTGCCAAAGGGGTTTGAGATGCTTCTGGTAGCTTCCCCGGAGAAGCTGGAGTATTGCCAGGATAATAACATCGTCTGTTTGCCCATGCCGATAAAGACGCATGATTTGATCAACACTCTTCAAATGATGTCGTATCAATACCAACGGAGAAAAAAGAAGGATAGGGATAAACCGAAGGTAAGATCGGAAGAGGAAAAAGCGATTATTGAAAAGGCGAAACTGATACTGATAGACCGCAATAATATGACCGAGGAAGAGGCTCATCGTTATCTGCAGAAAAACAGCATGGACAGCGGAACGAATTTGGTTGAGATGGCAGAGATGGTTTTAAAAATGTTTTACCCATAAAAGAAAGGCTTTACCGGCAGAATGGAGAGAAATATGAAATTTACAAAAATGCAGGGCTGCGGGAATGACTATGTCTATGTGGATTGCACCAAAGAATTAATTGAAGATATACCGGAAACAGCCAGGAAGGTCAGTGACCGGCATTTTGGAATCGGTTCCGATGGCTTAATTCTGATCCGGCCTTCGGATAAAGCGGATTTCTTCATGGATATGTATAATTATGACGGCTCCAGATCACAGATGTGCGGCAACGGAATCAGGTGTGTCGCAAAATATGTTTATGATAAGGGGTTGACGGATAAGAAACAGCTAGGGATCGAAACCCTCGGAGGAATTAAAAAGCTGGAGCTGACGGTGGAGGATGGAGAGGTAACCTTCGTTACTGTCAATATGGGAAGCCCGATTTTGAAGCCTTCCTTAATCCCGGTGGCCTCGGAAAAGGACATACTGGTAAATGAGCCCCTTATGATAGACGGCGGGGAGTATGCCATTACCTGCGTCTCCATGGGAAATCCTCACGCGGTGGTTTTTGTTCCGGATACCAAAGCAGTTCCGATTGAGAAGCTGGGACCGCTGTTTGAACACCATGAACTGTTCCCCGAACGGGTGAATACGGAGTTTGTCCATGTGACAGACAGGAGCCATATCGATATGCGTGTCTGGGAACGGGGTTCCGGGGAGACCCTGGCCTGCGGAACCGGTGCCTGTGCCAGTGTAATGGCCTGTATCCTGAACGGATATACGGATCATGCAGTAACGGTATCCTTATTGGGCGGAGAGCTTACGATTCGATATGATGAGAAGGAAGATACCGTATACATGACAGGCCCGGCAGTCACGGTATTTGAAGGAAACTATCCGGGGTAAGCCGGATCAGGGCTTTCCTCCCTGCTGTAAAACGGCAGCATAAACGTTAGTGCAGGTAAGATAATTCTAAAACTGGTGAATATGGCTAAAGTTTGATATAAATAGGAAATTGATACCTTAAATTATGGAAAGGCTTGGGACATAGATTATGTATAAAATTAATGAAAATTATTTAAAGCTGCCTGGAAGCTATCTGTTCTCCACGATTGGAAGGAAGGTCAGAGAATTTACCGCAGCGAACCCGGATAAGAAGATTATCCGTCTTGGTATCGGCGATGTAACGCTTCCTCTGGCATCTTCAATCATCGATGCCCTGCATTCCGCTGTAGATGAGATGGCGGGGAAGGAGACCTTCAAGGGGTATGCTCCGGATTTAGGATATGATTTTTTGCGCCAGGCGATTGCTGAGCATGATTATAAAACCAGGGGTGTAACCATAGAGTTAGATGAGATTTTTGTCAGTGACGGTGCAAAGAGCGATTCCGGCAATATCCAGGAGATTTTTGATGTGAACTGTAAGATCGCGGTTTGTGATCCCGTTTATCCGGTATACGTGGATTCTAACGTAATGGCCGGCAGGACGGGGGAGTATCTGCAGGATCTGGGGAGATGGACCAATGTAATCTATATGCCCTGTACGAAAGAGAATCATTTTGCACCCGAGCTTCCGAAGGAGCAGCCGGATATCATCTATCTGTGCTTCCCCAATAATCCGACCGGTTCTGCGGTTACGAAGGATGAACTCCAGAGATGGGTGGATTATGCGAATAAGGTTGGAGCGGTCATTATTTATGACGCTGCCTATGAAGCATATATTTCAGAGGAGGATGTACCCCATACGATCTACGAATGCGAGGGGGCGAAGACCTGTGCCATTGAGATCCGCAGCTTCTCCAAGAATGCCGGTTTCACCGGAACCAGACTTGGCTTTACGGTAATTCCAAAGGAGTTAAAATGCGGTGATGTGTCCTTGAACAGCCTTTGGGCAAGACGCCACGGCACTAAGTTTAACGGAGCGCCCTATATCATCCAGGCTGCCGGTGCGGCTGTCTATACTCCGGAGGGCAGGAAACAGACCGGGGAGCAGATCGATTATTATATGAAGAATGCCAAGGTCATCCGGGAAGGACTTTTGTCAGCAGGTTTCCGGGTATCCGGCGGCGTGAATGCTCCGTACATCTGGATGGAGACTCCGAAGGGTATGACCAGCTGGGAATTCTTTGATCTTTTGTTAAACAAAGTAAATGTAGTGGGGACGCCGGGCTCCGGCTTCGGTCCCAGCGGTGAGGGGTATTTTCGTCTGACGGCTTTTGGCACCTACGAAAACACCCTGGAAGCGATTGAAAGGATGAAAAACCTGTAGGCTGACTTATTCCCGATATTCTGATCGAAAGACCAAAGATACCCATTGACATCAGCCGGTATCTGTACTAAGATACAATTGTATACACCCCCCTGGGGTGTGGATTGTAAATCAGAACAGCAGATAGGAAGGAAGAAATTATGCAGGCGGATAAGGCCAAGGTCAGCAGATTACTAAAGACAGCCAGAGGACAGATTGATGGTATTCTGAACATGATAGAGGAGAACCGGTATTGTATCGATATCTCGAATCAGATTATGGCTACGGAAGCCATATTAAAAAAGGTAAATCAAGAGGTATTGCACGGTCATATTGATTTCTGTGTCAGAGAAGCGGTTGAGACAGGGAATACAACCGAAAAACTGGAGGAAATCCGGAGTATTATTGATAAACTATCCAAATAATCTGATCCCAAGCACTGTTGCATAGATACCTTTCGAATACAGGAGGCTCCATATACTTCCCTCAGATACTAACTGTGGTACGGGAAGCATATGGAGCTTCCTGTATCCTGTGCCATAATAGTCAGCAGCCTATACCCTTTCTATTGATAAATTATTCCTGAGATGGTATACTGACCGGTAGAGGAAGTTTTGCTTCCTATCAAAACCTCAGTGACATAGGAGTAGTAATTATGATTTATCCTTCATATCTTCAAAGTGGTGATACCATCGGCGTGACAGCAGTCTCGGCCGGCTATGAAACGGCAGCGGATCAGGCGGCTCTTGAGAGCGGGATCCGGCATTTTAATGAACTCGGCTATCCGGTTTTAGTAACGGAGAACGTCCATACCTGCCATAAGGGAAGAAGCTCGGATGGACCTACCCGTGCCAGGGAATTAATGGAGCTGTTCCGTAATCAGGAGGTCCGTGCGGTAATTGCCGCCTGCGGTGGAGATTTTCTGATGGAGATGCTGTCCCATGTGGATTTTACCGGGCTGAAAGCCGACCCCAAATGGGTACAGGGTTACTCCGACACAACCGGTCTTACGTATACAATAACAACGAATCTTGATGTGGCAACGCTTTACACCTATAATTTCAGCACCTTCGGCATGGAGCAGTGGCATCCCTCCCTGTTAAATTGTGTGAGGATTCTGGAGGGACAGGATATCCGGCAGTCCAGCTTTGACCTTTACCAGGATGGACATCTGGAGAAGATAACCGGGCTGGAGAGCTTTGAGCTTACAAAGCCGGTGGAGTGGAGGAGTATCTGTCCGTCCGGTCAAAGGACACAGGAAGAGCTTGTATTTGCGGGAAGGGCTTTGGGAGGATGTCTGGATGTATTACTTAATCTGATCGGAACCAGGTTTGACAAAACGAAGGAGTTCATAAATAAATATAAACAGGATGGGATTCTCTGGTTTCTGGAAAGCTTTGATCTGAGTAGTGAAGCAATGGTACGGGGACTATGGCAGCTCAAAGAGGCCGGCTGGTTCCGGTATGCCTCCGGCTTCATTTTCGGGAGACCGGCGATGTTTCGAACCTATACGGATACCGGCTATGAGGAAGCGGTCCTTTCGGTTTTAGGCGAGCTTAATCTGCCTATCATTTTGGAAGCGGATATCGGGCATAAACCGCCTCAATTTACCATGGTGAACGGTGCCATGGCAGAAGTCCGCAGCAGCGGCGGCAAGGGAAGTATCAAATTTGATCAAAGGTAGGGTGCCCTCTGAAAATGAAATTATATGTAAATAAACTGATCCGGAGCCTTAAAGCATATATGATCCGAATAGGCGCCGGATTAAAGACTCTTTATTATAAAACGGACCGGATACCGGAGAGTAATTTTACAGGACCGCTGATGTTTTTTACCGGTTTTCTGATTTATCTTGAATTAGCGGTCCATCTGCTGATTTATGGCTCCGTCGATGGTAAGGTGATTTATCCGGTTTTGTTTGCTTTGCCGGTGGGAGCCTTAATGACGCTTTTCACAGGAATTTTCGACCGTATTGTGAATAAAGCCGTGATGTGGGTGATTACCTCCCTTACCTGCCTTTTGTTCGGGCTCCAGTTGATATATTATTATATATTTAAGGTTTTTTTCTCCTTCCAGACAATCGGCATGGCAGGAGATGCAGTAAATGAGTTCGGTTCGGATATCGTTACCGCCATAGCTGCGAATTTGCCCGGTTTGGCCCTGATATTATTGCCTTTACCGGTTCTTGCTCTGCTGATACATAAGGTATTCCCCTGTGACCGCAGAAAATGGAAAGAACATGGGGTCCTTGCTGCCGCTGCGGTTGCGGTTCATATGTTCGCTTTGGCCGCTCTATTCCTCTTCGGTAAAGGAGATTATTCTCCTTACGATCTATACCATAATACCAAGGTGCCCGATCTATGCGGGAAGCAGCTGGGAGTGATTACATTGACCCGGTTTGATTTATCAAAGCTGATCAGGGGAGATGAGCGACTGGTTCTGGCGGATACCCCCGTGATTTCCTGGGATGTTATTGAAGCGCCGACGGCGGCACCGACACCGGTAATTGTTCCGGAGGTGTCAGCGGCTCCCGTGCCTGAGGTCCCGAACGAGGCACCGACCCCTGTGCCGCTTCCGACTCCGACACCGATGGATACCTCGCCGAACGTAATGAATATTGATTTTACCGGGCTGGCTGAGGAAGAAGAGGATGAAACAATCCGGACCCTCCATAATTATTTCGCTTCCGTCGCTCCGACGAACAAGAATGAATATACCGGCAGGTTCAAGGGCTATAACCTGATCATGATCACTGCGGAAGGCTTTTATCCCGGTGCGGTCCATGAGGAAATAACACCCACCCTGTATCGGCTTACCAATGAGGGTTTTATTTTTGAAAACTTTTATACGGCCCTTTGGCAGACCAGTACCAGTGACGGGGAATATGTTGCCATGACCGGATTGATTCCGGTCGGTACGAGAAGCATGTATCATTCAAGGGATAACCTGATGCCCTTTGCATTGGGCCATCAGTTCAATCTCCTTGGGGTTGAGAGCAAAGCATACCATAACCATACCTATACCTATTACCAGCGGAATGAGACCCATCCAAATCTGGGATATATTTTTAAGGCTAAGGGGAACGGATTGGTGCTTGAGTCCGACGTATGGCCGGAATCCGACCTGGAGATGATTAATCATACGGTGGATGAATATACGGATGAAGAACAATTCCATGTATATTACCTGACAGTCAGCGGACATATGAATTATACCTTTGTCGGGAACAGCATGTCCTATAAGAACCGGGAATTGGTCGAGGATCTTCCCTTATCCTCCGATTGCAAGGCATATATTGCCTGCCAGCTTGAGCTGGACCGTGCCCTGGAGCAGCTGATCCGGAAGCTCACGGAGGCAGGGGTTGCGGATAAGACGGTCATTGCGCTCAGTGCGGATCATTATCCCTACGGCTGGGAAAAGGAGAGACTGGATGAGATGGCCGGTCATGAGGTAGATCCGTATTTTGAGGTATATGAGAATTATTTTATCCTCTGGAATCCGGCAATGAAGGAAAAGGTTGTGGTGGAGGAGCCCTGCTCAAGCCTGGATATCCTTCCTACCCTATCCAATCTGTTCGGACTTCCCTATGATTCCAGATTATTGATGGGGCAGGATATCTTGTCCGACGCACAGCCCCTGGCTATTCTCAGTAACCGAAGCTTCATCACCGATAAAGTGAAATATAATTCTGAAACAGGAGAAGGGATTAACCTGACCGGCGAAGAGCTTCCGGAGGATTATGTGAAAAATCTCAATAAGATCATTAAGAATAAATTTATGGTATCGCAAACGATCCTTAAGAAGGATTATTACCGCTTACTCTTTCCGGACTATCCGAAGGATTTTCACTAGTTTACTGCATCACGGGCCCTTTAGGCGAACTGTGCTGAATATTTTGTCAGTGATACAGTATACTAAGCAGATACCGGTATTTTACAATAAATATTTTGAATTTTTTCTTGCATCTGAATATAATATATGATAATATAAGGCAACAACGAAGATGTTGGGCCGAATTTCCGGCCACATCTTTGTTTTTTTACAAATAAGTGAATATTTTTATCGGCTGAGAAGGAGACTTTATCCTGCCGAATAACCTTAAGACAGGAAGGGCGCGCCGCCGACTGAGAGCATGCCTATGGTGATAAGCAGGATACGGAACACTCCGGAGCCCGCGGTTCGAAAGAACAGTAGGTCCGCGCGTGGCATACGTTACAGGCATCAGAGCGGGGAGCTATGCTCCCAAAGCGGGTGGTACCGCGGGTATTTGCTTACACAGCCGGATGGCTGATGAATCGAATAATCTCGTCCCGGAGAATTTTAATCAATTGCATTAGAATTCTCCGGGATTTTTTTATTTAATAGGAATTACAGCCTGTTGAATAAAAATGCTCCGCAAAAGTAATTGCAGGAGGCTGCCCGATAATCGCATCAGGATAAATCCTGCAACGGAGTTTGCAGTAAGCTTTCTGTTTCATTTGGATAAAAACTGTTATAAAATAGAATGGAGGATTAGAATGGAATTTATAACCGGGATCAGGGAAAAGGATACCCTTGAAATCAATGACATATTGGAGCAGGGCTTTACCGGTAATATTAAGCTGAACGGAACCATACACACCATCAGGGATCTTGGTGAATTCGCGTTTATTGTGTTAAGAAAGCGGGACGGGCTGGTCCAGTGTGTCTATGAAGAGGGAGTGACAGGCTGCGGCCTTAAGGGGCTGAAGGAAGGGATGGCGGTCATAGCGGAGGGTATTCCCCGTGCGGAGGAAAGAGCACCGCAGGGCTTCGAAGTGAGACTTAAGAATATTACGGTATTATCCTCCCCCAAGGAAGGAACCATGATGCCGGTTCCGATTTCTAAATGGAAGATGAAGACCTCTCTGGAAACAAAACTTTCCTACCGTCCGGTTGCCCTGAGGAATATCCGGGAGAGGGCTGTTTTTAAGCTTCAGGAGGGGATTGTCAGAGGCTTCCGCGATTTCATGTTTTCGCAGGACTTTACGGAGGTCCGTACGCCAAAGCTCGTAGCCGGTAATGCGGAGGGCGGGGCGAATGTTTTTAAGCTGGAGTACTTCGGCAAGAAGGCATTTCTGGCACAGAGCCCACAGTTTTACAAACAGACCATGGTGGGCGTCTATGACAGAGTGTTTGAAGCAGCGCCGGTTTTTCGGGCGGAGAAGCACAATACCACCAGACATTTGAACGAATATACCAGTCTGGACTTTGAGATGGGATACATCAGCAGCTTTCAGGATATCATGGATATGGAGACAGAGATGCTCCGATATGTCTTTGGCTTTCTCAGGGAGAAATACGCCAAGGAATTAAAGCTTACGGAAGTTACCCTGCCGGATATCCCGAAAATCCCCTCCGTCCGGTTTGATGAGGCGAAACAGTTGGTTTCAGACAAATACGGCCGTAAAATCAAGGATCCCTATGATCTTGAGCCCGAAGAGGAGGTGCTGATCGGCCGGTATTTTAAAGAGGAGTATGACAGCGATTTTGTATTTGTGACCCATTATCCCTCCAAGAAGAGACCGTTTTATGCCATGGATGATCCGGCAGATCCGAAATTTACCTTAAGCTTCGACTTGTTGTATAAGGGAATGGAGATAACCACCGGAGGTCAGAGAATTCATGATTACGAAGCTCAGATAGCAAAAATGAAAATGAGGGGAATGGATCCCGGGGATTTCACAAACTTCCTTATGATCCATAAGCATGGAATGCCGCCCCATGGCGGTCTTGGCATTGGATTGGAACGGTTGACGATGAAGCTGATCGGGGAACAGAATGTACGGGAAACTACTCTGTTCCCGAGGGATGTATCCAGATTGGAGCCTTAATAAAAAAGCTTGGAAAGGAAGATACAAGTATGATGATAGATGAAAAAACCGTAGAATATGCCGCAGCATTGGCGAAGCTGACCCTCTCTGAGGATGAGAAGACCAGGGTTGCCGGTGAACTGGATCATATCCTGGATTATATTAATACGATGAACGGTCTTAATACCGAAGGGGTGGAACCGATGTCCCATGTGCTGCCGGTAAGGAATGTATTCCGGGAGGATGTGGTGATAAATCAGGATGACAGAGATGTACTTCTAAGGAATGCCCCGGAGAAGAAGGATGGCAGTTTTGTGGTTCCTAAGACGGTCGAATAAAATGAGATACTGAATTGAGTGCCCGTAAGGCAGGTCAAAGTGCCCGTAAGGTCACTTCGTAAATATTGTGCCGACGCCGGGATTCGCGGGTATCGGCAACATGGAGGATTAATATGGATATTACAAAAATGACGGCGCTGGAGCTGGGAAGATTAATTAAAGCCAGGGAAATATCGGTTATAGAGGCCCTCACTGCCCAGCTTGAGGATATTAAAGATAAGGAGCCTTTCTATCACAGCTATATAACCGTGCTGGAGGAGGAAGCTTATGAAAGGGCTGCCGAGGTGCAAAAACAGATTGATGCGGGGGAATTGGCGGATTCTCCCCTGGCGGGAGTTCCGATGGCAGTTAAGGATAATATCTGTACAAAGGATATTATGACTACCTGTGCATCTAAAATTCTTTCTGATTTTGTTCCGACCTATGATGCAACGGTCGTAGAAAAGCTGAAGGGTGCGGGAGCGGTCATTCTGGGTAAGACGAATATGGATGAATTCGCTATGGGCAGTACTACGGAGACCTCATATCATGGGGTTACGAAAAATCCATGGAACCTAAATCATGTGCCCGGAGGCTCCAGCGGAGGCTCGGCAGCGGCGGTAGCGGCGGAAGAAGCCTTCTATGCCCTGGGCTCCGATACGGGCGGCTCCATCCGGCAGCCGGCGGGATATTGCGGAGTCACCGGGATTAAGCCCACCTATGGGACCGTTTCCCGGTATGGTTTAATTGCCTATGCTTCCTCCCTGGATCAAATCGGAACAATCGGGCGAAATGTATCGGACTGCGCGGCGGCGCTCCAGGTTATTACCGGTCAGGATTTCAGGGATTCCACCTCGGTCAGTCATGGAAATCCTGCTTTTATGGAAGCCTTGAAGGAGGATGTGAAGGGGATGAAAATCGGCATTCCGAAGGACTATTTCGGAGCCGGTCTGGAGGAGGAAGTGAAGGTAAATATTCTTAAGGCAATTGAGGTGCTTCGGAGCAGGGGAGCCGTGATAGAGGAGTTCGAGCTGCATTCTGTGGATTTTGCGGTTCCTTCCTATTATGTAATCGCCTGTGCGGAAGCCAGCTCCAACTTATCTAGATTTGACGGGGTAAAATATGGATATCGCACATCGGAGTATGAAGGTCTTCAGGAACTCTATAAGAGGTCCAGAAGTGAAGGCTTCGGGGAAGAGGTAAAGCGCAGAATAATGATCGGAGCATTTGTACTTAGCTCCGGCTATTATGAAGCTTTCTATAACAAGGCATTGAAGGTCAGGGCAATCATCAACCAGGGCTTTCAGAAAGCCTTTGAAAAATATGATATTTTATTGGGGCCGGCGGCCCCCGGGACAGCGCCGAGGCTGGGAGAGAGTCTTTCCGATCCTCTGAAGATGTACCTGGCCGATATCTATACGGTTTCTGTGAATTTGGCAGGACTTCCTGCGATCAGTCTGCCCTGCGGCAGGGACAGCAAGGGACTTCCGGTGGGACTGCAGCTGATCGGAAGGCATTTCGGGGAGAAGGATATCCTCCGGGCGGCATACAGCTTCGAGCAGGCACATCCGTGGATGCGTCCCAAATTGCCGGAGACGGCTCCGGATAGAACCGTTGCTTCTACAATCGCAAGGAAGGAGGGATAGGAGATGAAAACCTATGAAACCGTCATCGGACTTGAGGTCCATGTGGAGCTTGCTACGAAATCCAAGATTTTTTGCTCCTGTACCACCAGGTTCGGAGGAGAACCAAATACCCATTGCTGTCCGGTCTGCACCGGTATGCCCGGAACCCTGCCGGTTTTGAACCGTCAGGTTGTGGAGTATGCAATTGCGGCAGGTTTGGCCTTGAACTGCACGATCACCCAGAGGTGCAAATTTGACCGTAAGAATTATTTCTATCCGGACCTTCCGAAGGCATATCAGATATCCCAGTTGTATCTTCCGATCGCAAGGAACGGCGGGATAGAGATCGAGACACCGGCAGGCAGGAAGCGGGTCCGGATTCATGAGATCCATATGGAGGAGGATGCAGGCAAGCTGATCCATGATCCCTGGGGAGACTGTACCTTAGTGGATTTTAACCGCTGCGGGGTTCCCCTGATTGAAATCGTCAGCGAGCCGGATATGCGTTCGGCAGAGGAAGTGGTAGCCTATCTGGAAAAACTTAAACTGATCCTGCAGTATCTGGGCGTATCAGACTGTAAGATGCAGGAGGGATCCCTCCGCGCGGATATCAATCTGTCCGTCAGGGAACTGGGAACAGAGGAATTCGGGACCAGAACGGAAATGAAGAACATGAACTCCTTCAAGGCAATCGCCAGGGCGATTGAAGGAGAGAGAAAACGCCAAATCGAGCTTTTAGAGTATGGTAAGAAGGTAGTCCAGGAGACCAGACGTTGGGATGATAATAAGGATTCCAGCTTTGCCATGCGGTCCAAGGAGGATGCCCAGGATTACCGCTATTTTCCCGAGCCCGACCTTCCGCCGATTGAGATTGGCGATGAATGGCTTACGAGGGTTCGTTCCGGGCAGCCGGAGCTGCGGGATGAGAAAATGCTCCGCTATGAGAAGGAATTTGAAATTCCGGTTTATGATGCCTCCATTATCACTTCCTCCAAGCATATGGCCGACCTGTTTGAAGGAACGGTAGCGTTCTGCGGAAAGCCGAAGGAGGTTTCCAATTGGTTGATGGTGGAAACGATGAGACTCCTTAAGGAGCAGGAAATGGATGCGGAGGATATAAGCTTTACACCGGTACAGCTTGCGAAGCTCATCGGCCTGGTGGAGGAGAATAAGATTAACCGTACCGTAGCCAAGGAGGTATTTGAGAAGATATTCAAGGAGAATATTGATCCGGAGGAGTATGTCAATACCCATGGCTTGGGTCTGGTCTCGGACAGCGGCCTGCTGCGGACCGCCATAGAGCGGATATTGGCTGAGAATCCCCAATCTGTCGCAGACTATAAGAACGGTAAGGTCAAAGCGATGGGCTTTCTTGTCGGCCAAACCATGAAAGAGATGAAGGGGAAGGCGGATCCCGGAGCGGTTAATCAGCTGGTGAAGGAATTGCTGGATGCGTTGGCTAATGCGCAGGGTCAATAGGAAAGCGGCGGCAATGATAAAAACAAGATAGACAGCCAACAGACGAGGAATGTGTATATGAAAGAGGATATTTGCCTTCAGGGAGATATCCTCCCTTTTTACATTGCCTACGCTGTAACTAGGAGTTCAATAGTCTTTTGATAAATGAACTCAACTAAATTATTTCCACTTTTATATCCAACTTTTAACTCACAAGATATACTACTGTCCAATAATAATGGCTTCAAAGGATTAAAGCTTTTGCCATATTCAAATTCCTGATAAAATAGAATATCGCAGGTAATACTTGGTATCGTACTGTTGGCGCCGTCAAAGCCGATGATAATTAAATCTGCTTCATGCTTCGATGCAATATATGCAAGCGTATTATCGCTTAATTCTTCAGCAATAACATGACATGATATATCTGCTGCGTCACTTTCGTCAGTTAGTATGAACAACGTGCTATAACCGTTCTGATTGAACTTATTGTTCAGAGAACAAAGAAGTTTATCGTGAATATTTTCTACTTTTATCATTATACAGGGGATCTCAATTGGTTTAATTTTTTCACTCTCAATATTGTCAATTGGGATTTTAGGATAATATAGGGGGTCATAGCTTTCAAGTTTTTTAAAGCTTTTATCATTCAGTATAATTTTAATATTTTCAATATCTCTATATCCAGATTCATTCATTATCTGATAGATTTTCGCTGTTATTAATGGCGCTGCATAACTATTACACAGATCGGTTCTTTTGTTTCCAATCGTATGCGTAGAACTGGCAGCAACATTTACACCTTCAATACAATTATGTTTCATATAATACATATCATCTTTTAATGACTGATCAGTTTTTACACCAATAACATTTTGAAAGGAAGCAGGATATGTTACTACATGTTTATTACTGAGTGCCGCAACCATAATAATACCATTATGATATGCATTCTTCACACATTCATAAAGAATGGAATAATCATAGCTTTGAGTAGAACCCAAGCTTATGTTAATCAATGAAATACCGTGCTGTATACACCACTCAAAAGCTTTCTTAAATTGATTTACATAACCTCTTTTTGTGTATGTCTGCAATATTTTTATACTTCCCAGTAAAGCATCCGGTGCATACTTTTTAATAATCATCGCACAAATCGTACCATGACTATTATCCTGCACCTTATCGTAATATTCAATAATTCTGCAATTGTTATCAATCTCTATGTTAAATTCTAATTCTTTTATTTTATCTGTTGAAATTCCATCATCAATGACAGCTATTTTTATCATTTTTCTTTATACCTCTCTGCCTGGTAACGGAATAAAGCTGCGTATCTGCCATTCTTTTTTATCAATTCCGAATGTGATCCCTGCTCTATTAACTCACCGCTTTCAATAACAATAATTCGTTCAGCAATCATAACGTTTGACAATCTGTGGGATATCAATATAACCCCTTTATCCTTGCATAGTTCAAGCATTTTATTAAACAGCTTATACTCAGATTCAGGATCCAAAGAAGAAGAAGGTTCATCAAGTATGATGATTTTTGCGTCTCTATAAAAAGTCCTTCCCAGTGCAACTTTCTGGTTTTCTCCACCAGATAATACTTTACCATCCATTTCAAATTCTTTATAAATATAGCTATCCAAGCCTTTCTCCCAATCTTTATATATTTCGTCAACACCACTTTTCTGGCATGCCTCTATGATTTTATTATCTGTGGGGGGAGTATTGATATCTGAAATTGCAATATTATCTCTCAATGTGAAGGCATAATTGGAATAATCCTGAAACATGACGCTAAAAAATCTTCTGATCGATGCCGGAGTAAATCGTTTGATATCAATGCCATTTACTAAGATACTGCCTTCTGTTACATCATAAAATCTCAACAACAATTTCACAAGCGTTGTTTTTCCGGCTCCGTTTATTCCCACAAGTGCCACTCTTTCTCTTGCGTCTATCTCAAAACTCATATTTTTGATGGTAGCATTTTCACTACCCGGATATGCAAATGATACATTACAAAAACGAATATTACCGATTGATTGCAACTCCAAATCACCGGTGCCTTCAACACCATTCGTCCACCCATTAAATTCTCTAAAATCTTTTATCCGTATTTTGTTTTCGGAAATATTAGAAATAGAAAATATAATTACAAAAACGCTGGCTACCAATTGTCCAATAATTCCGGAATAAAAGCTAAAGTCTCCTATACTATTACTGCCATTAATTATATTTATTCCCACCTGAAGAAGTATAAAGACAGTAAGCAATTGGGGGATTACCGATATCATCATTGTAATAAGAGACCACTTCCTAATAATCCTATTCTTTTTAGAAAACCATGATTCCCAAAGACTTTTATAGATTGTAATTAAGTAGTCAGCAATCCCGAATATTCTTATCTCTTTTGCATGAATTCTTTGGGTAACCAGACTTGCGATGTATTCATATTTTCTTTCATGCCCGATATTCTTAATCTGCCAGTCATATAGCTTTTTGATATAAATTTGATCACAGATTGCAATTGGCAAATATGACAAAACGATAACGAATGAATAGAAAGGAGTATATTGAACTAAAATGGCGAAGGCAGTTATAAAGGTAATAATATGACCAATACAATTAACTAAATTCCAAACAATTTGGTTGATCGCATTTGCATTTAACCTTAGTAATTTCATCTTATCATAATAATCTGGGGAATCAAAATATGTAAGATCCATCTTCGAAGATTTATTTATGATAGCAAGGGTTAGATGGTTACTTAATTTTTCATCATGAATCTTCCTGAAATATTCATTTAATTTTGATGTCCATTCATTTAATACTTGTATAATTAGATATATTATAATTAATGTCATAAATATGCTCATTAAATAATTAACTTCTTCACCACTGGCCAAAACGTCCAGAATCAGTTTTAGTATATAGACGGCAGCGATTGGCAAAAGAGCTTTTATAATTTGTAACAATATCCTTGAAATTGTATATAATTTTGAAGTTTTAAATGAAATACTTAAACAATAAAAAATATCACTGAAAAATGTTTTAATCATAGTCTATTCCCTACTGCAATCAGTCAAACCCTTCTGATTAGCTGCTATATATTTTGTAAAACTGTCAATTGTCTTTACACCTGGATCTATAAGATAAGTTTCAGGTATAGAAATATGGAATTCTTTTTCGATCTCCATTAAAAGATACGCCAGCTCAAAGGGTGCTAAGTTGAAGTGTTTACTGAAAAAATTTTGAAGTTCAATTTGATCCGCTTTTTCATTAAATTTAAAAGAGAGCTTATCTTTCATGATAGAAAGGATTTTGTTTTTTATCATTTGTTCATTCATGATTGATTATAACCTCCTAATTTATTGTATTAAACCTTGAAGTACTCAACATTCGCCAACTCGTTAATAATTAGATCAGTTAAAGCTTCGATATCTTTTTCGTTAAATTCATTGAATATCGGAATATTTGAATTAACTCTTTGCACGTCATTAATGTATTTATCTATTATTTGATAATCTAGTATTTCATAAAATATCTTGTCGGGGAATTCCTGTACATTATAAAGTATCTTTGTATTTGTTAAAACAACGCAATTGATGCCATGTCCAAAACGATGGGTAAAGTGAATATTAAGTTTCTCAAAATCCCAAGCCTCCAGATTAGAGCAGGTAATAGAAAAATCGGCCTTCACCGCCATAGATACCAGATAATGAATTATTCCATATCCATTGTCTACTTTATCGTTAAAGGGAATAGCAGCCCCGGGTATCCCGATAATCATTACATCCGGATTTTCCTCTTTGGATATATTATATATGTAGGATTGAAATGCCTTAATTTTTTGGCGTTCAGTCATCGTTCCAAACATAAATTGGGGAAATGAGTGCATACCCAAGACGTTGCAATAATGTCTTGTGCCAATTTGTGATACGTTATATCCTTTTGCGGATAAAGAGTTAGCTATATCAATAACAATATCTAATTTATTCAATTGTTCAGTAATTCCATTAATAAAAATGATAGGGCAGTCAATTTTAATATCTTGGCTATTGACTTCATCAGGAATTATTTCATTTTCTATATTCCGTAAGTCAATAACTTTTTTTTTCATAGATTTAGCTAAATCGATACCCTCATCAATTATACTGTTAACTAAATTATTCGTCTTCTCTTCTCCAGTATCTTTAAATGGGGAGGCAACCAAGGTATCACTTTCTAAAATAGCATTTCTCAGGTCACTTGTTGCTTTAATACCGATATCAGGACGCCCAAAAGCGCTTCCGGCATCCCTTCCAACAATACCCCATCCCTCCGGAGACACAAGTTTAATTGACGAATCAATCAGACTTCTTTTCTTTGATCCACTTAGTATGGGCAAAAATTCATATCCATATGGAAAAACAACTGCGTTTTTAAAACTGTATTCCATATTAAATAACACCCCCTGCTTTTATCTCATTTATTGCAATGTATCTTCTCAGTTTATAATCAAAATCAGATTTTGCATCACCACACCCTTGTAATATTCTTTCTGCAGAGAGTGAAGAGCCGTTATCTGCAAATTTAGCGCACATATGGCATCTCGAAATAGCCCAACATTCTTTGCATTGTTCTTCTGTTAATTTAGCTACATTCATCAGTTTGTCTACTTTTTCCATATTAAATCCTGTCTGTATATTTCCTATTTGCATGGCTTCTGATAATTCGCTTACTCGTTCACAAGGAAGTAAATTTCCTTTAACATCAATAAAAGTTTTTCTTCCTATAATGCACGGTCCTCCGTGCGACATTTCGTCAGTTATTCTAGCCGTTCCAAGAGTTTTTTTAAGTTCCTTTTCTTGAGCTATCCTCTGCCTGGATATCGCCGAAAGATTCTCCTCATTGATTTTTCCCAATTCGCATAAAAAGATCTTAAATTCTTCGTAGGATCGTTGTTGTCTAAATTCATCGCTGTACATGTTTTTTTCCACTGAATACGAATCGTCTATCAGGCTATACGTAGACGTTTGTGTTTCATTTAATAGATCATTACTAATATACATTTGGTTGATGCAATTAAATTCCTTAGATGGATCCACGACAGTATTAAAACTAATGTTTTTCTTGTAATAATCAGGATATCTGTATTTTATCATCCTGAGTTTTTCCATAATCACATCAAAAGTCCCGCATCCATTTACAGCAAATACTCTGTTACTATCATGCAGATTCTTAGGACCGTCAAGACTAATTAAAATATGAAACGAATGCAAATATAAAAAATCAATAATTTCATCATTGATTAGTGAGCAGTTTGTTGTCATCTGAAATCTTAAATATTTTCCAATAAAAACTTTTTCTGCATATTCTACTATCCGCTTTATTAGTTTAAATTCCAATAAGGGTTCTCCACCATAAAACCCAATACTCACCAATTCGGTGTCTCTTGAACGATTTAATAAGAAATCAATAGATTGTTTTGCAATATCATAGGTCATTTTATTGCTTGTATGATTTCTGTTCAAAGATGAATTCTGCCCATAGACGCAGTATTCACAGCGGAAATTACAATTTTGAGTGACCTGCAATGTGATGCTTCCTAATTTATGATTTAAATAATAATCCATAAAGTCCCATGACGGATGTTTCATTTTTTGGGGCCTGTTATTTTTTAAAAGTCCATTTTCCTTCATTTTTTTATTTCAAGCATTGAATTATCATCAATTATTTCTGTATAATTCGCTGCTGATTTTTTTAATGTTTCAAAAATAATATCCTTTACATTGTAGACTTCATCTTTATTGACATCATAAAAATATTTTCCGAAGGGGGTTTCAATTAAATGGATAAAGGGTTGTATTAATTGCATTTATATAATCTCCTTTCTGCTAATAAAAAATTGGAAGGGGACCATAATCAGCCTCCTTCCAATTTTTTCTACCATTCAATTAAAAGCTAGAAAAATTTGAAGAGAGTTTCCATCTCTACGAATCGACATCTCGCCATAGTAAGTTGAATTATATGTCATAACTGGGCAAATACATGCACACTCTGTGCAAACACAAGTACATGTAGCAAATGCCTTTAAAGAACCTTGATCAGCTTCAGACCTTTTTCTTAGTTTTCTCATAATTTACCTCCCTAATTAATTATTTTGCCTGGCATACATTACAATGGTATTTTAAACCATATATTGGCATGTGTCAACATATTATAGAAATAATTGTATTGACAAGTAGATATAATAAGATTATTATATATTTAATAATAAATTTAAATAATTGAAGCCATTCAGTGATCGGATCGTGACGGAGAGCGACCGGGAGCTTTACGGCGGACGCGTTAAATTGAGGGAGGAATAAATCAAATGAAAAGATTCAAACTCTTACCTGTTCTAATTGCGTGTATTATTCTTGTCAGTGGATGCGATGCGAAAATCACGCAAACAGACGATACGGTGTTACCCAAAGAGGATAATGCAACAGAAATCACCATTGAGGTTTGGGACAACACAAATTTTTATGTAAATGCGGCCCCAAGGTTTGAAGAAGAAACAGGTATCAAGGTGAACGTCATTAATAATTATAAAACAGGGCAATCTATTACAGAAGGGTATTCAGCAAATGAAGAAAGAATTCAAGCCGAATTGATGGCGGGCAAAGGCTCGGATATTTATGCGGGTATCTATCTTGACTTTATCGGTATCGGGCAAACTGGGCATCTATGCAATCTTGCAAACTGGATAGCAGAGGATTCCAGCTTTTCAGACGACGCATATTATATGAATATATTGAAATCCGGGTTTGATGATGGGGATGTGTATTCTGTTCCGTTGTTTATGATGTTTTCGGCTCTGGGGTCAACCATTGAAGTTCCGGAGCTCCGTGGACAAAGCCTCAGCTGGGAAGAATTCTTTGAACTCGCCCAAGGAATAAAGAGAAGCGGAGTTTTGTACGGAATTACTGATTATGAAATATTCAGACGGCGCTTCAGAGACAGGTATCATTACTTTATCGACAAAGAGAATAAGACGCAAAACCTTGATTCACCAGAGATGGTGGAGTTGATGGCACAATGCAAAAAATGGAGCTCTGAGGGCCTATGCATCCAGTATGGTACGGAGAATTATACAGAAATGTTTGAGAATGCTTTCTTCAAAGAGCCTGGAGGTGGCGGTATGGATTTGCTCACAAACTTTCGGTTTGATAACCCATATTTGGACAATGAATTCTATAATTACGATATACCGTCCGATTCCGGGAAAAACGATAAAGCAAATAAGATATCGACAAAAGACTTCATATGCATCAACGCTGCCAGTCCGTACAAGGGAACCGCTTGGAAGTTCGTAAAATTCCTGCTCAGCGAAGACATTCAGGTAGCCGGTTTATTTACGCCGGTCAACCGAAAAGCTGCCGTGGAGCATATCAGCAGGAGCTTAGATAAAATAGTAGAGTCATTAGGGGTGAAGATAGATTCGGATAAGGTGATCGAAGAAAGCGAAGCAATTCTGGACGCTGTTGATGATGTACCCTATAGTATTCAACAGACGGATATTGAAAAAATCATTTTTAAAGAGGCTAAGCGGTTTTTCAGTAACGAGATTTCAGCAGATGCTGCGGCGAAAAGCATGGCAGCTACAATGAAATTGTATTTTAAAGAACAATAAGAAATCCATGTGAGCAAAGAATAGCAGGTGTTGGCAGAAAATATTGACAATTATATATTAGTATTTATCAACATATTATGGAAATAATTGCATTGACAAACGGATATAATAATAATATTATAATTTTAATAACAAATTTAAATGATTATTATAATGAGGGCAACGATATGGAACAAAAAACCTTAACCGCTTCGGAATGGATCGTGATGGATAAACTGTGGGGTAGAGAGCCACAGGTATTAGCGGAAATTATTGATGCGATCGGGAATAAAGCGGAATGGAGTTATCAAACGTATGCATCATATTTGAACATACTGTGTGAAAAGGGCTTTGTAGGATATAAAAGAAGAGGAAGGACAAAATTCTACTATCCGCTGATGGAAAAGGACGAGTGTATCCAAGCGGAGAGCAACAGTATGCGTCGGAAAATGAGTAAAGAAACCGTGGAGAAGTTTCTATTGTGCATGATACGGGATACACAACTCTCGGAAGATGCCCAAGAAAAATTGAAGGCGCTAATTGACGAATTAGCGGAAAAGGAATAAGGCAATGGAAAATTTAAACCGCTTACTGGAAATATCTGTTTATGCTGTTTTGCTGTTTTTTATTGTTATTGCCATTAAGAGAATATGTAGGGACAAACTGTCGCCGACACAACATTTTGTGATTTGGTTCATGCCCATTGCACGGTTATGTATTCCCTTTACTATTGACAGCGGCATCAGGCTGATTGTAATACCGACGGAAATTGTAAATACGTTACAACCATATGGACAATTACAGAGGCAGCCCCCGTCAAGATGGACAGATTGTTTCTTTATTGTGTGGTTGGGCGGGATTCTGCTTTTATCAATACGAATGGTTGTTAATATAGCAAAGATAAAGCATGTAATTAAAAGACATGGTATAGAGTCTTCTTCCCGTATGGAAGAGATGTTGAGCCTGTGCCGGAAGGAGCTGGGTGTCAGGAAGAACATTAAGCTGCTTATGCTCCCGAATGTAACGACCCCCGCCCTAACCATTGGTTTCCTGCCTAAGATTGTTATGCCGGTGGATATTCATGAGTGTTTAAATGAAAAGCAGCTGGAGCTTGTCATTAAGCATGAGCTAATGCATTATAAACGCCGGGATCATCTGGTTGTTTTGCTGCTGCGGATAATAGAGATTATCTATTGGTTTAATCCGGTAGTCTGGCTGATGTGCCGGTTTTTCAGCTTGGATATGGAAGCCGCCTGCGATAGTATGGTGGTAAGGGATCTGGATAATCAGCGAAAAAGACACTATGCTCTTTCATTGGTTCAGCTGTCATCGCAAGGAAGAATGCTGAAATTTGTGTTGAATATGGTGTTTGGTAATAATGAAAAAATTGTAGAGAAGCGGATACGCGGGATTTTCCTGAAATGCCGGAGAAAATCCAGTGCGATGATTGCCGCCGGTGCCATGGCTGTTATTCTGTTTATCAGCTGCTTTACGACTATCTTCCAGCCTGTGGTTAAGAATGAGAATATAGATCATAATGAAATAACAGGCGCAGCTTATATTACGGCAATGCAGGAAGAATCGACGGACTTATACAATAACCGTAAAATCTTATATCATATTAGCGACGATTCCGATGTTGATGCGATAGGCATCACTCTTTCATATGTTGATACAACAGGCAGCTTTATTACGCTTACAGGTGTAAAATCTCATTAACAAAAAGATAGTGACAACCAATGAAATGCTTAAGGTAGGTTAATATGATAAAAAAAACGGTATACATATTTCTTATTCCCAGCTTAATCGGTTTTTTGATTTTCTTTCTTGTACCCTTTGTTGGCAGCCTTTATTACGCTGTAAACGTAGACGGGAGATTCAGCTTATATAACTTCGCCTATACGCTGCAAAACGAAGCATTTCAGATGGCACTTAAGAATACGTTGCTGTTCCTGCTGATATGCGTACCGCTAAACCTGATACTGCCGCTTTTCGTCGCAATAGCTGTAAAAAGCATCGGAGAACAAAGCCGCTTGTTCCGCCTTGCTTATATCTCTCCGCTTGTGGTGCCAGTGGCATCGGTGGCGATCTTCTGGTCCATCCTGTTCGCACCCGGCGGGACGATAAGCCGCATACTCGGCATACTGGGAATTCCCGAAACGGATTTTCTGCACAGCGGCTGGGCAGTATTTGTCATCGCGCTTATCTACCTCTGGAAGAACCTCGGCTATATGATGGTGCTTTACCTCGCAGGGCTCAGCGAAATCCCCGCGAGTTACTATGAATCCGCATCGATGGACGGAGCAGGCGCTTTCCGGAAGTTCCGCGAAATCACGGTGCCCTGCCTCCGGCCGACAATATTCTTTGTGCTGGTGCTGTCCGTCGTTAACTGCTTCAAGATATTTCGCGAGACCTTCCTCATTACCGGCGCTTATCCGGATGAAAGCGTCTATATGCTGCAGCACTATATGAATAACATGTTTCGCAGCACGGATTATGGGCGTCTGACCTCCGCCGCCTTTATCATTACTGCGATCCTTGTGATCTTTCTGCTTGTAATGTTCCGCTTAAACCGTAGGGCACAGAAGCGGCTGGGGAGGTGATAAACCTGAGACGCAAACCCAAGAGAGTTTTACTCATGATACTGCTCGCCGTGCTGGCGTTTATCATCGTTTTCCCCATGGTCGTGACGGTGCTTAATTCGTTTATGCCCGGCTGGGAGGTGGTTCAGTATACAGATGAACATGCTGCAAATAAATCCATTAAGCTGATTCCCAGCGAGGTGACACTGGAGCAATATGAACGGGCGTTTATACAAAACAGCATCTATTGGGACTACTTCTGGAATTCCATACGGTTGACCGTTTCCATTGTAATCGGTCAGGTCATCATAAGCATACTGGCAGCATATGCGTTCACGATCATGAAGAACAGGTGGAAGGAATGGCTTTTCTTCCTCTATATCGTCGTGATGCTGCTGCCCTTTCAGGTCACACTGGTGCCGGCCTATCTCACCGCCGATATGCTGGGTATCATGAACACGCACCTATCGATCATATTGCCCGGAATATTCTCGACGTTCGGCGTCTTTTTACTTCGGCAGCACCTGGAGCAGATACCAAAAAGCTATATTGAAGCGGCGCATATGGATGGCGCAGGGCACATGCGGGTGTTCTTTCACGTCATGCTGCCGCTCAGCAAAACATCCGTGGTGGCGCTGGCGATACTTTGCTTTATCGACAACTGGAATATGGTAGAGCAACCGATGATCTTCCTGTCCGATACCGCCAAATGGCCACTTTCGCTGTATTTTACATTCTTCAACCAGTTTATAGAGATGGCATTTGCCGCTTCTGTCGTGTTTATGCTGCCGATGCTGCTGATCTTCATGAACGGAGAAAAACAATTGATGGAGGGAATAAAAACCAGTGGAATCAAATAGAAAGCCGATAAAAAAAAGTCTTGTATTTACGATCATATTCGTTATTATCGTCCTGATACTGACCTTCTTCTCAAAGACCCTTTACAACCTAAACCTCCCATCGGTCAGTTACACCAGTACCACATACGGTTCTCTAAAACGGGTATTCACCTGCGAGACGATTGCCTATGCCAAAACAGAATACGACCTGTATGCACCGTCACCGCAAAAGGTTCTGGAGGTGCTGGTGGGCGAGGGCGACTACGTCCAAAAGGATCAAACTCTTATCCGGCTGGAGACAACCGGACTCAAAAATGAGCTACTGCTGCTGGAGCTGGAAAAACAAAGGACGATGGATTCAAAACAGCAATATTCTTCTAAAGCATATGAACTGGCTATGGAAGCTGTAGAAAGAAGAATCGAAGCGAAGCAGGCTGAAATCGATGGCTCGATTATCACAGCTCCGGCGGATGGGTATGTGACGGCGCTGGCTGCAAAAGCCGGTATGACGGCCAATGCTGCAGAGCCACTTATTACTGTGGGCACGGTGGAGAACGGCCTGCAGGTAGCGTTAAATGTGACGCAGAAGCAGGCCACATGGTTTGCGATGGACGATAAACTAAGTATCTACATCCCTATATTGAACCGAACCTTCGACGGTTATGTAAGCCGGATTAAATCGGCACCAGGCGGTGACATGGTAGTGCTGGCGGATATCAGTGATCCCTCGGGAGATATCCCCCCTGACCAGCTGGCTGAAGTCAGCTTTACAAAGATGTCAGGCGATTATCTCACCCTTGTACCCTTGAGCGCGCTGCACAGTGACGGCAACCGGGATTACATCTTCAAGCTTGAAACTGTTCAGGGAGCCCTGGGAGATGAATACCGGCTCTACAAAATCTTTGTGAGGGTGCTGGATCAGGATGATACCAAGGCTGCGCTGGAAACGGAGCCGGGTTTCAGTGCCCGGATCGTGACGGGGAGCGACCGGGAGCTTTACGACGGACGCGTTAAATTGAGGGAGGAATAAATCAAATGAAAAGTCTCAAGCGCTTACCTGTTCTAATCGCAGGTATCGTTCTTTTGAGCGGCTGTTCTACAGAAAGAAAGCAGACAAACGACCGGGCATTGCCGAAAGAGGACCATGCTACGGCACTGGGCTCAACCATTGAAGTGCCGGAGTTAGACGGGAAAAGCCCGGGCTGGGATTTCTGCGGATGCCGCGGCGAAAAATATGGCGGCGGGAGTCATGCTATACTTTAAAGAGCAATAAGAAATGGTGGGGTGATATGATGCCGGAATTAGAACTCAAAATGCTTACGAAAACCTATCATGGCGTGGAAGCGGTCAAGAATCTTGATCTGATCATAGGCGATAAGGAATTTATGGTGATTGTGGGGCCTTCGGGCTGCGGGAAAACCACCACGCTTCGGATGATTGCCGGACTGGAAGAGATTACTAGCGGGGAGATCTATCTGGACGGCAAAAAGATCAGCGGCATGCCTCCCAAGGACAGGGATATGGCGATGGTATTTCAGGATTATGCAATATACCCGCATATGTCGGTATTCGACAATATTGGTTTCGGATTGAAGATGCGAAAAATGAGCAAAACGGATATCGCCTGGAGGGTGGACGAGGCGGCGGAAATCTTAAACATATCCCATCTGCTGAAGCGCAGGCCGCACGAACTGTCCGGCGGCGAACGGCAGCGCGTCGCGCTGGGCAGAGCCATTGTAAGGCGTCCGAAGATATTCTTATTTGATGAGCCGCTCGCTAACCTTGATGCCGCTTTGCGTACGCAGATGCGCGGGGAATTATCCCGCCTGCACAAGGAGCTCGGCACAATATTTATTTATGTGACGCACGATCAGATTGAGGCCATGACGATGGCAACCAGAATCTCCGTAATGGATAAAGGGATATTGCAGCAATCGGATACGCCCGAAGCCATATACACCAGTCCCGCCAATACTTTCGTTGCCGGCTTCATCGGCAGTACGAAGATGAATTTGCTGCCCTGCTGTTTTGAAACACGAGAGGGGGAGCTATACTTATACGTGGGAGAGCAGGAGGTAACCGTTCCGGAGGATATCAAGCAGCAATTATTCAAAAACAAGCTGATCGGAAAACCCCTTGTTCTGGGAATAAGACCAGAGCATCTCTTGGTCGGCTCGTTACAAGCCGGAGGTCTTTTGGCAGAGTTTTTGTACAGCGAAAGTACTGGCGCTGATGTTTATATGCATTTTGCAGTACAAGGCTGCTGCAGCCATATTATTGCAAGGGTGAGCACCGTCAAACGGTGCGAAGAAAAAACATTGGGTATTCATTTTGATTGGGAGAACGCCCTGCTTTTTAATCTGGAAGGAACTTTAATCAGATTTTGATAATATCAATAAAAAATGATAAGCTTAACATAAAAGATTAAAGCTGTTGAAGAAAATAGTAGTTTTTAACTTGTTTTATAAATGTATTATTGACGGCTGATAGTCAGCAAATCCAGCAAAATTATATTGTATCTCACCCATATTTAAGTTATAATACATTTATCGAAATACCATAATTTACATATAGGAGGGATCCGTATGGAGGATAGAAGAAGAGCTAAGAGAATGCCCGTTGCACTTTCCTTAGATATCATAAATTTATATAAGCAGGATAACGTACTGGTGAGCAACCTGCATGCTCCGATTGAGGTAATCAATATCTCCAAAACCGGTATCGGCTTCATATCGGAAAGCGTACTTCCGATCGGCTATTATTTTAATGCAAATATCAATCTTATCAGCCAGGATACCCTGCGTTGCGTTATAAAAATCGTCAGAAGCCAGCCTCATGAAGGGAATACAACCATGTATGGCTGTGAATTCGTCGGCATGGCAACCGTGTTATCCTACATATTTGACGAGTATGATGAGCGCATCAGCAAAGAGACTTAAGCCTTGATATCAAAGGAGTAGGTTACGGCAGAATGGTCAGAGGCATCCTGTTCCAGGATATCTTTAATAAAGTCCCGTTTCTGCTCCGGTTTTTCAACCCTTGCCTGAAGCTGATAGCCCTTTTTAGCCAGCGCATTTGTTAATTCCGCCAGATGATTGCGGATGATGCTGCCTGCTTCAGAATCTTCCACAGAGAAGGTGGCCTGGATCCGTTCCGATTCTATTTTTAAATGAATGTTAAGGGGCCCAAGCTCTGCCATATCAAGATGAAGTATAACACTTAGAATGTCCTTCTTATTTCGAAGGGCATTTTTTTTGTTGAAAACGTATAATTCCCCATGGATATCCCTGCCCTTTAGCTGGATCGGCAGCTGAACATAGGAAAATAATTGGTTCAAATCCTTCATAAACCGGAGATTATCCTGGATACTTTTAACCGGCTTCTCTGCCTGTGAAAGCTCTACAGACTCCCGGTGGAACGAAAGCAGACGCTCCAGCTTTTTCACATCCTCCTCCAGCTTTTGGTAGAGTTTGATCAGAGGAGTCTTTTTGGATAGCTGCTCCGGAGTAAGGGTCCACTTCTGATGAAGTAACGCTTCGATATAGGCTGTGAGCTCTTCGGCGCGGTCAGGAGCATCGGGCAACCCTTCTCCCACGGAGGGAGTCAGCCCTTCGTTCCATAGACCGGTCTTTAAGGGGATATCCGTAAGTTGTATATTTTTATCTTCCGTATAAAGAGTTCCCTTGGTCAAAGTATGGATCAGACCGTCTGAGTACAGCTTCGGGTGCTGGTTATCTTGACCGGAATCTGCCAGAGCTTCTGACAGCCAGCGGAGAATATCACCGGAGGCATCAGCTTCGGGGCTGTTATCGGGACTGTTGCCGGGACTATGCCCGGTTCCGGGACCATCGGGCGGTGCGGCAGCCGAAGAGACCGCCGGAGCGGTAGGCATAAGGGTTCCGGCGGTATTTTCCTGAATTAAGGGAGCGGAGGTTAAGCTTTTGTCAGAGGCCGGCAAATCACTGTTTAAGTAATTAGAGGCAACCACCGCGTCAGGATAAACACCGTCTTCTGCTTTGGCGGCCTGCTGGCTGAAATCCACAGAGCTATTATCATAGGATGCCAATGGGGAACGTCCGTCAGCAGAGATGGCTGCATTTCCCGACATACTGCGGCTCAGGTCTCCGGAAGCGGTCAAATCTTCGGGGACAATCTTAGTTCCGGAGGGAGTCATGGGATTTAGACCGGCATCCCCATGGGGATTGTCACTTCTTTCTGAGCTTTTGGCAGCGGATACAGCCGGGTTTTCAGGCAGGGACATGGTTTTTAACAGGTCGGTTATATTCTTGGCCAGACTCCGGATATCCGTCAGAAGCTGACCGCTCTCCTTCTGATAAGCTTCAAATTGACGGATATTAGAAGCAGTCAGGGGAATATGGTGCTTATACATGATAACTAAGGTTAACGGGAAAGCTTCCCGGTTAGCGGCCAACAACTTTGCAAACATCTGAAGGGTCTGTTTATCAATCGGCAGCTTATGGTTTAAAAGCTCCCGGACGAGGGTACGGGTCCGCTCTGTGGCCGGCAGTCCCGAGGCGCTTAAGGCCTTTGCAATGGTCTGCTCGGCAGAGGGCTGGACGGTTTCGGGAATTTCTGCCGGGATGATCCGGATTTCCTTTCCGTCGGCCGATTTTGGCTCCGGATCGGAGGAAGCCGCCTGGGGTGGTACGGACCTTAGTTCTGCCTGAAGCTTATCCCGGTTGGCCTGGCCTGATCGGTAATCATATTTGGAAGAGTGGGAAATATCCATTGAAATCCTTCTTTCTGCAGGTTATATCGGTTTCATCCGTAATAAAACGAATGTCGGGCTTTGTATCAGCCTTCTTAATCTTATATCGGCAGGAGCAGCCATATTATTTATAAAGCCGGCGTATCATCCGAAATCGGATGCCATACATGGTGCCGTGCCGGCGGCACCCAGGGAGAAATGAAGCACTTTCATTAAGGAGTAAACATTTGGGAATTGTGAAATATAATTAAATTATACTTGCAATATCAAAAATAATATATTATAATCAACACCAATAAACGAGGGCGTTTGTAGACTTTTCACGGGGATAAGTCTGGAAATGCCCTTTTTTTGCGCTCATAAACAATGCGCAAAAGGCAAGCGCAAATTAAGGGACAGAGATTAGAGGATGTTTTAAATTATATAGAAAAGGAAGAGGAATGCTTATGAAGATGACGATGAGAGAGGAAACTACACAGGTTCCGCAGGGGCTTTATGACCCCAGCTTCGAACATGATAATTGTGGCATTGGCGCAGTTGTTCATATGAAGGGTTTAAAAACACATGAGACAGTTGAGAATGCCTTAAAGATAGTTGAAAATCTGGAACACCGGGCCGGTAAGGATGCTCAGGGCCAGACCGGTGACGGTGTCGGAATCCTTCTTCAGATATCCCACAAATTTTTCTCCCGGATAGTAAAGCCCTTAGGATTTGATCTGGGCGCCGAGAGGGAATACGGCGTGGGAATGTTCTTCTTCCCTCAGGATGAGCTCTGCCGTAATCAGGCAAAGAAAATGTTTGAAATCATTGTAGAAAAGGAAGGTCTCAAATTCCTGGGCTGGAGAGAGGTGCCCACCCGTCCGCAGACCTTGGGGGAGCGGGCCATTGCCTGCATGCCCTCCATCCTGCAATGTTTTATTAAGAAACCGGCCAAGGTCAAACATGGAGTTGATTTTGACCGGAAGCTTTATATTGTCAGAAGAATCTTTGAGCAGAGCAATGATGATACCTATGTGGTTTCTTTATCCAGCCGTACGATTGTTTATAAGGGAATGTTTCTTGTAAAGCAGCTCCGCCTCTTCTTTGAAGACCTTCAGGATGTAAATTATGAGAGTGCCATCGCCATCGTACATTCCAGATTCTCTACCAATACAAATCCCAGCTGGCAAAGAGCCCATCCGAACCGGATCATCGTTCATAATGGTGAAATCAATACCATAAGGGGAAATGCGGATAAGATGTTGGCCCGGGAAGAAACCATGGAATCCGAGCACCTGAAGGGGGAACTGCATAAGGTTCTTCCCGTAGTGAATGCGGAAGGCTCCGACTCGGCGATGCTGGATAATACCCTGGAATTCTTAGTCATGAGCGGAATGGACCTGCCCCTGGCCGTTATGATTACGATACCGGAGCCCTGGAGCAATGACTCCTCCATTAGCAGGGAGAAAAGGGACTTCTATCAATACTATGCCACGATGATGGAATCCTGGGACGGACCGGCCTCCATACTGTTCTCCGATGGAGATGTCATGGGAGCCGTTCTTGACCGCAACGGCCTCAGACCTTCCCGCTATTATATTACCAATGATGATTATATGATTCTTTCCTCCGAGGTGGGTGTGTTAGATATTCCGGCGGACAAAATTCTGAAGAAGGAACGGCTTCGCCCCGGCAAGATGCTTTTGGTGGACACAGTGAAGGGCAGCCTGATTGACGATGAGGACCTTAAAAATTATTATGCAACCCGGCAGCCTTATGGGGAATGGCTTGACTCAAATTTAATCAAATTGAAGGATCTCCATATACCGAATAAGAAAATCCAGGAGTATACGGATGGGGAGCTGGCCAGACTGCAAAAGGCCTTCGGATATACCTATGAAGACTATCATACCACGATTCTGCCTATGGCAGACAGTGGTCAGGAGGCAGTGGCGGCGATGGGAGTAGACTCGCCTATCCCGGTACTGTCAAAAAATAATCCGCCCCTGTTCAATTATTTTAAGCAGCTTTTTGCCCAGGTTACGAATCCTCCGATTGATGCGATCCGTGAAGAGATCGTTACCGCTACCTCCGTCTACATCGGCGAGGATGGAAATCTTTTGGAAGAGAAGGCAGAAAATTGTAAGGTATTAAAGATCAACAATCCGATTTTGACCAATACGGACCTGTTAAAAATCAAGGCTATGAAGAAATCGGGCTTCCATGTGGAAGTTATTCCGATGATTTATTATAAGAACACCTCCCTGGAGAAAGCGATTGATCATCTTTGCCTGGAAGCGGACCGCGCCTATAAGGAAGGCTCCAACATCCTGATCCTGTCTGACCGGGGTGTGGATGAAAACCATGTGGCGATTCCTTCCCTGCTGGCGGTATCCGCCCTGCAGCAGCATTTGGTGCGGACAAAAAAGAGAACAGCATTGGCAATGATCGTGGAAAGCGCGGAGCCAAGGGAAGTTCACCATTTCGCCTGTCTGCTGGGTTATGGCGCCTGTGCGGTAAACCCGTACCTGGCACAGGGAACCATTCGTCAGCTGATTGATAATAATATGCTGGATAAGGACTATTACGCAGCCGTAGATGATTATAACAAGGCTGTAATCAAAGGGATCGTAAAGATAGCATCAAAGATGGGTATCTCAACAATCCAATCCTACCAGGGATCGAAAATTTTTGAAGCCATCGGCATCAGTAAGGAAGTCATCAATAAATATTTTACCGGAACCGTAAGCCGGGTTGAGGGAATTACCCTGAAGGATATGGAGAAGCAGGTGGATGCGCTGCATTCCAAGGCCTTCGATCCTCTGGGCCTGGAGACGGATCTGACACTGGAGAGCAGTGGTTCCCATAAATACCGGAGCGGCAAAGAGGAGCACCTTTACAATCCGAGGACGATCCATCTTCTTCAGCAATCCACCCGGACCGGCAATTATGAAATATTCAGGGAATATTCCAGGGAAGTAACTGCGGAACAGGAAAAGGTGAATTTAAGGGGTCTGCTGGAGATCGATTTCCCGGATCAAGGAATCCCGATTGAAGAAGTGGAAAGTGTAGATTCCCTTGTAAAACGCTTTAAGACCGGTGCAATGTCCTATGGCTCCATCTCCAAGGAAGCCCATGAAGCATTGGCAATCGCCATGAACCGTCTGGGCGGTAAGTCCAACAGCGGAGAAGGCGGCGAGAGCCTGGCACGCTTAAAGCCCGGAGAGGACGGTTTGAACCGCTGCTCTGCCATCAAGCAGGTGGCCTCCGGAAGATTTGGAGTCACCTCGGAATATCTGGTCAGCGCGAAAGAAATCCAGATCAAAATGGCCCAGGGAGCAAAGCCGGGCGAGGGCGGACAGCTGCCTGCGGAGAAGGTATACCCCTGGATTGCCAAAACCAGGCATTCCACTCCGGGTGTGGGACTCATCTCCCCGCCTCCGCACCATGATATTTATTCCATCGAGGATCTTGCCCAATTAATTTACGATCTGAAGAATGCCAATAAGAATGCCAGAATATCTGTTAAGCTGGTTTCCGAAGCCGGTGTCGGTACGATAGCGGCCGGTGTAGCCAAGGCAGGAGCAGGAGTTATCCTGATCTCCGGGTATGACGGCGGAACCGGTGCGGCGCCGAGAACCTCGATCTATAATGCAGGACTTCCCTGGGAACTGGGGCTTGCGGAGACCCATCAGACTTTGATTATGAACGGACTCCGCCAGAAGGTGGTAATCGAGACGGACGGTAAGCTGATGACGGGACGGGATGTATTGATCGCAGCTTTACTCGGAGCAGAGGAATTCGGCTTTGCAACAGCACCTCTGGTGACCTTGGGCTGTGTTATGATGAGGGTTTGTAATCTGGATACCTGTCCGGTCGGGGTAGCGACACAAAATCCCGAGCTTCGGAAGAATTTCCGCGGAAAGCCGGAATATGTGGAGAACTTCATGCGCTTCGTAGCAGAAGAGCTGCGGGAATATATGGCGAAATTAGGCGTTCGTTCCTTAGACCAGCTGATCGGACGTACAGAATTATTAAAGCGGAAGTCATCAGCGCTGCTTGATGAAAGAGCAGGCAAGGTTGATTTAAGTAAAATACTGAATAATCCATTCGTGGATAAAGGTCAAAGCATTCATTTTGATCCGGATCAGGTCTTTGATTTTGCGTTGGAGAGCACTGCGGATGAGAGAATATTAATGAATAAGCTTAAACTGAATGATAAACGCAGCCAGAAAGTAAGATTGCAGGTATCCAATACGGACCGTACCTTCGGCACTATACTGGGATCTGAGATTACAAGAAGATGCGGTACCGATTTGAAGGAGGATACCTTTGCGATCGAGTGTCATGGAAGCGGAGGCCAAAGCTTTGGTGCATTCATCCCGAAGGGACTCACGATTGAGTTGGAGGGCGACAGCAATGACTATTTCGGCAAAGGTTTATCCGGTGGCAAGCTGATTGCATATCCTCCGAAGGAAAGTACCTTTAAGGCGGATGAGAATATCATCATCGGTAATGTCGCCCTTTATGGAGCAACCAGTGGCAAGGCATTTATCAATGGTGTTGCCGGGGAACGCTTCTGTGTACGTAATTCCGGCGTCATGGCGGTCGTTGAAGGCGTTGGGGATCACGGCTGTGAATACATGACCGGCGGCAGAGTGGCAGTCCTTGGCAAGACAGGGAAAAACTTCGCAGCCGGTATGAGCGGCGGTATCGCTTATGTCCTGGATGAAGACAGCGATCTCTATAAGAAGCTGAATAAGGGTATGGTATCCTTTGAAGCGGTGATCGAGAAATATGATGTGCTGGAATTGAAGGGTATGATAACGGAGCACGTAAAGAATACCAATTCAGCCAAGGGCAAAGAAATCCTGGAGAATTTCAAGGAATATCTTCCGAAATTTAAAAAGATTATTCCTCACGATTACAGGCGAATGCTGCAGACCATAGTTCAGATGGAGGAAAAGGGTTTAAGCAGCGAGCAGGCGCAGATTGAGGCATTTTTTGCCAACACCAGAAAGGAATAGAGGAGGAATCATATGGGTAAACCAACAGGATTTATGGAATATGAAAGAACGGTGAGTGATTCCTTATCTCCGAAGGATAGAATCAAGCATTTTAAAGAATTCCATCAGCCTCTGTCCATGGAAGAGAGGAAATGCCAGGGAGCCCGGTGTATGGAATGCGGTGTGCCCTTTTGTCAGTCAGGACTTCTGATCGGAGGCATGGCCTCCGGATGTCCGTTAAACAACCTGATTCCGGAGTGGAATGACTCGGTATACCGGGGCAACATGAAACAGGCGTTAAGCCGTCTGTTAAAGACAAATAATTTTCCGGAATTTACCGGAAGGGTATGTCCGGCTCCCTGTGAAGCAGCCTGTACCTGCGGGTTGAACGGGAATCCGGTGGCAATTAAGGAAAATGAATGTGCTATTGTTGATTACGGCTACGAAAAGGGATATTTAAAGCCGGAGCCGCCCCAGATCCGGACCGGGAAAAAGGTTGCCGTTATCGGCTCCGGACCTGCCGGACTCGCCGCAGCGGACCAGCTGAATAAAAGAGGCCATCTGGTAACGGTTTTTGAGCGTTCCGACCGGGTGGGCGGACTTCTGATGTATGGTATTCCGAATATGAAGCTGGAGAAGTATATTATTGAGCAGAGAATTGCCATCATGAAGGAGGAGGGTGTAACCTTCGTAACCGGTGCGGATGTCGGAGGAAATTACAAGGCATCGAAGATTTTAAAGGAATATGACAGCGTGATACTCGCTTGCGGCGCCTCCAATCCCAGGGATATTAAGGTCCCGGGAAGGGAAGCACAGGGAATTTATTTTGCGGTGGACTACCTTAAGAGTGCCACAAAGAATTTGCTGGATGCAGGCACCGCATCGGCGGCAGCGATTAAGAACTTTACCGTAACGGCAAAGGATAAGAAGGTGCTGGTAATCGGCGGCGGAGACACCGGGAATGATTGTGTCGGAACTGCCATAAGGCAGGGTGCGGCCTCCGTAATTCAATTAGAAATGATGCCGAAAGCCCCGGATACCCGGGCGGATAATAATCACTGGCCGGAATGGCCGAAGATCTGCAAGACGGATTATGGCCAGGAGGAGGCAATCGCCTGCTTCGGAGCGGACCCCAGGGTTTACCGGACGACCGTGAAGGAATTCATTGTTAACGATCAGGGAAAGGTCTGCAGGGTTAAGATTGTCAGGCTGGAAAGTAAGTATAATGAAGAGACAAAGCGTTACTCTATGGAAGAGGTCGCAGGAAGCGAATACGAGGAAGAGATTGATCTGGTTCTGATTGCGGCCGGCTTTTTGGGAACACAGTCCTATGTGTCGGATGCCTTCGGAGTGGAGTTGGATGGCAGAACAAATGTAAAGACGGAGACCGGCAAATATCGCACCAGTGTGGATAAAGTATTTGCGGCCGGTGATATGCACCGCGGTCAGTCCCTTGTCGTATGGGCAATCCGTGAGGGCAGGGAAGTGGCGAAGGCTGTGGACGAACAGCTGATGGGCTACAGTAATCTGGCCTAAAATGAATATTGGTATGTAGAAGCAGTTATTCATAAATCCCCGAAGGAGTACTCAGTGATGACCTTAGGGGGTTTTGGATAACTGCTTTTGTAATACAAAACAGGCCAAGGATTATTTACTATTGACAATGCATGCTGAAATTATTCATAATTTATTAATCCCTGCAGATAAACTTAAGATGTTCTTTTGGAAGGAGTCCCTGCAGGAGCAGGCATCGTACTTTATTATCTGAATAAGTCAGGAGGAGAATAATATTGGAACAGGGTATGGAATATAGACTGACGGATGGCAATCATAAGGATTTTATTATTTTGGTGGACCTGCTGGACAAATACCTGAATCATATCGTCGGAGGAGATAAACAAAGGGAACAGTATAACCAATATAACTCCCTGGAGGATATCCATGACGTTATATTGCTCTACGATAATGATGAGCCGATTGGCTGTGCCGGTTTTAAACACTATGCAGAAGGAGCAGCGGAGGTGAAAAGGGTATTTCTCCGTGAGGAATATCGGGGCAGGGGTCTGGCAAAAGATCTCATGAGCAGGCTGGAAATCAGGGCGAAGGAGCTGGGATACCGGAGGCTGATCCTGGAAACGGGAAGGATATTGCAGGGGGCTTTCGGGCTGTATCAGAGGCTGGGGTACGGCATTATTGAAAATTATGGGCCCTACTGTTGTATGTGTGAGTCGGTTTGTATGGGAAAAGAATTATGACAAAAATAATCTGATAAGGCAGTTATTATTAAGCTTCTATGAGTTATAATATACCTTAAGATGGTGTTCTGATGCTGAAGCGAAACATATACTGAAAGATGGGAGAATGCAAATGTTTAATCCGGCGAAAATATTTAAGATAAAAAGTGCTTGGGAGAAATTCACGGCAGCTCACCCGAAATTTCCAAAGTTTATGGAGGCGGTGGGGCAGACAGCCCTGGAGGAAGGGACGGTCTTTAAGATTAATGTAATTACGGCTTCAGGAGCGACCTTAAGCTCCAACCTGAAGCTGACCGAGTCAGATCTCGAGCTATTCAAGGAGCTTTCGCAGATGTTCAAAAGCTGATGTCTGCGGACAACTGTGTGCACCTTAAAAACACTGCGAGGGCCTATTTGTATATATTTAATAAAATATGGTAAAAACAGTACTGAGAACTATTATCATTTGCTATTGACAGTATCCGTGTATCTCAATTACAATAAGATTGTAAGATTAATTTATCCAAAAGAGGAGGACTACTGATATGAGACAGGAATGGTATGGCTATAATTCGGGAAGCTGGGTTACGGATATCAACGTCAGAAGCTTCATTCAGCATAATTATACTCCCTATGAGGGAGATGCTTCCTTCCTTACAGGACCGACGGCAAGGACACGGAAGCTGTGGGAGCAGGTAAAGGAACTGATGGCAGAGGAGAATAAGAAGGGAATTATTGATGTTGAGACCGGAAAGCCGTCTACAATTACCGCCTTTGGTGCCGGATATCTGGACAAGGAGAACGAAGTAATCGCCGGATTTCAAACCGACAAACCGCTGAAGAGGGGGATTATGCCCAACGGAGGAGTTCGTGTTGTGAAGAATGCCCTGGAGGCTTATGGCTATTCCCTTGACAAGACGACGGAAGAAATTTATACACAGAACAGGAAGACACATAACGACGGAGTATTTGATGCCTATACGGATGCGATGAAGAAGGCAAGGCATACCGGAATCATTACCGGCTTGCCGGATGCCTATGGAAGAGGAAGAATTATCGGAGATTACCGCCGTGTGGCATTATATGGGGTGGATTTCCTGATTGAGGATAAACAGAGAGAGAAGAAGCTGTTAGAGATCCCGATTTTAGAATCACCGGATATCCGTCTGAGGGAAGAAATCTCTGAGCAGATTAAGGCATTAAAACAGCTGAAGGAAATGGCGGCTTTCTATGGGTTTGATATCAGCAATCCGGCGGCAAATTCCTTTGAAGCGACCCAATGGACCTATTTTGCATATTTAGGTGCCATTAAAGAGCAGGATGGGGCCGCCATGAGTCTTGGCCGGGTATCCACCTTCCTGGATATATATTATGAGCGGGATTTAAAGAACGGCCGGATTACGGAGGCGGAGGTACAGGAGTTGGTGGACCAGTTTGTCATGAAGCTCAGAATGGTCCGCTTTCTCCGGACTCCCTCTTATAATGATCTGTTCTCCGGAGATCCCACCTGGGTAACCGAGTCCATCGGCGGAATGGGACTTGACGGAAGAACCCTGGTTACAAAGAGCAGCTTCCGCGTCCTTCATACCCTGTATAATCTGGGCCCTGCACCGGAGCCCAACCTGACTGTTTTATGGTCCGTATTTTTGCCGGAGCCCTTTAAGAAATTCTGTTCCAAGGTATCCATCGATACCAGCTCCATCCAGTATGAGAGCGATGATCTCATGAGGGAGGTCTGGGGAGACGATTATGGAATTGCCTGCTGCGTATCGGCCATGAGGATCGGCAAGCAGATGCAGTTCTTCGGAGCCCGTGCCAACCTGGCAAAGGCATTGCTGTACGCCATCAATGGCGGTAAGGATGAGAAATCAGGGGAACAGGTCGGACCGATGTTTGCACCGGTTACCGGGGAATATTTAGAATATTACGAGGTAATGGCGAAATTCGACCAGACTCTTGACTGGTTGTCAGAGCTGTATATCAATACCCTGAACGTGATCCATTTCATGCATGATAAATATAATTATGAAAGACTCCAGATGGCACTTCATGATATCAATATTCTCCGTACGGAAGCCTGCGGCATTGCCGGTTTGTCCGTTGTAGCAGATTCCCTGTCTGCCATCAAGCATGCCAGGGTCAAAGTAATCCGCAATGAAGCCGGGCTGGCTGTGGATTATGAGATTGAAGGGGATTACCCGGCCTTTGGTAATAATGATGACCGGGTGGATCAGATAGCGGTAGAATTGGTGGAACGCTTTATGAATAAGCTGAGGAAGGTAAAACCTTACCGTGGAGCCAAGCATACCTTATCCGTGCTGACAATCACCTCCAATGTGGTGTATGGAAAGAAGACCGGCAGCACTCCTGACGGACGTAAGGCCGGAGAACCGTTTGCTCCCGGAGCAAACCCGATGCATGGCAGGGATAAGAAGGGTGCCGTAGCCTCCATGGCTTCCGTAGCCAAGCTGCCCTATAAGCATGCGGAGGACGGCATCTCCTATACCTTCTCCATTGTACCGAAGGCATTAGGCAAGGATGAAAGAGAGAGAATGAATAATCTTGCCGGAATGCTGGACGGATATTTCCATAGCAGAGGCCATCATATTAATGTTAACGTCTTTGACCGTGAGACCTTGATGGATGCGATGGATCATCCGGAGAAATACCCGCAGCTGACCATCCGGGTTTCCGGCTATGCAGTAAACTTCGTGAAGCTGAGCCGTGAGCAGCAGCTGGATGTGATTCACAGAACCTTCCATGAAAGATAAAAGAGGATTTAATTTATCTCCTATAAAGCTTGTGCCTGCATTATTATATTATAAACGACGTCAGATTGATGGATAGAGCATGTATCGGAAAGGCGGTGGAGCTATGGATAAAATCGGACGAATCCATTCCCTGGAGAGTCTGGGAACCGTAGACGGACCTGGGATACGCTTTGTTGTATTTCTGCAGGGGTGTCCGTTGCGATGCCAGTTCTGCCATAATCCGGACACCTGGGATACGGCGAAAGGGAAGGAATATACCCCGGAACAGCTGACGGAGGAAATAATTCAGTATAAGTCCTATATGCAGTTCTCCGGCGGAGGGGTTACCTTTACCGGTGGAGAGCCCTTATTGCAGGCGGAATTTTTGCTGGAGGTAAGTAAGCTGTGCAAAAAACAGGGAATTTCAATTGCGCTTGATACCTCAGGGTTTATCTGGAATGATTATGTGAAAGAATTACTGGAATACACGGATCTGGTATTGCTGGATATCAAAAATTATGATCCCGTCGTATATAAAACAGTGACCGGAGTTTCCTTATCCCCCACCTTGAAGTTTTTAGATTACCTTAAGGAGAAGGATATCCGGACCTGGGTCCGATACGTACTGGTTCCGCAGCTGACAGATAACCTGGACAGCGTGAAAAAACTGTCAGAGCATCTGGACCAATACCCGAATGTGGAGAAGATCGAGCTTCTGGCATTCCATAAGATGGGGGAATATAAGTGGAAGGAGCTTGGACTGGAATATAAGCTTGCCGATACGAAGGAACCCGACAAGGAAATGCTTAAGAAGGTTAAAGCCATCTTTGAGACGAATGGGAAGACCGTTACGGCGAATGTGTAAATGAATATATGGGTATCATAAAGATACCTGCAGAATATAAGAGTTTATCGGAAAGTATGGATGTGGTTGACAGACTGCAAGCCATACTTTTTTCTTACGAATAACTTGACAGTATGTATTATTTGCATTATAATGAATAATGCAAAGGAGGATGAAGGATGCTATTACAGTTGGATTTTTCCTGTGAGATACCAATCTATATGCAGATACGCAATCAGATCGTTTTGGGAATTGCCAATCAGACGCTGCTGCCGGGGGAGAGGCTGCCAACCATCCGGGCCCTGGCAAATGAGGCAGGAATCAATATGATGACGGTAAATAAGGCTTATCAGCTGCTGAAGCAGGAGGGTTATATTCTGGCAGACAGAAGAAACGGAGCGGTGGTAAACGGCAGGATGAATCCAAGCCTTCTGTCAGACAAGATGAAATCCGGCTTCCGATTGCTTATATCGGAAGCGAAATTAAACGGATTCTCAAAGGAGGATGTCTTAAAGCTTTGCGGTGAATTATATGATGAAAGGGAGGATCCGGTATGAATACTGTTTTGCAGATTGTTTTGTTTATTTGCTTCTATCCCATATTGCCGATCATGTATTTTACATTCCAAAATGAGGCAAAGCCAAAGAAAAATATTATACTTGGTGTGACCCTGCCCTATCATGCAAGACAGGATGCCGCCATATCGGTGCTATGCCGGAAATTTAAAAGGCAGTTAGACAGATATGCACTTATCTTAGCCGTATTACCGCTTCCTGTCTTTTTTATCAAGTATATTTCGGTTATCATCACCTATTATTTGATATGGATGACCCTGGTAATTGCTTTTCCGTTTTTATCCTTTGTTATCTGTCACCGAAGAATAAAACTATTGAAGAAGGAAAGAGGCTGGGACAGCCCGGCCGCAGGAAATACTCTGGTTGATATCAAGGTTGCGGCCGCATCGAAGCAAAGATATCGTATCCGGTGGTTTCTGCCCCCGGTGGTCATTAGCCTTATCCCGGTTGTCCATACGATTGCCGTATATGGGGAAACAGAAGAGTTCTGGTGGAGGCTGATGGGGTATGCTGTATTTACCCTGCTGATTGCAGCATTTTATATCTTTTACCGGATGCTGCACCGGCAGAAGGCCGATACGGTGGAGGAGGATACGGCGCTTAACATGGCGCTTACCCAGGTGCGCAGGCATAACTGGAGCAAATGCTTTATAGGGATGGCATGGCTGACTGGGATATATAATCTTTTCTTCTGGATGTTTATCGACAGCGGCACTGCCCTGCTGATATCCACTGCCGTCTATACCGTAGCATTGCTTTATACCGCGATGCAAGCGGAATTTACGGCGCGCAGGGTTCAGCAAAAGCTCACGAAGGAAAGCGGGCAATCCTTATATGCGGAGGAAGACAATTATTGGATTATGGGTATGCTTTACTATAATCCCAATGACAGACATTTGTTCATAAATAACCGTATCGGTATCGGAATGACCATGAATCTTGCCAAACGGTCGGCAAAAATCGTATATATTCTTGCATTCCTGTGTGTTTTTGCAATGCCGTGTCTGGGGATCTGGATCATGAAGGAGGAATTTACACCGCCCGGCCTTACGCTTAATGAAACCCGGCTGATGGCAATACACACCTCTACGGTATATACCATTGAACTGGAGGAGGTGGTATCGGTTCAATTGCTGGATACTTTGCCTTCTGCATCAAGAATCGTGGGAAGCGGCTTTCCCACCTTATTGAAGGGTAAATTCAGAGTGGCGGGAATAGGTACGGGCAAGCTTTGCTTAAATCCCCGGACCGCACCGTTTCTTGTGATTATCACGGGGCAGGACATCTATATTCTCGGTTCAGATAATAGCGGGGAAACTCTTGCGGTATATGAGGCGCTGTCTGAATAGAGCAGTATGATCCATAGCATTTTCGCAAATAATTAGTATTAAGAATTATTACTAATTACCAGTATTCAGGAGAAAATGATTGCAATAAAGAGCAAAAAATGCTATTCTATATTATATAAAATTTGCTTAACACAAGATAGGAGGGTTTTTATATGAAAGGTGATTCCAGACTTATCGACACATTGAATGCGCTGCTGGCGGATGAGCTGTCTGCGATTAATCAGTACATAGTGCATTCCGAAATGTGTGCCAACTGGGGCTACAAGAAGCTGCATGATCAGTTTGAAAGAAGAGCAATTGATGAGATGAAGCATGCAGAGATGCTGATTGCCAGGATACTTTTTCTGGAAGGCTCGCCCACTGTCAACAAGCTGAATAAAATCAGCATAGGCAAGGATGTTGCGGAGCAGCTGGAGAATGACAATCTGGCGGAGCAGGGAGCCATCTTTGCATATAACGAGGCGATCAGGCTGGCGGGTGATGTGAATGATTATGCCACCCGGGAGATTCTTGAAAAGATTCTTGGTGATGAGGATCGCCATATGGATGGAATTGAGGAGCTGCAGGATCAGATTTCACACATGACACTGCCGATCTTCCTGACTACCAAGGTTGATTAAAAGCCCGGCGTTGTCAGGCGTCATAAACAATATCTGATTTTCAAAGGGGTCAGGGCATACGTGTCTGACTCCTTTTTTTGAGTGCGTCAGCCGCTATTTTTTCATCCGGACCAATACCCGGATCCGGAAAAGATGGAAAAGGCATGGATATGGCATAACTGCTGCATCTGTGTCTTTTTCTCTGCAGGCTTTGCGGCGAAGGCGCAATATTCGGAATATAAGAGGATATCATTATTAGGTTTTTACATATCAACTGTATTATGTTAAAATAGCATTCACCGGTACAGACAACCGGTAAAATGCAAGGGCATGGATATAAAAAGGTTACAAAGGGAAGGACAGGGTGAATAACGAATGAGGATTTACTTGATCAGGCATGGTGAGACGGACTGGAACCGGGCGGGCAAACTGCAGGGAAGAGAAGACATAGCGTTAAATGAGAACGGAATACGGCAGGCTGTCAGATGCGGCCAGGCCTTCAAGGGAAGAAAGATCAGAGCTGTAATAACCAGTCCGTTAATCCGGGCGAAGAGAACGGCTGAAATTATTGCAGAGAATATCGGACTGGATCAGGTAATTGTGGATGATGGCTTGATTGAACGGGATTTTGGGGCCATTGCAGGGGTTACTTATGATAAAAGAAAGTACTTCGATACCTTTGGGATGGAAGAGGGAATTGAACCCTGGGAGGAGCTGCATCAGAGACTGATCGGCTGTATCACCAGATTGGCAAAGGAGTATTATGATGAGGACATCATCATGGTCTCCCATGGGGCGGCCATTAATTCCGTAGTATCCATACTCACAGCCGGAGAGATGGGTTCCGGGAAAACCAGGCTTAAGAACACCTGTATCAGTATACTGCATTATAATATGCAGCAGCTGCAGCTGGATTCCTATAATCTGACCGTAGAGGAATTCATGACCTCCGGAAATTAATGGCCTCGGAAAACAACAGGAGATGGCCGGTACCTTCTTTTTCACCTTCATACATTTTTCAGATAAAGGGGCAAAAAAATAGCTGCCAGCAACACCTGTCAGCGAATTCTTAATTTTACCTACACTTCATTATCAATCATAACACATCGAAAAGAAAAAGTCTAGTAATATTTTTTATTCGTATTATGATTATAGCTGTAGCCAAGAAACTGAAACGATGTGAGGAGACAGTTATGGAGAATTTAGATATTATGCCGGAGACCGGACCGGAGCGGCAGGACAATTCTGGGCGGAGGCATGAGGAGCGGCATTTGGAACAATGCCTGGAGGTTATCCGGAAAAATATTGACTATTATTCTGAGGAACTGAGTAAAATCAGCGCGGAGACAAAGGAGCTTTATGATAACTACCGCTCCAATAATCCCGAGCTTCATAATGATCTTGTGGTCGGCCTGGATATGAAATCCCAGGTGGCCAGAATGCTTCAAAAAAATCAGGCAGCCGTTAAAAAACCCTATTTTGGCAGAATTGATTATTATGAGCATGGGGAGGAGGGCAGCTTCTCCCTGTATATAGGGAAGAATGGGGTCCGTAAAAGCAGGGCGGAGAGCCTGGTTATTGATTGGAGGGCACCGGTTTCCAGTGTTTATTACGAAAGCGAGATTGGGGAAAGCTCCTATCAGACACCCTTCGGAGAGACCATAGAGATATCGCTGAAGCTTAAGCGTACCTATGAGATATCGGATGGTGCCCTGGTGGACTATTATGATTCGGATGTGGTAACAAATGATGAATTCCTGACAAAATACTTAAGCAAGAATAAGGAAGTGGTTCTGGGTGAGATCATCGCTACGATACAGAAGGAGCAGAACGAAATCATCCGGGATGCACCGTTTCACAGTATAATTGTCCAGGGAGTTGCCGGCAGCGGAAAGACCACCGTGGCGATGCACAGAATATCGTACATCCTATATAATTATAAGGATAAATTCAGACCGGACGAATTCTATATTATCGGCAGTAATAAAATGCTGTTAAATTATATCACCGGCGTATTGCCGAATCTGGATGTATATAATGTAAATCAGATGACAATGCAGGAATTCTTTCTTCTGATGCTGGAAGGGGATTTTGATCCGAAGAAGGGAAAATACAGCCTGAGCGACAGCTTCCTGACGCTGGAGGGAAGCCATGTGGAAGCGGGCAGGGCTGAACTGAAGGCATATAAAGGTTCCCTGGATTTTATCAAGGCTCTGGATTATTACCTGAAGCAGTATGAACGAAATACCGTGGTGACGGAGCCGGTCATATACCAGGGAGAAACGATCTACACGAAGGAAGAGATACTTTATTTTTTGGATTTTTTTGAAGAAAAGCCCCTGCAGGAGAAGATCGACCTGCTGAATAAGCAGCTGGCTTACCGGATTACCTCCATCCATGAACAGGAGCTGCAGCGGAAGGAAATAATTCAGGGTGAAGTTAAGAAATACAGGAATTATTTCGGAAACCGGAACAGGAAGATTAATTTGATGGAAGTATATCTTGGCTTCCTGGAATATCTGACGGAGCATCCGGAAGAATTCCTGGAACAGGGAATACGGAAATTATCCGGAGAAGGGATCATGCTGCTCCTTGGGGACCTTCACCGGAAGAAACTGGACCTGAATGATCTTGCGATGCTGATTCTTATTAAAAAGCGTCTGAAGCTTACAAAAGATTTTGAATATGTCAGCCATATTATAGTGGATGAGGCACAGGATTTCGGCGTCATGATATTCTATCTCTTTAAATCCTTATTCAAGAACTGCACGTATACAATTATGGGTGACGTATCTCAGAATATCCATTATGACACCGGCATGAATGACTGGGAAGCCCTGAAAAAGGAAGTCTTCCTGCCGGAGAAGGATAAATTCTATGTCATGGCGAAGAGCTACCGGAATACGGTGGAGATCTCCGATTATGCCAGCCGGGTTCTTAAAAAATGCAGCTTCCAAACCTACGAGATCCAGCCGATTATCCGGCATGGAAAGGAGGTTTCCCTTTCGAGAGTCACAGATGAGAAGGAAATGGTTCCTGCAGCGGTCCGTATTCTGGAGGAAGTACTAAAGAACGGCTATGATACGGTAGCCGTCATCTGCCGTACAATCGAAGAAGCCAGAAAGGTACAGGAGCTTTTGAAACCATACATCAAAATAGAGCAGCTTCCGGAGAATATGGAGGAGATGACCTTCATGAATGGCATCATGGTACTGCCCATCCATATGACGAAGGGACTGGAGTTTGACGGAGTCCTTATCTGGAATCCGGATGAGAATAATTACCGGGCGGAGGATGCGGATGCGAAGCTGCTGTATGTAGCCATAACCCGGGCAATGCATGAGTTGTATATTATTTACCGGGGAAGGCTGACTAAGCTGTTGGATTAATTATTAATCCAAATATAATCTTAATCATATTGATGAAGGATGTAAAATATCATATAATTCAGAGAATACTTATTATTATGGTATAGCAATATCTCTGGATAGCATATTGCAGATATTAGCGTGAGCAGAGGAGGTTTTTTGTTGAACGGGCATAATCAGGAACAGGCGGATCAAAGGAAAAAGCAGGTGCTGGTTAAGCAGCTGAAGGTGATAGAGAAGCAGGAGCAGAAGTTATTTGAGCCGAAAGAGAGTTCATTTCTTATGGCTAAGATGAATCCTGTCATCGACAAGGTTCAGAATAAGATTCCGGAGAAACTGAAAGCTGCTTTGGATACTGCCTTTTATAAGGGCTTTCAGTTGGTTTTTGAAAAGGGCAGCACTTATATCGAGAAGACTTATAATAAAGATAAAATTCAATTGGAATATGATTTGAATAATTACGCGGTTGACAAATACACCAGCAGAAAATTGATTAAGAGACTGGATAAGCAATCTGGCCGGTCCAGCCTCTTAAACTCTTCCATCGCCGTGATTGAAGGCGGAGTTCTTGGATTGCTGGGAATTGGGCTTCCTGATATTCCGCTGTTTATTGCGGTTATTATCCGGAACCTGAACGAGATTGCCCTAAGCTATGGATACGGTTATGCCGCAAAGGAGGAGAAAGCTTATCAGCTTACGATCATTTGCGGTGCGCTGGTAAAGGGCGAGCTGCAGAAGGAGTACAGTGAGAAGACGGACACCCTGGGCGCAGGAATAGATTCGGGAGTGATTGACGGGGACGGACAGAAAGAGCTATTGAAAGAGACTGCAAACCTGCTGTCCGATACTTTGCTGACATCAAAATTCATTCAGGGGCTTCCCCTGGTCGGAGTGATCGGCGGGGCAGTGAACCATACCGTGATTACCAGAATCAGCCGCTATGCAAGACTGAAATATAAGAAAAGATATTTACTCGGTAAATTAAATAATAAAAATATAAAAGCGGAATTTTAAAATACATTCACATATAAAAAATACTGTAACGCACTCTTGACAAACTCTTGGGGAATTAATATAATGGTAAAGTACTTTTTAAGTACATGGGATCTTAGCTCAGCTGGGAGAGCATCTGCCTTACAAGCAGAGGGTCATAGGTTCGAGCCCTATAGGTCCCATTTTTATGGAAAATATCAAACGATAGAATATGGCGAAGTAGCTCAGTTGGCGAGAGCATGCGGTTCATACCCGCAGTGTCGGCGGTTCAAATCCGTCCTTCGCTATTACAAGGTCCTCTGTAATATGAACAGAGGATTTTTTCTATTGACGAAGTACGGCGTATTACTTAGAATGGAATTAGTGTACCGTATCACTGACCATCGGAAAAACAATGATGCGGTACACCGGACAAATCAGTCAGGCGGTGAATAATAACGTTGAGCCATAGGATTACACTGCGGTTTACCGGGGAAGACCGGAGCATTCATATAGAATGTATGGAAGGGGAAAGCCTTCTGGAGGCAATGCGGCGGCAGGAGGTCCCATACCGTGCGGAATGCGGCGGCAGAGGAACCTGCGGAAAGTGCAGGGTAAGGGTTTTTTCGGGAATATTAAAGGCTGCTGCACAGGATATGAAATGTTTTAGTGAAGCAGAGCTTAAGCAGGGGCTTCGCCTGTCCTGTAAGGCGTATCCGAAGGAGGATTGCACCGTGGAGCTGTTCTTTGGATATGAGACCGCGGGCTTTGACGTCGTAACAAAGCTGACCGGTAAGCCGCAGAGTGAGAAAGGCAGACCGCCGATACCGGGAAATCCTTCTTATCTGGTGGCTATCGATCTGGGAACGACAACTCTTGCGTTCAGCCTGGTGGAAGAAGCCGGCTGCAAAGTAATCCGGACCCATACGGCGGCAAATCCTCAACGGGCCTATGGGGCGGATGTAATAACAAGAATCAAATCCTCCGCGGAAGGCAAACAGGAGGCTCTTAAGTCTGTTATCCGGGAGGAAATACTGCGGGGTATCCTGACTCTTACTAAGCTGGAAGGAATTGAGGCAGATAAGATTAAGAGGATCGCCATAGCGGGCAATACAACCATGGGACATCTGTTCATGGGTTATCGCTGTGACGGGCTGGGAGTATATCCGTTTACACCGGTGGAAATCGGAGCCATCCGAAAGAGGATGAATGAGGTTTTTCCGGTACCCTATAAGACACCGCTCGTTTTACTGCCGGGAATATCCGCCTTTGTCGGAGGGGATATCACTGCGGGGCTTCTGGCCTGCGGCTTTGACCGGTCGGAGGAACTATGTCTGCTGGTAGACCTGGGGACGAACGGAGAGATGGCTCTTGGCAGCCGGAGGAGTATTCTGGTGACCTCAGCTGCGGCTGGTCCGGCCTTTGAAGGCGGGAATATCTCCTGTGGAGTAGGAAGTATTCCGGGAGCTATCAGCCATGTGACGCTGGAAGAGGGGGGATACCGGTACGAGACTATTGCCGGAAAGCCTCCGATAGGCGTCTGCGGCACCGGTGTGATTGAGATCGCTTCGGAGCTCTTACGGAGCGGGCGGATGGATGAAACCGGATTGCTGGCCGATCCTTATTTTGAGGAAGGCTTTGAAATAGGCGGTATGAAGCTGCTGCAAAGAGACATACGGGAGCTCCAGCTGGCGAAAGCTGCCGTCCGTGCGGGAATAGAGATATTAATCAAGCGGTCTGGAATATCTTATGGTGATATTGATAAGGTTTGTCTGGCCGGGGGCTTCGGATATAAACTGGATGTGGAGAAAGCAATTCATATCGGATTGCTGCCGAAGCAGCTTGCAGGGAAGGTGGAAGCAGTCGGGAACAGTTCGCTGTCCGGGGCAATCCGGTATCTTACGGAGGAGGACTGCAAAGAGCGAGTGGATCGGATCTTATCCGTTGCAAAGGAAATCCATTTGTCCAATGACCCGGGCTTCAATGATAAATATATACAATCGATGTCGTTCTGATAACGGGATCACAAACAGAATAGCGTTATGAAGCAGCGGCGGATCGGGTGGTAAAAGGAAACGGTCGATATTGATATAATTGGAGGAAGAATATGAGAATAGGAACAGGCTATGATGTTCATAAATTGGTGGAGGAACGGGATCTCATCCTGGGCGGAGTAAAGGTACCATATGAGAAAGGGCTTTTCGGACATTCCGACGCGGATGTATTGGTCCATGCAATTATGGATGCTCTTCTGGGTGCCGCTGCGCTGGGGGATATCGGGAAGCATTTTCCGGATACGGAAGAGACCTACAAAGGGATTTCCAGCATTGAGCTGTTGAAAAAGGTGAGGGACCTGCTGGGGGATCAGCTATATATAATAGAAAATATAGATGCGACTCTGATCGCGCAGAAGCCAAAGCTGGCAGACTATCTGCCTCAGATGGTGATCAATATTGCAGGAGCCCTTGGGATAGAGGAAAACAGAGTGAATATAAAGGCAACGACGGAGGAGGGCCTGGGCTTTACGGGAGCCGGCCTTGGCATTGCGGCCAATGCCGTCTGTCTGCTGGAGACCATGATGAATTATCAGGCGGATATGACGCCGAAAGCTTTCGGAAGCGGCTGTAACGGCTGCGGCGGCTGTCCGAAGCAGTGGACCTCGGTCTAGGAAAACATATATTTTTATGGAGGGCTATTGCAGGGAGTTACGGCGGTTTCCTGTCAGGATTCTTATTTCGGGTATTGACAAAATATTCAACTCTGCATACAATGAATAAAACAAAGGCAATTATCATATTTTTTTATATAATAAAGCGATGAACGGAAAAGTAGCTCATAGAATAGCATCAGAGATAGAATGCCACCGGCTGAAAGCATTCTTTGTGAAGATGTGAGTGAAGTGCATCCGGGAGCTGGTTTGGTGAAATAATTTAGCCGGACACGGCAGCAGCCGTTATCTGCATGAGATGTATGCCGCGTATTACAGCCGCATACAAATAGAGTGGAACCGCGTATTCACCGCCTCTATATCCTGGAGGCGGTTTTTTATGTGATGAAATTGTGAGTAATGCATCAGATATGTAGTATATTTCTCATAGGAGGATGGGAATATGGGGTTTATGAAATATATTAAGGAAGAAATGCAAATCATAAAGGAGCGGGATCCGGCGATTAAGACACCTTTGGAGGTTTTCCTCTATCCCAGCTTTAAGGCAATTATCCGCTATCGGATCGCACACAGATTATATAAGAAAAAGCACTATCTGCTGGCGAGATGGTATTCCCAGAGAACAGCCAGAAAGACCGGAATTGAGATCCATCCCGGAGCTACCATCGGAAAAGGGCTATTTATTGATCACGGACATGGGGTGGTCATTGGTGAGACAGCCATCATAGGAGATAATGTAACCCTCTATCAGGGAGTAACCTTAGGCGGAACCGGCAAGGAGCAGGGTAAGCGTCATCCGACCATCGGAAATAATGTTATGATCAGTGCCGGGGCCAAGATCATCGGCTCCTTCACAATAGGAGAAAACTCCAAGGTTGGAGCCGGCTCCGTGGTTTTATCGGAGGTTCCGCCCTATTCTACGGTTGTCGGCGTACCGGGCAGAGTTGTGAAACGGGATAATGTAAGGATACCGAGGGAGGATATGGACCAGATTCATCTTCCGGATCCGGTTCAGAACGAGATGGCAGGGTTAAAGCAGGAGAATGCCTGTCTTCGGGAGGAATTGAAGAAACTTACCGATCGTATGCAGGAGCTTGAGAACAGGATGAAAGACGACAGCAGGGTATAGCCGATAATAGAATATTAAGTACGATTGAAGGAGGAAGCTTGGCATGAGAATATATAATACATTGACCCAGAAGAAAGAGGAATTTGTGCCGATTGAAGAGGGAAAGGTCAGGATGTATGTCTGCGGACCGACCGTTTATAATTTCATCCATATCGGAAACGCCAGACCGGTCATCTTTTTTGATACCGTAAGGAGATTTTTCGAATATAAGGGTTATGAGGTAAATTATGTATCCAACTTTACGGATGTGGATGATAAAATTATCAGAAGGGCCATTGAGGAAGGGGTCGATTCCTCAGAAATCTCCGAACGTTATATTAAGGAGTTTCGGACTGACATGAAAGCCCTGAATGTTGTAAAGGCCTCCTGCCATCCAAAGGCAACGGAAGAAATTGATGGTATGATCCATATGATCGGTACCCTGATCGAGAAAGGCCATGCATATGAGAAAAACGGCACGGTTTATTTCAGGACCAGAAGCTTTAAGGAATATGGCAAGCTCTCAAAGAAGAAGATAGACGATCTTGAAGCCGGTGTCCGCATTGCTGTCAGTGAGGAGAAGGAGGACCCGATGGATTTCGTTCTCTGGAAGCCGAAGAAGGAAGGAGAGCCCTATTGGACCTCCCCCTGGAGTGACGGCCGTCCCGGCTGGCATATCGAATGCTCGGTCATGAGTAAGAAATATCTCGGAGAACAGATCGACATCCATGGCGGCGGTGAGGATCTGATTTTCCCGCATCATGAGAATGAGATTGCCCAGAGTGAAGCGGCTTCCGGTACTGCCTTTGCCCGCTACTGGATGCATAATGCCTTTTTAAATATTGATAATAAGAAAATGTCCAAATCGGAGGGAAATTTCTTTACGGTCCGGGAGATCTGCGAGCAGTACCCTTCTCAGGTGGTTCGCTTCTTCATGCTGAACGCCCATTACCGCAGCCCGCTCAATTTCAGCAGAGATTTGATGGAGGCGGCGAAAAATTCTCTGACCCGTATCCTCACCAGCATAGGCCAGCTGGAATACCTGCTAAAAAGCGGTGTTCTGAAGGATACCGGTCTGACGGAGGGGGAGCGGCAGCTTTTAAAGGAAGCAGAGGAATTCCAGGATAAGTTTGACACAGCGATGGAGGATGATTTTAATACAGCGGATGCTATTACGGCAATCTTCGAACTGGTAAGATTTGCGAACAGCAATTGCAGCGGCGATTCCAGCAGAGCGTTTGTTCAGGCAGTGTATGACAGCATTGTACGGCTTTGTGATATTCTGGGCCTGGAATCCCATCAGGAGGAAGAGCTTTTGGATGCGGACATTGAGAGCCTGATCGAAGACCGGCAGAAAGCCAGAAAAGACAGAGATTTTGCAAAAGCCGATGAGATCAGGGACCTGCTGCTTACAAAGGGCATTGTACTGGAGGATACCAGAGAAGGAGTAAGATGGAAAAGGAATTAGCCGAAGAATATAACGGACCTTCGTTCGCAGGGTATATACGAAAGGCGTTAAGCCTTCCGGATACGGATATTAAAACGTACTCACCGCTGACGCTGGCTTATATCGGAGATTCCATTTATGATCTCATCATCCGCACTCTGGTGGTTGAGAGCGGCAACGCACCGGTAAATAAGCTCCATAAGCAGGTGACAAAACAGGTCCAGGCCACTGCCCAGGCGCAGCTGTTTCATCAGATCCGGGATCGGCTGACGGAGGAAGAACAGGCGGTCTATAAGAGAGGCAGAAATGCCAAATCCTTTACCTCTGCCAAGAATGCCGGAATAGTGGAATACCGGACGGCCACCGGGCTGGAGGCGCTGTTCGGCTATCTCTACCTTACAGACCGGATTGATCGTATTCTTGAGCTGATCAAACCAATCGACAAGACGGACCAGGTGAAAAACCCTTTATAATGGTAAGTATTTCTTAAAGATTTTGCCATGCTTTTGCCTTATTATTTTCCTAAAATTAAGCCAGGATGTGAAACGCTGGCAATAGTGACTAATATTAGTAGTAAGCTGCTACACATTCTTACATCAATTCAATATGATGGAAGAGCGTTTGGCAGCTTTTTACAGGTAAGGAGAGATAATGAAGAAAAGCAGAGGGCAGAAGCGATCGATACAAAAGAAATGGCTTTCCGGGAGAACTAAGATCTCTGCGGGTTTTGTCATATGTTTTTTACTGTTTTTTATGGTCTGGTATAACGGATACGGTAAGGCTGACAAAGCAGATGCCGCCGAGCAGAAAACGGAAACGGTTAATTTAAGAATCATAGGTACAACCGATCTGCACGGTCAGTTAAACAGCAAGGATTATGAGCTGGGTGTTGATTATAATAACGGCGGACTGGCCAGGGTAATGGATCTGATCACCCGGACCAGGAATGAATTGCCCAGGGAGAACACATTTACGTTAGATGCCGGGGATGTATTATACGATTACACCACCGAATACATATTTTCTGAAAACCAGGAGGCCATTCAGCCGATTTACAAAGCGATGGCCCTGGTCGGATATGATGCAATCACTCTTGGAAACCATGAATTTGATTATGGATATGAATATATCTTAAGACAGCTGAATGGTTCCGGAATGCGGAATATCACAGTGGTTTCCAATGTGACGGATTCTAAAACCGGGGAATACCCATTCCTGGAAGTCATGCTGATTACCAGGCAGATGAAGACCTCTTCCGGTAAGACCGCAGAGGTTACCGTCGGTATCATAGGACAGACGATTCCCACGCTGACTGCGAAAACCCATAGCTATGCCGGAATTCTAAAAACTGAGGATATGGTTGAGAATGCCAAAGCCAAGGCGGTTAAGCTGAAGGAAATGGGTGCGGATATCGTAATAGCCCTGTCCCATACCGGTATCGGACCGGAAAATCCGGAGCTTAATTTTAAGAATGTGGCATATGCTATATCGAAAATTCCCGAGATTGATGTGGTTGTCTGCGGACATGAGCATAACCTGTTCCCTACGACCGACATGACCTCACCCTATTACCGGCTCCCCAACGTGGATAAGAAGACCTCGCTCATGAATGGTAAAAATGTTATCATGGCAGGAGACCGCGGTGAAGCCATCGGAGTTGTGGATTTAAAGCTTGAGGTAACCGGGGATACGGTGCAGATAGTTGACCGAAGCTCGGAAATCAAGATGGTAACGGCTGAAAATACGACAGAGAATAAAACCATTGCAGCTTATTATGGAAGTTGGGAAGAAAAGCTGTCTGAGTATTTCACTGAAGTTCTAGGTGAGCTTAAAGCAGATGAAATAATCCAGAATTATTTCGGAATGCTTGGGGATAATCCCGCTATCCAGCTCTTAAACAACTCAAAGCTTCAGTATGCCCTTAACTTTGCCAATACCACCGGAACCGCCTATAAGAAGTATCCGATTATCGCAGCCTCAACTTATGCAAGCTATGGGGCCAATTCGGTATATGATTTTATCAATATAAGGGAAAAAATAACAGAATCCGATTTGACATCCATACAGCCCTACAATAATTATCTGTATGTGTATACGATTACCGGAAAGCAGCTGAAGGAATGGCTGGAATGGTCTGCCAGTGCATATGAAACTCTGGGGGGCAGCAAGGCCTGGGCTGACCAGACTATGTCCGGCCTGATGAAGGCGAAGGGCAAGAAATCCCTGATCCAGGAGGAGTGGCTGAATGATTGGAGCAATTTCTTTATCTTTGACGGAGTTGATTATGTCGTAGATCCTTCCGTAGAGCCAAGATATGATTTCTCCGGCAATAAAATCAGCAACAGCCGGCGGATCCGGAGCTTAAAATATAATGGAATTGATGTGAAGGATGACACGGTGTTTTTGCTGGCGACCAATAAAATAACTATTCCGGTGGAAGCCAACAGTGGAGTTGAGAAGCAGGCTGTCTTAGGCGGTTTCAACCGAAGCCAGTCAATCCTCGGCAGATATATTGATTATGTGCACCATTGCGGTAATATCATGCCGGGAGTGGACAACAACTGGAGGGTGGGCCTGCCGAACGGCTACCAGTTCATCGTAAAGACACCTGCCTATGCAGAAGAATTGTTTAAAAACTCCCCCTGGTATGTTGAGTATCTGATAGAGTCAAAAAATTACCGTTATTATACTGCCGCTTATCCGTCATATGATAAGGATGTCACCAGCCCCAATATTGTCATGGCGCCCGCGGTTACCAGTGCTACCGCTAGTGAATATCAGGTAGCAGTGCTTGTAACGGATGAATCTGAAATCAAACAACTCCGGGTAAAATATGGAGAAATTGATTTGGACTACGAGGGATGGCCTTATGAAAAGACAATCTCAGGCAACAGCTTTACGGTTTGGCAGAATGGGGTATATTCCGTATATGCGGAGGATATTTATGGCAACAAGACAGTGAAGCGATTGGTGGTGGATAACTTCAATGATAATCTTCTGTCAAAGCCGACCGTGGTATCGTATACGAACAGGAAAACGAAAATTACCGGAACGGCGGAGCCGAATGCAACGATAATATTTGATGCATATACCGGGGTATATGAATCAACGGTTGACCGTAAGGGCAGTTTTTCTTATGCATTGCCTTCCCAGCCTTCCGGCACGGTAGTGAGTGTCTATATTAAGGATGAAGCAAAAGGCCTGGAGAGTGAACGGGTTGTAGTTCCGGTGAAACGTACCGGACCGAATCAGCCGGTTGTCAGTCCTATCCTGAATAATGTGAATTATATTCAAGGCTCGATCAAAGATGATGATGCCAGCATTATTGCCATTATCGATGATACGGTTTATGTATCGAATAAAGGCGGCAGGGCATTGTATGAGAAAGCAGCAGAGATCTATAATTCAGGCTTAAAAATCGTAGAGTCCGATTTAGTGGTGGACAGCAACGGGTTTTTCCTGATGTCGGTTCCCCCTATAAGCGCCGGAAAAACCGTAACGGTTTATAGTCTGGATCATTTATCCAGAACCAGCAGAGTGACATCTTCCGTCGTGTCGGAGATCGTTCCGAATGCACCGGTTGTTTATGAGGTGAGTAATATAGAAAAGTCGATCTCCGGCCATGTACCGGATGCAGATAAGACATACGATATTACCCTTACCGTGGGGAAGAACACATATAAGGGTAAAACCGATCAAACAGGTAAATTTACTTTCAAATTAAAGGAGCAGCTGTATGCCGACCAGCTTATTGAGGTTACCGCATCGGATGTTAAGAACGACGCGATTCGGAATAGCTATACGACCCGAACTGTCGTAAATGATATTGAGAAGTATATGAAGACCAGCTCCACCAATCTGACAATCAACCGGATCACAAGTAAAACCAGCATTATCTCAGGCTATTATTATGACGGCGGAACTGTTTATGTGGCAGTCAGTGAGGGAAAGGGAGAGAATTTCAAAAACTCCTTATATTCCGTCTCAACGGATGAGCTGTACAGATATCAGTACTATATGGAAACAACGCTGAAGCCGGGAATGAAGGTTTATGTAATGACGAGATTTGTAAACGGCAGGATTTTACTGTCCAACGGGACGGATGTAATTCCGGGAAGACCGGATATGCCGATGCTTCTTAAGGACATTACAAATACGGATAAGCTGGTACAGGTGGTTGCGGATAAGGATTGTGAGATAATCTTAACCATCGGAAGCAAAAGCTATACCACAAAGAAGTATACAGAAGATAAAGCAAATAACCGGTATGTATATTCCTTGGACACTGACCGGGACAAATCGGGAACACCGGTCACTGTGACCGCTGCCAATTCTGCGGGGACCAGTGAAAAGCTTATCTCAGCAATCATAAAAACTGCTCCGGATTCTCCGGTGGTCAAACCGGTAAAGGCCGGGGATGCGGAGATCCGTGGCACAATTGAGCTTCTGGATTATATCGCTCCGGCGGTAACCCCTGACGCTGAGGGAAAAGAGAATATCCCTGCCGGGACGGATGTCCCTAAGGAAACAGATCCGCCCGGCACAGGAACAACGGTGAATGCCCAGACCGGTGAAAAAACCGCCAACCCTCAGGTAATAGAAGAAGCCATACCGGAGACCTTAAAAAATGCTCCCAAGAAGGTAGCAACGACGCAGACCCGGGTCTTTGCCCAGATCGGTAACAAGACCTATGAAGGTACCATTGATAAGGATGGTAACTTTACAATCAAGGTCCCGAAGCAGAAAGCCGGAACAGCCATAAAGCTGTGGGGAACGAATAAAGCAGGAAGAGGTCCGCTGGTTAAGGTTGTGGTAGCGAAAAAATAAGCTAAATATTCGATAATAAATGTAGAATACAAATTATTCCTATGCTATGATAAAGCTGTACTTGTGATACCGGACGACTTGACGGAAGGAGGGCATCGCAGTACGGCTTTTTTCAAGCTTGGAACGGATACAAAATTATAATCGTCTAATAATCGGATAACAATATTTATATTGGATCGGTAATGCCCGATCAGATTTGGGAGCGGTAAGGAATATGAATTATATATGAGGAGGGAAGTTTATGAAGAAAACGAGTATCGTTACATTATTTATCGCAGCAGTACTTATATTCAGCCTGACAGCCTGTTCCGGCAAGGCAGAGAATAAGAGCAGTTCTGACCTAAGTTATGGTGATTCGCTAAGCCCAGGAACGGCGGGAAGCGCCAATACGTCTTCCCAAAAGGATAAAGGAGAAGCAGCGGCACCGCAGGAGACCTATGATGAGGAGAGGGGGATAGCAAATGCTTCTACCGTGACCTCCACTCTTCCGGACAGTGCCGTTATGGAGAAGATTATACGCCGTATGAATATGGAGCTTGAAACCCAGGATTTTGATAATCTGATCGAGGCAATAAATGACGAGATTATCCGTCTTGGAGGCTATGTAGAAAGCTCCAGTATCAGCGGAAAGCGGTATTATTATTCCAATGCCTTAAGGTCCGGTCATATTGTGGCCAGAGTTCCTAAGGAGCATCTGGATGAGTTCGTGGGAAGCGTTTCGGAGGTTTCCAATGTAGTGAATAAAAATGAGAATACGGAGAACGTAACCCTGCAGTATGTGGATGCCGAAAGCCATATCAAAACATTAAAAATCGAGCAGGAGAAGCTCTATGAGCTGCTTGGGAAGACCGGAACCCTGGAGGATATCCTGACCCTGGAGAGCAGGTTAAGCTCGATCCGTTACGAGCTGGAGCGATACGAATCACAGCTTCGCGTCTATGATAACCAGGTGGAATACAGTACCGTAACGCTTAATATCGCAGAGGTGGAACGCATGACACCGAAGGAAGAGGAGAATGAAACGGTATTTACCAGAATTAGGACCGGCTTCAGCGATACGATGTATAGTATCAGTGAAGGCTTTAAGGATTTCTTTGTGGGCTTTGTCGTAAATCTTCCTTATATTCTGTTCTGGATTGTTGTGTTCTTAGGCTGTTTCCTGCTGATCCGAAGAAGCTATAGGAAGTATATGAGAAAGGATTCCCCGAAGCAGAATAATAACGGGTCGGAGGCCTTCCATAATAACGAGAGTAAGGATGACCGGCAATAGATAAGAACAGGCTTATGGCCGACACGTTTTTCATGTAGGGAAGAATGAAAACAATGGAAAAGACGATTTTTCATATTGATGTGAATAATGCCTTTTTAAGCTGGGAGGCCGTTAATCGTCTTAAGGCCGGAGAGGAATTGGACCTCAGAACGATTGCCTCCGCTGTGGCGGGTGATAAGAGCAAAAGGCACGGAGTCATCCTGGCTAAGTCCATGATAGCGAAGCAGTACGGTGTAAAGACCGGAGAGCCGATTGTGGATGCCATGAAGAAATGTCCGGGTCTTGTCCTGGTTCCTCCGAACCATGAGCTATACCGGCATTATTCGGAAGCCTTTCTTAATATTGTGGGGGATTTCTCTCCCTGTGTGGAGAGATCCTCCATAGATGAAGCCTTTTGCGACATGACAGGGATGGAGGCGCTGTTTGGCGCTCCGCAGGAGGCGGCGGATAAGATCCGGAAGAGAATCCGGGAGGAGCTGAAATTCACGGTGAATATCGGAATTTCCTCAAATAAACTACTGGCTAAGATGGCTTCGGATTTTAAGAAGCCGGATATGATTCATACTCTGTATCCCGGGGAAATTGAGGAGAAGATGTGGGGGCTGCCGGTGGGAGAATTATTCTTTGTCGGAAAATCCACGGTTAAGAAGCTGAATATCCTGGGAATCCGTACCATCGGTGATCTGGCCCGGATGGATGTGGAGGTACTCAAAGCCCATTTGAAGAAGCATGGAGAGGTGATCCATAGCTTTGCCAATGGAATTGATGCCTCCATCATCTCCCAGGAGGAGGTTAAGAACAAAGGCTATGGCAACTCCACTACAATCTCCTTCGATGTGGAAGAGGAATCCACGGCGAAGATGATTTTACTGAACCTGGCGGAAACGGTGGGTGCCCGTCTCAGAAAGGACAACAGGATGGCGAATGTGATATCCGTCAGTATCGTAGATTCCATGTTCCGTCATTCCTCCCACCAGACAACCCTGCTCAGCCCGACACAGAGCACGGATGACATCCATAAGACGGCCTGCCTGCTGTTTGATGAGCTCTGGGATCAGTCTCCGATCCGTAATCTGGGGATTCAGACCAGTAAGGTAGTTTCCGACGATGCGGAGCGGCAGATCAATCTCTTCGGGTTTGAGACAGATGTGAAGAAGGCGAAGCTGGATGAGGCAATTGACCGGATCAGGAACCGGTTTGGCGCTTCATCAATCCAGCGGGCAAGCCTGGCAAAAATGGATACTAAGAAAGAAAAGGATCAGGAGTAGAAATCGTCGATAATTATTGTTCAAATAGTATGGAAAATTATGTAAACCGATGCTATGATGATAGTAAGCATCATAGCGAGGGGGACATTCATATGCTGAGAACAAGGACGAGTCTATTCCTGTTATTATTTATTACCTGTTTACCCGGGTTTACGGGGGGGACGGATATCAAAGGGGCCGCTTATTCCGCCGGTGTATTTGAGAAAGCGGCAGTACCGCAGACCGAAGAGACAGTCACTGAATCTTCCTTTCCGCAGCCGCCGGAGGATTTATTATTCAGGATATTAAGCCTTCGTAAAAAAATGACGGCGGTTACCGAGATGGAGGCATTGGACAGGGTCAAGGAGCGGTATGCCTCGAATTTTATCAAGGTATCCTGTGACGGGGAATCCGAAGCGTACTACTATAAGCTGGAAGGAGCAGACTATTATCTGGTCAGTGAAGGGCTGGAGGATGACCGCTATTATTTGATCCATCTTTATGAATTTGTGGTGGACGAAGAGGAATCCGGTATCGGGCATACCTATACCTACGGCTGGTATGCCGTGGATCAGAAGACCGGTGAAATAATTATACGGATGGCCCATTAATCTATAAATTAATCGAAGACCATTTCCCGCCGGAAAAGCGCCTGAAGCTGGTGATCACCCGGAATACCTGATCCAGCAGCAGCGCTATCCATGCGCCATACAAGCCTAATCCGACCGGATAGCAAAGCAGCCAGGTCAGTAAGGGACGGATGATAGCAACGCTTATGAAGGAGGTGGCGGCTACGAAATTTGTATCCCCCGCACCTCTTAAGCAGCCGGACATTACGACCTGTGAGGTCTGCGCGTGGGTGCCCAGGGCAGCCAGAATCAGGATATTAGAGCCAAGAGCAAGAACCGCAGCCTCTGTACTGAACAGGGATACCAGGAAAGTCCTGCCGAACAGGAATACGAAAAATATAATACTGGAAATAAGGAAAGCAAGCCTCTGTCCAACCTTACCGTAAATGATGGATAAGTCCGGTCTTCTGGCCCCCAGGTTCTGACCGACAAGTGCCGAGGCTGCAATGGATAGACCATCCCCGAAGGCAAAGGACAGACTCAGGATGTTCATACAGATCAGGTGCGTAGCATATTCCGTGGTGCCCAGTCTGGCAATAATAGCAGCATAGGCCAGGAAGCCGACCCGCATAAAAACCTGTTCCACAAAGGCACTGCCGCTGACCTTGACAACAGGGCCAATGGTCCGGCGTTTCAGGGACCAGCGGGATTTATGACGGAAGCTTAAGTAGTTATTCTTCTTAAACAAAGTGGCCAGTGAGATACAGAAGGCGGCACAGGCTCCCATGGCTGTGGCAATCGCAGCCCCTCTAACCCCAAGCTTAGGGAATAAGCCGATTCCATTAATCAGAAAATAGTTAAAAATTATGTTCACGATATTACTGACAATATTGGTGGTCATGGATATTTTAGTCTTACCGCAGCCCCTCTGAGCAGCGTTGATCGTCAGATTCAAGGCCTGGAACGGTATGCTGATCATGATGATCTTGAAATAATCCATAGCATCCTTCAGGTAGGACTGTTCTGCCCCTGCCAACAATAAAATCGGTTTTGCAAACAGATATCCCAACAAGGACATGACCAGTGAAATCATAGCGGAAAGAAGGATTCCGGATCGGAGGACCTGATTGGCTCCGCCCTGGTCTGCCTGGCCCTTTCTTCGGGCAGTCACTGCGGTGACACCGATATTTAAGGAGGTTATCATGGCCAAAAGAATAAACTTCGGTTGATTTGTGATACCAACCGCTGTTATGGCACCTTTGCCCAGGGTGCCTACCATGATGGTGTCTACGGAGCCGACAAGCCCGACCAGCAGGGCCTCCAGCGCCGAAGGCCAGGCTATTTTATAGAAATTTTTATAGGCAGCCGAGGTAGAAGGCAGTTCTCCTGCGATTTGCTTCGGCTTCAACATACTATTTACAGATAATAAATTGTGCATTTGTAAGTCTCCCGTCATGTCTGATGAATGAAGCTTTAAGATACTGCAAAGCAGCATCATGTTGGTTATTGTGATTATAGCACGTTCGGAAATGAAATCAATGTTGTAAATTTGCTTTTTCCCCAAAAAACATGTAAATCCTTCATAAATGTATACTTTAGAAATATTTTATGCATGATATACTTAATAGGGAATGAAATCGAACCGGATTGCCTTTTTATTGAAATAGTGCTAAAATTATACTTGGGAAGATAATCTGCCCAAAGTGAAGAAGGAGGAAGCATTATGAGTATACCTACACCCCATAATGAAGCGAAAGCAGGAGAAATAGCAAAAACAGTCCTTATGCCGGGAGATCCGTTAAGAGCAAAGTTCATTGCGGATAATTACCTGGAGGAGGTTGTATGCTTTAATACAGTCAGAAATATGTTGGGTTATACCGGAACCTATCGGGGAAAAAAGGTTTCCGTCATGGGAGGAGGCATGGGAATGCCCTCCATCGGAATCTATTCCTACGAGTTGTATCATTTTTATGATGTGGATAACATTATTCGGATCGGTTCTGCCGGAGGAATCGCTGAGAATATCAAGCTCAGGGATGTCGTTATCGGAATGGGAGCTTCAACGAATTCCAGTTATGCCGCACAGTATAAGCTGCCCGGAACCTTTGCTCCGATTGCGGACTTCACCCTGCTTCGGAAAGCAGTGGAGGCGGCCGAGAAGCTGACCATTAAGACCGTGGTCGGCAATATTCTCTCCTCAGACACCTTTTATGATGATAACAGGGAAGCAAATTCTCTCTGGCGGAAGATGAATATCCTTGCGGTTGAGATGGAAGCAGCAGCGCTTTATATGAATGCCGCCCGGGCAGGGAAGAAGGCCCTCTGCATTCTGACGATTTCCGACCATGTATTTACCGGCGAATCCCTGTCTGCAGAAGACAGACAGCTTACGTTCCGCGACATGATGGAGATTGCTTTAGAGATTGCTTAAAAAGATTCAGGTGTCAAAAGCAAATTTAAAAATATGGTGCGTCAATTTGCACAGTTTAGCTGGTGATAGTGTGATGCAGAGGGCCTAAGTACCAACGACTTCATAACAGTTGCTCATTGAATTATGTTCTGCATCACTTCAATATAGTTAGTGAATGTGCAAATTGACGAGGCCGTGATGCTCGAAGGGTTTTGACGCCTGCATCTTAAAAAATTAAGAAAAGAAGGATATCAGTCAATGAATAGAACAGGCATATTTAAAAAAGTGGATCATACTCTGTTAACACAGACAGCAACCTGGGAGGAAATCAAACAAATTTGTGACGATGCTATGGCATATAATGTGGCGTCCGTGTGTATTCCGCCCGCTTATGTGAAGAAGGTGAAGGAATATGTGAAGGATAGAATGACGGTCTGCACCGTGATTGGATTCCCGAATGGATACAATACGACAGCCGTGAAGGTATATGAAGCAAAGGATGCGATCAGTAACGGAGCCGACGAGATTGATATGGTCATCAACCTGGGTCTGGTAAAGGATGGTGAATATGATCAGGTGTTGGAAGAAATCCGGCAGCTTAAGGCAGCCTGCGGGGAAAAGCTTCTTAAGGTCATTATTGAGACCTGTCTTCTCTCGGAGGAAGAAAAGATCAGGATGTGTGATGTTGTAAGCAGATCCGGTGCCGATTATATTAAGACCTCCACCGGTTTCTCCAAATCCGGTGCTACCTTTGAGGATATCGCATTATTTGCAAATCATGTCAGCAGCAGTGTAAGAATAAAGGCGGCAGGCGGTATCTCATCCTTTGAGGATGCGGAGAAATTTATTGAACTGGGGGCATCCCGACTTGGAACCAGCCGAATTGTTAAGCTGGCGAAAAATCAAGAGGGTTCCGGATATTAAGATTAAAGAATGGATAACTCTTTACAAAATGAATAAGAAACGTTCGCGTAGGAAGAATTGCGAAATTCGTACCTAGGGTGCTCATTCGGTGTTCTTCCGAGTGTTATGGAGGTTATTTATGCAGAATGATTATGAACCGAAGAACAGCCTCGTGCCTCAGGAGAGGGGAGAGCTGATTGGAAAGCAGAGCCTGGTCAGCCGGTCAGTCATCAAGAATCTGATCAGGGAAGCGATGGATGGAATTAAGAATGCGTATACACCCTACTCCAATTTCAGGGTCGGAGCAGCTTTGCTTACCTCCTCACAGAAGGTTTTTACCGGCTGCAATATTGAGAATGCTTCCTATGGAGCAACAATCTGTGCGGAGAGGACAGCATTTTCCAAGGCAATCAGTGAGGGGGAAAACCGGTTTGCTGCAATTGCTATCGTAGGCGGAAAGAATGGAATGGTATTGGATTATTGTCCGCCCTGCGGTGTGTGCAGGCAGGTACTGAGAGAGTTTGTTGACCCGAATAAATTCCTGGTGATCCTGGCAAAGTCGGAAGAAGAATACCTGATGTACTTCCTGGAGGAACTGCTTCCGATGAGCTTCGGACCGGATCACCTTTAGCAGTCAGGCTATAGGCCGGACACAAATCCTATGATTTGGAGCGGAGATTATGATTTATACGGTGACCTTGAACCCGTCCCTCGATTATGTGGTACGGGTTTCGGATTTTATACCAGGTAATTTACATAGAACCGAAAAAGAAGAGCTTTATGTCGGGGGAAAGGGGATCAATGTTTCGGTCCTCTTGAAGGAGCTTGGGATTGAGAGCAGAATATTGGGCTTCACCGCAGGCTTTACCGGTATTCAGATTAAAGACAGGCTGAAGGACATGGGTTTATCCCATGATTTTGTGACGGCAGGCCGGGGAATGTCACGGATTAATATAAAACTTAAAACCCATAATACGGTTGAGACAGAAATTAACGGACAGGGACCGATGATTGATCAGGCGGATATAGAGCTGTTGTATCGTAAGCTGAATACGATCCGGGAGGGAGATATCCTGACACTTTCGGGAAGTGTTCCCGGGCAGCTTCCAGGTAAAGAGGATACCTATGCCCATATCTGCGGACTCGTAAAGGAAAGAGGGGTTAAGCTGGTCATTGATGCGGAGGGAAAATTGTTATGGAATGCCCTGGCCTGTAAGCCGTTTCTGGTGAAACCGAACCGTCAGGAGCTGGAAAGACTCTTTGACCGGGACTTACGGACGGAGGAAAGTATCATTGAATATGCGATGCGGCTTCAGAAGGAGGGAGCCCGGAATGTACTGGTCTCCCTGGGGGAAGAGGGCGCCCTCCTGATTGATGCGGACCGGAGAATAATGAGGCAGAAAGCTCCCGCAGGTGACGTTCTCAATTCAGTAGGAGCCGGAGACGCCATGCTTGCAGGTTTTTTAGCCGCTCTGTTACGCTGCGGTGACGGACATCTTAAGGACGGTTATGACCGAAAGGATTATGAATATTCCCTGAAATATAGCGTTGCCGTGGGCAGTGCGGCCGCATTTACAGCAGGCTTCCCGGACAGGGAAACAATTGAAAAAGTTTTCCGGAGCTTATAAAACGGATTAGATATCATTATGAATTAAGAATGTATAATTTTACAAAGTCACTTTCCTTTATTAAGTTAATGTGATATAATCCTGTAGAAGTCAAAAGCAAAGAAAGGAATGGATTGAAATGTACTCATTTGATGAAGTTAAGTCATATGACCCCGAATTAGCCAATGCGATATCTCTGGAAATCGGAAGACAGAATGACCATATCGAACTGATCGCTTCTGAAAACTTTGTAAGCAAGGCAGTTATGGCGGCCATGGGCAGCCAGTTAACCAACAAATATGCGGAGGGTTATCCCGGCAAGAGATATTATGGCGGCTGCGAATATGTCGACCTTGCGGAAAATCTTGCGATTGAACGTGCGAAGCAGTTATTCGGCTGCACCTATGCCAATGTACAACCCCATTCCGGAGCACAGGCCAATATGGCGGTATTCTTTGCATTATTAAGACCAGGAGATACCGTTATGGGTATGAACCTGGCCCATGGCGGACATCTGTCCCACGGAAGCCCGGTCAATATGAGCGGCAGCTATTATAATATTGTTCCTTATGGAGTGGATGAAACAGGTTTTATTGATTACGATGCCCTTCGTAAGATCGCGATAGAGAGCAGACCGAAATTAATTGTTGCAGGTGCCAGCGCCTATGCAAGAAAGATAGATTTTAAGAAATTCAGGGAAGTTGCGGATGAAGTCGGTGCATTCCTTATGGTGGATATTGCCCATATTGCGGGCTTAGTTGCCGCAGGCTATCATGAAAGCCCGATTCCCTATGCCCATGTAACGACCACGACCACCCATAAGACCCTAAGAGGCCCCAGGGGCGGTATGATTCTCTCCAGTGCGGAGTTTGCGGAGGAGTACAAGCTTAACAAGTCCGTATTCCCGGGTATCCAGGGCGGCCCCTTGATGCATGTGATCGCCGCGAAAGCAGTTTCCTTCAAAGAGGCACTGGACCCGAGCTTCAAGGATTATGCAAGGAGAATTATCGAGAATGCCCAGGCCCTGGCAGGCGGTTTGATAAAGAGAGGCTTTCATCTGGTATCCGGCGGTACGGATAATCATCTGATGCTGGTTGATCTCCAGAACATGAAGGTTACCGGAAAGGATGCAGAGAAGCTTCTTGATGCGGCCAACATCACCTGCAATAAGAATGCAATCCCGAATGATCCTGCTTCTCCGTTTGTTACCAGCGGTATTCGTCTGGGAACCGCGGCTGTGACGACCAGAGGCTTCCAGGCAGAGGATATGGATGTTGTGGCAGAAGCAATCCATTTGCTGATTACCGATGTGAATGCAAACAGGGAAAGAGCCATGCAGATGGTGAAGACCCTTACGGATAAATATCCGCTGTACTAAAATATTGACTGGAATAATCCGGGCTGTCTAAAGATGTTATCTGACAGGAGAAAGGAATCAGCTTCTTTCTCCTGTAGCTAACAATTTTATGGCAGCCCTTTCAATTTACATGAAATAAATACGGAGGTAATCAAATGGATGAATGGAAAAAGGACCGGTTTGGTTCGGCCTTACGGGGAGAGAATCCAACGGTATTATGCAGGATGAAGAGTGGATTTGCAGTTATCGGAGATACGCAATTTCTGCCGGGCTATTGTATTCTGCTGGCATATCCGAAAGTAGGAAGCCTGAATGAGCTGTCCCTGTCTGAGAGAAAAGATTATCTTTTGGATATGAGTATCCTGGGGGATGCGATTACGGCAGTATGTAAGCCTCTTCGGATTAATTATGATATTCTGGGGAATACGGATGCTTTTTTGCATGCCCATGTATTTCCCCGGTATGAATGGGAAGAGGACGGACGCAGGATAATGCCGGTATGGCATTATCCAAGAGAAAATTGGAGTTTGGAGCAGTATCAGTTCAATGAGAAAAAGTATGGACAGTTAAAGGCGCAGTTGACTGCTAAAATACAGGAATTAATAAAGCTCCGTTAGCAGAGGAAAAGCCAACGGTCAGGTTGGCTTTTTTAGGGGGAGGTTTATGAAAAAAATCTATATTTATTATTGATTGGCGGAGTAATTTGTTTTTCTGATAATATCTTACCCAATAAATGTGTTATGGATTTTAACAAATCGTGAACGTTATGTTAAGATGTCATACAATTTATCCCTTTTCAGGAGTATATATGTACTTATGGAAAAAGGCGGCTTAGCAATTCAAGTCAAGAAAAAATATTTTCCATATTGTAAACTGATCTTACGGCAGATTGCTATGAGAGCCTGACGGCAGAGGCCTGGAGGTAGAAATGTTTGATCTGGATGTAATTGTTGCGGCGGACCGCATGCAGAAGTATATTGAAGCCCATATAAATGAACCGATTACATTAAAGCAGCTTTCTGAAGCGGCGGGATATTCCCCTTGGCATAGTACAAGGATTTTTAAGGAGCTGCTTGGAAAGACGCCCTTTGATTATATCAGGTCATTCAGGCTGTCGAAGGCGGCACTGGTACTGAGAGATGAGAAGCATCCAATCATTGATGTGGCCCTTGATTTTGTGTTTAATTCCCATGAAGGATTTACCCGGGCATTCTCCAGGGAATTTGGTTTGCCGCCAAGGCAATACCGAAGGGAGGCACCTCCAATCCAGTTGTTTCTGCCGCACAGTATCTTGAGTTACTACCGATTTTTGAATCAAGGAGATAGTAGTGTGAAAAATTTTCACACGGCAAATTTGTGCTGGTGCCGGGATACGCGGGCGTCGGCAGCATGGAGGATTAATATGGATGAGAAGAAAGAGACAAAGATGATATTTACACAGGTGGTAGAACGGCCGGAGCGCAAGCTTCTTCTTAAAAGGGGAATAAAGGCGACAGAGTATTTTGAGTATTGCCGGGAGGTTGGATGTGATATCTGGGCGTTTTTAAGCAGCGTGAAGGAAGCTTTGTACGAACCGATCGGAATGTGGCTGCCGAAGCATCTCATCAAGTCCGGGACCTCGCTCTATGTCCAAGGGGTAGAGATTCCGCTTGATTATCAGAAGTCGGTACCGGAGGGCTATGAAATCATACAGCTTCCGCCCTGCAAGATGATGGTTTTTCAGGGACAGCCCTATGAGGATGATAATTTTATGTCAGAGGTTTCAGAGGTAATGGAGGCAATCGATCGATATGATCCTACTCTGTACGGATTTGCTTGGGCACCGGAAGAAGCGCCCCGCTTCCAATTGGCACCAATGGGATACCGTGGTTATATCGAAGCACGTCCGGTAAAACCCTTACTGCAGTAACAAAAAGCTATACAAAAAAGTAATTTATATTATATAATACCAGCATAAGAAGCACATAAATATGCGGAGGTAATGGAGTATGAAGCAGGTCAATATCAATCTGTGCCCTTTCTGCGGCAGCAGTAATATCGGAGTAGGATACCAGTTGGGAAACGGACAGATGTACGCGGACCTGTATGCATACCAATCTGCCGCGGACTGCTCGAATATCGAGCATCTCCTGTGTAAGGACTGCGGCAGCCTCCTGCATTCCAGGGTGGTAAGAACGGATATGTTCCATCAATATAATAATGCAAGACAACAAGAACTACAGGATTATATTGATGAGAACGGAATCCTGCTATGTAATGTAAATGATGAGCTGCCTTCTCTTTGCGGACTGGGATATAATATGGAGAACATAATCGGACTAATCGAACTGCATCAGGTGTTCTATTGTAAGGTCTTCAAAAAGAGATCAACCTATTTGTCCGTGAAGGCATACCAGCTTCTATGCAGAATAAAGACCGGTAAAGAGCTCTATCCGGAGGCCGCAGCAATCCTTGATGCTGTCAGAAAGCATCCAATGGCAGATAAGGATGAAGTGAAACAGGAATTGCAGATGGATAAAAAGTCATTTGATAAAGCCTTTGATTTCCTGCTGGAAAATTTATATATCACAGCCTGTGCAGGGAAAAGATTGAATGCCAACTGGTATAGCTATCTCTACTGTACGGCCGGACAATGGAGGAAGGAAGTAAATGGACTGCATTTTCACGGGGATCCGAAAGAGGCTTTATGGAAATTGGTCCGTCGGAACATAAATGAAAAAGACTTTGCCGCCTTATGTAAATAATACATTTGTATCACCACAGGTTCATTGCGCTTCGGTTGTCCTGCTATTTTGGTAAGTAACATAGATATGTCCCACAGAAAAGATGGAGCCAAATATCAGAAGTAACCAATTCCCAAGTAAGAAACCATTGGATACAAATAGGATACTTGGGATAATTGCAAGCAGCATTGCAGCAAAGAATTGCGTTGAATCAAAATAGAAAAGCCAGCCGAACCAATATAGTAACAATAACAGCACAGTACTGATCAACCATACGTCGAAGACGGTTTTTGAAGGGAAGCCGAATTCATAGAAGCCGATGTTAAACACCATCGTAAACATGGAACCGTATCTTCCTATCTGTTCGGTGATGTTCATGGCTTTATTATGACACTTATTTTCGGTAATTTTACGTTTAATCGCGTATAAGATGTTTGGAAGAAGTATTAGAACAACGATTATCAACCCATATAAATTAATCCAACCCATTCCGGTCACCTCCCGATACAAATCCGATACACATAATCAGTTTCCAAAACGATTTACATCTGTATTGATATAATAATTATATTGCATATGGCTTGAAATTACCATCTTTTTTGCTGAACGCACAAAAGCGGATAATTTTACCGGGTGAAATCTGAGAGCATAATTAGGGGTACTTAGGTGCTTAATATTTTCCGCCATAGTGAAATGCAGAGATAAAAAACATTAGAATATTAAATAGAATAAGGCTTACGGAAAGGATATTTATTTTCGCCATGAACATAATTTTTACCTCTAAAAAAATATTTACGAGGGGGATGATTATGAAGGATAACATATTAAGAAGAAATACATTCAACATTATGTCATTATGAAAATTGCCGAAGTATGACATGGATAATGGTATTAATTGAAATAAAAGAATAATATTTAAGATAATTCGTCTGGTCTTTAATTTTTTCATATAGTAACCTCATAAAAATAGTGCATCTGATAATATACCTGTGCTGGAATTCGCGCGAATAAGCAGGTATACCCAGAGTGGAGCCATATGAGAATGACTTTTATAATTTTAGTACTGCCTAAGAATTATAACGGAATATTCATATGACTCCGCCTGGGTATACCGAAAATACAGTCATTATACCTCCAACCAGATATACCGTAATTAGCCGCTGTCCCTTGAACCGGACGGAATTAGAGTTTAAAGATTCCTTCCTGTATCATTTTGTGGCAGCACTTGGTACCGAAGATAATTCCAACGATAAAAACACCGGCACAGCAAACATATTTCACGATCTTCGTAACGTCCACCGTAACGGTAACTGAGGTACTAAGATCTATCGGATTTGCGTTATCAATCTTTGACATGGCAATCATCCTTTCTTCATTCTTATTTGTATTATCTTGCTATATAATATTAGTTCTTATTCATTTTCATTCGTACTTTCTCAGCCAAGCCTAAAAGCCCAATTCTTCCCCGACCAGGATGACCTTGATGCGGCCGGATATCTTAGACTTTCTGGTAATGACGATTTCACAGCAGATGCAATCATCCACCAGGCAGTTTGTACATTTTCCCAGCTCCGCACAAGGAGTATTATTGTTTAGCCGGATATTATTCGGCGGGGCTGCTATATTACGCACCCGTTCAATGCCGGTGTTAACGTCAGTAACGATCTTATTCATACCGGCGATGATGATAACATTCTTCGGTCCCGTAATCAGACAGGCAACCCGGTTGCCTTTCCCATCAATATTGACCAGCTGCCCATCCAGGGTGATGGCATTGGAGCTCATGAAGTAATAATCGGCAGTAACGATTTTACTGTACATGAGTGAGGCCTCCTCCGGAGTCTTGGCACTATGGCGGTCATACAGTATGTAATCCGATGCTTTCAGTTCTTCGATCAGGCCTATCTCCTCCAGGGTTTCCGACCCGCCCCAGGAAACGGAGCAGCCGGGTGTCAGGAAACGCTTTGCCATAAGCAGAGCATCCATCCCGTTCTCACGGTAATAGCCTTCAATTCCCCGCTTATTAAATTTCTCGATCAGGCTGTCCGATAGATTTTCATAATAAGTAGATTTTGCTGACATGTTGGAATCCTCCTTTAATATGGCAGATATCCATGACTTTATCCGGATGGCTGCCGAAATCTATTAGCACCGGTCAAATCCGGTCATATTTTTTGACAAAACAGATTCCCAGAGCGCCCGGACCCGTGTAGGTGCCGATCGTAACACCGATTCGGAAGATAGGATAAGGGATGCTGCAGCCGGTGAATTTCTCAATGTGTCTTTGCAGAACCGTTGCATCCTCCGGAGTGGTTGCATCGGCGATACAGAAATCATAATCTGCCGGATTCTCATTATATTCCCTAAAATATTCCTCTACCATCCCGAATACCTTATCCAGGGACTTTTTACGGCCCCGGATGTTGGAATAGGGAATCAATTCGGCTTCCCTTAACTGGATTAAGGGCTTTAAGTCCAGCATATCCTTAGCAAGAGCGATAACCTTCCCGATTCTTCTTCCTTGGGCCAGATACTCCAGAGTATCAACGGTAAACATAATTCGGGCAGTAGCCTTTAGTTTGTTTGTGATTTCGACGACTTCCTCTGCGGATTTGCCCGCCCGCTTCATCTCAGCCATTTGCAGCAGCAGGATGCCCTGCCCTCCGGTAGCCTGGATACTGTCGATAATGTGGATCGCCGCCTCCGGGTATTGTTCCTCCAGAATATGCTTTGCATTAACCGCAGACTGATAGGAGCCGCTGAATTTCTGGGTCAGGCATAGGCAGATAATATCATTGCCCGCCTTCAATGCCGGACGGAAGGAGCTGATATAGTCCTGTACCGAAGGCAGAGAGGTTTTAGAAAAAATACGTTTGGAAGTAAGGGTTTCATAAAAGGATTCTTTGGTTATATCAATGTTTTCCTTATAATAAGTCTCCTGATCAAAGCTTACGTAAAAGGGAATAAGTCCGATACGATATTCCGTTAATAAGCTGTCAGGTAAATCACATGCTGAATCACTGAATATTTGGTATGCCTTCATAGTTTCCTCCTAATCACACCTTATAAAGTAGTTTTCAATACTACATCTATTGTATACGAAACGATATCATTATTCAATAAAAATAATAAGAATATTCTCTGAATTAACCAATGAATTAATGTTTGTCGTATCCGTACTTTTAAGGTATACTTATAATATCCGAATTTACGGATATATATAAATCCACTTAAGAGGAAAAAAAGCGTTTGATGCGCTTTTGTGAGGAAGAAAAGAAAGTTGGGAAGAGATGTCTAAAAGTTTATATATTGCGGAAAAGCCCAGTGTCGCGGCGGAATTTGCCAAAGCACTTAAAATATCCGGAAGTAAAAGGGACGGTTACATAGAATCTGAGAGTGCGGTCGTGACCTGGTGTGTGGGTCATCTGGTCACCATGAGCTACCCGGAGGTTTATAATCCGGCACTGAAAAAATGGACGATGGAGACGCTGCCCTTTCTGCCGAAGGAATTTCTGTATGAGGTTATTCCAAGTGTGAAAAAACAATTCGGTATCGTCAGGGAGCTGCTAAACCGTAAGGATGTGGATACCATTTACGTATGCACGGACTCCGGGCGTGAGGGAGAATACATATACCGTCTTGTTGAGCAGGCGGCTAAGGTACCTGCAGCCAAGACCAGGAAACGTGTCTGGATCGATTCCCAGACAGAGGAGGAAATCCTTCGGGGGATCAAAGAAGCGAAGTCCCTGTCCGCTTATGATCATCTCTCCGATGCAGCTTACTTAAGGGCAAAGGAAGATTACCTGATGGGGATCAATTTCTCCAGAATTCTTACCTTAAAATACGGGAACGAAGTGCAGAAGTTCTTAAACTCCGGCCAATGGTCTGCCATCTCGGTAGGCAGAGTTATGACCTGCGTACTGGGGATGGTCGTAAGGCGTGAGAGGGAAGTCAGGAACTTCGTCAAGACCCCATTTTACCGGGTGATATCACAGCTTGGTGCCGGGGAGAAGGATTTTGCGGCAGAATTTAAAGCAGTGGAAGGCTCGGACTATTTTAATTCCCCGTTATTGTATAAGGAAAATGGTTTCTACGAGAAGCCTTCCGCGATAAAGCTGATCGCCGCCTTGGTCGGTGATATACCGGTCATGAACGAGGATGGCACCTGGACCGCTATATCGGACAGCAATAAAGAAGGAGACCGGCCCGGACTTCCCGAAGGGCAGTCTGAAATCCAGACGTATCTGACGGGGTCGTCCCCTCAAATTCAGCTGCTTGCTGAGATAATTCAGATGGAGAAGAAGAAGGAGAATAAGAATCCTCCCTTATTATATAATCTGGCGGAGCTGCAGAATGACTGTGCCAGGATATTCAAGATCAGCCCCGATGAGACCTTAAAGATTGCCCAGGAGCTATATGAGAAAAAGCTGGTGACCTATCCAAGAACGGATGCCAGAGTGCTGTCCACGGCAGTTGCAAAGGAAATCGGTAAAAACATCGGCGGACTGAAGAACTTAAATAATGCCAGGGTATTTGCCGAGGAGATTCTGGAGATGGGCTCCTATAAGAATATAGCCAGGACCCGGTATGTGAATGACAGTCAGATCACGGACCATTATGCCATCATCCCGACCGGACAGGGGTTGAATGCTCTTGGCAGTGTGTCACCGACGGCAGCCCGTGTATATGAAGCAATCGTGAAGCGTTTCCTGTGTATTTTCTATCCGGCAGCGGAATACCGCAAGGTGGGGATCACCGCCAGGATTAAGAAGGAGTGCTTTTTTGCTACCTTCCGTGTACTGGAAAAGGAGGGGTATCTTAAAGTGCTCGGAAATTCTTCCGAGAGAAGAGCCAGAGGCGGCTCCGGGGAAAAGGATACCGGAGAGGACAGCGGGGAGGAAGAGAGCCCGGATCAGTCCGATCTGCAAGCCATCATGAATCTGAAGAAGGGAATGCAGCTTCCGGTCAAGGCTTTGAATATCAAGGAGGGCGAGACGGCTCCGCCGAAGCGCTACAGCTCGGGTACTTTGATTCTTGCCATGGAGAATGCAGGACAGCTGATTGAGGATGAGGAGCTCAGAGCGCAGATCAAGGGCAGCGGTATCGGTACCAGTGCGACACGGGCTGAGATTTTAAATAAATTGATTAAAATAACTTATCTGAGTCTGAATAAGAAGACGCAGATGATCACGCCGACTCTGTTAGGAGAGCTGATTTATGAGGTGGTGAATGCATCCATTAAATCCATGCTGAATGCGGAACTGACCGCCAGCTGGGAGAAGGGCCTTACCTATGTGGCGGAAGGGCAGATAACCACCGAGGAGTATATGGATAAGCTGGAAGGCTTTGTCGGACGTATGGTTACCGGTGTAAAGGCTTTGAATAATCAGATGGCGCTGACAGGACTTTTTAAGGAGGCGGCCTCCTATTATCGTAAGTAGTACAAGCGTAGCAGTATTTGCCATTGCATATTGATAATTTTATTATTCCGGATTAGTGACAAGGGATTAATTATGTGTTACTATAACGGGAAAAGATATTAATAGTCTCGCAAAAATCATGCAAGCCATTGGAAGAATAGCAGAAGCAGCCATTCTTTGCAATTTATGCCCGGAAGATACAAACGAAGGCAAAGGGCAGGCATATTCGCTGGCTTCGGCAGTGCCGAGGATTTATATTATTTGACAAGATTATTTTCCGGAATATCAGGAATACGATAGAAAGTATAATAAATAATTAAGAAGGAGATAGGTTATATGTGCGGAATAGTCGGCTATATCGGGGAAAAACAGGCAGCACCCATTCTGCTGGACGGATTGGCAAAACTGGAATACAGGGGCTATGATTCGGCCGGTCTTGCTGTTTCTGACGGATCTAAAATACATGTATCAAAATGTAAGGGAAGATTGAAGGTTTTAAGCGACCTGACCCAGGGCGGTGAAACCATGACCGGAACCGTAGGTATCGGCCATACCAGATGGGCGACCCATGGGGCACCCTCCGATATGAATTCCCATCCCCATTTCAATACGAACGAGTCAATTGCGGTTGTACATAACGGGATTATTGAGAATTACCTGAAGATTAAGAAGTATTTGCTGGATAAGGGCTATCAATTCCAGAGCGAAACCGATACAGAGGTAATTGTCCAGCTGCTGGATCATTATTATGAGGGGGATGCTTTTACTGCGATCACCAAAGCGATGGCCAGGATGGAAGGTTCTTATGCCTTGGGGATTATTTTTAATGACCGCCCCGATGAATTCTATGCGGTAAGAAAAGATAGTCCGCTAATTGTAGGTGTGTCCAAGGAAGGTAATTATATTGCTTCCGACGTTCCCGCAATCCTAAAGCATACCAGAAATGTATATTATATCGAGAATGGCGAGATCGTTCAGTTAACCAGAGATGCTGTGAAGTTCTATAATTCCGACCTGGAGCCGGTTGATAAGGCAGTGTCGACGGTGGAATGGGATATCACTGCAGCGGAGAAGGGCGGTTATGAGCACTTCATGCTGAAGGAGATCTTTGAACAGCCGAAGGCTGTGAGAGATACCATCCATCCGAGAATCAGGAATAATGATATCGTCATTGATGAGCTTCATATGAGTGATGAGGAGATCAGGAAGCTGAAGAAGATCTTCATTGTTGCCTGCGGCTCCGCATATCATACCGGAATGACGGGAAAATATGTGATAGAGGATCTCACAAGAATTCCGGTGGAAGTGGATCTGGCTTCCGAATTTCGTTACCGTAATCCGCTGCTCACAGAGGATAATCTGACCATCATCATCAGCCAGTCCGGTGAGACGGCAGATTCTCTTGCCGCACTCAGAGAAGCGAAACGTCAGGGCTGTAAGGTTCTGGGCATCATCAATGTAGTGGGAAGCTCGATTGCCAGGGAAGCAGACAATGTGATGTATACCTGGGCAGGCCCGGAAATCGCTGTAGCCACCACGAAGGCATATTCCACACAGCTGTCCGCCCTTTATCTTCTTGCGATGCATTTTGGAAAGATCCGTGGAACCATATACCCCGAGAAGTTCCAGACCCTGTTAAAGAAGCTGATCGCTTTACCGGAGCAGATTCAGACGATTTTAGATAAGAACCTGGAGCAGATTCAATATATTGCTTCCAAATTCGTTGCAGTCAAGGACAGCTTCTTCATCGGAAGGGGCATTGATTATACCACCGCACTGGAAGGCTCCCTGAAGCTGAAGGAAATCTCCTATATCCATTCCGAGGCATATCCTGCCGGTGAATTAAAGCACGGTCCCATTGCCCTGATTGAAGAGGGAACTCTGGTAACCGCACTGTTAACCCAGGAGGAATTATATAAGAAGACCGTCAGCAATATCGTGGAGGTCCAGTCCAGAGGCGCCAAGGTACTGGCAGTTGTCAATGAAGGCTATGAGGAAACGGCCAAGGTATTGGATACGGTGATTCAAATCCCTGTAACCGATCAGCATTTCGCCACTTCACTGGCAGTCATCCCGCTCCAGCTGTTGTCCTATTATGTAGCTGTGGGCAAGGGCATTGATCTGGATAAACCGAGAAACCTGGCGAAGTCGGTAACGGTGGAGTAAAGTGCATAAGTCAAGTTTAATATATACAGAGAGTACAAAAATGTACTCTCTGTATTTTATATCCAGATATGCTGATGTTCGCTTTAATTATCTCAACCAATAACAAAATAAACCTCTCTATTTAAATGCCAATTTAAGAAATTATCTGTATATTGCTGTGAAAATATCGCAGCCCTATTCAAATCATAAACCGCATGGCATGATATCTCAATTTATATATTAAGTACAGATGACAAAAAATATATGTATATGGATGAATGCATAGCATAATACTTTTTTACATGAAATCTTTTGCAGGGGTTGACATTTTTAAATTAATTATTTATTATAAAGACATGGGAATGAGGTTCTCCCTTAGCGAAAGCTTAAAACGCATTTTATGCTGATGACTTCTGTGATGGTTTCATTGCAGGATTCATCTTTTTTTATGTCTTTTAAAGAAAGGAAATGTATGTTTATGTTAATGAGTCTCGCGCTTATTTTACTCCTGGGCTTTGCCCTAAGCGGAATCTTTCAGAAATTGCATCTGCCGGGATTGATCGGTATGCTGCTGGCAGGTATTATTCTGGGACCTTATGTGTTCAATCTGATTGACCGCAGTATCCTGGATATATCGGCTGACTTAAGGGAAATTGCCCTTATTGTCATATTAACCCGGGCCGGGTTATCCCTGAATATTGAAGATTTGAAGAGGGTGGGCAGACCGGCAATATTGATGTGTTTCATTCCTGCAACCTTGGAAATCATAGGCTCCATCCTTCTTGCCCCGCCCTTACTGGGAGTATCAATAGTGGAGGCGGCTATTATCGGTACTATGCTTGGAGCCGTAAGCCCGGCGGTCATCGTTCCGAAGATGCTGACGCTTATGGAAAGCGGCTATGGCAGGAAGAAGAGCATTCCGCAGCTGATCATGGCAGGCGCATCTGCGGATGATATCTACTGCATCGTCCTTTTTACCGCATTTATCGGCGTAGCCAAGGGCGGGACCTTTAATGTCATGACCCTGGTCCATATTCCCGTATCGATTGTAAGCGGGCTTGCGGCAGGTGTCTTAACAGGAGTGCTTCTGGTTCGTTTATTTGAGATACTTCATATTCGTGATACGGTCAAGGTATTGATTATCTTAGGAGTATCATTTTTGCTGGTTGGATTTGAGGATGACATATCAAAACTGATTCCGTTTTCCGGATTACTGGCTGTTATGGCCCTGGGAGGAAGTATACTTAAACTAAAAGAAACTGTGGCAAGAAGAATTTCTGTCAAATTTTCAAAAATCTGGGTAGCGTCGGAGCTGATGCTGTTTGTGCTGGTAGGGGCTGCCGTTGACATCCGCTATGCCTATAAAGCAGGTTTTGCGGCAATAGCAGTCATCCTTGGAGTATTGATATTCCGGTCGATCGGTGTATTTATCAGCCTGATGAAGACCAATATCAGCCGGAAGGAAATCCTGTTCTGCAACATTGCATATATTCCGAAAGCCACGGTTCAGGCGGCTGTCGGCGCATTACCTCTAGCCGCCGGAATAGCCGCCGGTAATATAATACTCAGTTTGGCAGTACTGTCGATTATCATAACAGCACCTCTCGGGGCAATAGGAATTGAACTGACCTATAAAAAGTTATTGTCGAAGGACTGAAGAAAGCCGGTTTGTAATATGCCCAGGGGGGTCTAATGACATAAAGTGATGTTCATGGTGCCTGACACCATAAAACAGTGGTAATCTGCACCGGGCTGTAATATAATTATCCTTGAAAAATATGTTATTCATATGATTAGGGGGCTTTTTTCGATGGAACAGCTATCTATCGCGGCAATATTGGATTTGAGGGAAACAATTGCAAAAGATATTTTTGAGGGGTGCACTTATCCCTGGGAGGCGCTAAGCAGGATCAAGGATGCAATCCACAAAATCGGCGCCGGTCTTGATAGTGAAGATTATAATAAAATCGGAGAGGATGTCTGGATTGCGAAATCGGCAACTGTCGCACCTACTGCAGCGATTCACGGCCCGGCTATTATCGGGAAGGGCGCGGAGGTTCGCCACTGTGCCTTCATTCGGGGAAATGCCATTGTCGGTGAGGAGGCTGTCGTAGGTAACTCAACGGAGCTTAAGAATGTAATCTTATTTAATAAGGTTCAGGTGCCCCATTACAACTATGTGGGCGATTCCGTCCTTGGCTATAAAGCACATATGGGCGCCGGTTCCATCACCTCCAATGTTAAATCCGATAAGTCCCTGGTGGAGGTTTGCGCCGGAGAGAAGAGAATACCGACCGGGCTGAAGAAATTTGGTGCTATCCTGGGGGATTATGTAGAGGTAGGCTGCAACAGCGTACTTAATCCCGGCTCCGTCATCGGCCGGAATTCGAATATTTATCCGCTTTCCATGGTAAGAGGATATGTACCTGAGGGAAGCATTTATAAAAAGGCCGGAGAAGTTGTCCATAAAAAGTAAGACTCCGACGGTATGAGGACACGAAAAACGGCTGTTATGATTATTTCACACCAAGAGATCCGGTATGAAGCTATGCTCTGTGCCGGATCTCTTTTGATGCCGCTGATTTGCGGAAAAAATACATCTTCAGTACAGTGTTATACCTGATGTAAGAATGCCTTGATTTTGTAATCCAAACATGATATCATACCACCATAGTGTTGTATGTTGTTGATTTGACAATGTTTTGATTATATCTTATGTTGGTTTTAATCGTTCTCTTAATTAGGCTTGTGTTTGATATCAGGCAGTATGCTTTAAAAATAAATGATTAGAAGATGGGGGAAAAGTTTATGTTGTCCATGCAGCGGAAGGAACAGCTGAAGAAGATTTTCTTAGAACAAAAGAATGTTACCGTTATTGATATGGCAAAGAAATTTAAGGTAAGCACTGAAACAATACGAAGGGATTTTAATGCTTTAAGTGATGAAGGCTTTATAACTAAAAATTATGGGGGAGCCACCTTGAAATACAGGATGAATTCTTTTGTCACACAGCAGGAGAAGGCCGGAATCCTGGTGGATAATAAAAAGCTGATCGCAAAGCAGGCGGCAAAATTCATTCAACCGAATGATTGTATCTTTTTAGACCATTCTACAACCGTTTTTGAAATTTGTAATGAAATTGAACAGATGCCACTCACAGTTATAACAAATTCACTGAGTGTTATAAATCGTTTGTCGAGAATTGAAACGATACGGCTTATAACACCGGGCGGTAATTTTGTAATGAGTGAGCAGGGCTTTTTCGGTCTGGAGGCAGTTAAGTATCTGCAGAGGCATTGCCTGGATAAAGCTTTTATATCCTGCAGAAATATTGATATGAAAAGGGGTTTGAATGATTCGGACGAGCAGGTCGCAGATATGAGGCGAAACATTATAAACAGTGCCACTTCCACATATCTTTTGGTTGATCATACAAAATTTGGGAAATCAGCCTTTATATCTACCAGCGATTTTAGTAAAATCAAATATTTAATTACGGATAAAAAGCTTGATAAGACATGGTGCGATTTTTTCAGGGAAGAGCATGTCAAAGTATATGAATGTGAATAATAAATAGAATAATTGGCAAGCCAGCGAATTGCTTATGTACTTAAGAAGAGAACGGTCGTGCGTCCGGCACGGCCGTTCTCTTCTTATTCTGAGAGCTTTCGTTTTATATAAGATGACCATTTTGTGTGGAATTAATATGGTTTTTGTGTTGAATATTGAACATATAATTCAGTAAAAAGACATAAACACATAAAATAATACAAAAATAACACAAAAATCTATTGCGAATTAGTCAAAAACATGATATATTACAAATGTAGCAAAAACCAAATATCTAGTTGGAGGTAAGATGATATGAAAAAATTTTTAGCAATGTTATTTGTTGTGGCAATGGTAATCTCATTGGGGGCTTGCAATAATACTTCAAATAACAAAAATGAAGAGGGTAAGGACAATAAACCTCCTGCATCAGGGGACACCGGGGGAGATGTGCAGGAAGGAGACGGCAAGGATTTTGTGGATCGGGGCTATAAAATTGCTTACATACTGAACGTAGCTTCTTCTGACATTTTCCAGATTGCGGTGTCAAATGCCCAGCAAACGGGCGAAGCACTTGGAATGACAGTGGACGTGTATTTCACCGATACGGACAATGTAAAGTTTCAGGATTATGTGAATACCTGTGCGAATCAAGGATACGATGCAATGTTTTTATCACACGGTAATCAGGAGACAGCTTATGATTTGGTCAATATGCTCGTGGGAAAGGGCATTAAGGTGGTATGCTTTGATACACAGCTGCTTGACAGCAACGGGGAAAAAACTTCGATTGACGGGGTTACGCAGATGTTCCAGGATGACCAGAAGATGGCGGACCTGCTGCTGGATTATATCTGCAACACGATATATCCTGAAAAGGTAGCCGCAGGAGAGCCGGTAAAGGTTCTAAAGATTTGGAGGGGACCTGGAATTTCACCTTTTGACCGCAGACAGGAAACTTATCTTAAATATGAAGAGGCTGGATTGATAGAGACACTGGAGGTTTTAGGGCCGACGGACCCGGCAAATGCTGAATCAAGTATGTCGCAGGTGGTAGCGTCAACTCTTCCTAAATATCCGGTGGGTACCGTAGATGCAATTTGGGGCTGTTATGATGCTTATACCAGAGGTGCATATGTAGCATTAATGGAAGCGAACAGAACAGACATTCCGGTAGTATCCGTTGATATTTCCAATCAGGATATCAATTATATGCTGGATGGAAGTAACGTTTGGCGGGCTTGCTCTACAGTTGATTTTGCGACGATCGGCCAACAAGGGATTCGTATTTTGGCTATGAAATTGAACGAAGAAGAGACAGAACAGGTATATAATCTGGTACCTTCCCTTGTTTTAGCAGATTTACTGGACAGTAATTCCAATGTTCTTAATTTAAAAGAAACCGTGGAAGGCTATGGTGTAAACAATGATCACATCTCAGATTGGATGGCGCCATATTTACAATAGTTATGATTAGAGTTTCAATGTATTAAAATACTAATATAGAGGAGTGCCTGAACCTCCTCTATATTAGCAATAATGCTGAGTCAAGAAATGAGGAGTAATATGCAGACCGAACAAAAAATCAAACTGGAGGTCAGAAATGTTTCAATTGAATTTCCGGGCGTCAAAGCATTGTCCGGTGTTGATTTCTCAATTGAAACCGGTGAAATCCGAGCGGTTGTAGGCGCTAACGGAGCGGGAAAATCAACGCTTATGAAAGTGCTGACCGGCGTAAATCCGGGATATACGGGAGAGATTTATTTTAACGGAGAGAAAGTGGATATCAGAAATCCTCAGAAGGCAAAAGAATTAGGAATTGAGATCGTTTATCAGGAAGTGGATATGGCGTTATTTCCGGCTCAGACGGTGGCGGAAAATATCATGATGAACAAAATGGTAAGCGGCATGAAGCGGCGATTTTATATTAATTGGAGCAGGATGCGTGCGGAGGCCAAGAATGTTCTTAAAAAGCTGAATATAAACATTGATGTTGATAAATTAGTAGGTGATTTATCTCTGGCACAGAAGCAGATGGTTCTGGTGGCCAGGGCCGTCAGGGAAAAATGTAATTTTCTTATTCTGGATGAGCCGACGGCGCCCTTAAGTATTACCGAGACGCAGGAATTGTTCCGCATTGTTGAGAATCTGATGGAAACGGGAAATATTGCGGTAATGTTTATTTCCCATCGATTGCAGGAAGTCATGGAGCTATGCCGGTCTGTCACGGTTATGAGAAATGGGAAGCTGGTAGAGAATATGCCGGTGACACCGGAGCTGACGATTAAAATGATTGTGGATAAGATGCTTGGAAGAAGCTTTGACGAGAATTTTCCCAAGGTATCACTGACTGCGGGGGAGCGTTCTTTGGAAGTAAATAATATAAGTGACGTACAGAACATAGTAAAGGACGTATCCCTTTATGTCAGGAAGGGTGAAATAGTAGGAATCAGCGGTCTGGTGGGAGCCGGTAAAACAGAGCTTTGCAAATTGCTGTTTGGTGATATGAGAAAGGCCCGCGGGCAAGTACTGCTTAACGGGAAGGAACTAAAAATAAAAAGCCCGACGGATGCTGTGAATGCCAGGCTGGGTCTTGTGCCGGAGGAGCGGAGAAAAGAAGGAATTTTGGTGGATGAACCGGTTTATTTTAATTTATCCGCCGCCTGCTTATCCAGGTTCAGTTCAAAAATCGGATTTGTCAATCAAAGGTCTGAAATTAAAAATGCAAAGCATTATATTGACTCCTTAGGAATTAAAACGCCGTCGGAGAACCAGCTTGTCCGGTATTTATCCGGAGGGAACCAGCAAAAAGTCGCTGTCGGAAAATGGCTGGCGGCCGACTGTGAGGTTTATATTTTTGATGAGCCCACCAAGGGCGTGGATGTTGGAGCGAAACGTGATATTTTTCAATTGATTCAAAATATAGCACAGTCGGGGAAATGTGTATTATACGTGACTTCGGAAACGGCGGAGATTTTAGCGATAACTGACAGGACCTACGTAATGTATGATGGATGCATTATGGCCGAGCTTGTAACCTCGGAAACCTCAGAAGAGGAAATTATGTATTATTCAACAGGAGGCAAATAGAGTGGAAGATAAAAATAAGACGAGGATCCCCAAAATAAATATAGGAAAACTGATAACAGATTGGGCTGCGGTTTTGACAGTAGTCATCCTGATCCTGTTTTTTTCACTTAAGATGCCGGACATCTTTCCTACCACGGATAACATAACAACTATTTTGCGGTCAATCGCAGTAACGACAGTTATTGCAATGGGACTTACCCTGACGCTGTCTGTAGGCGGATTTGATTTATCGGCAGGATCGACTGCTTCGATGTCCAGTTTCTTCGTTATGAGCTTTGTTATTTGGTACGATATGAATTTGTGGCTGGCAATTCTGATTACAATTATAGGGACCCTGGTTCTCACAGGCATTGTAATGTTCCTTATTGTTAAATGTAAAATCCCTGATCTTCTGTCTACGGTTGCTATGATGTTTTTCATCGAGGGACTGAGCCTGACATATTCGGGCGGCGGCTCAATCAGTGCGGGGATGCCGAGACCGGACGGCACACCGTCCCTGGGTTCCGTTCCTAAGACCCTCAAGATGTTAGGAACCTCGCCTACAATTATTATTATTATGCTGGTGGCGGTTGCCTTTGTTCATGTGTTCTTAAAATACACCAAGTACGGAAGGTATATCTATGCGGTCGGGGGCAACAAGATTGCCGCTAAACTATCGGGCATACCGGTCAAAAAATACAGGATTATTGCCGGATTAATGGCCGGCGTATGTATTGCAATCGGCGGCATACTGGTTGCTTCGAGAAACCAATCCGCACAGATCAATGGCGCAAGCTCCTTTATGATGCCGGCGCTGGCTGCGGTATTTATCGGGCGTTCCGTAGCAGGGCAGGGAAAACCTAATGCAATCGGTACTTTGATCGGCGCAACCTTAGTGGGTATTTTAGATAATGGACTCATTATGATGTCTGTTCCTTATTATTCTTTGAATGCAGTAAAGGGTATCGTTTTAGCCCTTGCCCTGGCATCGACTTATTATACGACAAAAGAGGATTGATTTTGAGCCTGATTAAGTAAGGGAGAATGATAACATGCATAAGTTTGATAAAAATTTTAATATGGATGAACAGGATGTACTTGAGTATGTGGCGGAGAAATTAGAATATTTTGATACGGACGCCGATTTGGTTTGCAAAGAAATCGGGGACGGAAATATTAATTATGTATTTCGGGTATTGGACCTTAAGACGAATCAGTCGGTTATTATCAAGCATGCTGATGTACAAGTGAGGTCTACGAAGCAGTTTGTGAGTACGGACCGTAACAGGATTGAAGCGGCAATCCTGCAGTTGGAAGGAGAGTTGGCCCCCGGTCTTGTTCCGAAGGTTTATCTCTATGACCCGGTTATGTGCTGCCTGGTGATGGAGGATTTACGGGATTATGAAAATATGAGATATGCGATGATAGAACACAAAACATTTTCCACCTTTGCGGAAGATATTTCGACCTTTATGGCTGAAACACTGATCCGTACTACCGATAATATTATTTCCCCAAATGAAAAAAAAGAAAAAGTAAAGGAATTCATGAATCCTGCTTTATGCTCCGTATCAGAGAGGCTTGTTTATACGGACCCTTATACCAATCTATCCGGAAATAACCTCCTGTTCGAGCCCAATGCCGGATTTTTTGAGAAGGAATTGTATCAGGATAATAAATTGCATTTAGAAGTTGCAAAGCTGAAGGATCAATTTAAATCAAAGGCCCAGGCCTTAATCCACGGAGATCTGCATACGGGATCAATTTTTGTGAAGGATGGTTCTACCATGGTTTTGGATCCGGAGTTTGCGTTCTATGGTCCTATCGGGTACGATGTCGGAAATGTAATAGCAAATCTTTTGTTTGGGTGGGTTAATGCGGAAGTGACAATGAAGGACGATATGAAAAAACACAAATATCAGACGTGGGTAGAGGATGCAATAAGTAATACGATTGATCTATTTAAAGCAAAGGCACTCAAAATTCTGAAAGAAGAGGCTGCGGACAGGATGGCCCAAACCTGCGGATTTGCGGAGTGGTATGTGGAGGATGTGTTATCAGATACCGCCGGAGTGGCCGGATTGGAAATCAATCGAAGGATTGTAGGCAGTGCCAAGGTTAAGGATATAGCGGAGATTAAAATACCGGAGCAGAGAGCAAGAGCGGAGAAAATTTGTGTCATGGCGGCAAAAGAGTATATTATGGAGCGTTATTCATTGTACCAGTGCGGTGAAAACTATATTAAGACTATTAAGAAGTATGCAACTATTGTATAAATATAAGTTGATACCAATAATTCGGAAGGAATGGACAGAAATATGAAATTATCTTTGGATATAAAATTAAATTTACTTCAAATGACCCGCCTATCCTATCAGCAGGCTTTATTTGCCGGAACAAGCGGTAATTTAAGCGTTTATGATCATGAAACAGGCATCATGGCCATTACTCCAAGCTCGATTGCTTATGAGACGATGGGAGTGGATGATATCATGCTGATGAAGCTGGACGGCGAAATTATCGAAGGCAATAACAAACCTTCCTCTGAGTGGCGTATGCATGCAGTGATCTATAAGAACAGAGCGGATATTAAGGCAATTATACATACGCATTCTCCATATGCAACATCCTTTGCCGTAAATGATGAAACAATACCGATTGTTTTGATTGAGATGGTTCCGTTTCTTGGCGGAGAAGTTTCCGTGGCAAAATTTGCACTTCCGGGCACGGAGGATGTGGGGCTGGAAGCCTTAAAGGCCCTGGAGGAAAGCAGTGCCTGCCTGCTGGCGAACCATGGTGTCCTTGCAATCGGCGATACCCTGGAACGGGCTCATATCAGAGCCGTTTACGTAGAAGACGCCGCCAGGATTTATTCTCTGGCAAAAAGCAACGGAGCTGTCAGGCTTGTGCCGCAGGAGGCTGTTGCGGTTATGAAAAGCAGATTAAGGAGGTAGACGGATGAGCGCATTTAAGTATTACTCCCCAAAGTGTACTTTATTTGGGTATGGATGCTTGAGTTCTCTGGGGGAAGAGATTTTAAGCAATGGTTATAAAAGAGCACTGGTTGTTACGGACAAGTCCCTGATTCAATTGGGAATAGCTGGAAAAGTAACTGACGTGCTTGAAAAAAATAATATTCCCTATCATATTTTTGATGGTGTCAAGCCAAATCCGACGGTGAAAAATGTGGACAATGGTCTAATAATATTGAAGGAAAACAATTGTGACTTTATCGTATCCATTGGCGGAGGCTCCGCCCATGACTGTGCTAAGGCCATCAGTGTTTTAGCTGCCAACGGCGGCAGGATTCAAGACTACAGAGGTACGGATATGAGCAAAAAAGCTTCCGTTCCGCTGGTTGCCGTTAATACCACGGCAGGGACGGCCAGCGAGTGCACAAGGGCCTATGTTATTTTGGATGAGGAGACAAACGACAAATATGGAAGCAGGGATAAAAATGTCATGGCGGCGATTGCTGTCGATGATCATGAGCTTATGATGGGACTCCCCAAGGGCTTAACGGCCGGAACAGGTATGGATGCATTGACCCATGCGGTAGAGTGCTATACCTCGATCAATGGCTACTGTCTTACTTCTGCATTGGCTTTAAGTGCGGTCAAGTTGATATTTAAGCATTTGGAGGGGGCAGTGTTAAACCCGAATGAGGAAGACAGAGAGGGAATGGCTGCCGGTCAGTATCTGGCTGGTCTTGCATTTGGCAATGCAGGCTGCGGCCTGGTTCATTCCATGTCCCATCAGCTGAGCGCCATTTATGATCTTCCGCATGGATTATGCAATGCAATATTATTGCCGGAAATTATGAGATTCAATTGTGAAGACAAAATAGCACAGAGACAATATGGTGAAATTGCGAATGATTTATTTCCGCTGGAGTGTACCGGAAAAGATGACAGCCGGAAAGCCGGGCTGTTTATAGAAAAGGTTGAAGCGCTGTCCGGTAAAATCGGAACAAAGGTCCGGCTGATTTCACTGGGAGTAAAGGAAGAGGATATCGGCCTGCTGGCAGATAAAGCGTTAAAGGATTCAAGTCTTGGAAATAATCCTGTCCGGCCAACGAAGGAACAGGTAGAACAATTATTTTGGAATATGTTGTAGAAAGAGGCGATAGCTTGGTGAGAGCAGATAAAGGAATGGCATTTATGCTGCAATATGAAAATGTTGCATGGTATGAAGATGGAAAGGTCAGGATCTTAGATCGGCGTATTTATCCGATTGAAACGAAATATGTGGTTTGCACAAGGCATGAAGAAGTAGCGCAGGCAATTGCGGATATGGTAACACAGAGCGGAGGTCCTTACACGGCGGCTGCAATGGGTATGGCGCTTGCGGCATATGAGGCAAAAGAAAAGCGGGGAGAGGAAATCAGAGGATATATGGAGAATGCCGCTTATACGTTGTCTCATGCACGTCCGACCACGGTGGAAAAGATGAAGCGTGTTGTGGATGGCGCCATGAAGGTTGTAAATGAAGAGATGGCAGGAGGAAATTACGGACAGCCGCTGGTGGACGCACTTTTCAAGTACGCATTTAATTTCATTAATAACAATTATTTAAGATATATTTCGATAGGAAAATATCTGGCGGATCAGATTCCTAAGGGCGGCACTGTAATGACACAGTGCTTTGCAGAAACAGTAATAGGAACGATGCTGAAGGAGTGCAGGGAGAGAGGCAATGAGATTAAAGTCATTTGTCCTGAAACCAGACCATACTTCCAGGGCGCCAGGCTGACGGCCAGCGTAGCCTATGACATGGGCTTTGATGTAACCGTTATATCCGATAATATGCCCGGATATACGATAAAGCAGAAAAAAGTGGACCTGTTTACTTCTGCGGCGGATGTTATCACGATGGACGGTCACATCGTCAACAAAATAGGGACCTTTCAGATTGCGCTTGCGGCTCATTATTGGGGAATACCTTACTTTGTAACAGGAACGCCAAATCCTGCACATCCGGATATTGAATCGGTAAGAATTGAAGAAAGAGATCCGGCTCTCGTTATGGAGGCAATGGGCACTAAGGTAACGATGGAGGGCGTGAAGGGTTATTATCCAGCCTTTGATATTACACCGCCCAAGCTCTGTGACGGTGTGATAACGGAGAAAGGGATATATTCACCCTATAATTTAGGGGCCTATTTTAATTAAATCTATCATAGGGTAATTCTTATACTTCGCATTTATTACCATGAGCTTTTACAGACCTGACATTATGGACTTATCAAGGCCATGGCAATAAAAGGCGAAGTATATTTATTTTCAGATCGACCTAAACGACAGGATACCTTTGGAGGTTATATTTATGAAAAGGCGAAGATACATTTATCTGGTTATTTCTACGATTTCTATGTGTTTATATGGTCTTGGCTATGTGCTGCCCGTATTTGCCACATCTTTAGAAGAAGCATTTCATTGTACGGCAAGGGAATCCTCGTCCGTATTTACAATATGTCTGGTCGTATTCAGTCTTGGATGCCTGGCCAGCGGATATCTTTACGGAATAATAAAGATAAAGCCCCTGCTTTTATTATCCACCATAATGATTGGACTCGGCATATTGCTTACCGCAAAAGCTCAATCAATTGAAACCTGCTATTTAACCTTTGGCGTGATGTTCGGTTTCGGTTCAGGGATCGGATATAAAGCATTATTAACAACAATGCTGTCATGGTTTCCTGAAAATCCCGGCATGATCGGGGGAATCATGTTTATGGGAACCGGATTGACCGCCATGGTGTTCAATGTCCCTCTCAACAGCTGGATCGAAGCCTTTGGCTGGAGAAATGCGTTTATTACTTTAGGCTGTATCTGCATCGTGGTATTGATGTTAAATCTTATCATAGTACGGCCCCATCCGAATGATCCCTTTTCTCCTGCAAATGATCCGGGACAAAGCAGGAGAAAGGAGGATGCTTCCGGTTTCACAACAAAACAGATGCTTCATACGAGCAGGTTTTGGATATTCTTTTTATGGTGTGTTATGATATCAAGCATCTGTATGTCGGTAGCCAGCAATTCGGTAGCCTGCGCATTGTCTTTTGGGATATCAACTGCAGAAGCAGCATTTTATTCCGGCCTGATTGCATTTTTTAATTCCTTCAGCAGGATTTTCTATGGCTTTATATACGATAAAAAGGGGAGAAAATCGGCTATGGCAATCTCAATGGTATTTCTGACGATCAGTATTATAACGATTGTACTGGCATTAGATACGGTGAATTCCACGCTCCTTGTAACAGGGTATATTCTGCTTGGATTGTGCTTTGGCGCCGTTCATCCGATTTCTTCAGCGTATACACTGCATACGTTCGGACAGAAATTTTACTCCGCTAATTATAGTATCCAGGGCCTTTTTACTTTGGTCGGCTCTTTTACAGGACCCTTTATTATTGGCAATCTATATGCAATATCAAACTCATATTATGATACATATCAGCTTCTTATCATCTATTGCCTGACTGCAATTATACTCTTTACCATCATAAACCGGATCTTTGCTGACTTAAATTTAAAACATGAAGTCTGATGTGGTGAAATGGAAGAGAGGCAGCCCGAGGATATGATGTAAAAAGCCTTTGAAATGAAGATATTCCGATATTTGATAAAACCGTAGACTCCCGCAATTTAGTAATTATGATGTTTTTCCGGACGGGGCAAAGATTTATAAAAAAACTATGGACTTAATGTAGGTTTTATGCGAAAATATGTTAAGTAAATAACAGACATATGTAATTCTATGTACATTGAAAGGAGTTTCACCAACATGATTTATTCACATGAAGTAAAAATGATGTGTCCCGTTGCTCAGGGCGTGAACCATGGCGCAGCACCAATTCCTGAAGAAGCAAAATGGGTAAAGGCCAAGGAAGTTACCGATATTTCAGGTTTAACTCATGGCGTAGGCTGGTGTGCACCGCAGCAGGGTACCTGTAAATTGACATTAAATGTTAAGGAAGGTATTATTCAGGAAGCCTTGGTTGAGACCATCGGATGCTCCGGCATGACCCATTCCGCAGCTATGGCATCTGAGATATTACCGGGCAGGACAATCTTAGAAGCTTTGAATACCGATTTAGTATGCGATGCTATCAATACAGCAATGAGAGAATTATTCTTACAGATCGTATACGGCAGAACACAGAGCGCTTTCTCCGAGGACGGCTTACCGATTGGTGCAGGTCTTGAGGATTTGGGAAAAGGCCTCCGCAGCCAGGTTGGAACCATGTATGGAACTCTTGCAAAAGGACCCCGCTATCTTGAAATGGCAGAAGGCTATGTTACCGGTATCGCTCTGGATGCTGATAATGAGATTATCGGATATCAGTTCGTTAGCCTTGGTAAGATGATGGACTTCATCAAAAAAGGTGATGATGCAAACACAGCATTTGAAAAATCCAAAGGTCAGTATGGCCGTGTTGCAGATGCCGTTAAGATCATTGACCCAAGACACGAATAGTAAAGGAGGATACATACAATGGCTTTATTTGAATCATATGAGAGAAGAATTAACCAGATTAATGCCGTATTGAACAGTTACGGTATCGCATCCATCGAAGAAGCTGAGAAAATCACTAAGGATGCCGGTCTGGACGTATATAACCAGGTTAAGGGTATTCAGCCCATCGCTTTTGAGAATGCAAGCTGGGCATACATAGCAGGCGCTGCCATCGCTATCAAGAAGGGCGCCAGAAGAGCTGCCGATGCAGCGGCTGCCATCGGCGAAGGCTTACAGGCATTTTGTATCCCCGGTTCCGTAGCAGACCAGAGAAAAGTTGGTTTAGGTCATGGTAACCTTGGTAAGATGCTATTGGAAGAGACGACTGAGTGTTTTGCTTTCCTGGCAGGTCATGAATCCTTTGCGGCAGCGGAAGGAGCAATCGGTATTGCCATGTCTGCCAACAAGGTTAGACAAAAGCCCTTAAGAGTTATCTTAAACGGTCTTGGCAAGGATGCCGCACAGATCATTTCCCGTATCAACGGCTTTACCTATGTGGAGACCGATATGGATTATTACACCGGCGAAGTAAAGGAAGTATTCCGTAAGTCTTACAGCAATGGTCCCAGAGCGGCGGTAAACTGCTACGGTGCGAATGATGTAACGGAAGGTGTTGCTATCATGCACAAGGAAGGCGTTGACGTATCCATTACCGGTAACTCCACCAATCCGACCAGATTCCAGCACCCTGTTGCCGGTACCTATAAAAAGGAATGCCTCGAACAGGGTAAGAAGTACTTCTCCGTTGCTTCCGGCGGCGGCACAGGCAGAACCCTTCATCCGGATAACATGGCAGCAGGTCCCGCATCCTACGGCATGACGGATACCATGGGAAGAATGCACTCCGACGCACAGTTCGCAGGTTCCTCCTCCGTTCCCGCTCATGTAGAAATGATGGGCCTGATCGGCATGGGCAACAACCCTATGGTCGGAGCCACCGTGGCGGTAGCAGTAAGCTTACAGGAAGCTGCAGACAAGGGTAATTTCTAAGGAATGCCGCATTTTCAGGGCTTTGAAATATTGTGAATATTTGTGAGATGCTATGAAAATCAGTAAATAACACACGCATAACACACAAGTAGCACACAAATTTAAGTATTAAAAAGGGATGTTCCATAATGGTTCATCCCTTAATTTTATTTCTGTATTTTTGCGATCTCGTTCTGCCTCCGTTTTTGTTGTATTTTTAATACAATACATGGTATAATAAGGGAAATTGTAGTATAACATGGGCTGGGGAGGGTGAGCATGAAGATAAAAATGTTTATATTTGCTATCTTATGTTTGTTATTGGTTGGTTGTCAGAAGGGTATCACTCAAGAGGTATATAATTCTATTAAAAAAGAAAATGAAGAGTACAAAGAAAGACTTTTTATCTTACAATCAGAGTACGATAGAGTTAGTGCAGAATTATCGGAGTATATATATAACAATGAGCTTTATAAAGAAAATGCTATGGAAGTTGTGCCGTCAGATGATTATAAGCCTGAGATAATCAATGAAGATTTATCAGGTAAGGATTATGTAAATAATGTTTTCTATTCTGAAAGTAAAACAATAAACAATCTAATCTTTATTGTAACAAATAACAGTACATATTCCTTTCCTTGTTTAAAAGCAAATATTGTCTATTATGATGATAAGGGTAATATGTTATCAATGGATGATGCATTTATCGAATCATTTGTTCCTGAACAAGAAGGGGTATTAATTTTTGATTTACCAAAAGATAAAAACCAAGATTATGTTGAATATGAACATTATGAATTGACATTTATATCAGATGACGATTGGTTGTTTAATCATGAAAATCTTTATCGAGAAATTAGCATAGAGTCAAATATAGGTTCTGAAGGAGTAATGGTTAAATTAACAAACAATTCAGTATTAAATATTCAAGAGATAAAAAGTTATGTTATATATTATAAAGATGATGAGATAGTTGGTTATGATAGCAATTCATATAATAACAATTTAGGCAGTGGTGAAAGCATTGTTATAGAATATGAAAGACCAACAATTAAAGATTATATAAGTGAGTCTTTCTACTCATATAAATATGCTGAATACGACACTTATAAAATATATATTCAAGATGCGTTAAGTGACTATTATGATTAAGCAAAAGATAGCTTGTTATCCGAATAATTAAAAATTTATTTATACAAATCTACCTATTGAAAAGGCACCAGAATCTTGTTTGGTGCCTTTTCAATAGTATTATCGGACTTTAACAGCATATACGCCTACAGCAGCACGTGCGCGAACATATATTAGAACAACATCTGCGAGAACAACACCTATATGAACAACACCTATACGAGCTGCATCTGCAAGAACAACATATACGCGTTCGACATCTGCATTGATTACCACATAAACATCCCATACCGATTGCTCCTTTGAAACTGTTTTCATAATTATAGTATGATGCTTCCGGTATAAAATGACAGATTATGATGAAATATGTTGAGGTTACTGGAAAAATAAATATGTGACATGAAATAGGAAAATAGCAAAATCAAACAAAGATCTCCTTAAAAACCTAAAATACCAAAAAATAAGATCAAAATTGACTTATCTCTTCCAATACAGTATAATATTTACATTAAATAAATGGTTTTTTGGCTTGGTTTTACTAAAGATCAGGGGGCTTAAAAAATGATTGGCGGTAAAAGATTGAAACAAGGCTGGGGTAAGGAAGGCTCTTCCACTCGCAGAAATAAATCAATATTTAACAATGCATATTCAGAAGCATTGTCTGTAGCGTTGATATACTCCGTCTTCGGGATATTATGGATTGTGCTGTCGGACAGAGTCTTAAGCTTTTTCGTGGGCAATAATGCTGCTTATATGAAATTCCAGACCATTAAGGGCTGGTTTTATATATTTATCACAGCGATTCTTGTGTATTTTTTAATTAAGAGCAGACTTAGGCGCATTCAGGAACAACTTCATAAAACGGAGCAAGCCTATGGGCAGCTGCGTGTGGTTCATGAGGAAATGGTCTGCCTGGAGTCCGAGCTGGTATACCAGAAGAACCTGAACGAAAATATTATTATGGAAGCCCCTGTGATTATCATGACCTGGAATGATGAAGGTCTGGTCACCGGTATAAATCCATTTGGGTTAAAACGCCTCGGATATACGCAGGAAGATATACGGGCAGGCTTTTCAATAGACAGATTATATCGGAAAGATGATCTGGAGTCCTCTCAATGGGCCTATGATGCAATCATTAAGGAAAAACAGCTGATCAGCTTTGAAGGTCCTATTCAAACCAGGGACGGGAGCCTTGTGGAGGTTCTATGGAGCAGTAAGCTGCTGGCAACGGATAGCAAGGATAAAGGTACTTTTGTATCCATCGGTACGGATATAGGAGAACGCAAGAGATATGAGGAGAAAGTCAGGTATCTGGCTTTCTATGATTCGCTGACCGGCCTCCCGAATCGGGCAAAGTTCGAATTGGAGATTAATAAGCGTCTGGAGCCGGAGCATGGAAGGTTCATGATTGCATATATTGATATCGATAATTTTAAGAACATTAATGATTCCCTCGGGCATCATGTGGGAGATCTTTTTCTGAAATATCTCTCCGATTGTATTAAGGATATCATCAAGGAACCGGATTATATATCACGGCTGGGCGGGGATGAATTTGCCATATTGTATCAAGGTGAAACCCCTGATACGATTCAGCCGCGGCTGGAAGCTATTATTAACAGTATCAGCAAGATATGGAAGATAGAAAACAGCCAGTTCTATATCACCATGAGTATCGGAGTTGTCAGTTACCCGGAGCATGGGGACAGTGCCTCAACCCTCTTAAAAAATGCAGATATTGCTCTGTATGAGGCAAAAAGAGAGGGAAAAAACCGGTACGTTCTATATCAGGATGAAATCAGTGAAAGCAACTCCGGTCATATCAAAATAATTAATAACCTCCAAAGTGCAATTGAGCAGGAGCAGTTTACTCTGGTATACCAGCCGCAGTTTAAATTGGAGACCGGTGAGATTATTGGTATGGAGGCTTTAGTCCGTTGGCTTCATCCGGAAGAGGGAATGATACCGCCGAGTGAGTTCATTCCGCTGGCAGAGCAGACCGGTCAGATATACAGCCTTGAAAAGCTGATATTCCGAAAGGCACTGGCACAGAAAGCCTTATGGGAAGCACAGGGCTTTACGGACAGGATATTATCCATAAATCTTTCGACGAAAACACTTACCAGCCGGATTAATTTTAATGAGTTGGAGAAGATGCTGACAGGAGCACAGGTAAATTACCCGGCCCTGGTTATTGAGATTACGGAGACTGCGGGCATCTCTGAGGTGGATATGGTGATTGATCACTTAAAGAGATTGAAAAAGCTGGGGATAAAAATTGCTTTGGATGATTTTGGAACGGGCTATTCCTCCCTGAATTACCTGAAGAAATTCCCGATTGATATTATTAAGCTGGATCGAAGCTTTATCAATGCGATTTCGGAAGAAAAGCTGGATGCTCTGCTGATTAAGAATATCATGGCTCTGGCCCATGACCTTAGCTTTGAGGTTATTGCGGAAGGAATTGAGACAATGGAGCAATTAAATCATTTAAGAGGGATATCCTGTGAAGCCGGTCAAGGATTTCTTCTCAGTAAACCGGTGCCGGAGGAGGAGCTTCGTAATCTTTTGAAGGAAAATTATATCTTCCAGGGTTAATGCCGGTAATAAATTACGAATTGATACAGTGCCAAAGGGCTGCTGTACGATAACAGAACAGCAGCCCTTTATTTGTGTGAAGAGAAAGAAACTATTTCTTGACCAGAGCTTCTTCTTCATCGGCTTCCTTCACAATTTGATCCAGAACATTAATCAGGTCGTGGATGGTATTAATCTGGACATCCCTTTCGAGTATGGCATTCTTAAGATCCACAGAAAGGGTCTCAAATTTCTCCTTCATAGCCGGAGCTATATATGACATATGAACCTCCCTTCTGCTGCATAGCAGCCGGTTAACCTAAGACGGAAAGCTTTATCAGCCTGTTATCTAGAAATTAGCGTATCCAGAAGAGATTGAATTATGTATCGTTATGAATCTTATTCATGCTGATACAAATCCGTTAAATGGTTTGAAATGAAGCAAATCACTGGCGGCGGTCCTTACACAAGACTGTCCCGGGTGAAATGCACCGCCTAATTTACTCACAAGTTACCAAGTGCTTAAATTTTGGGGGTGTACTTCGCCCGGGACAGTCTCATTTACATATATTATAGGAGGGCAGCTTTGCTGTCGTGCCTTTTAGCAACTGATCCTGAAGTTTATCGTACCTTACAATTTACAGTGATATAGATACCAGATTGTAATGTAAGTATTTGAATTCCAGAAGGGTTTTATTCTTAATTTTAAATGATTTGTATGAAATATTTGAAGACGGAAAAGGCACCTAATCTCCCCCAATAATAAATCTGCGAGAGATAAGATGCCCGATGGGGTCAAACTGTTGTTATGCGAAAGGGTTTTCGGTTTTATATAGCATACCCTTCGGCTGATTGAAACCGATATCCTCGACGTCTAAATATTTGAACAGCTCATACAAGGATTTGCCGAAATGTCCGAAGGCCACAGCTCCATGATGGGGGTAATTCTTCTCAATAAGAACATGGCGGTAGAAGCGGCCCATCTCAGAAATAGCAAATACACCGATGGCACCAAAGGAACGGGTAGCAACCGGAAGAACCTCACCTTCAGCCACATATGCTTTCAGCTGTGCATCAGCTGTGCTCTGAAGACGGAAGAAGGTAATATTGCCGGGAGCAATGTCACCCTCTAAGGTACCTCTGGTGATATTGGGTTCCTGATCCGGCTCTAAAGCTCTTGCCATGATTTTCTGATTTTTCATGGAGAAGGAGCTAAGCTTGCAGGCAGCAGTATTACCGCAATGGAAGCCCATGAACGTATCCCTGATGCCGTAATGATATTTTCCGTTAATTTCGGACTGATACATATCTGCCGGAACAGTATTATTGATGTCAAGCAGAGTAACCGCATCCTCACTGATACAGGTTCCGATATATTCACTTAAGGCACCATAGATATCTACTTCACAGGAAACCGGAATACCCATTGCAGTCAGGCGGCTGTTCACATAGCAGGGAACGAAGCCGAACTGGGTCTGGAAGGATGGCCAGCACTTATTTGCGAAAGAAATATATTTTCTGGAGCCCTTATGAGCTTCTGCCCAATCCAAAAGAGTAAGCTCATACTGAGCCAGCTTGGGGAGAATTCCGGGCATCTTGCTACCGGAACCCAGCTCCTTCTCCATGCTTGCAATCACTTCGGGAATTCGGGGATCCCCTGCATGAGCATTAAATGCTGCATATAAATCCAGCTCAGAATTTTCTTCGATCTCCACACCTACATTATATAATTGCTTGATCGGAGCGTTGCAGGCCAGGAAGTCCTGGGGACGGGGTCCGAAGGAAATAATCTTCAGATTGTTCAGTCCGACAACAGCTCTGGCAATCGGAGCAAATTCCGCAATCAAAGCTGCGATTTCCTCCGGATCGCCGATCGGGTATTCCGGAATATATGCCTTGATTCCTCTGAGCTTTAAGTTATAACTGGCATTCAGCATACCGCAGTAAGCATCCCCTCTGCCATCCATCAGATCGTCGCCGCTTTCCTCTGCTGCTGCCACATACATGGCAGGGCCGTCAAAATATTTTGCCAGCAGGGTTTCCGGGGTCTCAGGTCCGAAATTGCCCAGATAAACAACCAGCGCATCACAGCCTGCTTTCTTAACCTCTTCCAGTGCCTTCATCATATGTAATTCATTTTCAACGGTTGTGGGACATTCATAGAGCTTGCCGTATTTCTTATATGCTTTAACTACGGCTTTTCTTCTGCTTTCAGACAGCTGCATCGGGAAGCAGTCTCTGCTGACAGCAACAATTCCGATTTTCAATTCGGGAATATTGTTCATTTTAGATCCTCCTGTTTTATCAAACATCTGTAGCCCGCCTGCAGGGCAAGGCTTATATTTGACTAAATTCATTATAATTTTTAAATATCGTTTAGTCAATGAATTTACTACAGAATATGTGAGTATTTACGGAATTATGTCCGGGAGACAGGATGGGGGAGAGGGGGAAATATAGCCGATTACGTTTTTTTGCTTGTGGTAGGAATTCGATTGTTATATAATATGCATACATAATGAATAGATATAAGATCGGGGTTCTATCGGAGCGCTGCTTGCGTAAGGCATATTTTGAAAGGATGGGACATGAAGCTACAGGAATATTTACATCAACATAGAATCATTGCAGACGGGTCTATGGGAACCTATTATTCAAATCTGGTGAATCAACCGGGGGCATACTCGGAACGGGCAAACCTTATTGCACCGGAAATCGTTGAACAGATTCATAAAGAGTATATTGCAGCCGGAGCCAGGCTGATCAGGACGAATACCTTTGCAGCCAGCCGGCATGTCCTGAATATAGATGCGAAAGAGCAGAGACTGTTGGTTAAGGCGGCCTGCCGGATTGCTAGGAAGGCTGTTTCCGAAGCGGACAAAGCATCCGGGGATCAAAATAAGGTCTGGATTCTGGGGGATATCGGTCCCATACCGGAGGACGCCGGTTCGATGGAAGAAGAGATTCTGGGCGAGTATAAGGAGCTTTGCGATATTTTTCTTGAGGAAGGGATGGATGGAATCCATTTTGAAACCTTTGACAGCCTAAAATATATCAGCAAACTGGTACCATACTTAAAAACTAAGAACAGGGATTTATTTATCATGGCAAGCTTTTCCCTGAATAAGAGCGGTTATAGCTCTGCCGGAATCCGGGCTGCCCGGTTAATGGAACAGACGGAGGCTCTGGAGGGAATAGATGCCTGTGGTTTTAACTGCGGCGTGGGTTCGGGACATATGCTGCAGCTGCTGAAGAAGATTTCTTTTCCGGCCGGGAAGTATATCTATGCCGCACCGAATGCCGGATATCCTGAACAGATGCAGAATCGTATGGTGTTCATGGATAATGAGGCGTACTTTACAGAAAACATGAAGAAGATTGCCGGACTGGGTCTTGATCTGGTCGGTGGCTGCTGTGGTACTACCCCGGAGTATATCAGCCGGATGGTTAAGGATATCGCTTTGAATAAGGAGCATATCACCCGGATTGGGGCAGAAACTACCGGTGATAACTTAAAGCTTCCGGAAACCGGAAATGAATTTTATGAGCTTTTTACCGGAGGGAAAAAGGTAATTGCTGTGGAACTGGATCCCCCGTATGATGCCAATGTGGATCAAATCATGGAATGTGCTCACAGCCTGAAAGCGGGCATGGCGGATATCATCACCTTCGCGGATTCCCCGCTGGGCAGAAGCAGAGTGGATTCTATCCTGATGGGAATTAAGATTGCAGAGGAAACCGGTATGAAGGTCATGCCCCATATCTGCTGCAGGGACCGGAACATGATCTCCATGCGGGCGGGATTATTAGGCGCATATATCCATGGAATTCGAAATCTCCTGATTGTCACCGGTGATCCGGTGCCCGGAGAAAGCCGGATATCCGCTACCGGAGTTTTTGATTACAACTCGATCCGGCTGATGGAATTTATAAATGAGATGAATGTGGAGCATTTCAGTAAGGAGCCCGTTTATTACGGAGGGGCCCTGAATTATAACCGGGGTTCTCTGGAAACGGTAATAAAGCGGATGAAGCAAAAGATCGATGCCGGGGCGAAGTTTTTCTTAACTCAGCCAGTGTTTTCGAAGGAGGATGCCAGGCGGCTGGAGGAAATCAAAAGGCTTGTCGATACGAAGATACTGTATGGCATCATGCCGTTGGTAAGCTACCGGAACGCCTGCTTTATAAAGAACGAGTTTACGGGCATCAATGTACCGGATGAGATCGTGAATCGATATCGCCCCGATATGTCCAGAGAGGAAGCAGAGGCAGTGGGGGCTGAGGTTGCCAATGAAATTATTCGAATGACAGAGGAGACTGCGGACGGTTATTATTTTATGCTTCCGTTTAACAGGGTGAGTCTGATGAACCGGATTAAGATATCTTAAATCAGGCAATGACCGTAATATCACGAGGGGAAATACAGCGGGTAAACAGGTACTGTCACAGGATAGGCAGAAGAATAGGCAGATTAGAACATTTTCAAAAAGCACTTGCGTATTTTTCGCAAAGTATTTGTATGCCGCTGAAGCGGCAGATGGAGGCTAAGATGAAGAAAAGTTTTGTATTGATAGTAATCGGAATATTATTGCTGGTACTCGATTATCGAATTCCTGTCGGGAAAGAATATCCTCAGATGCTGGAGGCAAGGGACCTGGGACTGGAATTCCAGGGAAAGGTGATCAATCATTTTATCGGAGACAGGCCGGCCCTTGATATCATACCGGATGTTTTGGGCTTTGCTCTGATTTTTGTGGGATCTGTGTTCTTAGTCAGGAAAAACTACCGGTTTCTGCTTGCCATGGTTTTGGTGCCGGCAGCGGTCTATCTTAGTATTGTGATACCGCAGCTTCCTTATCATTTTCAGACAAAGGATCTGTATCTGAAGTCCGCAGGTTACAATTTCCTTCTGGTCGCGGTGGAGATAGGGATTGAATTCTTCATCATCCATGGAATTGTATCGATTACCAATTGCATGCAGAATAAATGGCACAACAATGAGCTTCTGGCAGGGTGGATTATCGCCATGACGGGAAAGGGCATGCTGCTGGTAATTGATTTCTTCTTCGGACAGAAGCTGTTTTATAATATTTATTATATCATTACGATTGCAGCGACCTTATTCTATATACAACGGCTATATATTACAAGCAAGTTCAATATGGAGGATGCCAGATGACACAACAGGAATTTCAGGCCTTGGCCCAATCGAAAACCGTCATTTTGGACGGTGCCACCGGAAGCAATCTGCAGAAGAGGGGTATGCCGGTAGGGGTCAATCCTGAGAAATGGATGCTGGAGAATAAAGATACCGTCATAGGACTGCAGCGGGAATTCCTGGAAGCCGGTACGGATATCCTTTTTGCGCCTACCTTTACGGCAAACCGCATCAAGCTGAAGGAATATGGTCTGGAGAAGGATATTGACCGGATCAACCGGGAGCTGATCCGTATCAGTCGGGAGGCGGTACAAAGCTACCGGGAGAAGACCGGTAACCATAGAAAAGTATATGTTGCTGCAGATCTCACGATGACAGGCGAGCAGGTAGCCCCGGTCGGGAAGCTGGAATTTGAAGAATTAATTGAGGTTTATAAACAGCAGTACGAGATCCTCCTTTTGGAAGGAGTGGATCTCATTGTGGTTGAGACTATGATGAGCCTGCAGGAATGCAGGGCGGCGCTGCTTGCAGCGAAGGAACTCTGTGATCTTCCGGTCATGGTATCGCTGACCTTCAAGGAGGGCGGCCGGACCTTCTACGGAACAGATCCGAAAACTGCCGTCACCGTATTGCAGAGCATGGGTGCGGCTGCTGTCGGTGTGAATTGCTCCACCGGTCCGGATAGGATGCATGAAATTATCAGGGAAATGACTGAATACGCCCATGTTCCCGTAATGGCGAAGCCGAATGCGGGTATCCCCAGGCTGATTAATGGGCAGACCGTATTTCCGATGGAGGCGGCGGAATTTGCGGCAGAGATGAAGATGCTGGCGAAGGAGGGGGCTGCCATCATAGGGGGCTGCTGCGGTACGACGCCCGAGCATATCGCAAAGATGGCGGAAGCAGTTAGGGATTTTATTCCGGGACCGCCTAAGCAGGGACATATCCGAGCTCTGACGACGGAGCGAAGGACAGTGGAAATCAGCCTCGACGGCCGATTTATGGTGGTGGGAGAACGGATTAATCCTACCGGAAAGAAAGCCCTGCAGAGTGAGCTTAAGGAAGGATGCCTCAACCTGATCGCGCAGATGGCGGCGGAACAGGCGGAGCAGGGGGCAGATATCCTTGATATTAATGTCGGAATGGGCGGAATTGATGAGAAAGAGACAATGCTCAAGGTAGTAAATGAGGTGTTAAGAGTAACGGAGCTTCCCTTATGCATCGATTCCAGCAATCCGGAGGTAATGGAAGCAGTTCTTCGGCACTATCCGGGCCGGGCGTTAATCAACTCCATATCGTTAGAGGCTGTAAAATATGAAAAGCTGATACCGATAGCAAAAAAATACGGTGCGATGTTCATCCTGCTTCCTCTGTCCGACCAGGGTATGCCGAAGGATATGGAAGAGAAGAAGCGGATTATTCATAAGGTGCTTGACCGGGCATATGAGCTGGGACTTACCAAAGAAGATATCATCGTGGACGGATTGGTTAATACGGTCGGGGCCAACCAAAATGCGGCATTGGAGGCGACGGCCACGATCCGTTACTGCAGGGAGGAGTTGGGACTTGCGACCATCATCGGTCTGTCCAATATCTCCTTCGGACTGCCGGAGCGGCAGTTCATCAACAGTACCTTTCTGTCCTTTGCGATACAGGCAGGACTAACCATGGCAATCGCAAATCCTTCCCAGGATCTTTTGATGAATACCGCCCATGCCGCTGATTTATTATTAGGTAAGGAGGGAGCTGCGGAGCGCTATATTGAGAGAGTTTCCTTAAGACCGATAGAGCTGGTTCCTGCCGGAGGCACGAAGGGTACTCAGCTTTCGGAGGCTCAGCAGAGGTCTTCTGGTGAGCACGGTACAGGATCAGGAAAGAACGGGCAGGTAATTGGTACGGATGGAAGACAGGCTGTCTTCCAGGCAGTTCTTAAGGGGAACCGCGGAAACATCGTGGAGCTGGTTAAAAAAGAATTGGAGCAGGGAACACCTCCCGAACAGCTGATTGAAGAGACACTAATTCCGGCGATCAATGAGGTCGGGCGGCTGTTTGACCGGCAGATCTATTTCCTCCCCCAGTTGATATCAGGCGCAGAGGCCATGAAGCTTGCCATTGATTATCTGGAGCCTCTGCTATCCAGGGATGCCCAGGCCAAAAGCCAGGGAACGATTGTGATCGCTACCGTGGCGGGAGACATCCATGATATCGGCAAAAATCTGGTTACCTTGATGTTAAAGAACTATGGATACCGTGTGATTGATCTCGGCAAGGATGTACCCACGGAGACCATTATCAGGATTGCCAAGGAGGAGAATGCTGATTTCATAGCCCTGTCCGCCCTGATGACAACCACCATGGTTGAGATGAAGCGGGTAATCGACCTGGCCAGGGAAGCGGGACTGAAAACCAAGGTTATTATCGGAGGAGCAGTTATTACGGAAAGCTATGCCGAGGAAATCGGTGCGGACGGATATTCCGAGGACGCACAGTCTGCTGTGTCTTTGGTCAGAAGACTGACGGATCAATAGTATCATTGCTTTTTAACGTTTTTAATGATAAAGTCAGCGGGTTTAAGGATCAGAATTTCCGGAATATGAATAAAGAATATATATCAAAAGTCAATAATAATTTATTGTAAAACAATAAATTATTATTGACTTTCATTTTTTGATGTGATATATTCAGTTCAAAGGATAAGCGGCGCTGTGCCCGGAGGATGAATCAGGGCCGCAGACAATTGTGCTGATGCCGGGGTTCGCGGGTATCGGCGGTATGGAGGATTAGGATGAAGAAAACACCGTTAGTGCTTATTACAAAGTGGCTTTTGGATTTTATGTTTTTCAGCGGAGTGGCAATTGCAGCCGGAGTTCCCTGGCTGTTCCGGCTGGCGGGAAGGTATTATAGCATTTTTAGTAAGTATTATGCTCCTTTCTGTATCATCTTCATGGTGTCCGGAGTATTTGCCCTGTGGATCATCCGGGAACTAAGGAGTATGTTCCGGACGGTGGTAAAGGCGGATCCGTTTGTAAGGGAGAATGTCAGATCGCTTAAACGGATGGGTAATTGTGCATTCATCATTGCCCTTCTCATGTCAGCGAAGCTGGTATTTGTGATAACTCCGGCGACTCTGGTACTTATCGCAGTGTTTTTGGTAGCGGGATTATTCTCTCTGGTACTGTCACAGGTATTTGATGAGGCAGTGACTTTTAAACAAGAGAATGATCTGACCATATAGAGGAGGTACCAAGGATGATTGTAGTAAATTTGGATGTGGTAATGGCACAAAGGAAAATTGGCCTTACTGAGCTGGCAGAGCAAGTGGATATCACCCTGGCAAACCTCTCTATCCTTAAGAACAATAAGGCCAAAGCAGTCCGGTTCCAGACTCTGGAGGCCATCTGTAAGGCACTGAATTGTCAGCCGGGAGATATTCTGGAATATGTCAGAGACGAAGATTAGTTTTGTATGAAAGCATAAAAGGAGGTCTTTTATATTATGTCACAACAAAATAATGTCCTTTCTGAAACAGGAAAGGAAACCAGAGCCGCAGAGACGGAGCTCCTCGTCGAGGATGTGAAATCCCCCCTGCTTAATAAAGTACGTCAAAATTATAGAATATTCGGCAGCATCAGCCTGATTTTCGGCGGAACCCTCACCATGTTCTTTTACAGAGCGGGTATCGGCTTGAATTTATTTCTGTTTTCCCTTGTCATGGTAATCCTGCTGGCTGTTTCATCAAAGAAACTGGGAATACCGGTGAAAAAAGAGGCAGTTGCCTGCTATTTGGGTACCCTTCTGCTGGGAATATCCGGTATGCTGACAGCAAGCCCAACCTTACATTTTCTGAATATATGCGGTATACTCCTGCTGCTGGAGCTGTCCCTAGTACTGCAATTTGGGAAGGAGAGCCGGGATTTTGCCGGTATGCTGGCGAAGATTTTCTCTTTCCCCTTTTATTGCATAGCGGCCATCGGATTTCCTTTTATTGACGGTAACCGTTTTCTGAAGGAAACAAGGGCTTTTAAGAATGACAAATTCCGAAATATATTGATCGGAAGCATAATTGCATTGCCGTTACTCTTAGTCAGTACTTTATTATTATCCAGTGCCGACTTGGTATTCGGTAAGATTACTTCGAGGGCATTTACTATCGTTTTTTCAAATGAAATTATTCCGGTGCTGATGCTGATTGTCCTGGGCTTTGTCGCCTGCTATTGTATTCTTTGCGGGGCAGCGGATGTGGCAGTCGGAAGAACGAAGGAGTGTGCGAAAGCGGATCCGGTAATAGCGATTACAGTAATCGCGCTTTTGCTGGCGGTCTATCTGTTATTCTGTGGAATACAGGTTGCATATCTTTTTACGGAAGGGTGGTTTGAGCTTCCGGCAGAATTTACTTATGCACAATATGCAAGGAGGGGATTTTTCGAGTTGCTGACGGTAACCTGTTTCAACCTCCTCCTAATCCTGATCTGCATGAATGTATTTCGGGAGCATAGGCTGCTAAAAGCACTTATGACAGGGATAACCGCATGCACCTATATCATGATTGCCTCCTCCGCATACCGGATGCTGCTCTATATCGGGGAATATCATCTGACTTTTTTACGGCTGTTCGTCCTGCTGTTTCTGTTTATTGATACTCTCATATTGGCAGGGATTCTCATTTCAGTTTACCGGAAGGACTTTCCGCTGTTTGGATACTGTGTCACGGTAATATCCGTATGTTATCTGCTGTTTTCCTTCAGTAAACCGGACGCCTATATAGCCTCTTATTATATCAGTCATACCGAGAGGGCTGAACTGGATCTGGGCTTTTTGACAAAGGAGCTGTCCTTTGATGCGGCGGCAGAAGTACTGCCCGTTTTGCAAAGCAGTTACGAAGGTTTGCGGGAAAGTTCAGGGGAATATAATCCGTATCATGAAGCCTATTTATATACGAAGTATGATATCCGATCGTATTATGATGATATTATTAATCGAAAGAAAGGAATGGGAATCCGTGGATTTAATCTATCTAATTATTTGGCTGCTGAAAGTGTCGTAAAATATCCAATAAACAGGGAATAATATAAGCATAAAATACCAATAGCCCATTCACAAACCCCACAAATATGTTATAATGTTCACGGTAGGCGGATTAATCGCTGAAAATAACACCTACTATCGAGCTTGCTCGAATAGAGGGTGTTATTTTCAGCGATAAGCGCAGCAGTGAGAAGCGCGAAAGAAAGCATTCGCGCGTATGACGAAGTCATTGAGCTCATTAATCCGCCGTAAAGTGGCGGATTGCGCAGCAGTGAGAAGCGCGAAAGAAAACATTCGCGTATATGACGAAATCACCTGGCTCATTAACCCGCCATACTACAATCTTAATCAAATATTGTGCTGGAGCCCAAATTACCGGGCATCGGCAGCATGGAGGATTAATATGAAAAACAATCATCCCACCGTAAGCAGTTCACTCATCGATAAAGATACCGGCCGGGAGTCCTATTCCGTCGATGTCATCATACCGGTTTACCATCCGGATAAAAAGCTGGACAAGCTGTTATCCATGTTAAGCCGTCAGACCAAGAAGCCGGATCGCATCCTGATTCTTCATACCATAGATAATCAGGGGGACACCCTGGCCTTACCCGCAGCCGGAGAGATTAAAACGGTAATCTTCCCAATTGAGAAGAAGACTTTTGATCATGGCGGAACCAGAAAGTTCGGCGCATCAATGTCGGAGGCAGATATCCTGATGTTCATGACGCAGGACGCCATACCGGAGGATGAATATCTGATAGAGGAGCTGGTAAAGCCCTATCAAAATGATTCGGTAGCCGCAACCTATGCAAGACAGCTTCCGGGAGAGGCTTCTGATATTCTGGAGCGCTACACCAGAGCTTTCAATTACCCGAAGAAGAGCAGGATAAAATCCTCCGAAGATATCGGGGAGTTGGGAATTAAGACATTTTTCTGCTCCAATGTCTGTGCCACCTATCGTAATACGATTTACCGAAGGCTTGGCGGTTTTGTAGACAGGACTATTTTTAATGAGGATATGATTCTGGCCTTCCATATCATTGGCGCCGGGTACAAGATCGTATATAATGCAGAAGCAAAAGTGATACATTCCCATCGTTATTCCTATCTCCAGCAGTTTACCAGGAATTTTGACCTGGGAGTATCCCATAAGGAATATGAGGAATATTTTCAGAGTGTGAAATCCGAGTCGGAGGGAATTAAGCTGGTGAAGCAGACGATGAAGCATCTGATTGACCGCAAGCAGTACCTGCTGATTCCGGACCTAATTCTGAATTCCGGGTTTAAATACCTGGGCTATCTGATGGGTGTCAATTATAGAAAATTGCCCTACCATCTTGTAGTCCGTTTCAGTATGAATAAAGGCTATTGGGAAAATACCAGTACAATGTTTTGAAATTACCCGTGCAAATCGTCCTCAGAAATTTATGCAGGTATTTCGAGAAATTTGTACTGGTTTATAACAGCTTAAAGGAGCATCTGATTATGAGCAGGGTATCCATAGTAATGTCAACCTATAATGGTGAAAAATATGTAGCGGAACAGATGGATTCTGTCCTGTCCTCCACGTATAAGGATATTGATCTGTATATCCGTGATGACCGGTCATCGGACCATACGATGGATATACTGAACAGGTATTGCGGTGAATATCCCGATATAATCCATGTGTCCCGGAATGAGGCCAACTTAGGCTATACCCTGAATTTCCTCCATGGAGTATGTAATACTACGGCGGATTATATCATGCTGTGTGACCAGGATGATGTGTGGAAGTCAAATAAGATAGGGGATACCCTTAAGAGAATGAGGCACATGGAAGCACAGTTAGGCAAGGAGCTGCCGATTGCTGTGTTTACGGATGCTACAGTGGTTGACGGAGAGCTTACGGAGATTTGCCCTTCCTTTTTCAAGGCCGGAAGGTTAAACCCTGAAAAAACGGATCTCCCGCATATCCTTATGGAAAATAAATTAATCGGCTGTACCGTAATGATCAATGCCGCACTCCGAAGGACGATACAGAGCAGGAAGCTTCCCGAACAGGCAAGATATCATGACTGGTGGATTGCACTGATTGCGGCCTCCTGCGGGAGAATCGGTTTTTTGCCGCAGCAGACACTGCTGTATCGCCAGCATGGCAATAATGCAGTCGGAAACCGTAATTTCCTGTCTTATATCACCGACCGGATTACTTCCTTACAAAAGCAGAGGGAGGCAGTTCATGCACTTTTTAAGCAGGCAGAGGAATTTGCCGGATTATACAGTGAATTTATCCCCGGGGAGCAGCTGAAAATTATACGTGAATTTGCTGATTTGCAGCATGCCGGCTTTATGAAGAAGCGGATGATTCTGCTTAGAGGAGGCTATTTAAAGACTGGCTGTATCAGAAATCTTGGTCTATTGTTTATTATATAGATCTGCATTTTTATGCACACACGGTAACGCAGACATATATCGGATCATTTGTAAAACTAGCTTGATATCAGTACTTGACAAATAGATTTGATGTTGTTACAATAACTTAAAATCTAATAAACTTACTTTTTATACAACAGCGTAGCCCCATTGCAGAGTGTCCTGTGGTGTCGGGCTATTCTTATAACTGTTGGTATATACGGAATGCTGCTTAGGCTTTACTACATAGAAAGAGAGGGAATGCTATGAAGAGAATGGTGCTATCAATCCTGGTGGATAATACAGCCGGCGTATTAAGCCGTGTAGCTGGTCTTTTCAGCAGAAGAGGCTATAATATTGACAGCCTGACGGTTGGCGAGACACAGAATCCTGCCATCTCAAGAATGACCGTATTAGCTCACGGAGATGACCAGATACTGGAACAGATCAGAAAGCAGGTACAGAAGCTTGAGGATGTAATTGAGATACTGGAACTGGTTCCGGGAGATTCTGTTACCAGAGAGCTGATATTGGTGAAGGTAGGCGCATCGGAAAAGGATCGTCAGGCTATTATTGCCGTAGCAGATATCTTCCGTGCCAAGATTGTAGATGTTGCATTGGAATCTCTGATGATTGAGCTGACAGGCAATCAGGATAAGATCAATGCATTCATTAAGCTGCTGGAGCAATATACCATCAAGGAGCTGGTTCGGACCGGAATTACAGGACTTACCAGAGGCTCCGGCGATATTGCCGACTTCGACGAGTAGTTATTAGGGAAAAGCTTCCCTGTAAAATATGGATGGAGAATGAATCTCCTTAAAGAAAGTGGAGGATGAAAGGTATGGCAAAGATTTATTATCAACAGGACTGCAACTTATCATTATTAGAAGGTAAAACAGTAGCAGTGATCGGTTATGGCAGCCAGGGACATGCGCATGCACTGAACATGAAGGAATCCGGCGTTAATGTTATTATCGGCCTGTACGAAGGAAGCAAGTCCTGGGCAAAAGCAGAAGCTGCCGGCCTTAAGGTATATACGGCTGCGGAGGCTGCAAAGAAGGCCGATATCATTATGATACTGATCAATGACGAGAAGCAGGCGAAGATGTATAAGGAATCGGTTGAGCCTAATCTTGAGCCCGGTAATGCACTGATGTTTGCGCACGGCTTTGCTATCCATTTCGGTCAGATTATTCCGCCCAAGGATGTGGATGTATTGATGATCGCACCGAAGGGACCCGGACATACCGTAAGAAGCCAGTATCAGGAAGGCCAGGGGGTTCCCTGTCTGATCGCGGTTTATCAGAATGCGACCGGTAAGGCCCATGATATCGGGCTTGCATATGCGCTTGCCATCGGCGGAGCAAGGGCAGGGGTGCTGGAGACTACCTTCCGTGAAGAGACTGAGACAGATCTCTTTGGTGAGCAGGCGGTTCTCTGCGGCGGTGTTACCGCTCTGATGAAGGCCGGTTTTGAGGTTCTTGTGGAGGCCGGATATGAGCCGGAGAGTGCTTATTTTGAATGTATCCATGAGATGAAGCTCATTATTGATCTGGTAAACGAGAGCGGCTTTGCCGGAATGAGATATTCCATCTCCAATACCGCTGAATACGGTGATTATATCACCGGACCGAAGATCATTACGGAAGATACAAAGAATGCCATGAGAAAGGTTCTTGCAGACATCCAAGACGGTACTTTCGCGCGTAACTGGCTGCTGGAGAACCAGATCGGCTGCACATATTTCAATGCGAAGAGAAGAATTGAATCCCAGCATCAGCTTGAAAAGGTCGGCGCAGAGCTTCGAAACATGATGAGCTGGACTAAGAAGAAAAAACTGATTGAGAATTAATCCTGTCTGGGAGTTTCAAGGTGCGGCCGATGGCCGCACCTTTTTTGTCAGGCAGGAAATACCGCGTTACTGTAAAAGCAGTAACGTTAGGACTAAGTTTTATTTTGTATGTTGTCATAAATTGTGTTATAATACAGAAAAACATCTGGATTAAGTAAGGGTCGAGGTATGCTGATGTCAAAGATGAGAATTGGTATTGCAGGTTATGGTAATCTGGGAAAAAGCGCTGAGCTTGGCATAAGACAGAATCAGGACATGGAGCTGGCAGGAATATTTACCAGACGCAATCCTTCTGCGGTAAAGGCAGCAACACAGGGCGTAAAAGTCTATTCCATAGAAGCAGCAGTCGCTATGACGGAGCAGATTGATGTGATGCTGCTCTGCGGCGGAAGCATGACGGACCTTCCGGTACAGGGACCGCAGTTTGCAGAGCTGTTCCATACGGTGGATGGTTTTGACACCCATGCCAGGATACCGGAATATTATGCTGAGGTTGACAAGGCGGCGAAGACTGCCGGGAAGGTATGCATCATATCCAGCGGCTGGGACCCGGGTATGTTCTCCCTGAACCGTTTATATGCGGAGGCTATTCTGCCGGAGGGAAAGAGCTATACCTTCTGGGGTAAGGGAGTCAGTCAGGGTCATTCCGATGCAATCCGGAGAGTTCCGGGTGTGATTGACGCAAAGCAATACACCATACCTGTGGAAGCTGCCATGGAGCAGGTCAGGAAGGGCGGAATGCCTGAGTTTACTGCCAGGGACAAGCACATCAGAGAATGCTACGTTGTTGCTGAGGAGGGGGCGGATCTTCACCGCATTGAAAGAGAAATAAAGTCAATGCCCAATTATTTCGATGCTTATGATACTTCGGTACATTTTATCTCCGGGAAGGAACTGGATGAAAAGCATAGTGCCATGCCCCACGGCGGATTTGTATTCCAGAGCGGAAGGACCGGGAAAGACCTGGAGAACTCCCATATCATTGAGTACAGCTTAAAGCTTGATTCCAATCCGGACTTTACGGCCAATGTTCTGATCGCATATGCCAGAGCGGCTTATCGTCTGGGAAAGGAAGGCGGTTTTGGAGCTAAGACCGTATTTGACATAGCGCCGGCCTCTTTATCCATGAAAACCGGGGAAGAATTAAGGGCGCAGCTGCTGTAACCCATCATATGTTTCAGTCAATTTGTGATGCCGAAAGGCCTTAGGAACAAAGGAGGAAAGAGTGAAAGAAAAATCCTTTCACTCGGAAAGAACCCGCAAAGCGGCTTCTTTCATCAGATTTTGTGATGGCGCAAAGCGCCATAATGGAGGAAAAGATGTCAGAAATCAATCGAATTGCTAACTCTGCAGCAGGTAATGTAAATTCCGTAAAAGCATTAAAAACCGGAAACAAGGATAACCCTTCCTTTTCCGCCTATATGGAAGAGAAGAAGGATCTGGATCAGATTTTTGAAGAGGCGGCCGTAAAATATAATGTTTCGCCAGAGCTGTTAAAGGCGATCGGAAAAGCAGAATCTGACTTCCGGGCGGATGCAGTGTCCAGAAGCGGAGCTCAGGGAATTATGCAGCTGATGCCTAAGACGGCCGAATATCTGGGGGTAAAGGATTCTTTTGATCCGGAGCAGAATATCATGGGCGGCGCCAAGTACATTGCCGAGCTTCTGGACAAATACGACGGCGACACCAGCCTGGCTCTGGCAGCTTATAATGCCGGTATGAATAATGTGAAGAAATACGGTGGAATTCCTCCTTTTGAAGAAACTCAGAATTATGTGGTGAAGGTGACAAAATACATGGAACAGAATCTGGAGGCCGGCAGTATAACGGTAAATAAGGCCAGCCTGAATAATATCAGTGCTGCCCAGGCATCTTCCAAGATAGCACCTGTTCTCAGCTGGCATATTGCACCCTCTGAGCAGACCAGGAAAGCATCGGGGATTACGGATGCATTGGATGCTATTTTCTCTTATAATGATTACCTGAAGCTTCTGGAAATGTTTTTCGATGAAGAAGAGCAGGAATAACAGGTGCGTCAGAAAATAACCGGAGCACCGGGTTGACATAGCCGAAAACGGATGTTACAATAATTCCATTAAAACGAATCGAGGTTGAGGAATGATTAATATTACTTGCTAATTCTAATTCAGAATATGTAACAGGAGAGCCATAGGGCTTACTTTTGTTGCAGGCAAGAAATTATTATTCCTGTTTCCGATGGATTCATGCATACGATTATAAGATTGGAGAGACCCTTGTTCCTTCATGGGGCGGCTCCGTATTATGCGATTGTCTGACCACAAGAAGAATAATTTCTTGTGGTTTTTTGCATTCCGGCCAACATTTTGTACGGAATGCCGATATGGAAGGAGGACGATATTATGTCGCAGATTACGGTGAAGGAGCTTACCTTCAGCTATGATACGGTGTATGAGAATATATTTGAGAATGTGAGCTTTCAGATCGATACGGATTGGAAGCTGGGGTTTATCGGAAGGAACGGGAGGGGGAAAACGACCTTCCTTAACCTGCTGATGGGCAAATATGAGTATAAGGGAAGCATTATTGCTTCCGTGGACTTTGATTATTTTCCCTTCGAGATAGAGAACAGGGATCGTATCACCATGGATATTGTGAAAGAAATTATAGCACCCTTCGACGAATGGGAGCGAGAAATGCAGCGATGCCTGGAAAACCATGAGCAGGATCTTAATGCAATGGTCCGTTACGGTGAACTGCAGGAGCTATACCAGATCCATAACGGATATCGGATAGAGGAGCTGATTGAAAAGGAGCTGGGAAAGCTGCAGGTAGATACTTCAGCTCTCAGCCGGTCCTTTGATACCTTGAGCTTCGGAGAACGGACCAAAATCATGCTGGCAGCCCTGTTTCTTAAGAAAAATAATTTTCTGCTGATTGATGAACCGACAAACCATCTGGATATGGAGGGACGGGATACCCTGGCGGAATATCTTCAAACGAAGAAGGGTTTCCTCTTAGTGTCCCATGACCGGGCTTTCCTGGACCAGTGCATTGATCATGTCCTTTCCATCAACAGGGCGAACATTGAGGTACAAAAGGGAAGCTTCTCCTCCTGGTATCATAACAAAGAGTTAACGGACCGATATGAGCTGGAAAAAAACGAACAATTAAAGAAGGATATCACCGGACTTACAGAAGCGGCCAGACGTGCTGCCGGCTGGTCGGACCGGGTGGAGGCTTCAAAAATAGGAATGCATTCCGCAGACAGAGGATTTATCGGGCATAAGTCGGCTAAAATGATGAAACGGGCAAAATCCATCGAGAGCAGGAAGCTGGAGGCGATTGATGAGAAAAAAGGGCTTCTGAAAAACATTGAGCAAGCAGACCCGCTTAAGATAAATCTCCTGGATTTCCATAAGCACCGGCTGATGGAAGCAGAGAATTTGTGCCTGTCCTACGGAGAGAGGGAGGTAGCCCGCAATATTACATTTCAATTGGATCAGGGGGACAGGATCGCCATCCGGGGACGGAACGGTTCCGGTAAGTCCACTCTGTTCAAGCTGCTTCTGGGTGAAGACATCCGGTATACGGGAAGATATCAGGTGGCATCCGGCATGAAGATATCGTATGTTTCCCAGGACACATCCTATTTGAAGGGGAACCTGAGGGACTTTGTTCTCTATCACGGACTGGAGGAAACCGTCTTCAAGACAGTACTCAGACAGCTGGATTTTACCCGGAACCAGTTTGAGAAAAACATGGAGGAGTTCAGTGCCGGGCAAAGGAAAAAGGTATTGCTGGCGAAGAGCCTGGCCGAACCGGCCCATGTATTCCTGTGGGATGAACCCTTAAATTTCATTGATTTGCTTTCCAGAGTACAGTTAGAGGAGCTGATCCTAAAATACCGGCCGACAATGATTTTTATTGAGCATGACCGCGTATTCAGTGAGAAGATTTTGACGAAGGAAGTGGTTTTGTAAGAGATTGACACGGTATGGCGTTTAAATTATAATAGGTATTGAGCCTCCGTGTCCGCCAAAAACAACGAAGGAGATAATACATCGTGATTAACGTAATCATATTTGATATCGGAAATGTACTGGCTCCCTTTGCATGGGAGGATTGCCTGAGAGAACATGGCTTCAGCGAAGAGATGGTGAGGAAGGTCGGGAATGCAACCGTGAACAATATACTGTGGAAGGAAGTAGACCGCAGTGCGTCGCTTCCGGAGGAGCTGATTGAGAGGTTTGCGGCACAGGCTCCGGAAATTGCTGATGAGATCCGGCAATTCCTGCAGTTCAGTGATACGGCAGTGAGAGAATTTGATTATTCGGCCGGATTAATTGACCGGTTGAAGGAAAACGGCTATAAGGTTTATCTGTTATCTAACTATGGAGGGCGAAACTTTCAATATGCCCTGGATAATTTTGAATTTATTAAGCATGCGGACGGCGGCGTGATTTCCTATGAGGTTGGATATGTCAAGCCTGAGCCGGAGATATTTGAAGCTCTGATTAAAAAATACGATATTAACCCGGAGGAAGCAGTATTCCTGGATGATGTGGGAGATAACCTGGAGGCTGCCGCCGCTTACGGTTTCCATACAATTTTATTCGAAGACTTGGAAAAAGCCCTGAAGGATATGCGCAGCTTAAATATCATGATATAAGTATAATTACAAATGCACCAAACCCCTTAATTATAAAAGGTTTTGGTGCATTTTTGATTCGTATCCGCACATCTTTGCAGGCTTTAACATTTTTGCACAGCTTGTACTTTTAACGGCAGATTGATACCGCTTAAGCCCGAAGAAAAGGACTACGCATTCTTTTTGGGCTTTTTAATGACTTCCGGCTGAGGCATCATGGGCTTCACTGTGGGTAATACGCCGATGTCAGCCTTCTTCTTTTTCTTAACCTCTTTTTTAATATCTCTATTCGCCATATTCATCTCTCCTCTTATGAAATTTATCATTTTTCATATCCCTGTATCTCTTTTTGCGCATATCAAGATTGTGCCGGAGATTGCGCAGGCACAGCCTTGTGGTCGAAAGAATACATGCTTTTAACTTAATACTTATATTATAATAACTTCCTTGGATTTCGTCCAGTACAAAATTTTTGATTGGGATAATTTTCTGTCCTTATGGGAAATATACCGGCGGTCTGAATGATTTAACCTATCCTGTTCATAATACATAAGTGTGGAATAAATATTAAGGCTAGGAGTATGCAGCATGAAAAGATACAGATTAGGTGTTGATATCGGATCAACTACAGTGAAGCTGGTGGTGCTCGAGGAAGAGAAACACTTATTATACAGTGATTACAGAAGACATTTTTCTGATATGAAGGAAACCTTAATTACTATTATAAAAGAATGCTATAGGGAACTGGGCGATATCCCGGTCAGTATCAGTATCACGGGCTCCGGCGGACTCTCGGTTTCCGAATGGCTTGACCTTCCCTTTGTGCAGGAGGTAATCGCCTGCACCGGTGCAGTGGAAAACAGGATACCCCAGACGGAGGTTGTTATCGAGCTGGGAGGGGAGGATGCGAAAATTACTTATTTGAAGGGCTCTGTGGAACAGCGAATGAATAGCAGCTGTGCCGGAGGAACCGGGGCTTTTATTGACCAGATGGCGGTTCTGCTCCATACGGATGCCGCAGGGCTGAACGAACTGGCGAAGGGGTATGAAGTCATATATCCGATTGCATCCCGCTGCGGGGTATTTGCAAAGACAGATATCCAGCCTCTGATTAATGAAGGAGCGAGGAAGGAGGACATCGCGGCTTCCATCTTCCAGGCCGTAGTGAACCAAACCATAGGCGGTCTGGCTTGCGGAAAACCGATCCGCGGTAAAGTGGCTTTTCTGGGAGGGCCGCTGTATTTCTTATCTGAGCTTAAGGAACGATTTGCCGAGAGTCTGCGGCTGACAGAGGAGGAAATCATTTGTCCGGACCATTCCCAGCTCTTTGCGGCCATAGGGGCTGCGCTGTCAGCAAAGCGAACAGAACAAATATCCCTTAAGAAGCTGAATGACAGGGTAGCATTAATCTCAGACCTCAGGGAAGAAGAGGTCAGCCGGCTGGAACCGCTATTCCTAAATCAGGAGGAATACGGCAGTTTCCGGGCAAGACACCGGCAGGCCGTGGTACGGCGGGGTGAGCTTGGCCGGTATCAGGGAAAGGTATTTCTGGGGATTGATGCCGGTTCCACAACCTCGAAGCTTACGGTCATTGGTGAGGAAGGAGAGCTTCTGTATTCTTATTATGGCGGAAATGAAGGGCATCCTCTTAAGAAGCTGGTAGAGGTATTGAAGGAGCTGTACCACAAGCTGCCGCAGGGAGTTTTTATCACCAGAACTGCAGTTACCGGGTATGGGGAAGCACTGATGAAGGCCGCCCTTCATGCGGATATCGGAGAGATAGAGACGATCGCCCATTATAAGGCGGCAAGCTTCTTTCTTCCGGAGGTGGATTTTATCCTTGATATCGGAGGACAGGATATGAAATGCCTTAGGATGAAAGAGGGTGCGATAGACAGTATCCTGCTGAATGAGGCCTGTTCTTCGGGATGCGGGTCCTTCCTGGAGGGTTTTGCGGCCTCACTCCATATGAAGGTGGAGGATTTTGCCAGGGAAGCACTCTATGCAAAGGCCCCGGTGGACTTGGGTACGAAATGTACCGTATTCATGAATTCCAAGGTAAAACAGGCGCAGAAGGAGGGGGCCGGAGTAGCGGAGCTGTCTGCCGGATTATCCTATTCCGTGATAAAAAATGCCTTATATAAGGTGATTAAGATCCGGGATCCGAAGGACCTGGGAAAGCATATCATCGTCCAGGGCGGTACCTTCTACAATGATGCGGTACTCCGCTGTTTTGAGAAAATTACAGGAAGAGAGGCCGTCCGGCCGGATATTGCCGGCTTAATGGGAGCCTTTGGCGCGGCCTTAATCGCAAAGGAACGTTATCTGGAGGAAAAGGAAGCGGCGGATGGACGGGCTTTAACCGGGGCTTCCTGCGGATATGACCCCTCCGGGCATTTTAATGACCGGTCTTCTCTGCTGGCGCTGGAAGACCTTCAGGATTTTAGGATGACCTCCTCCTACCGCCGATGCGGCAAATGCACAAACCAATGCCTCCTTACGGTGAACAGCTTTTCGGGCGGAGAGAGCTTTACAACCGGAAACCGCTGTGAAAGAGGAATTGGAGCGGAGAAGGTGATGAAGGACAAGCTTCCAAATCTATATAGCTATAAATATCAAAGGACTTTCGGATACCAGCCTCTGGATGAGAAGGAGGCTTACCGGGGGACAATCGGAATACCCCGGGTTCTCAATATATTTGAAAACTACCCCTTCTGGTTTAAGCTGCTTACCGGTCTGGGATTTCGGGTGATCCTTTCCTCCCCTTCCGGTAAAAAGCTATATGAGAAAGGGCTTGAGACAATTCCTTCCGAGTCAGCCTGCTACCCTGCGAAACTATGTCATGGACATATTATGGATCTGATTGATAGAGGAATACGGACTATTTTTTATCCCTGTGTGGTCTATGAGAAGAAGGAATACGCTGATGCGGCGAATCACTATAACTGTCCGATTGTAACCTCCTATCCTGAGGTTATTAAAAATAATGTGGAGGCGCTGAAAAAATACCAGGTAAAATTCATATCTCCCTTCCTGTCCATGGAAGACAGCAGGCTTCTTATCCGGCGGATTATGGAGGAGTTCAGGGATTACCGGGTAACTTATCAGGAAGCAAAGCAGGCGGTGTCTGAGGCCTGCAGAGAACGGGAACAATATAAGAAGGATATCCGCTCCAAGGGGGAAGAGACCTTGAATTATCTGAGGGCCGAGGGGAAGACAGGCATTGTATTATGCGGTAAGCCCTATCATGTGGACCCGGGGATCCACCATGGAATAGCGGAGCTGATCCTGTCTTACGGGTTGGCCGTACTAACCGAGGACAGCATATCCCATCTCTCCGGCCTGAAGCAAAAGCTCAGAGTCGTGGACCAGTGGACTTATAATTCCAGGCTGTATCGGGCCGCTTCCCTGGTGGCACAGGAACCCTGCCTGGAGATGGTGCAGTTGAATTCCTTTGGCTGTGGTCTGGATGCGGTCACCTCGGACCAGATAGCGGAGCTGCTTGCATCCGGCGGAAAACTGTACACCATGCTGAAAATCGACGAAGGCAATAATCTGGGAGCTGCAAAAATCAGGCTGCGGTCCCTGATTGCTGCGATGGAGGAGAGGAAAAAGAATGCGCGATCGGGGGATATCCCTGGAGAAGAATCCCCGATCCCAGTATTTACAAAGGCAATGAGGCTTACCCATACCATTCTGGCGCCCCAGATGGCTCCGATCCAGTTCGACCTGATCCGTGAGGCGGCCCGCTCCTGCGGGTACCGTCTGGAGGTACTCCCTGCTTTTGACCGGTCGGCAGTGGATGAGGGCCTGAAATATGTGAATAATGATGCCTGCTACCCGGCGATCATTATGATCGGACAAGTCGTAAAGGCGTTAAAATCCGGACAATATGATCCGGAGAGGACCTCTGTTATAATCACCCAGAGCGGCGGCGGTTGCCGGGCGACGAATTACCTGGCCATGCTGGAATTGGGCTTGAAGCAGGCCGGATTTCCCCAGGTTCCGATTATCTCAGTCAATGCGGCAGGTCTTCAGAAGCAGCCGGGCTTTAAGTTCTCCGTCGGACTGATTAACCGCTGTATCATGGCTATGATCTATGGCGATCTCTTTATGAGAGTATTGAACCGCACCAGGCCCTACGAGAGATTTCCGGGTTCCGCACAGCTGCTTTATGAAAAATGGAATAAGAAGGCAAAAGAAAACCTCAGAAGTCCCCGCAGGAGAACCTTTGAGAATTATATCTGCGGGATCATCAGGGATTTTGACCATCTGGAACTTACGGACATTAAAAAACCCAGGGTTGGGATTGTCGGCGAGATTTTGGTCAAATATCATCCGACAGCAAACAACGATATCGTAAGTATTTTAGAAGAAGGAGGAGCAGAAGCAATTGTACCTGATCTTATGGATTATATCTTATATTCTACTTTCAATGCACGATTCCGGTTCCGATATCTTGCCGGGTCGAAACTGAATATGCAGTTCAGTAATTTTGCGGCTTATTATATTAACCGGTTCCGAAAGAGTTTGAGAAAGGAACTGGAGATGAGTGAACGCTTCCATCCCCCGACTCCGATTGATGAGCTGGCTGGTATGGCCTCCTCCATTCTTTCTCTGGGTAACCAAACCGGAGAAGGCTGGCTGGTGACTGCCGAGATGCTGGAACTGATTGAACAGGGAACAACGAATATCATCTGCGTTCAGCCCTTGGCCTGCCTGCCCAATCACATTGCCGGCAAAGGGATGTTTAAACCGATTAAGGAGATGTACCCATCTGCCAATATCATTCCGATTGACTACGATCCGGGGATATCCGGGGTCAACCAATTAAACCGGATTAAGCTGATGCTCTCCGTGGCCTATAAAAACATGAAATAAATGCTTTTGAATTTGGATGTGAAATATTACCGGGTACTTTGTCCCTTGATTGGAACAGGGAAATGATTTATAATGGTGGTAATATTTCACATCTATATTGATATTGTTTTTCTCTATACAGGAAGCAATAACAGAGAAGGGAATGGGTGGTAGGTATGAAACAAAGCTTAATATCGGTACTTCTGTTTATCTTCCTGTTAACGGCAACAGGTTGTGCAGGAAAGAATAATACGAAGGAAGCAGGACAGGAGCAGGATATCAATGCAGAGAATTCCAAGGAGCAGGAGAGCGGAACGGCGGAACAAACGGACGGACAGCAGTCCGGTACGGACGGGATCGGTGAGGTTAATCTGCAGGAGCTAAGCAAGGAGCTTGTCTTGCAAATGGAAGCCGGTGACTTTAACCGAACCTATCAATTGCTGGAGGCTTCTATTAAAGCTCAGATGACGGAACCGGACTTGAAGGCTGCCTGGGAAGGGACGATAGCCGGACTCGGAAAATATCTTGAGCTATATGAAATTACGGAAAATACGGTGCAGGATGCCACCGTTGTAATCGTGATATTAAAATACGAAAATAACGGTTTCCGAATTACTTTAACTTATAATAAGGATAATAAGCTGGCGGGCTTATGGCTGGATTATGTCACCATAGATATGAAGCTGGAGACGACGGATCTCTATACGGAGCAGGCGATAAAGGCCGGAGAAGGGGAATATACCCTGGATGGGATTCTTACTCTTCCCAATAATGTTACCAAACCACCGGTGGTAATTCTGGTTCACGGTTCGGGAACCCATGACTGGGATGAGACCATCAGCGCCAATAAGCCCTTCCGTGATATTGCCCATAGACTGGCAGAGCAGGGGATAGCCACCATCCGATATCGTGAGCGGCTGGCAAAGTATCCGGAGCTGGCATCAGCGATAACAATTCAGACGGATTCCCTGGAGGATGCAGCCCTGGCGATACAGTATGCAGTCCAATGCGGGCAGGTGGATACCGAAAAGATCTACGTTCTGGGACACAGCCTGGGGGGTATGTTAGCACCGAAAATTGCTGCTGATCATGAGGAGGTTGCAGGTATCCTCAGCCTGGCAGGGAGTCCCAGAAGGCTGGAGGATATTATTATAGACCAGCAGGAGCTTCTGACCGGGATTTCCGGAGAATATACCGAAGATCAGATAAAAGATATTATGGAATTAACCAGGGAACAGGCAGGGCAGATCAGGCTCCTTACGGAGGAATCCACGGGAGACTACTTCGGTATGCCGGCCTCCTATTGGTATAGCCTGAACCAGATTGATATTCCGAAAATTTTAGAAACCCTTGATGTACCAATGTTCATTGCCCAGGGCGGTGCGGATTGGCAGGTTTATGCGGATAAGGATTTCCCTGCCTGGAAGGAGCTGTTAAAAAACCGGGATAATGTAACCTTCCATTTGTATGATAATCTGAACCACCTGTTCATGACATCTTCCTCAGAAACCGTGAATATGGCGGAATATGAGGTACCCGGTACAGTGGACCGGCAGGTGATTGATGACATGGCGGAATGGATTCTCGGGAATTAGCGGCGTCGGAATATTGGGTTTTATCTTAAAATTATGACGGATGGATTGAGGGTCCCAAACGAATCGCTGGGACCCTTTTCACACTAACCAAATATACTTTCCTTTGTGTTAGTTTGTGCCAAGTGTGTTTGCACGCTTTGAGTACGCAGGCGCAAACTTTCAAGTGTGAATTATATTTTAATTCACACTATTCTTGACTATGAATGGAAATGGGTGCTAAAATATATATGTTTGGTCCACTGTGGATGACTTTGGGAATATGACCGAACTCACATCACCGAATAGAAACATAAGAGGTAGGGACATGAAGAAGGTATTTCAATATTTAAAACCATATACGCTGCGAATGCTGCTCGGATTTACGATTAAGGTTTTAGGAACCTTTATGGATCTGGGGCTTCCCTGGGTCCTGGCCTTTATCATAGATGACATCATTCCGGTCGGTAAGGTATCCCTGATACTTTGGTGGGGTGTTGTGATGATTGTCTTATCGGTCGGTGCGAGAACCTTTAACATCCTTGCCAACCGGATGGCAGCCAGGGTTGCCAGAAATACCATCAGGAGTCTTCGCCATGATCTGTTCTATAAAATTCTAAGACTTTCAGGAAGCCAGCTGGATCATTTCACAATCCCCTCTTTGGAATCCAGAATGACCTCGGACACTTACAATATACATAACATGATCGGTATGATGCAGAGGATCGGAGTGCGCGCACCCATCATCCTGATCGGGGGCATTGTCATAACCAGCACCCTGGAACCGGTTCTTACCCTGGTGCTGGTCGGAGTTCTTCCCTTCCTGGCCTTCGTAGTTTTTCTGGTATCTAAAAAAGGAATTCCCCTTTATACGCATCTGCAGATATCCGTAGATAAAATGATACGGGTGGTCAGGGAGAATATCGCCGGAATCCGCGTAATTAAAGCCTTATCAAAAACCCAGTTTGAGAAGAACCGGTTCGCCGAAGTGAATGATGAAGTGGTTATCAAGGAGATGAAAGCCGGTACCGTCATGGCAATCACCAACCCGATCATGAACCTGCTGCTGAATACGGGGCTTACCCTTGTAGTGATCGTAGGTGCTTACCGGGTCAACAGCGGGGCATCCGAGCCAGGCAAGATAGTGGCTTTCCTGTCTTATTTTATGATTATGCTGCATGCGGTTATGGCAATCACAAGAATATTTGTCATCTATTCCAAGGCAAGCGCATCCGCCGCCCGTATCCTGGAGGTGCTTGATGCGGAGGAGGATCTTAAGGTAGAACCGGCGGAGCAACAGTCCGCGGATTATCATGTGGAATTTCAGAAGGTCAGCTTTTCTTATACGACAGAACCCTGTATCACAGATATCAGCTTCGGGATTAAGAAGGGAGAAAGTCTTGGGATCATCGGCTCCACCGGTTCCGGGAAAACAACTCTGGTCAACCTGCTGATGCGGTTTTATGATGTCACGGAGGGAAAAATACTGATTGACGGCTGTAATATTAAAAGTATGGATAAGCAGGAGCTTCGGAGACGATTTGGCGTCGTATTCCAAAATGATGTATTGTTTGCAGACCGTGTGTACGAGAATATCAGCTTTGGCAGGGATCTGTCCCAGGAACGGGTACGGAGCGCCGCCGAAGATGCACAAGCCTTTAAGTTCATCTCAGAGCTTTCTGAGGAGCTGGATTTCAAACTCTCCATTAAGGGAAGTAATCTGAGCGGAGGACAAAAGCAAAGGCTTTTAATCTCCCGGGCTTTGGCGGGAGAACCGGAGATTCTGATCTTAGATGATTCCTCCAGCGCCCTGGACTACAAAACTGATTCACAGCTTAGAAAGGCGATACGGGAGCATTATCAGGATACGACAAGCATCATAATCGCCCAGAGAATCAGCTCGGTTATGAAGTTAAACCATATCCTGGTTATCGAAGAAGGGCAGATGGCCGGATATGGTACTCATGAGGAGCTTTTACAATCCTGTGAGGTTTACCGGGAGATTTATCAATCACAGATGTCATCATAAAATATCATGGCTTTGCCGGAGCTTTTATCAGTATAAGGAGGTAACCTATGGCTGTGAATCCGCAACAGACTGCCGGAAAAATGAAAATAAGCGAAAAGACGGATAAACCGAAGGATGCCAAATATGTATTAAAGAGGCTTGGATCTTATGTTCTTCAATACAAATGGCTATTAGCGTTTGCTATCCTTCTCACCGTAGGAAGCAATCTGCTGGCCCTGATCGGACCGATGCTGTCTGGTTATGCCATTGATGCGATACAGCCGGGCAAAGGACTGGTTGTTTTTAAAACCGTATTTTATTATGCGGGCTGGATGATTATCTTCTACATAATATCTTCGATCCTGTCCTATCTGCTATCTCTCCTGATGATCCGTCTGAGCCAGAAGATTGTCCGGAAAATGAGGGAGGATGTATTTGTAAAGCTGGTGGAGCTGCCGATCGGTTATTTTGACCGGAATCAGGCGGGGGATATCATCAGCAGGATTTCCTACGATATCGATACCATCAATACCTCTCTTTCCACGGATGTGGTACAGGTTTGTGCCAGTGTGATAACGGTGGTCGGTTCGCTGATTATGATGATAATTATATCGCCGCTGCTGGTTCTGGTAATGCTGGTGACAATTCCGCTATCCCTGCTTTATACCCGTTATATGGCAAAGAAGGTACGGCCATTGTTTCGTAAGCGCTCCGCCAAGCTGGGAGAACTGAACGGCTTCGTGGAGGAGATGGTATCCGGGCAGAAAACGATTAAGGCATATGCCGCGGAGGATGCAATTATAAGCCGGTTTGACCGGATCAATACGGAGACCGTGGATGCTTACTATAATGCGGAATATTATGGAAGTATGACCGGACCGACGGTTAACTTTATCAATAATTTATCTCTTTCCCTGATCACGGTATTCGGTGCAATCCTTTATCTGCGTAATTATATGTCTCTGGGCAATATTTCCTCCTTTGTCCAGTACAGCCGTAAATTCTCCGGACCGATCAATGAAGTGGCCAATATCATCAGCGAGCTGCAGTCGGCAATGGCTGCTGCAGAGCGGGTATTTAAGCTGATTGATGAGAAACCGGAGGTTCCGGATAAGGAGGATGCGAGAGAGCTGACCCTGATACAGGGAGATGTGGAGCTTAAGGGAGTATTCTTTGGATACCTTCCTGAGAAAATCATTATCAGGAACTTGTTTATCCATGCGAAGCCCGGAAGCCTGACGGCAATCGTCGGCCCGACCGGTGCCGGGAAGACTACCATCATTAATCTTCTGATGAGATTTTATGATGTCTGGGAAGGAGATATCCTTGTTGATGGTATCGAAACAAGGGACCTGACCCGAAAGAGTCTGCGAAAGGCCTTTGCCATGGTACTGCAGGATACCTGGCTCTTTGCAGGTACTATTTTTGAAAATATTGCATATGGCAAGGAGAATGCAACGTTGGAGGAAGTGGCAGCGGCAGCGAAGATGGCCGGAATGCATTCCTATATTAAACGATTACCGAAGGGATATGATACCATCGTAAATGAAGACGGTATGAATATATCAAAAGGGCAGAAGCAGCTGCTGACAATTGCCAGGGCAATGCTTCTGGAGGCTAAAATGCTGATTCTGGATGAAGCCACCTCCAATGTTGACACCAGAACAGAGATAAAGATCCAGAAAGCGATGCGTAAGCTGATGGAACAGAAAACCTGCTTTGTCATCGCTCACCGTCTCTCCACAATCCAGGGAGCGGATAATATTCTGGTCGTTGATCAGGGCAATGTAGTGGAGCAAGGAACCCATGGAGAATTGATGGAGAAGAAGGGCTTCTACTATAAGCTGTACAACTCCCAGTTTGAATAGGGAAGCTTCCCGGTGAAACAGCAACGATCTGTTATGACAAAAGAAAAATCATTTTCACTCGGAAAGAACCCGCAAGGCGGCTTCTTTCATCAGATTTTGCAATGGCGTAAAGCGCCGTAATGGAGGTAATTATGAGAAAATGTAAGAATCACGTTTCATTCCGCACTATTGTATTACTGGCGGGTTTATTGCTTGGCTGCTGTATTATAAAATTTCCGGCAGCCGAAGCCGCATCGGCTGCACCGGCAGCAACCGTATCAAAGAAAACCCTGTATACCGGCTATTCGACCTACACGATTGAGTTTAAGAATCTTGCCAAAGAGGCAGCCATCACTTATAAAACCAGTAATAAAGCAGTCGCTACAGTTACCGGTAAGGGTGAGATACGACCGGTAAAAAAGGGGACTGCTAAGATTTCTTACAGCATCAAGCAGAATAAGAAGACTTATTCGGGAGCAATAACCGTTACTGTGAAGGACCCCTATGTGAATATCACCGGCAGCTCCACAGGCTATCAGAAGGGGAAAACCTATACAATGGCTGCTAAGACCTATGGACTAAAGAAGGTTTCCCTGGCATGGACCTCCTCCGATGCGTCGGTAGCCTCCATCGGAAAGACCTCCGGCAAGCTGACGGCTAAGGCAGCGGGCACCGTTACCATAACCGTGAAGGATACGATCAGCGGGAAATCGGATAAAATACAGCTTACAATCAATTTGCCTCCGACTCCGACTCCAAAGCCCACGGCTGTGCCAACGCCAAAGCCCACGGCTGTGCCAACACCAAAGCCCACGGCTGCGCCAACGCCAAAGCCTACGGCTGTGCCAACACCGACACCGGCGGCATCAGATAATATTATATATACTCCGGTATTCGCCACCGGCTTTGAGGATGGCAATGCCGGCTTTGGCAAAAGAGGAGGAGAGACCGTGGCAGTGACAAACCAGGCGGCACATTCCGGGAGCTACAGCTTGCTTACCAGCAACCGGACCAGTACCTGGCATGGACCTTCCGTCGACCTTACCGGTGTCTTGCAGACAGAGAAGACTTATCAGGTGACAGCCTGGGTGAAATACCAGGGAACGGAGCCTTCGCTTAAGATCCAGTGTACGATCGACAGAAACGGGGGTAATTATGTTAATATCGGATCCGTGGTTGCGGTCAAAAATACCTGGACGAAGCTCAGCACCACTCTTTCAATATTACCTGATACGACCAGCATTAAGCTTTATTTTGAAGCCTCCGCATCGGCAACGGCGGATCTCTATCTGGATGACCTGGAGATTTCTGATGTTGTATATAATACGGACCTGATAAATAGTCTGCCAAGCCTGGCAGAAGCCTATAAGGAATATTTTGATTTCGGCATAGCGGTGGACGAGAGCCAGCTTTATACAGATCCCACTAAAACCTTGACTTTAAAGCAGTTCAGTACCTTCACCATGGGAAATGCGATGAAGCCGGATGCCCTGCTGGACTATAATACGAGCAGTGCGGATCCGAATAAATACAATCTAAGCCCGGCGATTAAGACGGATAAGCTGGAGGGTTTCCTTCAATATGCGAAAGACAATGGTATGAAGGTGAGATTTCATACTCTGGTGTGGCATAACCAGACGCCCCGCTGGTTCTTCACCGAGAATTACTCCAGAGATGCCTCTGCCAAGCTGGTCAGTAAGGAGGTTCTGCTGAAGAGGCTTGAGAATTATATCCGGCAGGTCATGGAATGCACCAGTAAATACCCCGATGTTATCTATGCCTGGGATGTCGTAAACGAAGCAATCGAACCAAATCACAACCAGAAGAACGGTTACCGGACTACGGACAGTCTCTGGTATCAGATCGCCGGAGAGGACTTCGTAGAAAAGGCATTTGAATATGCAAGGAAATATTCCTATGACGATTCGAAGCTTTTCTATAATGATTACAATACGTATATAACAGCAAGAACCGATGCAATCTACAAATTGGCCACGAAGCTTAAGGCAAAGGGCTTGATTGACGGTATCGGTATGCAGTCCCATGTTACTATGACATACCCCTCCTTAGGCAGCTATGAGGCAGCAATATTAAAATTTGCTGAACTTGATCTGGAGATTAATATTACAGAGCTGGATATGCATAACACACAGAATACAGCCGCAGCCTTTGAGCAGCAGGCAAACCGCTATGCGGGGATATTCGAGATACTTGTCCGGTTGAAGCAGCAGGGAAAGGCCAATATTACGAATGTTACCATCTGGGGAATCCGGGACAGCAATACATGGCTGACCTCGCTGCATAAGGTGACCAGCTATCCGCTGCTTTTTGATGGTGATACAATGCCAAAGCCTGCTTTCTACAAGATACTGGAGGTTGTACAGTAATAAAGGCATAGGGAATCATAATATAGAAAAACCGTATCCTTACGAAACCCTGCGGTTAAGTAAGGATACGGTTTTTTCTGCCCGGAATGACAATTATTCATTCTCTGCCGGGTTCAGCTCCAGCAAATCTTCTATAATGATTGAGGCATCCCGGATAAAACCGGGACACAGTGTTTTGTATAAATTATGCTCTTCCGCAAATTTCATGCCTTTCTCCGTACTGATGTCGCAGCTCAGAATATCCTTGCACAGGAGGGAGCCATAGATCTCCTTAAACCTGTCGTTGAACTCATGCACAAGCCGATATGTATTCTCCTTTGCCCCGCCGTCCTCGGGAAGATATTTACCCTCCTTCAGTCCGATCAGCATATAGGCTCCGGTTACGGCACCGCAGGTTTCGCCCGTCCTGGCCATACCGCCGCCGAAGGGGCAGGCAATTTTCAGGGCGGTTTCCTTAGACAGCCCCAGCCGCTCACAATAGGTTGAAAGAACTGCCTGGGAACAATTAAACCCCGCATTAAAGCACTTTATCGCTTCATCACATTTACTGCTTATCATAATTTTCCTCCACCTCTTACAGACAAATTGACAGTAACTAATCGATACCCAAGGTTATATTACTGATTTTATATCACACATTTATGGAAAATACCAGTAAAAAATTTTATATTTATATTAAATTGATTCAGGTGTCAAGAGCCCTTCGAGTATCATTACTTTATCAATTTGCACATTTACTGACTATAATTGAAGTGATGCAAAACATAGTTCAATGAGCAACTGTATGAAGTCGTTGGTACTTAGGTCCTGTGTTTTAGGACCTTACGTACCACTATGTACTTCATTCAAGCAAAAGTGTGTTGCGAATGAACTATGTTTTGTATCACATTTAATAGCCAACTAAATTGTGCAAATTGGCACCTAAATCATAATTTCAGGTATTGACAAATATAAGCCGGCTTGTTATACTTACGCTCAATATAGCAAAAGCGATGATAAGAAGAAGTAAGAATGAGAACCGCCTACAGAAAGCAACCGGTTGATGAGAGGTGCAGGCAGAACATTCCGAATACATCTTTGAGCTTCACACCGAACAGAAAATCTAAGTAGGCTGTGACGGTCCCCTGCACCCGTTAACGTGCTAGAGTATAACCGGCCGGAGATTTATTCCGGAAGGCATTGATGCTATAACCGGCGTACTCAAAGAGGTTGGCTGTGTGAGCAGCCGATAAATACGAGGTGGTACCGCGAGAATATTCCCGCCCTCTATGCAGATAGAGGGCGGTTTTATATTGTCATAAAAAGCATTTGACGCTTTAAAATTATGAAAGGATGGAAAAAACAATGGAAATCAAGGAGAAAAAAGCCGATCGTGATCAGATGAACAGGAAGGACGGTGCGCAGATGGAAACGGATATTGAGGAGCAGATTAAAATTATCCGCAAAGGAGCTGCCGAATTGATCTCCGAAGAGGAGCTCAGGCAGAAACTGCTTGGTGCAAGGAAGGAGAACCGGCCTTTGATCGTTAAGCTGGGACTGGACCCCAGTGCCCCGGACATCCACCTTGGGCATGCGGTAGTCCTGCGAAAAATCAGACAGCTGCAGAAGCTGGGACATCATGCGGTAATCATTATAGGGGACTTTACCGGTAAAATCGGAGATCCCACCGGCAAGTCCAAAGCCAGAAAGCCGCTTTCCGAGAAGCAGGTCAGGGAGAATGCCGGAACCTATACGGAGCAGATATTTAGCATTATCGATCCGGCGAAAACCACGGTAAGATTCAACAGCGAATGGCTGTCCGAATTAAAGTTTGAAGATATCATCCGGCTGGCGGCAGGTACAACGGTTGCCAGACTATTGGAACGGGACGACTTCACCGGCAGATACCGGAACAATGAGCCGATCGGGCTTCATGAATTCTTCTACCCGTTGATGCAGGCCTATGATTCCGTGGAGATCAGGGCGGATATCGAGCTGGGCGGTACGGATCAGACCTTCAATATCCTGATGGGCAGAAGCCTGCAGGCCGGATATGGCATGGAAAAACAGGTAGCTTTGTTTATGCCTATCCTGGAGGGATTGGACGGAACGGAAAAAATGAGTAAGAGCCTTGGCAATTACATCGGGATCTCCATGCCGGCGGAGATCATGTTCAAGAAAGTGATGGAGCTTCCGGACCGCCTGATATTACGCTATTTCGAACTGGCTACGGATGAGCATCCCGACAGACTTGAGGAGATAGGAAGACAGCTTAGGGAAGGAAGGAATCCGAAGGAGGTCAAATTGGAGCTGGCCGGCATTATCACCGGACTGTACCACAGTGAAGAAGCTACAAGGGGGGCAAGAAGCTATTTTGCCAGGGTTTTTGAACAGGGCGGTCTGCCGGAAACCATGATGGAGCTTGTAGTATCCCGGGAATGCCGGAGCCTGCCGGATTTGATACCGGCACTTTTAGAAAAGAAGGTGATACTTTCGGGCAGTGATTTTCGCAGGCTGGTAAAGCAGGGCGGAGTCCGGCTGAACGGAAAGCCGGTGGAAGACCTTGGTTTGAGACTTGAAACTGATGAGTTCGTATTAAAAATCGGAAAGAAAATTTTTGTCCGAATTATCTGTAAGTAAACAGTCAAACCCATTGCAGCGGAATATTTTCGTCAAAATTCCTCTTTATGGTGAAAAGAATGTACAAATTCCTCATATTTTGGTATAATAAACTTATTCAGGGAATCCTAATTAATAACACACAGATAAGAGGAGCCTGGAAGAAAGTACTGCTAGTAAAAGGAGGAAATCAAATGGATTTGATTAAGATGAACGCAAATGACACCGGACTTAAGTTGGGAAAATGCTCCGTGAATCCAAACGAATATTTTGCTTTGGCTGAGCATGGCAGGGTTGCTGATATCTTAATATCAGAGAAGGACTTCAAGGGAGTGGCAATTGCCGCAAAGGCATTGACGGGAGATGTCCAGCTCGTCACCGGAGTAAAGCCGGAGGTTAAGAATGAGCCGGAGGGTGAATTGCTGGTTATTGCAGGTACCGTCGGCCACAGCGAATGGATCGATGCCCTGGCAGAAGCAGGCAAAATCGATGTCAGCGGTATTCGGGGAACCTGGGAAACCTATGTGATGGAGACGGTCACGCAGCCTTTCCCCGGGGTGAAGAAAGCGCTTGTCATCGCCGGCAGTAATAAGAGAGGAACCATCTACGGTATTTACAAGCTATCCGAAATCATCGGTGTTTCCGCCTGGGTGTGGTGGGCGGACAGCTATCCGGTGAAAAAGCAGGAGCTTTTGATAGCAGATGGCAGGATTGAGTCGAAGGAGCCTTCTGTACAATACAGAGGTATCTTTATTAATGACGAGGAGCCTTGCTTTGGCGGCTGGAGCTGGAGCAAGTTCGGCGGAATAAATTCCAAGATGTATGTTCATGTATTTGAATTAATTCTCCGTCTGAAGGGTAACTATATGTGGCCTGCAATGTGGGGAAAGAGCATCAATATTGACGATCCGGAGAGTCCCAGGCTTGCAGATGAATACGGTATTGTCATGGGTACCTCCCATCATGAGCCTATGATGCGCGCCCAGAAGGAATGGACTGTTCTGGGAGACCAGTACGGCGGCCACGCAAACTGGAATTATGAGAGAAATCAGGAGGGATTATACCGTTTTTGGGAAGACAGAATAAAAGAGAATAAGGATTATGAGAAAATCGTAACGGTCGGCATGCGCGGTGACGGTGATGAATCCATGATCAACGGCGGTAAAATTGATGATATCATTGCGTTGTATGAGAAAATCGTTACCGACCAGAGAGAGATCCTGGCAAAGTACGTTAATCCGGATGTGACAAAGGTCCCCCAGATGTGGGTGCTTTATAAGGAAGTAGAAGAATTCTATTCCGCGGGCATGAAGGTTCCTGAGGATATTACATTAATGCTCTGTGATGATAACTTCGGTAATGTGCGTCATCTGCCGATGGGTGAGATGCGTAAACATAAGGGCGGTTTCGGAATGTATTATCATTTTGATTATGTGGGCGGACCCTTCTCCTACAAATGGATCAATAATATGCCGCTTCAAAAGACCTGGGAACAAATGACCATGGCTTATGAATATGGTATCGATAAGATCTGGATCGTTAATACCGGTGATCTTAAACCAATGGAGTTCCCGATTGAATATTTCCTCGATCTGGCTTATGATATCGAGAAGTGGGGCCAGAGAAATAAGGTGGATGAATACACCTGTCTGTGGGCCAGGAAGGAATTCGGCGAAGAGTTTGCCGAGGATACCGCAAAGGTTCTCAGGGGATATACCAAATATAACGGAATCAGAAAGCCGGAGAACCTGTTCCCGGATACCTTCCATCCGGTGAATTATGGAGAGGCGGACCGGATGCTGGCGCAGTATGAAGAGGTTGCAGTACTTGCCGAAGAGATTTATGGCAAACTGCCGGAGGAGAAGAAGGATTCCTTCTATCAGCTGGTGCTCTATCCGGCAAAGGCTTCCTACCTGATGTACCGGCTTCATATCTATACCGCAAAGAATGCCCTCTATGATCAGCAGGGTAAGAATATGGCCAACCGTGTTGCCAGGTATGTAAATGACAGCTTCGTGCAGGACCTTCTGATGGCGGATCATTATAATAACAACCTGGCCGGCGGCAAATGGAACCATATGATGACCCAGGGCCATATCGGCCAGACAGGCTGGCGTTCCGCTGAGGTAAATATCATGCCCTCCCTTAAGATGGTTACGACAGACATGGGTGCCAGAATGGTAGTTACCGTTCCGAATGATACGAAAGGCTACATCGATGGCACGGCAGTGCTTCCGAACTTTACGAATATCGGTAAGGAAGAGCATGTGATAACGATCGGTAACGGCGGAGATACCCAGGTGGCATATACGCTGACAGCGGATCAGGATTTTATCCTTATGAAGGCAGAGGGTGATGCAGAATATGTATCCGGAACCGTAAAGGGAAGTACTCAGGAAGATGCCGAAATCAAGGTCAGCATCGACTGGAGCAAACTGGATGGCAGAGATTTGGCGGACGGCAGCATAACCGTAACAGGTCCGGGCAGAACTGTGACAGTTAAGGTGAAAGCGATTCGTCATCAGGTGGAACAGCTTCCTTCCATGACCTTTGTAGATACCCAGGGAATCATAGCGATTGAAGCAGAGCATTATGCGGATAACGTATCCTACGGTAACGGAAGATGGGAAGTGATTGAGGATTATGGCCGTACCCTGTCCTCCATGAAGGTATTCCCTACCGACCTTCCTGCAAAGGAGCCCGGCAAGGATGCGCCCTATCTGGAATATCGCTTTGTGACGAAGGCCGCCGGCAATATTCAGGTATATACCTATTCCGCACCTTCGAATAATTTATCCTCTGAAACAGGTATGAAATTTGCAATATCGGTTGACGAGGAGAAGCCGAAGACGGTGGATACCTTTGAATGCACCACTCCGGTCGGTCATGGAAAGATATGGGATCTGGGTGTTATGCAAAACTGCAGGCTATCCAGGACAGAGCACAGTTTAGCAGAGAACCAGGTGCATACCCTTCGGATTTATATGGTGGACGCAGGATTTGTTCTTCAGAGATTGATCCTTGAATGTGAAGGAAAGCTTCTGGAATGCTTCATCGGTCCGGAAGAAAGCTACTATACTAAATAGCAGGAATTATTGAGATGTAAAATATGAGGAGCAGCATATTCTTAAGAAAGTTAAGGATATGCTGTTCCTCATATTTTATTATTTATAAAGCATCAATCAGCGATTTAAGGAAAACTCAAATTCCACAATGTAAATTCCTTCGCCGATTTCCTTGCTCCCGGTCTGTATAAAACCATGCTTTTGATACAGCCGGACGGCCGGCAGGTTTTTCTGACCGGTAGCGACCAGGGCTTTCTTGATATCCGGCAGCGTAAGGGCCTGAGACAGAAGAGCATCGGCGATCCCTTTCCTGAAATAATCCGGATGTACGGCAATCCGGCAGATATCAAGTATCTGCTTATCCACGGTATAAGACAAAAGACCAACCAGCCTGTCCTCCGTAAAATAACCATAAAAGCTTTCCCTGCATTGCAGCAATTCTGCTTTTGTCTCAATCAAGGGAGGAATTTCATAGAAATCTATCATCTCGGCTTCAATCAGATAGGATGCTCTCTGCAGGGTAATGATCTGGTCCAGTATGACCGGATTCTTTATATCAATTCTTTTTATCATATTATCGTAATCTCCGCTAGTGCTTTGTAACATCGGATGGTTGAATACAACTTTCAGGTGCTGCAGAGCACTAATATTGCTGCAGTCCCATTAAGTCACTGTAAAAGCCCGGGTATGATATCTCAACGCATTCCGGATTCCTTATGATTACCTCACCCTCTGACATTAAGCCCGCAATCGCAAAGGACATCGCAATCCGATGATCGGATTTGCTCTCGATGACGGCTCCGTGAAGCGGCATTCCGCCGTTGATTATCATACCATCCTCTGTTGCGCAGATATCCGCCCCCATTTCGGACAGGTTGTTTACCATGACGTCAATGCGGTTGGATTCTTTGACCTTCAGCTCAGAAGCATCCTTAATAACAGTCCTTCCTTTCGCAAAGCAGGCCAGGACTGCCAATACCGGAATTTCATCGATTAAGGCGGGAATGATACTTCCGCCGATTTCTGTGCCCCGGAGTTCGCTGTGGCGGACAAGCAGATCGGCAACCGGCTCTCCGCCATGATCCACTATATTCTGTAATGTGATATCAGCGCCCATCTGCCGGCATACCGTAAGGATTCCGTCCCGGGTCGGATTGATGCCCACATTCTTTATTAAAACCTCCGAGTTAGGCACAATCAGGGCAGCCGCGATGAAATATGCGGCAGAAGAGATGTCACCGGGAACATTGATTTGCCGTCCGGTCAAACGGGGTTCGGGCAGAATAGCGGCAGTATTGCCGGAACTCTTTACCGCTGCGCCAAACTCTGACAGCATCAGCTCTGTATGGTTTCTCGATGGATAGGGCTCCGTGACTGAGGTCTCGCCATTCGCATAAAGACCGGCCAGCAGGATACAGGACTTCACCTGGGCGGAAGCGACCGGACTGATGTAGTGAGTTCCTGCCAGACATCTGTTCTTTCCTTTATCATGCAATAAACCGGAAGCAGCAGCTTGATGATTAATCAATAACGGGGCGCAGCCATTGCCGGGTTCGCTTATGATATCTGCGCCCATTTGCCGCAGCGGAGTCATAATTCTATCCATCGGACGTCTGCGGATGGAAGCATCCCCGGTGAGGGAGGAGGCAAAGGACTGTCCGCACAGGATACCGGATAACAGCCGCATCGTCGTACCGCTGTTCCCGACATCCAGGATGCCGGACGGCTTCGATAACCCATGAAGACCCTTACCGGTTACGGTAACCATATCCCCGGAGGAGTCGTTTGATATCGAAATCCCCAATTGTCGGAAGCACCGGATGGTAGAGAGGCAGTCCTCCCCCTGTAAGAAATTCGTTACTTCAGTAACTCCCTCAGCGATAGCGCCAAACATGACGGCTCGGTGTGAGATGGATTTATCTCCGGGTATGGACAGGCTTCCTTTCAATGGACCTTTTTTCTGGTTTGACATGAGGCGGCTCCTTTATTATATTTTTTAAAGAGTAACAGATATTCTGACAAAATACAAGCACCGGGGGAGTAATGTCAGGCAGGATTACCTTTCATAGATCCGGTAGTTGTATCTGCTTAATAAAGCGATTGCATTTGACTGAGCCTTATTCTCATAAAACTCAATTCTCAGAACACCTTCCTCAAATTCACGGTTATGGATAATTCCTATATTCTTAATACTGATCTGGTTGCTGGCAAGCAGGGTAGCAATTGTTGCAATAGCGCCGGCTTCATCCATAATATCCAGATAGATTTCAAATACCTTCTTCATCAGACCAACCGATCTGTTGGGGATGGAACTGCGGTATTCGCCCGCGGTATCGAACATATGGTAAAGATAATTACCATCCATCGCAGTCAAGGCCTCCGATACATCTCTTAAGGCTTCTATATAACGGTCCAGGGACTGTTTGATGACAGGGGCGTTCGTCAGGCAGATATCCTGCCACATGACCGGTGAGGAGGAGGCGATTCTGGTAATATCCTTGAAACCTCCCGCCGCAAGAGCCCGCATTTTCTCGGCTTTATCATCGGAGGTTCTGATCAGGTTTACCAGCTGTGCCGCAATAATATGGGGAAGGTGGCTGATGGCGGCCGTAATCTCATCATGCTCCTTCGCATTTAACAGAATCGGGATGGAGCCCATCCGTTCAACCAGCTTATGCAGGAGATTTAGACTGGCTTCGGAAGTCTTATCTGTGGGAGTCAGGATGTAATAAGCATTTTCCAGCAGAAGGGCATAGGAATTCAAATAGCCTGTCTTCTCTGAACCGGTCATCGGATGTCCGCCGATGAACTGTCCATCAAGTCCAAGCTGGCATACGGCCTCGTGAATATTGCCCTTGACACTGCCCACATCCGTTATGATACAGGAGGGCTTGATAAGATGCTTTAGCTGCTTCAGATAACTGATGTTGGAAAGGACCGGAGCGCACAGAAAGAGAAGATCGCAATCCGGGATTTCCCGCTCCAGAGAAGCGGTAATGGAGTCAAGTACCTGATCGGCCAGTGCGGACCGCAGATCGGAGCTGGGCAAATCCTTATGGTAATCATAGGCACAGAGAATAATATCAGGATAAACCTTTTTTAATACCCTGGCGATGGACCCGCCAATCAGTCCGAAGCCGATAAAGCCGACTCTGCGTATGCTTTTAAACTCACTTTCAATCCCGCTCATGAATACCTCCTGAAGAAAGACTCTTACCCATAAGAGCTGCCAAAGGGAGGAGCTGCTCGGTTAAGGCTTCGAACTGTTCAAAGGTCAGAGACTGGGGGCCATCCGATAAAGCACAGGATGGGTTCGGATGGGTCTCTATCATCAGTCCGTCCGCTCCGACCGCAACAGCGCTCTTAGCGAGAGGACCTACATAATCCCGGACACCGGTGGCATGGCTGGGATCTACGATAATCGGCAGATGACTCTTCTCCTTGATGACCGGTACGGCACTGATATCCAGAGTATTTCTGGTAGCAGTTTCAAAGGTGCGGATGCCCCGTTCACAGAGAACGACATTCGGATTGCCTTCTGCTATGATATATTCGGAAGCATTCAGCCATTCGTCAATTGTTGCGGAGAGACCCCGTTTTAAAAGTACCGGAAGTCCGGTCTTGCCGGCTTCCTTCAGAAGATAGAAATTCTGCATGTTTCTGGCACCGATTTGAAGCATATCCACATATTTTACGGCGGTCTCAATGGCATTCAGGCTGGTTACCTCACAGATGACAGGCAGACCGGTCTCTTCCCTGGCCTCCTTCATAAATTTTAAGCCTTCTTCCTCGAGACCCTGGAAGGCATAGGGGGATGTTCTCGGCTTATAGGCGCCTCCGCGAAGAATTTGTGCCCCGGCTTTTTTAATGGCATGGGCAGTTAATAATAGCTGTTCCTTACTTTCAACCGCACAGGGGCCTGACATGATAACCAGGGTGTCCCCTCCGATCTCGACATTGCCGACCTTTACCCTGGTCGGTTCCGGATGGAACTTACGGTTTGCCAGCTTATAGCTTTCGGTTACGGCTACGATTTTATCCACATCCTCAAAGATCTCCAGGTTCTGGTCCTGCAGCTTCGATTTGTCACCGACTACGCCGATGATGGTTACCTCGGTACCGGCTGAGATATGAGCAAATAAGCCCTTGTCCTCTATGATATTTCTGATCCTGTCAATAGATTCCTGTTTCGCCCTCGGCTTCATTACGATAATCATGTCATTACCCCTTTTCTTCTATAATTAAATTATATTATCTGCTTTTCTTATATTGTCTGCTCCGTGCTTTGGCTCTCACGATAAGCGGATTATACTCCAAGATGCACGGAGTGTCAATACTCTATTGCTTTAAAGTGTAACGGTTTAAAGTGTGAAACATGAAAGTTTGTTAATAATTACATAAAACTATTGTAAATCTGCCGTACCTCTAGTAAAATATACACAGAGGTAATTTTGGGAATTAGGTGTGTCCCGCAGGCATTTTTCGGGACAATTCACTCTACTACTTACTATATTAATGTTTGGAGGAAAATCGTTATGAATGTTTACACTTCGGAAAAGATTCGCAATGTTGTTTTGTTAGGCCACGGTAGCTGTGGCAAGACTACTCTGGTCGAAGCCATGGCGTACACAACAGGGATTACCAAACGGCAGGGAAAAGTTGAAGAGGGAACTACAATCAGTGATTACGACAAGGAAGAGCAGAAGAGATTGTTCTCCATCAGTACAACATTAGTACCAATTATTTACGAGGACACGAAGATTAACTTCCTGGATACACCGGGATACTTCGATTTCATCGGTGAAGTGGAAGAAGCGCTTCAGGCGGCCGATGCAGCGGTCATTGTCGTTTCCGCAAAGGCAGGAATTGAAGTAGGAACGATGAAGGCGTGGGAATATTGTGAAAAATATCACCTGCCCAGAATTTTCTTTGTAACAGATATGGATGATGATAATGCAAGTTATCGTGAGGTAGTAGAGAGACTGATTGAACTATACGGCAAGAAGATTGCGCCCTTCCATACTCCGATCAGGGAGAATGAGAAGTTTGTAGGTTTTGTTAATGTAGTTAAGATGGCTGGAAGAAAATTTACAACGGCCAGCGATTATATAGAATGTGATATTCCCGATTATAGCCAGGAAAATCTTTCTAAGTTCAGGGAAATCCTGATCGAAGCGGTTGCGGAAACCAGCGACGAGTATATGGAGAGATACTTTAATGGTGAGGAGTTCACCCAGGAAGAGATCTCCCAGGCACTTAGAAATAATGTAATAGATGGATCCGTTGTTCCCGTTTTGATGGGTTCCGGTTATTATGCACAGGGTACGACGATGCTGCTGCAGGCAATCGAGAAATATTTCCCGGATCCTACGAAAACAAAGATCTCCGGAAGGAATACCAAGACGGATGAAGTATTCGAAGCGGATTATGATTCGAATAAGCCTTTCTCCGCCAGAGTGTTTAAGACGATTGCCGATCCGTTTATCGGTAAGTTCTCCCTGTTCAAGGTGTGCTCAGGGGTACTGAAGTCGGATATTGCTGTTTACAATGTGGACAAGGAGACCGAAGAAAAGGTTAACCGCATCTATGTGTTAAGAGGTAAGGAACAGAATGAAGTCACCGAGCTTCATGCCGGAGATATCGGAGCTCTCGGTAAGCTTTCCGATACGGTAACCGGTGATTCTTTGGCTACGAAGGCCGTTCCTGTTGCTTATGAGCGCTTTACTGTTCCCAAGCCTTATACCTATCAGCGCTTTAAGACAAAAAATAAGGGTGATGATGATAAGGTTTCCCAGGCTCTCGGCAAGCTGATGGATGAGGATCTGACCTTAAAGATGGTGAATGATAAAGAGAACAGACAGACACTTCTGTATGGGATCGGCGACCAGCAGCTGGATGTTACCGTATGCAAGCTGGCCTCCAGATATAAGGTTGAGATTGAGGTTATGAAGCCCAGAGTTCCGTTCCGTGAAACACTCCGCAAAAAGGTAAGTGTACGGGGCAAGCATAAGAAACAGTCCGGCGGACATGGTCAATACGGCGATGTACTCATCGAATTTGAGACCTCCGGTGACATGGAGAAGCCATATGTATTCGAAGAAAAGGTATTTGGCGGAGCTGTGCCGAGGAACTTCTTCCCCGCAGTCGAGAAGGGTATTGCGGATTGTGTGCTGAAGGGACCCCTGGCAGGATATCCGGTCGTCGGCCTAAAGGCAACCCTGGTGGATGGCTCCTATCATCCGGTAGACTCTTCCGAAATGGCTTTCAAGATGGCAGCCACCCTGGCATTTAAGCAGGGCTTTATGGAAGCCTCTCCGGTGCTTCTTGAGCCTATTGTAGCACTTAAGGTTGTTGTTCCGGATAAGTATACCGGAGATATCATGGGTGATCTGAATAAGCGCCGCGGCAGAGTACTTGGCATGAATCCTATCACGGGAGGCAAGCAGGAAATCGTTGCGGATATTCCGTTATCAGAGCTTTATGGTTATTCCACGGACTTAAGATCCATGACCGGCGGTATCGGGGATTATTCCTATGAATTCTCCCGCTATGAGCAGGCGCCCTCCGATGTACAGCAGAAGGTTATAGAAGAGAATGCCAAAGAAGAAGAAGCTGAAAACTGATAAATAGCATTAGTATAATTAATAAATAAGCAGATTGTATTTATTAAAGGTATTTGATATTATAATTTTGGTAATAATTATCACACTTTATTACATCACAGTCACTGGAACCAATAACGCTCCTAGATATTATCTGAACTCTATCAGGCATATTTAGGAGCGAAGATTTTGTGCTTTGATTTAAAAGCATTGGGAGACAATGCCTTTAGATATAATAAACGAAAAGGAGAAAGTATTTATGGAAAAGTTTTTTAAGCTTAAGCAGCATGGAACGACTATTCCAAGAGAAGTGATTGCAGGTGCTACTACCTTCTTTGCAATGGCTTACATCATTTTTGTCAATCCAGATATTTTATCAAAGACCGGTATGCCGCAGCAGGCTGTTTTTTTAGCAACCGTCTTCGCGGCAGTAGCAGGCACCCTCGTAATGGGACTATTCGCTAATGTACCTTATGCGCAGGCTCCCGGTATGGGTCTGAATGCCTTCTTTACCTACACGGTAGTCTTTGGACTTGGCTTTTCCTGGCAGCAGGCATTGGCTATGGTATTTCTGTGCGGTATCATTAATGTTATCATTACGGTAACTAAGATTCGTAAATTAATTATTAAAGCAATCCCCGAAAGCCTTCAGCATGCCATCGGGGGCGGTATCGGCGTATTTGTAGCCTATATCGGTTTAAAGAATGCCGGATTGCTTCATTTCATTGTGGATAACGGTAAATATGAACCTGCAGTACCCAGCTCCAGCGGATTTATTAATTTTGCCACGGACAGCATCGTAGCAAGCAGCGCTGCGGTGCCGGAAGTTGTTAAATTCAATACGGCAGCTGTTCTCCTGGCATTGATCGGTATTTTATTAACAATTATTCTTCTTGTCAGAAAAATTAAGGGAGCCATCTTCATCAGCATTATTCTGACAACAATCATTGGTATTCCGATGGGTGTCACCAATTTAGATAATCTGGGCTTAGTTAACTTAGGGGATTCCTTTGCTGATTTAGGAACAACCTTTGGCGCTGCCTTTGGTAAGGATGGATTATTATCCTTATTCAATGATGTTTCCAAGCTTCCTTTGATCCTGATGACGATCTTCGCATTCAGCCTGTCCGATACCTTTGACACGATCGGAACCTTTATCGGTACCGGAAGACGTTCCGGAATTTTTGATGAAGCAGATGAGAAGGCGCTTCAGGAGGGTAAGGGCTTCAAATCCAAGATGGACAAGGCTTTATTTGCCGACTCCGTAGCAACCAGTATCGGTGCCGTATTCGGGACCTCCAATACGACCACTTACGTTGAAAGTGCGGCAGGTATTGAAGCAGGCGGACGTACCGGTTTGACCTCTGTTGTAACTGCAGTTTTATTCCTGGCCAGCATGCTTCTGGCACCTTTTATAGGGATTGTTCCTTCACAGGCAACCGCCGCTGCTTTGGTTGCAGTTGGTATTATGATGCTGGCAGCATTCAGCGATATTAAATGGAGTGATTTGGAAGAGGCGATTCCTTCCTTCTTTGCCGGTATCTTCATGGGCTTTGCATACAGCATCTCTGCCGGTATTGCTTTCAGCTTCGTATTCTTTTGTATCGTGAAGTTAGTTAAGGGTAAGGTTAAGGAGATCAGTCCCGTATTATGGGTAGCAACGATATTGTTTATCGTTAACTATGTGATCCTTGCGGTAATCTGATAAGATACGGATATATAATTAGAACAAAGACCTGTGCCGGGCACAGTCACAAAGATATAAGAGACACCCTGAACTTCCGACCTACACTGTGTGTATTTATGGAAGTTCAGGGTGTCATTTTAAATGCCTAATTTATTTTAATTTACGCTATTCACTTGCTTCTTCCTTTTTATCTCCTATGGAAAGGAGCAGATTAAGTACGATACCTACGACTGCAGCAGAAGCGATTGCAGGGAACTCAACACCGAACATCGGGATCATGCCGTTCGCAAATCCGAAGCTTCCTCCTAAGCCGATGATCAAGATAAGGGCGATAACTGCCAGATTTTTGGACTGGAACATATCTACCTTGCTGTCCATCATAATGGTGATGCCCTGTGCGGCTATAATACCGAACAGGTAGATGGAGAGTCCGCCGATCACTGCCTCAGGAATGGAATATACGGCATTTACTAAAGGGGTAAAGCAGGAGATGATCATGGTGATAACCGCTGCCACAATCAGAACGGGAACGGAGAATACCTTGGACAGTGCCATGGCACTGATGTTCTCGCCATAGTTCGTTCCGGCAGGACCGCCGATAGCGCCGGATACCATATCACCGATACCATCGCCGATTAAGTTAAGGCCAAGCTTGTCCGCAAGACCGTACTTTTTCGCGGAGCCCTTCTTCTTAGCAAAATCATTCACATAGATATCAAGCTGATAGATATGGGCGGTGGATTCCGGTATGGTCGCGATAGCGATCGGCATGATTGCGCCGATTGCAGCCCAGGATGCCTTCGGGAAAGTAAAGGTAGGAAGGTTTAAGATTCCTTCCAGGCCGGACTTCGTGAAGCTGATGAACTCGACTCCGGTAATTATTCCGATGACCACAGCGCTTAAGTAACCTGTCAAAAGGCCAAAAAGAATAGGCAACTGACTAAGTTTGCCCTTCAGGTATACGGAATATAAAATTGTTGAGAGTAAGGTAATAAATGCAATAACCCAGGACCAATCGCTGAATTTTGTTGCTGCATTTACTTCCTGCTCCGAAAATTCTTTGTTGGCGTTTGCTATCACAGCACCAACGTTGACATTATTGATTGCATCCTCTTCATGCTCATCTGCATTGATGAAAGGAGCTGCCGGATTGCTATAACTGGATGCGTTACTCAATGCCGAACCTGCCAGTGATAAACCGATAATAATAGCGATACTGCCTGTTACTGTGGGAGGAAGAATCTTTTCAATGGTTTTTCTGCCGGTACGTTTAATAATCAAGCCGGCTGCTATGGACACTAATCCTGACATTACGATACCGAACTGAGCGATTGAGATTTTGGAATTGAGATCCAAATCGGCAAATTGCTTTGCTCCCATGATAGAAGCGATTGCTGCAATGTAGGAAAAGCTGGATCCATAATAAAGGGGGATTTTTCTTCCGGTAACAAGAATGAAACAAAGAGTCGCCAAGCCGCTGGCAAAAATGGTGGTAGATACGTGGAAACCTGTAAGCAGTGCAACAAGTACAGTTGCGGGGAACATTACAACGATCTGCTGCAATGCGAAAAGGATTAATTCCACGATCGGGGGACGTTCGTCAGGTAAATAACCGACGGGTTGTTTCTTTGAAGACATAGCATAATACCTCCTGGAATTTTTTATATTTTGACATATTTTAACGTATTTGTAAAGAGGGTTTTTATAAATATTTTATATTATTTTTATCCGCTGGTATATTTTGCATGTAATAATTACCAAATTGCATTGTGGGAAATTATGGTTAATTCTACAACCTGCATAAAATAAGGCTTTTTGCAATATCATAACAGAGCTCCTCATCTGCGTATATTCATGTTATAATATATATAGATACATAAAACCAGGAGGGATAATTATGTTGCGTATGAAAAACCTTAGGACATACTTTCGGGGCTTTACAGGTACGGTAACCCGTTTTCATATAACCATATTGTTTCTATTCGCTGCAGCCGTATGGAATGCGGTGATGATAGTGACGGAGGCATCGGATCCCGTACTTCTCTGTACCTTTTATATCGGTGCTGCCGTATTCGCAGTGCTGCAGATGATATGTGAGTATTATTCTCACAATAAGGCATTCCGTCTGTTTTCGGCAGCCTTGTCCCTGATTGCCGCATTTTCTTATTACCTGATCTATCGAAATCAAGAGTTAACAACAGAGCCGTCGATCAAGACCATGGTATTTTTGTTCCTTTTGGGAATTCTCTTTTTATGGATACCTTCCATAGGATCAGAGACAGAATTTAATGAAAGCTTTATGGCAGCCTTCAAAGCGTTTTTTATGGCGGTTTTTTTCTCCGGAATTCTGTTCCTTGGAACAGCCCTGGTATTGGCTGCCATCGATATGCTTATTGTTCCGATCAGCAGTTCATCCTATGCGCATGCGGCAAATATTATATTTATTCTTTATGCTCCTCTGTATTTTCTTTCGCTGATCCCTGAATATCAGGGAGGCAAAACGATGGAAAAAAGCCGCGCAGACGGCGATGACAGCTCCGGAAATAAATTTGCGGCGGAGGCCGGCAATGCTCCGAAGTTTTTGGTCAGTCTTTTATCCTATGTCATCATACCGGTTACAGCCCTGTTTACCATAATCCTCTTAATATATATCCTGATCAATATAACGGATGAATTCTGGACGGACAGCCTGCTGGAACCATTACTGGTTACTTATTCGATCACAGTGATAATTGTCTATCTGCTGGTTAGCAGGCTGGTTAATCCGATTGCGGACGGCTTCCGCAGGATATTCCCGAAGATACTGGTTCCCGTGGTCCTGTTCCAGACCCTATCCTCCCTTTTGCGGATCGGTAATGAGGGAATTACTTACGGCCGGTATTATGTGATTATTTTCGGGATATTTGCCACGGCGGCAGGATTATTGTTCTGCTTCGTACCGGTTGAGAAAAATGGGCTGATCGCACCGGTGCTGATCATATTATCACTGGTTTCCATCCTGCCCCCGGTGGATGCCTTCACGGTCAGCAGAAGCAGTCAGTCAGGCAGATTAAAAAGTGTTCTGACCAGGAATCATATGCTGTCCGGTAATGTGATAACACCTAATCCCAATCTTTCCGAGGAAGACCGCAGGATCCTATCGGCTGCCGTTGCATATCTGGACCGGATGGCATATTCGGAGGATTTTGATTGGCTGGCCACTTACCGGAAGTCCTATAATTTCAATGAAACCTTCGGTTTTTATAAGGATGGCCTGATCAGTAAGGATTATCAGAGCTTATATCTTTATCTGGAGCCGGAGGCCGTAATTGACATCTCTGGCTATGATTTCTTCCGGGAAACCAGTATTTATGAAAATGGAATGAACCGCCGCGTGGGAGCCTTCCGGATGGAAGACAGAAGCTTTACCCTGCGCTATGAAAGCAAGGAAAGGGAGAATGCTTATCTGCTGCTGGAAGAGGACGGTAAGGAGCTATTACGCCTTCCTGTGAATGATGTCTATCACCGTTTCGGTTCGGGTGTACAGGGGAGCAGGTCTGCTGAGATTACCCCGGAGGAAGCCCGGTTCACAGCGGAAAATGAAGAGGCTGTCTTGACATTAATAGCCAGAACAATTAATATTAATAATTGGCAGGAGGGCAGAGAGCTGCAGGCAGAGGCCTATATCCTGGTAAAAATTAAATAGATCGGATAAGGTATTATTGGGAGGGTACGTATTTATGAGAAAAACATTGGCGAAATTGATTATGGCTATCCTGATACTGCTGCTGTTTACCGGCTGCGGTAAGAAGGTTTCCGAGGATCATAAGGATCAGCTGGCAAAACCAGAGGAAAAAGAAACTGTTGCAGAGATTGTGGTTAAGGATTTTGGCTCAATCTACGTTAAATTTTTTCGGGATGCTGCTCCTAAGGCAGTGGAGAATTTTATTACCCATTCGAAGAATGGATACTATGATGGACTGACCTTCCATCGGATTATTGAGGATTTCATGATACAGGGAGGAGATCCCACCGGTACAGGCAGGGGAGGAGAAAGCATCTGGGGTAAAGATTTTGAAGATGAATTTTCTGAGGAACTGCAGCCTTACCGCGGAGCTCTTTGCATGGCAAATGCCGGACCGGATACGAACGGAAGCCAGTTCTTTATCGTTCAAACCACCACTACCTATGATGAGAAAGTCATGTCGCAGATTGAGCAGACCTATGGGATGAAATTCAGCGAAAAGGCCAAGGAGCAATACGGTACCATCGGCGGAACACCCTGGCTTTATAAAGCCCATACCGTATTCGGCCAGGTTTATTCCGGATATGATGTTCTGGATTCAATCGCTAAGGTTGAGCTGGCAGATGAAGTAAACGGGGTGCCGGCCACACCGGTCGTAATCGAAACAATTAAGGTATTTGAATATACGGGAGAATAATAATTAGCAAAGGGGGTCGCGGCAGCGATCCCTTTTTTGCTCTATAGGAATGATATTGGCAGTCATTGGCCGGGATTAACAGGAAGGCAAAATACCGATTGACAATACTCTTAAAATTATTTATACTTTTGAAAACATACTAAATCTATAGGAATATACCCGGATAAGTTGCCGCTAATCACATATACTTAAGCCTAGAACCTAAGATCGGAGGGAGCCAGCATGGACATTTCAACCTTATGCATCCATGGAACAGATGATAATACCCAAAATACAGGATCGATTACTGTTCCAATCTATCAAACTGCCACCTTTGTACATCCGGGAGTCGGACAAAGCACGGGCTATGACTACTCCAGAGTACAGAACCCTACCAGGGAGCAGCTTGAGCACATTATGGCAAAATTGGAGGGCGGATGTGATGCCCTCGCATTTTCCACCGGTATGGCCGCACTTACTGCTATGATGGAGCTTTTTCAGATTGGCGACCATATCATTGCTACTGAGGATCTCTATGGCGGTTCCATCCGTCTGTTTCATTCCATTTCAGCGAAAAACGGGATCACCTTCGATTACCTGAATATGTCGGACGCCTTGCAGGTGGAAGAGAAGGTCAGGAAGGAAACCAAGGCTATTTTCATTGAGACGCCCTCCAATCCGATGATGCAGGTTACAGATATCGCCGCAATTGCTGAGATTGCAAAAAGGCACGGCCTCCTTCTGATTGTTGACAATACGTTTCTGACTCCGTATTTTCAGACCCCATTATCTCTGGGGGCGGATATTGTGGTTCACAGCGGTACGAAGTATCTATCGGGGCATAATGATACTTTGGCCGGTTTCCTGGTAACCGGTTCCGTAGAGCTGTCGGAAAGGCTGCGGTTTATTTATAAGACCACCGGAGCGTGTCTTGCTCCTTTTGACAGCTGGCTGCTGATCCGCGGTATCAAAACCCTGGCCGTGAGAATGGAACGGCAGCAGGAGAATGCATTAATGCTGGCGGACTGGCTTACCGGTCATCCGAAGATCAGAAAGGTTTATTATCCGGGACTGGCTACGCATCCGGATATTGAGATAAGCAGGAAACAGGCGAGGGGCTTTGGTGCGATGATAAGCTTTGAGGTGGACCGTGAACAGACCGCGGTTGAGGTTCTGGAGCGGGTCAGGATACTTCTATATGCGGAGAGCCTGGGCGGGGTTGAAACCCTGATCACTTATCCCATGCTGCAGACTCACGCGGATGTACCGGAGGAGGAGCGGGAAGCAAAGGGTATCAATAGCAGACTGTTAAGATTATCCGTTGGTCTTGAGAATATTCATGACCTTATCGGGGATCTTGAACAGGCCTTCGCAGCCGTACCGAAGGACAGGAAGGAGAAAAGCGATGTATAATTTTGATGAAATCATAGACCGTCGGGGAACCTGTTCCATCAAGCATGATTTTGCTGCCGAACGGGGAAAACCGGGAGATCTTCTGCCGCTGTGGGTGGCTGACATGGATTTTAGGACACCTCCCGCGGTTACCGAGGCATTGCTTCAGGCAGTCAGCCATGGGATCTATGGGTATTCTGAGAGTAAGCAGGATTATTATGAAGCGGTCAGCCGTTGGTACAGGGACAGATTTGGCTGGACAGTAAAGAGAGAATGGCTGGTGAAAACTCCGGGAGTGGTGTATGCAATCGCTTGTGCGGTGCGTGCCTTCACCGAGGAGAAGGATGCGGTATTAATCCAGCAGCCGGTATATTACCCCTTTTCGGAGGTTATACTGTCGAACCGGCGCAGGCTGATTAACAATCCTCTGGTATATGAGGATGGGATTTATCGGATGGATTATAAGGATTTTGAAGAGAAAATCCTTGAGAATAATGTGAAGCTGTTCCTTCTGTGCAGCCCTCATAATCCGGTCGGAAGGGTTTGGACGAAGGAGGAGCTGACTCATATCGGCGATATCTGTATCAAACACGGAGTAATTGTTGTTTCGGATGAGATACATTCGGACTTTATTTATCCCGGCTATCAGCACCATATTTTCGCGGATTTGAAAGAGGAGTGTCTTATGAACTCCATCATCTGTACCGCACCCAGCAAGACCTTTAATCTGGCGGGGCTTCAAATCTCGAATATCTTTATTGCGGATCAAAAGCTCAGGAAAAAATTCCGGGAGGAGATCCGGGCCAGCGGTTACAGCCAGCTGAATACCATGGGTTTAATTGCCTGTAAGGCAGCCTATGAAAAAGGCGGTCCCTGGCTTGGGGAGCTGCTTCGTTACTTATCCGGGAATCTGGAGCTGATCCGTAATTTTCTGAAGGAAAGGTTACCCGGAGTCCGATTGGTGGAGCCTGAGGGCACCTATCTTGTCTGGCTGGACTTTCATCAGCTTGGGCTTTCTGAGAAGGAGCTGGAGGAGTTGATTGTCCATAAGGCAAGGCTTTGGCTGGACGGCGGAACCATGTTCGGTGAAGAGGGCAGGTGCTTTCAGAGGATTAACATCGCTTGTCCCAGAGAATTAATTGAACGGGCGCTGACACAGCTAGAAATTGCTGTAAATTCAATCGGTAATGAAGCCGGATCAGGGAAATGACGGCATTGCAGCGATTTTGCGGGGATTGATATTATAGAAGATTTCCCGTTGACAGATATAGGATGATGAGGTAAACTTATAGCGTAAAATAAAACATATCAAACCTCACTTTTTTCGGTGGGGTAGAGGAGCGGTATTTATTAGTCCATAGGGGAGCCTGAGAAGCGATAAAGCTATGGAGAAGGAGATTCCGCCGAAGCTTATAATATACTCAATGTTATTTGCTGGGTCTGCAGTGAAAAACTGCAGGACTGTCTCATTAAACTGCCCGGATTAATGAGTTGTGCTATCTCAACCAGGGAAAAGAGGACTCAGAGCAAATGAGCTTAACCTGAGGGTTCCTCAGGTTTTTTAATGTAAAAAAATATCGGTTCAAATCAATATCGTTAGTGAAGGTGCAAATTGACGAGTCCATGATGCTCGAAGGGCTTTTGACACTTGAATTAATATTGAGATATGCAAGAGGTAGATTATTGGGAGGAGAAATCCTCCTAAAAAAAACGAGGGAGGAGAAATCCTCCTAAAAAACGAGGAGGATTAGTTATGAAAAAGAAGTTAGTATCACTTATGTTCATTGCCGTATCGGTAATGATGCTTGCAGCCGGCTGCGGCACAAAGGAAAAGGACAGCGATGCCGGAAAACAGGACAACCAGTCCGGCGGCACCTTTAAGGTAGGTCTGGAGGCGGCTTACGCACCCTTCAACTGGACACAGCTTGATAATTCCAACGGAGCAGTTCCGATTGACGGCTCAAAGGAATATGCTGGCGGCTATGATGTTGAAATCGCTAAGAAAATAGCGGAAGGTTTAGGGAAAGAATTAGTTGTTTTCAAGACAGAATGGAACGGTCTGTTGCCGGCGTTACAATCCGGTAAGATTGATGCAATCATCGCTGGTATGTCACCAACCGCTGACCGTAAAGAATCCATTGATTTTACAGACAACTATTATGAGTCTGATTTGGTTATGGTCGTTAAAAAGGGCGGAGCTTATGAGAATGCAGCCTCCATCCAGGATTTTTCCGGTGCGAAGATTACGGCTCAGTTAGGCACCTTCCATTATACCGTAATTGACCAGATTGATGGTGTGAAGAAGGAAACTGCCATGGATGATTTCGCGGCTATGAGAGTTGCTCTTGAAGCCGGTGCAATCGACGGATATGTATCCGAGAGACCGGAGGGCGTCAGCGCTACCGCAGCGAATGACAGCTATGCTATGGTAGTATTTGAAGACGGGTTTGAAACCTCACCGGATGATACGGCAATCGCAGTAGGCATTCAGAAGGGCAGTGAATTAACCGCTAAGATCAATGAGATCCTGAAAGACATCTCAGAAGAGGATCGTATCACCATTATGGATAATGCGATCAAGAATCAACCGGCAGCTGAATAATTAAGAATAGATATTTAGGCTGCCCCGCATAGAGAGATATATATGGGGGCAGTCTTTTTCTCATGTAGCAGAGGGATTGTATCAGACGGTCAGGTATAACCGAATTATGATAAAGGCGGGAAGGTTAGACGGTCTCGTGGGTAGGAAACAAGGAAAGGCATGGTGTATTATATGCAATTGGAAGTATTTGAACGGATTATCAGAGAGTATTGGCCTTCGTTCCTTCGTGGAGCAGGAACAACCTTGCTTATCTCGATTATAGGAACAATCCTGGGTTCCATCATTGGCTTGTTAATCGGAACTATTCGTACCGTTCCCAGACCGAAGCATTGGATAAATCGATTTTTTTTAAGAATCTTGAATATTATCCTGACCGTGTATATCGAGGTATTCCGCGGAACGCCGATGATTGTTCAGGCGATGGTAATTTTCTATGGTTCACTGATGGTATTCGGCATTGACATGGATAAAATGTTTGCCGGTATTTTCATCGTATCCATAAATACCGGTGCCTATACGGCGGAAATCGTCCGGGGTGGTATCATTTCCATCGACAAAGGACAATTTGAAGCAGCGCATGCCATCGGCATGAACCACATCAAAACCATGCTGCATGTAGTTCTGCCCCAGGTGATACGGAACATCCTGCCGGCAATCGGCAACGAGTTTGTGATCAATATTAAGGACACCTCGGTATTGAATGTAATCGCCGTAACCGAATTATTCTATAGTACAAAATCCATTACAGGGACTATGTTCGTATTTTTTGAACCCTTCCTGATTGCCTGCGCGATCTATCTGGTCATGACTCTTACGGTAACCAGAATCTTAAGATTTATTGAGAAGAGGCTGGACGGTCCGGATAACTTTAACGTCATTCCGGGTAACCAGATGCAGGTGGCAAAGCCTGAGGATCTGGTAAAACGCGCACAGGGTACGAAGAATTAATCGGAAGGAGGAAAGCAGAATGGATAAGGAAAATATCATAGAAGTACGGCATCTGAGTAAATCCTTCGGTATTAATGAGATTTTGAAGGACATTGACTTCAACGTGAAAAAAGGAGAAGTGGTCTGCATCATCGGCGCCTCCGGCTCCGGTAAATCGACTTTGCTTCGCTGCATCAATCTTCTGGAGACTCCGAGCGGCGGACAGATTATCTATAAAGGAACGGATATTACGGATTCCAGGCATAATGTATATGAATACCGGACCAAGCTGGGAATGGTATTCCAGCAGTTTAATCTGTTCAATAACCATAATGTGCTCAGTAACTGCATGGTGGGCCAACTGAAGGTGTTAAAGCGTTCCAGGGAAGAAGCGGAGAAGATTGCCATGAAATATCTGGCAGTCGTAGGCATGGACCAGTATGTTAATGCGAAGCCCCGCCAGCTGTCCGGCGGACAGAAGCAGAGGGTGGCTATCGCCAGGGCTCTTTCCATGGAACCGGACGTCATGTTGTTTGATGAGCCGACCTCCGCGCTGGATCCCGAGATGGTGGGAGAAGTATTAAGCGTCATGAAGGAACTGGCAAAGAGCGGACTGACCATGCTGGTAGTTACCCATGAGATGGGCTTTGCCCAGGAGGTTGCCGACCGTGTGGTATTTATGGATAAGGGAGTCATCGCGGAAGAAGGGACCCCGGAGCAGATCTTCAACAACCCTACCCAGGAACGGACGAGGGAATTTCTGAAAAGAATTCTCAGAGAAGAGAAGTAAGAGCAGCAATCATTCAGCCAGGCAATCGCACCCGGAGACGTCTCCGCAGCATTTGCCTGGCCCTTTTTTACTTTCGGGGGACCCGTTTTTGTTTTGAATAATTAAGGGCATGATTAAGGCTTTATTAAGATATGGTTTAAATTGACGTAATCGGTTGAAATAAATCTATGATAACGATATACTATTATTAAATCGGGTCGGAGAATGTATTTCGAGATATGGGGAGGTGAAAATTTGCTCACGTTTTATTTATGCTTTCTTGCGGGAGGAGTGGTACTTCCTTTATTGAATTTAATCATGGGTTTTCTTTCCGGGGGCTTTGATCCGGAGGTGGATACCGATCTTGACATCGATACGGATTTTGATATCGATACGAAATTTGACATTGATACGGAGTTTGAGATCGATACAGAGCCGGGCGCTGATGCAGGAACCAATCCGGGAGCCGGAACGGAGTCAGATGCAGATCCGGGTGGGGAAGGAGTTCTTTCCATCAGCCTGATCCCGACATCGTTATTGGCGCTTTCCGCTTTGGCAATTGCCTTTGGCGCAACCGGGGCATTAATGACCCTTGGTAATCGAAGCTGGCTGCTGACCCTTGTATTATCGGTTATTTTCGGTTATCTGGCCTCGATGGTCATTCAGACATTGATTAAGACACTGAAGAAGATTCAGACCAGAAGCAGCGGGATCAATGAAAATGAACTGCTTCTGTATGACGGGAAGGTTGTTGATACCATCTTGCCGGGCCAGCTGGGTACGGTCAGCTTTATGACGTTAAAGAACGTACTTGTCAGTTATCCTGCGAAATGTGAGGATGCCAGTCTCAGGCTTGAGGCAGGAAGAGTCGTACGGGCCAAGGTATTTGAAAATGGGATCTTCACCGTGGAACCAAAAAACAGATATGAATCATAATGCCGCAGGCATAGAATAAGGAGGGCTATTTAATGTTACTAACAAGTTTTGGTGGAATTAATCTGGCGCCGATTATTATTACGGTCATTGCTGTGGGGGCAGTCTTATTGCTGCTGTCCATGATCTTCCGTATGTGGAAAAAGGTGCCCCAGGACAAGGCAATGGTAGTTACCGGTATGAGAAAGAAGGTTATCACCGGCGGCGGTGGTTTTGTACTTCCGGTATTGGAAAGAACCGATACGATTTCTCTGGGTAATATCCAGCTGAACATCAATACCTCTCAGACTATGTCATCCCAGGGTGTTCCGATTGATGTTGTCGGTACTGCGGTAATCAAAGTCAGAAATACTCATGAGAGTATCTACGCGGCCATCGAGCAGTTCACAGGAGCGAATGAGACACAGATCCAGAAATCAATTTCAGATCAGGTAACTTTAATTCTGGAAGGTAAGCTTCGGGAAATTGTTGCATCCATGACCGTAGAACAGATCTATAATGACCGTGAGGCTTTTTCAGCCAAGGTCCAGGAAGTTGTCGGCACCAAGATCGGTGAGATGGGTCTTGAACTGAAGGACTTCTCCATCAAGGATGTGAATGATACAAATGGATACATAAGAGCCTTGGGTGCCAAGCAGATCGCTGAGAAGAAGAAGGATGCGGAAATCGCTCAAGCGATGGCCTTGAAAGAGGAATCCATCAAGAAAGCGGAAGCGACAAAAGAGGGAGAAAAGGCCCGTTTGGAGGCAGAGACAGAAGTAAGCGCCGCCATAAAGGCCAAGGAAGTACGGGAGTCAGATTATCGGATTGAACAGGAATCAGCAAAAGCGAAGGCAGATGCGGCGTATGAGATTCAAAAGAGCATAACCAATAAGGAAGTAATCGCTGCCTATATGGAAGCGGATATTCTAAAGCAAATAAAGCAAAAGGAGCTTCAGGAGGCCCAGCTGCAGGTTGAAATCGCCAGGGAGTTAAAGCAAATCGAGCTTGAGCAGCGCCGCGCCGAGAAAACCCGTGAGGAGTTGAAAACCAAGGTTGTTGAACCTGCAAATGCCGAAAGGGAACAGAAAAAAGCGGAAGCAGAGGCAGAAAAGTATTACAGAATTGCGGAAGCGGAAGCAAGAGCCGAAGCAAAAAAGGCGGAGGCCATCGCAGAGGCGGAAGCTATCTCACTGAAAGCGAAAGCAGAGGCAGAGGCCGCGGCAATCAGCGGTGAGGCCAGGGCAAAAGCGATTGCGGCAGTGGGTTTGGCAGAAGCGGAAGCAATCAAGGCGAAGGGTCTGGCAGAAGCAGAGGCTATGGAGAAGAAGGCGGAGGCGTACCAGAAGTACACAGGGGCGGCGATGGCAGATAAATTAATTGAGAAGCTGCCGGAACTGGCCAAGGCGGTTGCGGAGCCCCTGAGTCAAATATCGGATATCAAGATTTATGGCGGTGGTATCGATAGCATATCCGATAATGTTCCTACGGTTTTGGCTAAGGTTTTTGAAACCGTTCAAAGCTCCGTGGGTATTGATATGAAGAATATTATTATGAGTGACAGCCTGGAGGCCAAAACAACCAGGAATCTTAATGTAACAGGTATCGGCGAGGAAATAATCAAGGATATCGGCAAATAATTTATTCATATGCTAAGCATTCGCAGCGGATCATGGATGGATCTCTGCGAATGCTTTGTAATAATCATAATATTTGCCGTCGCAGGCAGAGAATAAATATCGGGCAAAGATATGGGGGACCTTGTAACCGGATTTCTTCAGGTGTTCAATATGAGGCCTAAAATCATCAATGGAAGGATTGCTGTATTCCACCTTCAAAATAAAGGACAGATAGCAGGCATCCTTATGCTTTTCCCATAGTCTGGGATGACGCTCCGAGGTTGGTATAGCGAGGCCTGTTTCTATGCTGTCTTTTGCCGTATCATAAAGAAGAATACTCTGATATTGATCCTTAATATAGATGGACCAGGCATCCGTATCGTCAATCGAAAACAGATAGATGCTGTCATAATCCGGATTCTCCGGCTGGTATCGGTTATTGCTCAGCCTTTGGTATTCTGTGATATGGTTCATCTTTCGATTAATATAATCCTTAGCGGTATATAATTCCTTTAATTTATTATCCAGGCTCTGATTAAGAGAGGTTAATGAAGCAGCTAATTCGTCAGGCGCAAGATTTGGAAGCCGTTTCATATCCTGTAATGACATTCTAAGGCACCGGTAATGGGCCAGATCTGAGATTGTGAATATGGAATTGGGATTGTACTTCCGATAATTATTCACATCATCCCGTGGCATTTCTATCAGCCCTTCACTTTCCCAATAGCGAAGGGTTGATTTGGGTATGCCCAGAAGGTCGGATATCTCTCCGATCGAAAAAGTGTTTTTCATATAAAATTATGCCTTTCATTATGAATTTGTGGATCAGCTATCGGAACGGGCAATATAATCCTGAAGAGTAATGCCATATTTCATCGAATGCGTCAGCTTGTTTTCCAGGGTAAAGCCGGAGCTTTCAAAAGCTTTCACGGATCTTACATTCTGCGGGCTTATAATGGCAACCACCCGCTGTACTCTCCACTGGAAGAATGCAATGCCAAGGCCTTGATGGATGGAGGCCTTACCTAATCCGGCACCCCATTTTTTCTGTTCTCCGATTACAACGACCATCTCTGCTTCATTGGTTCTGCGCAATAGCTTTAAGAAACCGACCGGATGGTTTTCATCGGTACGGATGAGATAGAAGCTGCCGTTCCGATTAAACAGGTGAGTCAGAATCAGCATATTGACTCGGTTGATTGCCTGCTTGATTTCTGATGTAATATCGGCGGCTTCATTAAGGTATCTTGTTACCTCATGGTTCTCCATCCAATCCATAATCAGCAGGGCGTCGTTACGGGTTACCTCCTGTTTAAGATTTACCTGTAATGCTCTCATTATATCATATCCTCCCGTAATATAATAAAAGCCTTTCATAGATCATAATTACCGGGAACTATGACGGTTCTTTCTGCGATTCGCCAGGAAACGCTTTTTACCAGGTAATTATAAAGGTTCAAGCAACTTTAATGTCAATATAGTTTGCCGCAGTTTCTTGCTTTTCATTTATATCCATGGTAAAATTATGGCAGCAACTCTATTCACAAAGAACATAAGAAGAGGAGAGGTTACTATGTATGAGATGAAGCCGGAATATTATACGGGAATTGATTTTATTGATGAAGAGCATGCCAAACTTTTTTCTATTGCTAACAGAGCTTATGAATTATTGGTTAATGAATTTATACCGGATAAGTATGATTATATTATTGAAGTAATTAACGAATTAAAGGATTATACCCAATATCATTTTAATCATGAAGAGAGCTATATGGAAAGCATCGGATATAAGAGGCTCCTTTCTCAGAAGGTAGCACATGATGATTTTATTGAAAGGCTCGGTGAGTACAATGCCGACAGCATCGATGAAAATCAGAAAAATTCCTTATTGGAATTACTGGACTTCTTAAATACCTGGCTTGTGGAACATATCTTTAAAAAGGATAAGTTAATTGCTGAATAAGGGAGACTAAAAGATGGTAATTCGATTATCACCCCTGATCAGTACTGCTGACGGGGGTGATTGTCATAGATGAACACCTCTGAGGTCAAGCATAAGGTCAGACAATTAAAGCAGGTGGAGCTTAGGATACGGTGCGGCCGGCAGGGAAACCAGTCATATAACAGGCAAAATGCCGGCAAAGAGATGGTGAATCATATTCCTCTGGTGTGGGACGAATTCTTTAACCTTGGGGGTGGCAGGAATAATACGGCCAGGTATACGATCGAACAGCTGCTTCGGATGGATAAGGAGCAGTATAAGAATATGGTCAGGGAGTTCTTCTTCCATGTTTATTACCGGAGCTGCCAGGAAACGGGTTTGGCCTGGTTTAACCTGTATGATCCCGAGATGCTTCGGCAGCTGGGCTTACCCTTTGACGCAGACAGCGATGCAATAAAGAAGAGATTTCGGGAATTGGCGAAGCAATACCATCCGGATGCCGGTGGCAATCATGAGGAGTTTATCAAGCTGATGGATTTGTTCGGGGAATTCAAAAATAATTTGGACTGAACCGCTTCACAAAATATCATCTGTGTAGTATGATGTTCATGATATAATAACAGAGGACGACACAGAAAGGAATTTATGGATGGGCACATTTGGTTATATACCCGTATGCAGCAGCAGTTCCATGATGAAAACCTTCAATAAGGCAGGTTTACAGGACTACTGCGCCTATTTTTAGGGGAAGCCCGTTTGTAATCGTACATTATCGCAGTAGCTCCTATAAGAACATGATATCTGCAATCAGATATATGTTCTTTTTTTGACGCAATGATTACATTACCGATTGAAGGAGCGAATACAGATGAATAACAGATTAATCCGAAATATAAAAACAGATTATTTATACTGCTTTATTAAAAATTTTGACATATCCAGTTCCATCTGGGTATTATATATGGTGTTCAAAGGACTGTCCCTGTGGCAGATCGGTATCGTAGAAGGGTGCTATCATCTGACCGGTGTCCTGTTTGAGGTTCCGACCGGCGCATTGGCGGATCTGTTAGGCCGTAAGAAGGTAATCATAGCCGGAAGAATATGCAGTGCGATATCCTCAATCCTGTGTCTGTATGGACAAAATATGTGGTATTTTGCTTTTGCGTTTGCTATTTCTGCCATCGGGCAGAACCTGAATTCGGGCTCGGAGGAGGCCCTGGTCTACGACAGCTTGAAACAGACCGGCAATGAAAAGGATTATCTGAAGGTGCGGAGCAGACTAAACATCATAATCGAGGTCGCTCAGGGGATGGCCATTGTAATAGGCGGCATCATAGCGGAATATTCCTTTCCGGTGTGCTATGTCCTGTCCGTCATTATCGCCGTGATTTCCCTGATTCCGGCCTTTATATTTACGGAGCCGGAGGCGGAACAGAAACGTGAGCTGACGGAGGAGGCTTCCGATATAACGGAAAGCCGGCCTGCCCCGATGAAGGATCGGAGGATAGCGGCGGTCATCCTAAATCATTATAAAGTCTGTGCCGATATCCTTCGCAGCGCCCCAAAACTTCGGAAAATACTCATATTTTATCCGATGGTTTTTACCTTCCATACGATTATGTTCTTCTATGGACAAGAATATTTCAGTTCCTTAGGAATGAACAAAATACAAATCAGCTTTATCATGCTATTGGCCGGTATCGTATCCTGTCTGGGTGCCTTTTGCAGCGAAAGGCTTCTATTAAGGCTTGGCAGCGGGGCAAAATACGTAATGTCGATACTCATGGGGCTCAGTATCATGGCGTTCAGCAATGAAAACGGAGCGCAGGCAATCATTGCATTTGCGGCCGCAAGCTTTGCCAATGCGGTACTGTATCCGATCCAGTCCCAGGCGATTAATGAACGGATTCCCTCCGGGCAGCGGGCAACCATCATATCTGTGGACAGCATGGCCTTCTCTATTATGATGATCCTATTATTCCCGATCTGCGGTATAGCGGCAGATTATTATGATCTGAGTGCGGTATTTCTGGGATTAGGGGCATTGCAGCTGATGCTTTTGGGCCTTATTAGTATAAGCGATAAGCAGATTATTAAAAAGAGTAAAATAAAGTAAGATGAATATAAAAATTTGTAATTATATGACATAAAAACAGTAATAATACTACACTATATGTAAAAATCCTACAAAAAAATACAATATTTTTGTAAACTTTTATATTTCAACAAGTATTTACAAAATAAACCATATGTTGTATTATATATATATCTGAAAAATAACATTTTTCTTCATTTCTAATGTTCAGAGAGAAGCGTTCCGCTTCTGCTTTCCATTTCTTAATTACATCTTAAGGAGGTATTCTAGTGAAAATCGCGTTCTGGAGTAATACATATGAACAATCAATGGTTTCTTATAATCTGGCTGCCATCAGTATAGCCAGTGTAATGCGTTATCCTCATCCAATTGCCGTTTTAGAAAATCATCTTCATAAGAACAATTTGGGTCGGGCATTCCTGGGGTCTCACAGTGAGCCTATTCTCAGAGAGGTAGGAACCAATTATTATGAAGGCAGTGGGATAGAGGGATTACTTAGGAGGATATATCGCGGATATAATGATCCGGGGATGCTTCGGAGTTATCTTAAGGAGATCATTCATAATCATCTGTATTACTTTCCCCAGAGCGGTTATATTCATAGCGAGCTGTTTGATTATGAATTTAATACGAATATAATACCACTTTTCAATCTGCTGAACGAAGCATTTGATATCTGTTATATAGATACTGCACCGTTTAACTTAAATTCTAAAATTATTCTTGAAACAGCCGATTTAATCGTTGTTAATCTGTATCAAAACCAAAACTTTCTTGACGACTTCTTCCAGAACTATGAATCGCTTATTCCGAAATCAGTTTTTGTAATCGGTGATTATTCGAGCCGGTCCATATTAAGCTGCAGAAGAATATCGAACTTATATGAAATTCCTCTTGACTGCATCGCTCCGATTCCATGGTGTGAAGCTTTTCAGATTGCCTGCAGCAGCGGGAGAGCAGTCGAATTTATCACAGCAAACTTCAGATGCATGAATGATAATCCGCATTATCGGTTTATCCAGTCGGTCAAGAAGGCGGTAGTTATGATTTTAAAGAGGGCCTTTCTATCAGGGGAACCTGATAGAAAGGAGCTTAAGCTTTGTGGCAGATAACCTTATTCAGGATTCTTATCCTGATTTTGGTTGGGGTAATACTATATATTGTCCTGCTTTCCGTCTTTGACTGGTGCAGATCAATAAGGTTAAGACGCCGTAAGAGGACGGATGGTCAAAGCAAATCGATTTCGAAGACAAGGATATTTACCATTTATATACTTGCACTTGCTTGTATCCTATGGTTGTGTTTCATGTTCATTAAATATTATATTGAGGTAAGCTATGGGGTTTAGAAGAATCAAAAGGACAACGAAGCAATACATCATCGTGGCACTGATATGTATCATGGTCATAGGCGGAGCAGCCCTGATTACCATTACTCAAACCATGAAGCAGCTGCGGCAGGAGTATCAGGCACAGCTTGATGAAGCTTACCGTGAGAATACAGAGAATCAACGTAATCTTTACGTTGCGTCAACCGACATCAGGGCAGGTGATAAAATCAGTGAGGCTAATACAACGAAAATGACGGTATACTCGTCACAGCCGGAAGCTGCTTTCCTGCGGGAGAAGGATATGGGGAAAACTGCCCTGCTTGATATTCCGTCAGGCACGCATCTGTTATCAAGTATGCTGACGGAAGCTTCAGTGACAGCTGAACTGAGAGAAGCGGAATATAGTATAATCCTGATCAATGCCAATATCCTGGAGGATGATTACACCGATATTCGTATTATGTTTCCAAATGGGGAGGATTATATTGTATTGTCAAAAAAGAGGTTAAAGGACTATGTCCCGGACTCAGGCCGCTGTTATTTATGGCTGTCGGAGGAAGAGATTCTCCGGATGGCCAGTGCGGCTGTGGATGCATACCTTTATACCGGAACAAAAATATATACAACAAAGTATATAGAGCCGAAGCTGCAGGAAGAATCACAGGTTACCTATAAGCCGGGCATATCAACTCTTTTACTGATCCAGGATAATCCTAATATATTGGAGACTGCTGAGACGCACCTGAGCCAGCAAGTACGCAAAGCGATGGAGAACCGGCTGGCGGCGAGTCTGTCAATCAATGTGGGAGAAATAGACTGGGAGTTGTCACCAAATAGCTCTGCCGGTACAATGGCCGGAGAGGGTCTACCGGCAATATTAGATCCCGATGTCAATGCGACCTATAAGGATGAGCTTGACGATAAGATGGCCGAGATAGATTACGGGCCGTAATTACATAATGAGATAGTAGACGCTGTTGATCTGCTGCCATATCTTTCAGCAGTATACGTTAATTCCAAACGGATACAAAAACAGCGATATTATAACAGCCGCCAGGCTGTATAACGAAACTTCCGGTATCGTTTCTTGCGGATAGTCTAATCTGCAGCGGTATATGTTTCGTAATGGGGGACGGATTCCTTGGTCCCCAGTGTGGTCGTCACTACTCTGGTACCAGTGTGCCCCTTGTTTTCAGAAAGGAGAGTACGGTACCAGGTAGGTATGACTGGATAATGTCATCTTATACGGAGGAGGAAAGTATGTTATGTGTTGGCTATGCCGGATGGGAAGCCTTTGACCTTGTGCTGTACCTTGGGCGAACTCTGGCTAAATTACAATACAGAGTCTTGATTGTTGATATTTCCGATACGGGTGCTCTCTGTAAATCGATAAAGCATGGTATGGGTCTTGACAGCAGAAAAGATATCATTAATTACCGGAATATCAATTATACCAGGAAAATTCCATCTGAGGAGGAGTTTGATATGTTTCGGGATGGAGTGATATTGGTAGTTTACGGCTGTAACTATCGGATTGGTTTTCCGATTTCATGCCGAATTATGAATGTAGTAGTAAATACATTTCCCCATATTATTGATGAGGTTAATATATTATTACGGGATGTCTCGCAAAAGGAGAATCATATCAGGCTGCTGATACGGGATGTTATCTCGGTCGATGATGTTGAATTGGTGAAAAGATCACTGGATTTACCGGCAAAGCTTAACGATGTAAGTTATATTTATCTGGATTATGCCGACTATGAAAGTGCTGTCGGCTGTGAGCTAACAAAGGTTGTAAGGTTTGCAAAAATATCATCAAGAATGAAAGGCTATATAGCAGATCAAATCCATGGTTTATTCCCATCAATGAATCAGCCAAGGATAAAGAAGGCTATCCGGATGGCCGGAAGAGGAAGTTGAAATTACATATGAGCATAATCATTTATTGGTCCCCTCTTCACGGACAGGGACAAACAAGCAATCTGCATGTCAGCGCTTTCATAATGAGCATTCTGCATAAAAAAAGAGTTCTTATGCTGCAGACTCATTTTAGTAAAAATAATCTGGAGGGCCCGCTGGTAGGACAGAATTCAGGCATTCACAGTTATAAAAATGAATTATTTCAGGATATCGGGCTGGATGCGGCAGTTACCTATAGTAATATAAATAAGCTTAATCTTCAGACCCTGGAAAGCTGCTGCCTGACCTTTCACGGTACTTCCCTGCTTTTGCTTCCCGGGTCAGAAACAAATAACCGAGAAACCTTTGACAGGGATATAGGTAAAAAGATAATGAAGCTGATCAGAGATGCGGAAGAATTCGTTGACCTTGTCCTTATTGATGCTAACAGCGGCGAGGATGATTTGTCATTTCAGCTTATGTCCATAGCGGATTTAATTGTAATAAATCTGACTCAGAGAAGGCATGTCCTCGAAAAATTTATCTTTGATTATGGGGAGCGGTTTGTATATGACAGGAAGGTTTTTTATCTATTTGGTGATTATGATAATAATTCTGTCTGCAATATTAATAACTGCAGAATTAAATTTAGAAAATACATGAATAAAGCCAATTCGGGTATCATCCCGTACTGTACAAAATACATGGACGCCCAGAATGAAAGTGATATCGTCGGATTTCTGAAGGATGGGCTTCCTGTGAAAGAATATAGTCTCAGGGAAAAATCGGTCCGTTTTCTTAAAAGGAGGATTACTTCCCATAAATACATACCGGCGGAAACAGATTATTTCTTCCGATATTCCCGCCTTACCGCAGTAAAAATGCTTGCGCTCCTGCACATATCAACAGATGCAAACCGCCTTGAGGGTAAAAAGAAATGAATATAAATGAAGGGATTTTTTTTGTATTATTAATAACCGGCGTTTTTCTGTCTATTTATTATATATTCAAAGAAAAAAACGATCAGGATGATTTTACGGCTGCCGATCATCTCACCATCGATTTCCTGTGTGAAAGCATAAGGAAAGTATTCAACGATATCATCAACATGGACATCTATGGACTTAATCTAAATCGTAGGGACCTGGATAACCGAAAAGCACTGAAGCGTACCCTCAGTGATGCAATACGGAAATGCTCTCAGGGAAACTTAAGCGAAAAGATGGTAGTGGCTGCCCGTATCAAAAGCTCTTTGTCAAATAATCTGGGTATAACGGAAGCTGTCATAGATAAAACAATACCCTTTGGCAAGCCGGGCATGCTGTCGGCAACGGATATGTTCGAAATTATGATGTATCTGCAGAAAAGGGACGGAAGTCATCATATATTCCGTGAAATCTGCAGGCAGACGGACATTGACCGGTTAAAGAAGGATGATCAGGACTATTATTACAGCATTACCAAAGAGGATATCAAAAAAGCTTATGATAAGATGTCCCAGCCGTTAAGCTATGATGATAAGCTGAATATCCTGACACAGCGGATATATGAAGAAACCTATGGATTATCCGTAGTAGACATGATGATAATGGAGGACGATTCTCTGGATAGCATATCAGGAGGCATTTCCTGCAGCAGAGAAAATAATTACCGTTACAGAGAGGATGATATTTATTATGGTGAATTTCAAAAGTTAAGGACCTGTGACAGTATTTGGATCATATATGGAGGTAAATCCATTCATATGAAGTTTCTTTCCTTTCCTTCTTCTTCTAAAATAATCCGTGTCTGTAAGAACCTCTCAGAGTATGGATGCATCGGGCATCTTACATCGTCAGAGGGAGGACTTAAGACTCATCTGGCAGATGGAAGCCGGGTGACAGTCTTTCGGCCGAATAACAGCTCTCAATGGGCTTTTTTTGTACGCAAATTTACCAGTGCGGCATCCTTTAAGCTGAGGGATCTGATTACGGATAAGGGCAAAGAGTATCCGATAGGAGTAATCAACTGGGCAATCAAAGGGTGCCTGAACCTGATTTTTTCCGGTGATCAGAACTCCGGAAAGACTACGAATACAAGAGCGGCGGTAAGCAGCATTGACAGGCGGCAGCCGATAAGAACCATAGAAGCAGATTTTGAACTGTATCTAAACGATGCCTACAGGGATAAAAATATCTTGGGAACCCGCCCCAGTGAGAGAATGGGATTTGCAAAGCTGATCGAGCTGCTGAAAGCCTCTGATGCACATACCATTTTATTCGGGGAAACAGCAAGCCTGGAGCATGCCAAGCATTTGATTGATTTGTTGCTGGCAGGTACCAAACGTATCATCACCACCGGGCATTGGCCGACCCCGGACGATATGATTTCCTATTTTGTGCATTCCATGGGAGGGTATGGGACAACAGGGACGGAAGATGTGGAGGCATTGGTTTCCGGGCTTCTGCATTTGGATGTGCATTGTGTAAAGGAGAATGACGGACACAGGCATATTGACCGTATCACTGAAATTATTCCCTATGCAAGGGAAGAGCGGGAGCCTGTATTTGATCAGGGAGTAGAAGGCCGGCTTGAACTGATTGCCCATTATTTAAAGCTGATGACACGCAGGAAATCGTATTATACGAGAGATATCATCGTGTACGAAGACGGAGGGTATAAGATGATCCATCCGATCAGTGACGGACTCTCTAAAGTACTGATAAAAAATCTGCCTCCGGAAGAGATACCCAGGTTCCTGGAATTTAACGCCGCTCAGGAAAGGGGGAGATCAATTGTTTAGAATGCCCCTTTTATCAGGCATAAATGTAATACCGGCAGCAGAGCGCATGGCGGCGGAAACGGCTGCAAAGGACAAACGGCTCGCAGCCTTAGTTCTTGCCATGGGTGCCGTATTGCTGGTTATTATCATAATACTGATTATTTTTGATCGGAAGAAAAATAAAAACTGGGGAAGTAAAAAGCGCACAGGACTGAAAATATCCGACAGGATCTATCCTCCATTGTATCGTTTCCTGATATCATATCCGTTAACAAGAAGCTATTTAGAGAAGATGGCTTACCGTTACCGGATGATCAGTCCGGGTGACACCAGGCTGATTGCCAGACGTACCATAAATGCCTGCCTTATTTCCTGGGGAATTTGTTTTTTGACATTCCTATTCATATATATGCTGAATCCCCGTCTGATAACGCTGATCACAGTGACAGCGGCTGTTTTCATTATTCATGCGGAAGTGATCGGACGTATGACGAAATCTTTTGAAATCTATATCCTGCAGGAAGCCCAGAAGTTGCTGTTAAGCGTACAGCATAATTTTTATGTGGAATATCGTGTGGATGATGCCATCTACCGTTCCAGAGACAGACTATGTCCGGATATGAGGGCGGCAGCCGATCAGATATATCAGCTCCTGCTGTCGGAGGACAAGGAAGAGGACTTAAGGGAATACTACGAAAATATACCCAATAAATACCTCAGGGCTTTTGTAGGCCAGTGCGTCGGAGTAATGGAGCGGGGGGATCAGGTTGTAGACGGGAAGAGGCTGTTTATATCAAATCTTGAAAAATTATACAGGGAAATGGATATTGAAATTGACAAGCTGCAGAGATTGAATTTGGAGTTTCTAGGGGTCACCGCAGTTGTAGTGGCTCCGATTTTCAGTATGGATTTTGTTAAAAGATTTGCGATTAGCATCAAGGAGAACATGGTGTCCTTTTATTATGGTAAGGAGGGCTTCCTGCTGGATATCGGACTAATACTGGCAATCTCCGTGATCTATACGGTAATGAGAAAGAGTGCGGAATATTCTGTCTACCATCCTCCAAACCACCGTCTACTGTACAGAATTGACAGAATTCCTGTCATAAACAAAGCAATGGATAATTACTGTGATAAAAATGCATCAAAACTGGAACGGTTAAGGCGGGAATTAAGGAATAACGGAAGTAATATGCGCTCCAGGCATTTTGTTCTGCGGAGTATGCTCATAGCTCTGCTGGTGTTTATGATAAGCACCGCAGTGATATTTTATCTGCACAGGGTGAGTAAGGAGCAATCGCTTACTGCAAAACGCATCGATGTAGAATCCCTCACCTCGGCGGCAAAGGAAAGCAATTATGAGAAAATGGCGGAACTGATCGAGACCTATACAAAAAGCTATGTAATACCAGGAGAAAACGGTAAGACGGAAGAGATACCGGCGACTGTAGGAGATATGGCTGAAGTTTTAAATAAAGACGGAACATTTTATAACAGGCTGATTAATGAGGCATTGGCAGAAGAAATACTTCGCCGTATTAATACATACCGCGGGGAATACTTTTCATTCATAGACTTAGTGATATGCATGGTGCTTAGTGCCGCGGCTTATTATCTTCCAAAAATGTTACTGAAATATAGTGCAACAGTATCAAGAGATGCGATGGAGGACGAGGTTAACCAGTTCAATGCTCTGGTCTGCATGCTGATGTATAGTGACAGTATGTCAGTAAAGCAGATACTGGAAGAAATGGAATCCTTTGCGGTTGTTTTTAAACAATCCCTTCGCAGCTGTATTAATGATTACGGAGCCGGGGATATTCCGGCTCTGTTGGACTTAAAGGAACGGGAGCCGTACGAACCGTTTGGCCGCATTATTGACAATCTGATCCGGTGCGATGACATGCCTATCCGCCAGGCGTTCCATGAGGTTGATGTGGAGCGGGATGGATATATGGCAAGACGAAAACTGGCAAACGAAAAATCGATCAGGAAAAGGGTAGTACGGGCATATCTGCTTGCCGCCATCCCCTTCCTGTTATTATTTGCCTATGGAATCATACCGCCTTTAGTCTCAGCAATGAGCGAAATTAATTTGATGCTGAAGGAATTAGAACGCTCACCGTGGTAAAAAGCTAAGAGAATCTAAATAAAAATCAGGAGGAAATTTTATGAAAACAAAAAGGGCCGACTTAATTATTGCTATTCTGCTTGCGGTTATTGGTGTAATCCTTGCGGGGTTGTTAATTGCCTGGATGACCGGCATGTTCAAGGACAAAAGACAGAATTTGAATTCCGGAACGGAAAAAATTGACGGGGCCATTAATGCGGTCGCTGATTTTGACTTACTGGTATATGATGGTGACACCATTTCAGGCAGCACCCTTATGAAGCTGATTTCAGATTATGACGCAAAGGATATGCAGATATCAATATGGGTGCATACCCTCGATAATACCGATGCTTACTACAATTATGCCTATACTTCGGGCAATCTCGGTTCTGCAGTGACCGTAACGCCTCCGGCGGGGAAAGCTGCCTCCGGCTATATAACACCCACCGGTAATTTTCTTGGTGAAGTGATTAAAAATACGAACAATGAGATTGTATGTCTTAAATTTACTCAGCAGCGATGACCGGGTCAGAAATGAGGAAAAGGATGAAAACAAAAAAATCAAATTTAATTGTGGCTATCTTAATTGCGGTTATTGGTGTAATCCTTGCAGGAGTATTAATTGCCTGGATGACCGGTATGTTTAAGGATAAGAAAAAGGAGCTTAATTCCGGTACGGACAAGATCAATCATTCCTATGGTTCTTTGGCTGATTTTGATGTTCAGGTATATGACGGTGCAACTATAAACGGAGAATCCGTTGTGGAGCTGATTGAAGAAGCTGTTGACGAGGATGAAGAACTTTCCATAGCTGTCCGGACTCTTGCCAATAAGAACAGGGAAATCCCCATAACAATATACTACAACCGTGCATTGACAGGAACGAATGCAATCAATTCCGGCGGAATAGTTACCACATTAAATAATGTCGTAAGCAGTGACAATTATATCACCCCCTCCGCTTATTTTATTGGTGAAGTACTGCGTAATATTAACGATGAGGTTACAGGGATTTTATTTGTCCAAAAGAAATAAAGCTTAATTTATGGCAGGCACTGTGATTGGTTTATATCGGGAGAATATGAGGTGGTATGGAACAATGAAACAAAAAAACTTTGAGCTTGTACCGTATATATTATTATCAGTCGTGGGTGTGATACTGGCAGGAATCATCATCTGCTTTATTCTTGCCAATGTAAACAGTACCACGGATGCCGCCGGCAGAATACTGGATAAAACTGAAAAAATAGCTGCTGACATGGAGGAATACAGTATTACAAAATATGACGGAGAAGAGATTAGGGGCAGTGAAGTCAGAAATTTCATGAAAGAGCATCTTGGTGATTATTCTGCAGCCGAAGCTGCACCGATCTATGTGCGGGTAACGACCGTTGTATCCGGCAGCACATATACGAATACCTATGTAAACAAGCAGTATCTCGGCGACATCAAAAATATCGCGCGAATGGAATATTTTATAAAGCCGACCGCGTATTTTACCGGAGAGGTTGTGAGATCCGCCAACAAGGCCATACTGGGAGTCAGCTTTATACAGAAATAGACCGGAGGGCAATTCGATGCGTCATGGAGTAATGAATCTGTTAGAGATGGGTTTAGGAGCGTTAATTCTGGGCTTAGGGCTGCTCTGCCTGGTATCTCAGGAACGGATGGCGGACCGGCTTATTAATGTGGCGGCGGACCGCATATTAAGGGAGGAGGATATCTACCAGCAGTACCATGCTCCCGGCATAAAACAGGTATCCGAGGAAGAACTGCATGCTGTCCTGATGGGATACCGGGAGCATCCCATCAGGATAGACGGCAGCATCATTCCGCCGGACGGAACAGATTATACCGATTATTTTTTACTGATTAAAGACGGCTTATATAACAAAGAATATATTTATAATACGGAACATGAAATAGTTCAGGTCATTTATACCTATGCCGGTGTTTCGTAAGAGCAGGAAAGGGAGAAGAGATGGATTATCCGGGCAGGCTGATTGCGGGGATGATTGCAGTAATACTAATCAGTCTATTTCCGTTGCAGTACATAGCGCAATCGAACAGTGAAAGCATAGATACTCTTGTTGATGAAAGGACACAGGCATTGTCTGACGCTATCCGTGAAAAAGGATATCTGGATGTGGCGATGTACGAAGACTATATTAATTTTCTGGATACCACAGGGGAATTATATGATGTGGCAATCGAAGACATCCATCCGGTTACGGGTGAGGAGATCTCTGTATCCGGAATAGAGGGACGGTTTAATCTTCTTGCAGCTCAAACGGACCAGCCTTTTATATGTACGGACAGCAGCCACAATCATGGCATATCAAATACAATATATTCTCATATAAAAGAAGGAAAGAACGTGATTTCACTATCGTTTGATAGTGGAATGAAAACAAATAAACCTGAAGTTATTATTGGAAGAGAAAAGGAAATTTCATCATTTGCGGCTCATATGCATACAAGTGATTGTTATATAGGCCATAACCATACTGCGAGCGGATGTGTTCAAGTTCTGTGCTCTTGTGGTTCCACTACGGCAATCTATAAGAAAACAGATACATATAATCTCGATCAAGCCGGTTGGTATTGTTCAAATTGCGGAAAAGGAGTTCTTACATCATATGCCACATATAACTCTTCTGGCGATGCAAATTGGAGATACGAAATAAGAATGGGACAGCCAAACGGTACTGGCAGTATGGTTATTATGTCATATACAGACCTATATACAGAGACTTATCCGCCAAGGAAAAATATAGAAGCATATAATACCCACATCCAGTTTATGAATTATACCGGCCCTACGACAAAAAATCTTACCCAGCTTATGCAGGATTATTCAAACCTATATCAATTGTCCGGGATTAGTACAACAGGTTACTACCGAACAAAAAACACATCAAATAGTGTATACCAGGCAAATTATACATTCACTAATGACAAGAATGTTAATGTGAATATATCAGATTATGGCAACATACATTCTGGATATGGGAAAAGAACGGAATCGGAACAATGGATATTTACAATATATCTGAACAATGATACCACAAGACGGACATACGAATACAGGGAACAGTTATCGAACGGATCATACATAAGCGGCCAGGCTTGGGTTAAGACGTTGGTGGAATCTATTCTCAGCAAGAAAGATACTTATAATAAATACGGTATAATCAGCGCAAAATACGTTGTGGATGCAATGGTGCCATATGTTCCCGATTATGCGGCATTTATGGGAACTACCTGGAGCACATTACCAATGACATGCGGCATAACGAATGAAGATACCACACCGATCTGTAATCAGGTTGTAACCTCCATAACTGCAACAAATCCCAACCAAACAGTGGACAAGGGAGGGGCTATCATAACAACCGCGACCGCTACCTATTTGGATGGTCATACAGGAGTCGTAAATTGTACCAGTAATTTTAATCCAAATTTGGTCGGAACACAATTAGTAACCTTAACCTATTCGGGCAAAGTAGACAACGCAAAAACAACAGGCACGAAAAATTGTGGAATAACTGTTGTGGTTAAATCTGCCCATGTCCATACCAATGATTGCTATGCTGGACATAGACATACTACAGAATGCCTATCTATGCCAATTGCTTTTTCCATTACGCATAGTGGAAGTGGCTTATATGATCCAAGCTATAATAGTATTTATATACGATGCGGATACTGTCATAAAAATATTTTAACAATACAAAGAACAGATATTTACGGTGGAGAAGATTATATTCAAATCTATGACTATATTAACAACATTCAAAAAACTTTGTATCAGCTGAGAAACAGTACAGAATATAACACACTCTATAATCAGTACAACCAATTGGCAAATAACCTAAATCCATATATAAAAAGTACTCAAACAGATTCCGGGGGATCGTATTTTTATACTAATATGACAGGATATGTACTTGGAAAAGATTTTAATTTTGAATTACCGTATATAGGTAGGATAACAAAATGTAATAGTTGTAATGGAACACCGTATATTTTTCGCTTAGTGGGCGGGTGGAACGACTATTATGGTAATTTTTCTTATTCTTATCGTTGCAATTATTGCGGTGAAGAAATTATGAAATTAGAAGATAGCTCTTGGATGGAAAAGCCTTATACGCTTGGGATCTATAGGAATGGACGAGTTATTTATACGAATAATGATACGAATACCCTAAGGTCATTATTTAATAATATAGGCCAGCATGATAGTGAGGGCCGTATTGACCGATTGGTAAGTATTAATGAATCATGGCTGCAACTTCCGGTTGTAAAAGATGCTTTTAACCATGGGTGCACATATCCGAATCCGGCATGTCAGCTAACGGAAGATACCGTTCCGATCTGTGATCGGGTTGTAACTTCCATAACTGCTACAAATCCCAATCAAACAGTGGACAAGGGAGGGGCTATCATAACAACAGCGACCGCTACCTATTTAGATGGGCATACTGCTATAGTTAATTGTACAAGCAATTTTAATCCTAATACCGTTGGCACTCAGACAGTCACGCTTACTTACTCCGGACTTGTGGGAAATGCGAAAACTACAGGGATAAGAACCTGTACCGTCAGTGTTACGGTTAAAGAGAATAGCACTCCATCCCACCTTATAATAACACCATCCTCCTATACGGTTTATAACGGGAGTGAGCCAACCTATACCGTAACGCTGGTATATACGAGCGGATTAACGAAGGTAATTCAAGCGGGTTATATAAAAGCCGGGTGGACCCTGGGTCCAGGTAATAAATTCGTTACCTTCTCCTATACCGAAGCCGGGAAAACCGTAATTGGAAACGTAACTATAACAGTGCTGCCTAATATTACCTATATCAGTGCTTTACCGCTATCACAGGACATAGAACGCTATAGTCCGGTGCCGGTGTTTATTGTTACCGGTCATTATGAGGATGGAAGCTCAAAGAATATTGATTCCTACATAGTATTCGGTTACAGCAAGACATTGATCGGGACCCAGGACATAACGATCAGCTATACAGAGAACGGTATTTCAAGAAGTACATCCGTCACGGTAAATGTCATTCCGCTGCAGAAAACATGCCCACAGTGCGGAACGAGGTATCCGCTGGACCACAATGATGTGGATAACGGGTGCCCTGTCTGTAATCAGGCCATCGTCCGTATTGAGGTGGAGCCTGCTTATATTACCGTCGAAGAAGGTTTTCCTTTAGGCATTTCCGTAGAGGCGGTATTTAAAGACCGGCATAGAGAGGCGGTAAGCGGATGGACCAGCAATTATGATCCGGGAAGTACGGGGCTGCAATTGGTAACGGTAGAATATGGAGGCTTTGCAGCGGAAATAACCGTATGGGTGGAAGAGCGAAGAATTACCTGCCCCGTATGCGGCACCCGCTATCCGGCTTCTTTGACAGGCTGTCCCATATGTTCGGAAAATGTGGTCAGTATCAGTACTGCCCCCGGGACAGTTATCATAAATCAAAACGAATTAATCAGCCTTGAGGTCACTGCCCATTATGCTGATGGAAGCAGTGGTATCGTTAATGACTGGAGTATAGACCGGACCTCGGCTGAGGCAGGAACATTTACAGCTACCGTCAGCTACCGGAGTGTATCCACGACAATCATACTTATTGTGATCCCCCATACTGCGGTTCAGTGTCCGATATGCGGGCTTATCTATGAACCTTCGGAAAATCCCAGGGGATGCCCGGCATGTTCTGCTGAAATCACCGGGATCGAGGCTTATTTAACCAGCGGATCAAACCGGGTGCAGGTCGGGGCGGTTCCTGGAATATCGGTTGTCCTTATTTTCAGGGATCTGCACAGAGAGATTGCCATGGAAGGATACACATTGATTGATTTTAATCCGGTTCAGTTAGGAATCCAGACGATTACAATAATATATAATGAATTCAGCACAACTATAGAAGTAGAGGTTGTCGATGCTATCGCAAGCATCACCTGTCCCAATGGCCATGTGTATTACCGGAATGAAGACGGATCAGATCCCGGATGCCCCTATTGTACCATAAGTGAAGGGCTGGGAACGGTTTATTATTTTGACATAACTTATATCTATGAGATTTTGGACCTGGTTTACTCCGATGGGAAATACCGCTTCCTGGAAGGAAATTATATAACGATCACGGTAACCAAGAGGAATAAATCAATATTTTATAATATCCAGAATACTTTTTTCAGGACATCAATGCTGGGTATGAAAAAAAGATTTCAACATGGCGGCGGGGTGTATTAATTCATGGAAAAAATATGGACTTATCTTATTGATGTGTTTATCGCCCTACTGGTCATATTTGTTTCAGTGGCAATCTATTTCGGATTACGGACGGAAACAGTAATGAAAACCATAGGCACCGGCATAACGGATGAATTCATCGAAGAAGTAAAAAGGAATGGTTCTATCTCAGTCGCAGACTATGAAGGGTATCTCGGCGAATTATTTTTTACGGATTCTTTATATGAGCTGGAGTTTGAACATGTCCATACAGTCTCAGAGCCGGAATACCGTTTCCGGACCATTGAGGAAATCATCGAAGCCCAGAACGCTGCTTATACCGGTGAAAACATATACCATTATCATGAAGTTGAAACAGAGGTTCCGGTAGTAGACGATCCGGATAATAGCGGAAGCTTAAATACGGACACCAATGAAAGCATCCTGGCAAGGGCAGTGAATACACCGGCATCCCCATCCCATGTACATACGGATGCATGCTTTAACGGTACAAAACATATACATACGGGAAACAGTACCAGCGGCGGCGGATGTTATGGACAGTCCAATCCCTCTACCAGAATATGCGGCAGTACAGATTGGATAGCGTATCCGATGGTTATATGGAGCTGTAGCAAATGCCCTTATTCGGTAGCGTATATTCCGGGATATAACGGAAACACCTCCCACGGTTATAATAACGAAACACATGTTGGAACAATGAGTCCCTCTGGAAGCACAGACCATTGGAGGTGTGGAACGTGCGGGGATGGCGGTTATTCAAGTAAACCAACCGGAGCTTGTACAAATATGATATCAGCTCCGGCATATTCACTAAATTGCGGAAAAACGGAAGGGGCTTATTATATTGGGAATGTAAGAGTGTATGAAGCCTGCGGTTTACAAGTTGTAAGTATAACACCTACCAACCCAGTTCAGACAGTGGCGACCGGAGATCCACTCATTACCACGGTAGTGGCAATATATCGTGACGGCTCAACAAAGACGGTCGTATGCACGGCATCGTTCTCCACAGCAACCGTCATAAACGATCAGACGGTATTGTTAACTTATACTTATTCTATTAACGGTATTGAATACTCTGTGAGTTGTACAATAAAAGTCACAGTGGTGCCAAGGACAGCTGTATGTATTAACGGACATACCTACAACCGGAAGGAAGACGGCTCAGATCCGGGCTGCCCTTACTGCAGGGAATGGATCAGAAGCCTGCGGATCATATACCCGCAAACCTCCACCATGACGATTACGCTTGGCACTACCCTGCAGGATAACGGAGTTACTTTGCTGGCAACCTACCTTGACGGACATACAGAAACGGTGGCCACCGGCTATGTGGATAATCTGGATACCGGGTATCTGGGAACGAAGCCGGTTACAATCGGATACAAGGGAAAAACGGTACAGTTGATGGTAACAACGATTTGTATAAAAATGGTGTGCGATATTTGCGGATTTGAATATAATTTATACCCGGACGGGACAAACCCCGGCTGCCCCCGCTGCATACAGAAAACCCCGGTATTTACAGGCAATGTGCTTCGGTATGAAGAAGCGGTATATACAGATGAAATCTTAAACATTTTCTATTCGGATGGCAGATATGATTTTATCAATGAGGATACTTTCACAATAACACTGAATAATAAATCAAGCTCTATAGCAAGAAACATACTGAACAAACTTTATCCTGCTTTATCGGACCGGTGGTTCTCCGTGAAGGTAAGTGAAAGGATTGGAGCGAGATAAATTCAGAAAAGATTAGTATTATAGTCCTCATAACGAAAGGATATAACGGAATATGAGAATTCACCATTTTACACTGTTGTTTGTCATATTTTTTATAGCGCTTGTAATAAAAACGGACCTGGCAGTAGGTCATTTAAAATCATTGAGGAATGAAAAATCTGAACTCAATACTGCTCTGAATACTGCTGTTTCAGATGCTATTCACTATCTGGCAGCCTCCGGAGCCCATGGTGCTAATACAATTAATAAGGATGAGGTTGTAGCAACCCTCTTCCGATCGCTTTATTCATCCATGGGTATCATATCGGATGCCAATGCGCAGGCAGAGCTTGAGATGTATATTCCGATCATCCTGCTTTGCGATTCCGATGGATATTATATATATTACTATGACGATTACAGATCATCGGACGGTTATACTTATTCAGAACGGTTGTGGTCGGAAAAAATGCCTTATTTTTTTCAGGATGACAATTTTATCTATAACTTTACATTGACGGATCTTGTAAGCATCTATGATAAAAACCGGATATTAAATGCCAATCAGGAACTGCTGATTTTGGATTATCATGAGATACAGACAGCGGAGCAATATTCACCGTTTCGAACTGCTAATGCGGAAAGCTTTCTACTGGATGGCGAAAAGTATAAGCTGGCTCAGAAAGGAGCCTTAATCAGTCTTCTGGAGGATGTTATGACATACTATACCGGCAGGCATAACTCCATAGCCAGAAGGAATGGGATCACTTACTCATTTTCCTTCCCAGCAGGACAGGAGAAAGAGTGGGCGGATTATCTGGATGATGTGAATTTGTTGGCTGTATTCCAGGGATATCCCTATGGAGAGGATAATAATTATACTTTTAACAAAGTGACATCGGCTGGAGCCAGCATCATAAAAAAACCGGTGTATTATGTGGAGCAAAAAAGCTGGTATCTACTGGCACATTTAAAGGGCTGTGAAAAGCTTGCCCAGAGTACCGCAGTGCTGGAGGATGTTTTTGACAGCGTAGACGAATGTGCCAAAATTGGTGCATACTGTTGTGAATGTATTGAGCACGGGGCGAGAGTACCGGAGATTAATTAAACAATATGATGATTTAAACTTTATCGAGAAAGGGATGATAATTGTCGATTGTCAGAAGTATTTTTAGAGATAAAAGAAATAAGGAACTATATAAAGAAATTAAGGGAAGAAAATGAAATCCTAAACAATGAAGAACATTACACCTATGACAGAAATGTCCTTTAATACGTAGGCATAGTATATCATAGGGATACCTAAAAAAAATAATTATGAATAGGCTTAAAGACTTTTTTAAGAGTATGAAGGGACAGTGCACATGGGCTATAGTAATAATGAACAAGAATGGAAGGTTATAAACATCATATTAGATGCCATCCGTAAGCCAATCTTACTAAATAGTGAAATTCAAAAATGTTTTGACAGGATCAGAAGTTATAGCTATGAATTATACATCCATTCTGCCAATGTAGCACTGTTGTCCGGGATACTGGGGATATACGATTACGGAGTATGTCAGGAAATGATTGAATTATCTACGGCAGCGCTTCTTCATGATTATGGTAAAATATTTATTTCAAAGTGCATACTGGAAAAGGCAGATGCACTGACTGAAGATGAGAGGAAGACAATTGAATTACATTCCATAGCTGGGTACTTCTATCTTAAACAGGAGACCAACTTAAATGAGAGAATACTGAATGCAATCTTGGATCACCATGAAAAGTTAGATGGAAGCGGTTATGGTTTGAGAAAAAAAGGTAGTTCCATATCTGATTTTGCAAAAATCATTGCCATAGCAATGTCTATGATGCTATGGTTTCGGAAAGAGTATATAGAAAACCGATAAGTCGCAATGATGTGACAACTTATCTATTAGCCAATTGCGAAAAGCATTTTGATTATAAGTTTACAAAGCAGTTCATAAGCCTAGCAGAAGAACTTGATCTATCATATATGGAGATGGAATTTAGAAAGAAGCTGATACAGGCTGATGGCAGGAAGGGTGTTATTTCTTAAAACATAGGATTGGTGAAAATAAATGAGCAATATGCTGATACATATTTTACCTGCTATCGGTGCATCACTGCTGATACATTTGATAATACATGAAGCGGGACATCTGTTAGGAGGACTTTTAACCGGCTGGCGGTTCCTGCATCTTCAAGTAAACCATATTGCTGTGGTCCGGCATATGAAAGGTATAAGGTTTAAATTCCTGCCTTCAATTAATTACCAATGCATCATGTACCCAAGAACCATAGAAACGGGTGCAAGGGTTTACACAATGAGTGGATGCTGGATGAATATGCTCCTGGCATTTTTAGGGCTCATTGGGATACTTTTTAGATGCGGAGACATGGTTTTATGGGTATATTCATGGTGCTTCTTTGTTTCAGGGATAGGTTTCTATCTTATGAATGGGATACCAAATACAAAGAGACTATGCAACGACAAGGCCTGCTGTCGCCTACTGAAAATGGACAGTATTACAAGACAGTGCCATAACGCACAGTTAATAATTGCCAAATGTCTTGGTGAAGGCATGACTTACAAATGGATCGGAGAAGAGCTAATCTGTCTATCTGGGGATCTTGCAGACAACGATATCCTTGCATATCAGGCAGTACTGGAGTACTATTACCATCTCGAAACTGGAAATCATGAACGGATGATACATGCACTTGAAATGATAGATTTGAAGGCCTCAATAAGTAATGAGGTGATGGATATTATTGCCTTGGAAAGATTATATTCAGAACTAGTCATAAGTATAGTGAATCGAATGAATAAACCAATTGAGTCAAAAAAGTATTTAAATGATATAAATGCATATATCTGCAAGCATAAAATCGGTGGGGACGTACACTCCTTTCGAGTTAAAGCAACATATGATGCTTATGAATGTGCCATTAGGGAAAACCCAGAATGTTCACATAGAATTATTGATAAAGCAATTACGGATCTGATGCAAATGCCTTGTTTGTATAAGGGGGAGAAAATATTCTGTGTCAACCAGCTTATCAAGGTGAAAGATAGCATAACAAGCATCATTATCTAATGAACAGACAACAAATAAATTTGTGGTACCTTATTTATTACGGTTATTTAGAGAGAAGTGAAATTCAACGATTACATTTTTGAGCCAAAAAAACTCTTTAATATTGTCAGACGAAGTATGTAGATCCCAAATATTTTAATTTTCCCGGTTGGATTGGAGGTTGAAGAAGCTTGTATAATGTTAAGTTTACCTTATCTAATGGAACAGAGGTTTTTCCAAATTATATAGATATAGAAAAGCGCAACATTCTAAAGAAGCAGATTGGTGATAGATCAAAGGTTATGTGGTGCAGTTGTAGGAAGGATATAAAGTTATATTACCGCCTATCCAAAAACCTCCACTTCTATCCTGAATATAATGGATATGAACATTCACCCTTTTGTGTTCGGTACCATACAGAACTTTATTGCATAGTTACCAACATCTTTGCAAAACTAATCTTGTAAAAATTATTATCTTAAAATCTTTTCCAGGATATGTTATAATCAATATTAGATAGAAATGGAGGGAGTAATACAGTAATTAAGGATAATAACAATCATTCAGTATTCGTACTACTATATGGATTAGTACTAACAGTGAAAAATCTAAAATACGTAATAACGGAGGACGTTTCATGCCGTCTGGGTGAGATATTTGATTACATAGCCCCAAACTATAACATAACCAAATATCATGGATAAATCGTGGGAACTTACTCGAGATGGAATTTAGGGCACACCCAAATACCGAGATATCAAAATTTATAAATGTATATAAATCAGCCAGCAGCAGGCTCATTAAAAAGGAATTTACCAATATACCAGATAAATTGGAGAATAGACAGTTTTGGAGTAAGACCTTCTGTCTATTTACCCTAGCAAACGACGAAGAGGATATAGTTGGAGATTATATTAAAAAACAGGTTGCTACGATAAACAAATAACTCACGTACATGATATGGGGGGAGGAAAATTTTTATGAAAAAACTTACGGCAATTATTTTAGTTCTGGCAATAACCTTGGTTACACCATTACAATACGGTGTGCAGCAGGCAGAAGCGACCACGACCTATATTACAGTTAGCTCATTTGCGAAATCCCTGGCGGCCGAGCTTGGCTTACAGCCTGCAGTAGAGGGTGACGGATATGTTACCCGGTTAATAAATATTGGGATAATCAAAGAAGGGGATTTTAAAAACTATTCTACTAATCTTACCCGCGGGGATATGCTGGTTCTCCTTAACCGTGCCGATAAGTTTTTGAATGGATCTGCCGTAGAGGAAGAACTGGTTAAGACGGTTATTGAGAAGAGAATTTCTGATATAAGCAAAGCGGCTAAGTCTAAAAGAGAAGATATCGCAGAAGGGTACGCCAAGGGATTTTTAAAGGGATATTCCAATGGGGATTATGCACCTGACCGAAATCTTAAACTGACCACAAAGGTAACAAAAACCGGAGCCTTAAACTGCATCAAGATGCTTAAGGATAAGTCGCTCAGGGCGAAAATCAGCCCGGACGGACAGCTGATCCGTACAACCAAGCTCCCGAACAATGCATATATGTATCCCTATATCCTGGACAGCTTCCCAAATTATTATTATGAAGCAAAGTTAAGGTTTGAGGGAGTAACACAACGTATTAATGGTAAGATTGTACCCATGGTGAGTCCCGAGGATTTCACCTATCCGAAGGACGTGGCAAAGGCCAGGTATGGCGTAATCGATGACTTTAATGCTGCAAAAAAGAACTACTACGAGATATGGGAGAATAAGGTACGCACCACGGTATGGAACACCTTCAACGTGGATTACCGTACCATTGATGATAACTGGGTAGAAACGATGGCCCAGGCGGACGCCCAGATTGATTACAGCACGGATACGGTATACCATTTCCTGAACCGCTATGTGACCGAGATGAAGAAGAATAAGACTATCGTGGAGTGTGACAAGGCAGCCATTGACAGCTCCAGCCTGTATTTTTACAACGGTTCTTTTTATATCCGCTGCTATATCCATTACCGTATCGTATCGACGAATACAAAAACCTTTTATACGGCAGATGAATTGAGTGGGAAGCTGTGGGGGCCTTACAACTGCGTACTGTATTCGAGAACCAGTTATACTGATATAGAAAATTATATACTGGGGAAATGGGTGAATGGAGTTTTTGATGTGAGTATCTCATCTCCGGTCACCGGCAATGACGGATCATTCTTCGGGGTATCCTATACTAATTGGTCGCCCGAATTATACCGTTTTATCGAAAGGAAATAATGAATGAAGAAGTATCAAAACAACTGGTGGAAAGTATGTCTTGTACTTTCCACCCTGTTCCTATGCGGCTTATTCTATACTTTCACAAAGGCTCTCGCAGCGGGAGAATCAGATACATGGGTAGTTCCTTTGGGTTCAGAAAACGAATATCAAATGACTGTCATGGTAACAGATACGGAGATTATCCAGGAAGGCAGGCATAATGCGGCAACCTCCGGGATCAAGTACCGGACTACTGGCTACTACATGACCCTGAACCGATATAATATCAATGGGGCATTCACTGTCAGCAACAAGGCTTTTGTTCCGGTTATTGCAAAAAGTGAAACTGTCGGAAATCAAAAAATCACTACCTATACGATCCAGAAACGGGACTTTATCAATGCACTGATTAATTTAGGTGTTACCTCAGCCATGCTGGATAACCAGGAGGGGTATATCTCCGTATACCTGCATAATGAGTTTGAAATATATAACGGTACAACCGATATTGCGTACAAAGGATATACCAATATCCTGGGATACCAGGAGATGATCCAGAGGGGAAAAGACATTACCGGAGGCGCCGGGTGGAATAACACGGGGGACAATCCGACCACGGAGATCCTGAAATCTTATTATAATTATGAGTATAAGGTCTACCCTACCCTTTTTAATATAGAGGTAGTTGCGGTTGACGAGAAGGGCAATGAGCTTGGGGTATTAAAGTCCGGTGACAAGGGAATGTTCATGGAGAAGTATCCCCGTAATTCCTCCTATACGGCTCCGGAAACCTATACCAAGAATAGTGTGGTTTATAAGGCAAAGGAAGAGTGGTACTGTGAATATACCAGCAGGACAAGCAATGCGGTTAAAAAGGATAATAAGCAGACCGGGAGGGTGATATCTAATTATCCCCTTCCGGATGCGGTGAAGGGTTCAAAGGTAAAGCTATATGTTGTATATGAGAATAAACCGGGGATCGTGATTCATGCGGTGGATGCGGATACCGGTCAGATGATCCGGGAAAAGATATATGAGGGGACAACGGATGTAAATGTAAAATTCAAAGCGAATATTGATGCGACCATAAGTAAGGACGGCATAGCATATAAAAAGACCGTATATTACTCTTATATATATGAGAAAAGCAATGGAGGAGAGACTGCAGTAGAAGGAGTATCGGATACTGCACTTGGGCCATTGGAGTTTTTAGTGCCGGCAAACGTAAAAAAGTCATCGGTCATTACGGTGAAGGCTTATTATAAAAAGGTGGCCGGGGACATCCCAGTAACCGTAATCGCAGTAAATAAATCAAATGATACCGAGATAAAGGTCCTGGCTGCAGGATCGGTCAAGGGCGGCGATACCTATGATTATTCTGCCCCGGACAGCATCACCCAGGGGAGCAGGACATATCGCTTTACAGGCGAATGGGACTGGAGGTACATCCCTGTTTCCACTACATCCCCGACCGTTAAAACAGGCAGCGGGGCAACGGTAAGCTTTATCGCTCCCGCGGCAGACCGGGTGAAGGACAGAATCACCGTGAAGGTGTACTATGATGATAAAGCGCCGACGGCAGATGAAATAAAGCTTAGGGTTATCATGGTGTCCGGGACCGGGGCATTGATTGATGAGATATCAAACGAAACGGTGGTACGAAACCAGGCCGTCAGCAAACCGATCCAGTCCCCCAGGTCGGTTAACCGGGTGTCCTATGATTATCTTAACCGGTGGGAGTGTGATTATATCACATCCGCCGGCAGCAGTACAATCCAGGGCTCCGGCACCAAAGCATCTTTTGGCATACCGGCCGCCACAGCTTTAGGATCAACCGTGACGCTTAAAATATACTACGATGCCGCCCAGGAGGTAGAAATACCGGAGGCATCGGCGCCGATTACCCTGCCCCTGGACAGCCCGGCGCCATATGGGGTAATCAACGGGGATAAGTACAGCAGCTCTTATTTTACCTCGGAGCTGGGCATCCCCACTACGGAGAGCCAGTATGTGTATGTTAAGACAAAGGATTACCTGCTGGGGTATACCCTCGCCAACCGTACCGGAAAGATCACCTTTACCGTGCCGGTAACGATGAATTATACCCTGGAATACATGTCAGCCACACCGGAATCCGCCGGCGGTCCAAAGCCGGTCACGGATATCGTAACGGATATCCAACTGATCCGGGTGGAGAAGGCCTATTCCTACTGGGAGATCGTCAGCCTGGAGTTTTACCCGGTGAATTCCGCAAATGTATATAATTATTCCCTGCCGGGCGGAGGGGTTACGCTGTCTGCAAACGGTACATACCTTGATATTCCGGGTCTTACCACCCGGCACAGCAGTGACTTAAGGGAGCATGTGCTTCCGCCGTCGCAAGTGACAGCCGGTATCGTGCTTCATGCCGCCGAACCGGTTACATCCGATACCAGTGACCGGCCTGCCGTAGAATTTGAAGACCTGACCTCCTATGCCATCCGGATGACGGAAGAGGCACGGGTGAAAAATGATCTTCTTATATTTGATGGCAGTGTAGTGCTTTCGGATACTCCGTCGGCAAAAATAACCTCTTCCCCTAATATTTCTTCCCTAAGGCAGTCCAATACGATCATTCCGGATAAGGCATTATATACCGAGGGGCAGATCGTTGACGCATTAAAGGTAAATGGTGCATATTCCTCAACCGGGAATGTATCCTACCGCCTGCATCCGGCCAGCGTAAACGCCTCCTATTCCTCCCGTTTATTCAATGTAAGCGTAAATGATATTATTATACACACACCAGTGATCTGTGTTCCGGTGATCAATTCCGATAATACAAAATGGTCACAGGTAATTACCCCGGTCACGGATGCAGTTCAGCTTGTCCTTGACCCGGATACGGCATTAAATGACTTCTCGGTAATGATCTCAAACACCCTGGAGCACAGCAGCCGGCCCGGATACCGCACCAGGGATTTCTCCAGGTCCATGATAGATCCGGCGTATATCTCCTATATCGCCAGGCAGGAAGGGATAATCCGTAATGAGATGAAGCTTCCCTTTGATGTCTATCTGGATACGGCAGCGGACAATAACAATGACAATGACAAATATATTAAAGCTGGAACCTGGATCGTGCTGGGAAGGGAAACCTATCGGTTCTATGTACCCATGTGGGTACAGGAGGGGATTTATACGGCGGAATTTCGGACCGTGGCAGTAAACGGTGCGGATAAGCTGAACCGGACGGAAACTACACGGAATTCCAGCCGGAACAGCTATGTTGCGGTCTCCACAAAGCAGTTCCAGATCTCCGGACGCATTTACGGACTGACACTCTATGATATTTCAGATTATCCCAAATGGGAGAACGTATTCCGGAAGAAGAACACCATGCTGTTTAAATATTTTGAGGGCTCCGCGGATGGCACAAAGCGCACGGGTTACAATGACAGTTATGCATATTACTACACCGTGGGTACCCGGGACCAGTACGGCAGTGAAACCGGAAGGAATAGTAAATATACCACTCCCCTGGTAAACGGCAGCCACCCCAAATACAGTAATCTGGGAGTGCTAAAGACAGGCTATGCGGTCCGGTTTCTGCTGGATACGACGGGAGAAATGTACAGCAATGCCTGTCAGGTAAAAATAACTCCGATCTTCTATTATGTTGATGGGGAAGGGAAAAACCGCAGGCAGGTGGATTTGTATTATGATGAAGAAATCAATGGGAAATATAACCGCCTGGTAAAGGTGGGAGAGGGAATTGACCTTGTAAATATTCAATCCGGTACTACCGGCAACGTATATAACCGGATACCGGAAGCAGAGATAGCGAATACGGCGGCTGTTATGAATACAACCTATGCGAAAATAGCAAACCAGAGAAGCACCATGTATTCCTACAGCCAGATCCGGATACTTAATTCGTTCCGAACCTTCATCGGGAAAGAGTATGCCTCCTCCATTGCACGGCTGAATTCTTTTATTGATGTACAGTCGATTACCGGCCAGACGGAGCTTAACCTGTCAAAGTATATGCAGAGGTGGTACGGCACCTATAAAATACCCGTAAACGTCCATGCCGTACCGACAGGATATGATGTAAGAGATTGCTTAAGGAGTCATGGAATTGATTACAGGGAAGAATTCTGGCTGACCGGCGGATATATCATCGTTAATTTTAATATCGTAACGATAGACAAGAACGGTAAAGAAAATCTTTCTTATATCAATGGGAACAACTATCTTAACAACGGGAATTGCTCCATGTGGGTTACGGAGGGAGCCCCGGTGGAGAAGAAGGATAATAAAGGAAATGTATTTCATCTAAAGGCTGGGGATTTCATCATTTATTATACGGATCTAAAGTACAGCGATGATTATGAAGGCGATCTTTATTAATATATTTGTTTAATATGTATAATAAGTTGCACTTATATATAATCTCTTCTCTTGAACTTATACCCGCCCTCTGATATTATAAGAATATATATTCAATACCCTGGGAGGAACATATGAGAGTTGGAGGACAGAAGAGGAAGAAGAATTCCATCATAACGTCACTTATTATCGGTGGAGCTGTCATAATCGGAGTAGCAGCATTTTTGATCTATATGAATGCAAATTTTAAGATAGATACGGAAGTGGTTATTACAGATACTGCTTTGGAGGTTAAGGGGATGTATAGCGGGGCTTATGAATTTAGCTCCATATCCTCGGTTGAACTTAAGGATACCCTGCCGGAGATTCTGGAACGAAATAACGGTACTGCGATCAATGAAGTTAAGAAGGGTAATTTTAAGCTTGAGGGATTGGGATTATGCAGATTGTATCTTATTTCGGAGGAGGGCCCATATCTTTATATTAAAGTAAATGATTTCTACGTGATTATCAATTACACAGACAGAGCAAGGACCGAAGAGCTATATACACAGATAACGGCTAAGCTTAATTAAGAAAAAGAGCGCCCGAAGGCGCTCTGTATATTGAACGGGGATTAAGACGCCATTGTCTTATTCCCGGTTGTTTTACAATAACTGCTTAATCCGGTCCTCGATGACATCAAAGCTTTCCGTGGGCTCAAACCGTTCAACTACATTACCTTCCCGGTCAATTAAGAACTTAGTGAAGTTCCATTTGATGTCAGGCTTGTTCTTGTAATCCGGCTCCTCTGTGGAGAGGATATTCTCCAAGGCGGGTGCGATAGGGTGATTCTTGTGCAGGCCGGAGAAGCCCTTCTGGCTTATGAGATAACGGAAGAGGGGATGTGCATTTTCGCCCTTTACCTCAAGCTTGGAGAAGATAGGGAACTTTACTCCGAATTTGGTTTCACAGAAAGCATGGATCTCTTCATCGCTGCCTGGCGCCTGGTTATGAAACTGGTTGCTGGGGAAATCCAGAATGATGAAGCCCTGGTCCGCGTGAGTTTCATATAGATTCTTAAGATCCGCGTATTGGGGAGTAAATCCGCAGGCAGTAGCAGAGTTAATAATCAATAATACCTTCCCTTTATATTCGTCTAAGCCAATCTCTTCACCCTTCATGTTCTTCACTTTAAAATCATATACGCTCATAATGTTACCTCCTCATATAGTCTATATTGTTTTGCTTTACAGGATATTATAAGTCTTATTTTATATTAAATGCCTATAATATATATTGCCTGGCAAATTAAATATTTCATACAAATAAATTTGATACAATTAATATATTTTGATTGTATACAATTTATTTAAGTTTGTCAATAGGTTAAATTAAATATTTTTATTTTATTATAGTAACAGGGTATTTTCTATAGAGAAAAACCCCTGCCTTCGTTCAGGCAGGGGGATATAAGCTTTATTGTTCTTTATATTTTGCATTTTATTCATTCTCAGGCTTTATTTCATCCGGCCGTTTCATCAGGATATGAACCTTATCGATTCGGTTCTTGTCTACGGCAGCTACCGTAAATACCACATCCTGGTCGGTTACAGCTTCGCCTTCCTCCGGAAGATGGTCCAGAAGGTATATAATATGGCCTGCGATGGAGTCGTAATCATCTGATTCTAAATATAGGCCGAGGGCTTCATTGATATCATCCAGCTTCGTATTACCGTCCACGATGAACTCGTATTCGGATACGGCCTGAATACTATCCTCCTCATCGTCATCATATTCATCTCGGATCTCACCGACGATTTCCTCCAACAGGTCCTCAATGGTAATCAGCCCGGCAGTTGCACCATATTCATCAAGTACGATAGCCAGGGAGATAGAATTGCGTCTCATCTCAATCAAAAGCTCCGAGGTCTTCTTAAACTCGTAAGTAAAATAAGGATCACGGAGGATATCGGTGATATGAAAGCTCTCGGTATCGCCGTTGTAGAAGAATACATCCTTAAGGTTTACGATACCGATGACATTATCTCTGGTTTCTGAATATACGGGCATTCTGGTGTATTTATCCACTGCGAAAGCCTGGACCAGCTCGTCATAGGAAAGGTCCGCACTGGCAAAAGCCATATCGATCCGGGGTACCATAACATCTTTGGCTAAGGAGTCGCCGAAATCTACCACATTGGTGATCATTCTGCGTTCTTCGCTTTCAATGACCCCTTCCTCATGGGAAAAATCCAGAATGGTACGAAGTTCGTTTTCGGTAATAGCGGTGGTCTTGGTTTTTGGGTCAATGCGGAGCAGAAGCATCAGACCAAAACACAGTTTATTTACTATGAAGATTACCGGTGTCAACAGCTTGGTAACTGCATAGATTGGTCCGGCAATCCTTAGGGACAGCTTCTCAGCATAGATCGTGGATATTGACTTCGGAGTAATTTCGCCAAAAATCAATATTAGCAGAGTAAGTGTACCGGTCACTACACCGATCCATTCGTTACTCCACAATTTTATGGCCATCGCAGTCGCGATGGATGAAGCAGTGATATTGACTATATTATTACCGATTAATATAGCACTAAGCATTTTCCCCGGTTCTTCAATCAGCTTTAGAACCATTTTGGCTCCCCGGATATCGTCATCGGCAAGAGAACGCATCCGCAGCTTATTGACGGTGGTCAAGGCAGTTTCCGAACTTGAGAAGAAAGCAGATAGAGCTAACAAAATAATTAATATAATCAGTTGCGTGGCATCACTGGGATCCAATAAATCATCTCCTAAAAAATTCAATCATATGTCATAAGTGAAACATTCATTAACTAATATAACAGGAACACATAGGCAATGTCAAGATTTAGGGATTATTTTATAATTATTTCATATTAATGCTGTAGAATATGCACTATGTGTTTATTAAAATAGTGCTATAAACAATGCAGTAATTTACTATTGTGATTCACGGAAGATAGGTGTATGATTTTATCCGTAGCGTTTTTGGCAGACTGCATCCCCCCGGATGCTATTGCTGTGACAGGTTAATAGTAATTATACTTCTGACTTGTCTCCTTCCATAGGAGGTAATGATGAGAAAAAAATCTCATTTATCACTTGCAAAGCTTCTCCTCAGTAACATGCAGGTAGAAGATCTGAACGAGCATAAGAAGGCCTTCTACATGGGAAGCATACTCCCGGACTTAAAGCCTTCCTTTCTGACAAGAAGACACACCATTGACGAGACCTTTGATATCCTGATTGACGAGATCAGGAGAGTAACTGTAGATTATGATGTGAATAAAGGAATTAACGGTTACTATGCCAGGCATTTAGGGGTGATTACCCACTATCTGGCAGACTATTGTACATATCCCCACAATCACATCTTTACCGGAACTATGTCCGAACATGTCTATTATGAGAAAGAGCTTAAGCATATGATGAGAAAATATGTGAATCACAGTGTAGCTCTTAAGGATCATGTAAGGCATGGAATTTCCCATTCTGTGGAGGAAATAATACTGTTTATCCAAAGGACCCATAAGGAATATTTAAGAGCCTTGAAGGCAGTAAGGATTGATATCGCATATATTGTTTTTTTATGCCACAAGGTAGTGGATGCGATACTTGGTTTCTATGAACTGACCTTCCATAGCTTAAAGAGGTCAGCGGATATCGGACCACAATTACCTATGGAATACGTATAACGGAATAAGGCCCCGGATCAGAACCGAGACAATCGCTTGGTTTTGATCCGGGGCCTTTCCTATAGTTTATATTACTATTTTACGAATACCATATGATCAATTCGGGCCGTAATCGGTTTGGACCACAGCCACTGGTTTGTTGAACTGTCATCAAAGTAGAATATGGCACCTTTACTGGGATCTTTGCCATATAGGGCAGCCCAGGCAGCACGTATGGCACCTGAAGTAGCCGGAGTGTTGATTTGGCCGTTCTTTACGGGGGTAAACTGCTGGTAACCGCCGGATACATGGTTGATTACGGCAGTGATGCTATTAGGCCATTCAGAGCTCTGCACACGGTTCACAACCACGGCACCCACGCCTACCATTGCTTCATAGGATTCCCCTCTTGCTTCTGCGGTAATCAGTCTGGCCAGAAGATCAACCTCAGCGGTGGTGTATCGAATAACAGTATCCTGAGCAGGCGCTGCCGCAGAAGATGTGACGCCGGGTAATAATAGCTTCTGTCCCGGAACAATAAGGTTGTTCCATTTATTATTCGCCTTTTGAAGGGAGCTTAGTGAGATTCCCTTACTTTTGGCTATCAAGTAGAGGGTATCCCCCTGCTTCACAGTATAAATCTGAGCCGGTACATTGAGCACCTGACCGGGATAAATATTGGCGGAAGAGAGCTTATTATCCGACATAAGCTTGTTGACGGATGTGTTAAACAGGCGGCTGATGGTGTAGAGGGTGTCATTGGTTACAATCTTATAATCAGCCGCGGATGCGGTAGCCGTAAACAATGTCAGGGACATGAAGGCGGCTGCGACAGCGGCAATGATCTTTTTACGTAAAATCATAGAGTCCTCCTTTGCCTGCCTTGCAGGCGGGTGCAAATGACGAATCCTGTTCCGTAGGTCTTATTATAATTGATTATTATCCACAAATTCTATATAATATTGTTGGTTGGGCAGGAAGACATAAGCATTCCTGCATAATACTGCTACCAGAGCGGGAGGGGTATCCGGTTATGGAGAATGGTATATATCAGGGGAGGACAATCTGTACCTTTGATCTTAAGGACAGGGAAGGATACTACCTGGAAGAGCTGGTGCTTGAATGGAAACAGGCTGCCGCGGAGAAAAAACTTACCTGTGTGGAATGCGGCGCACCGGTTTATCTGGCGGCCGGACAGGTCAGGGAGCCATATTTTGCCCATTACGATCTGGTGGATTGTGATTATGGCAGCGGAAATGAATCCGAAGAATTGAAAAAGGGAAAGCGTCTGCTGTATTCCCTGCTAAAGAGGAGCTTTCCGGAGGGAGATGTCACCGCCAGATACCGAATGGATAACGGTATGTACAGTACCCTATTTTGCAGGAGCGGTTATGATCGGGATATTACAGTGGATTATCGCTTGCAGAATAACAGCTTGGAAAAATACCAGGAACGGGATGCATATTATCAGGGGGAAAACCTGTTAAGAATTTATCTGCTCGGATCAAGAATGGACAAGGAGAATAAACAACTGGATTGGTATCAGAATCTGCTGCAGAACGCTATGGGCTATGTGGCACTGCTGGATACGGACAAGGAATGGTTGATCCTGAAGAAGAGTTTCAGTTACCGAATCGGAAAGAAGCGTAAATTCAGGATATGTAAGCGAAGTTATCCTATCCGGGAGATTGTCCTAAGACAGGATGGCTGGATGGAATGTGATTTTAAAGAGGAATGTGAAAAAATCAGCATTATGGTAGCAGAAGAGAAGGAGCGCTATCAGTTAGAGTTGGAGAAAGAGCGTAAACGAAAGGAACAGGAAGAACAATACCGAAGGGAGCAGGAGGAGCGTTACCATCCGGAGTCAGTGAAGGAACTAAGTCAACAGGAAATTGCACGGCTTGCCGAAAGGAATGAGCTTGATCCCACTTTGCTGGCTAAATGTCTAAGGATGATAGAAGAAGGGAATGGACATCTGGTCTCCAGGAAATATAATGATGCTATCTATCATCATTATAGAAAGTGATTAAAGCTTTACATATGAATTAAGAGAGGATGAAGTACAATGTCAGTGGATAAAGTAAGAGAATATCTGAAACAATGGGGAAGAGATGGGGATATCCTTGAGTTTGATATCTCCAGTGCCACAGTGGAACTGGCTTCGAAAGCGGTGGGAGTGGAGCCTTGCAGAATTGCCAAGACGCTCTCCTTTCAAAAGGGGGAGGGAGCAATGGTAATCGTTACAGCCGGGGATGCGAAGATTGACAACAGTAAATTCAAGCAGGAGTATGGTTTCAAGGCCAGGATGCTGTCCTATGAGGAGGTTTTGCAGCAAACCGGTTATGCCCCGGGTGGGGTATGCCCTTTTGGACTGAATGGAGATACTCCGGTATATTTGGACATATCCCTGAAAAGATTTGACACGGTGTTCCCGGCCTGCGGAAGCGGCAATTCCGCCATAAAGCTCACCTGTGATGAGCTGGAGCGTTACAGCGGATGCAGCAAATGGGTGGATGTATGTAAGGACTGGGAAAAATAAAGGCATTCTCACGATAAGTATTACTCTTATCGCCGGAATGCCTGATTGCATGGTATGAATCTGCTGCCTGCTTTTATTCAGTATCTATATGGCCTCTGAGCTGTAACACATGGGTAATCTCTGCAATGTACAGGGTATGATAATCACCATTGGGGTACCAGGTTTGTTTCAGCTGGTTATTTTCCAAACCATCGGTGTTCAGAGGCTGTTTAAACATTTTCTTACAGATGAATACTAACCTTGCCTCATCAAAGTATGGGGTATCTTCATAACGTACTACGGTCAAACCGGATTTGGCTATCTTATTCTCATTCCTGCCTGAGACAGTGCCCAGATAATTTAGTTTTTTACGAAAGCCCTTATCAAAAAAGCTCAAGGAAAAGGTATCTTCCCTCTCCACGAATTCCTTTGTATATCGGGTTGGACGGATAACAATGAAGGCAACATTTTTGCCGTACATGACACCCAAACCGCCCCAAGAGGCAGTCATTGTATTAACCTTTTCTTCATTTCCTGCCGTAATCAGCATCCATTCTTTACCCAGCAGCTGAAACGGGTTTTTTCGGATCAGTTCCGGGGACATCAATTTATATTCTTTCATTCCGGTCTTCCCTCCTCATTCTACTATCTGTATTATACGCAAAAGTGCGGTCTGTTGCAACAGCGGGATCAATTTTCTTCACACTACGGTAATATCGGCATATATTATTTATTGAAGCTTTCACGCTGGAGATGCAAGGAGTATGACTATTTATGTAGTGGAACCGGGAGATACCATCGGATCAATTGCGCAGCAGTTCGGCGTTACGACGGAGCGTTTAATTGTTGATAATGAATTACCAAATCCGGATAATTTGGTCGTAGGGCAGAGCATCGTAGTCAGAGTCCCTGAGGTCGTCCATACAATTGTTCAGGGGGATACCCTGACCTCTATTGCAGAGCAATATGATACTACAACCTTAAGGATATTACAGAACAATCCCTGGGCTGCGGTAGAGAGTAACATTGTACCGGGAGAAACACTGGTCATTAGTTTTCAGGATGAAGGGCGCATTGATACAGCTCTCATAACCGGCTATGCCTATCCGTTCATAAACCGGCAGACCTTAAGTAAGACCCTGCCGTTTCTGACATATCTGTCCTTATTTACTTATGGCTTCTCTCCTCAGGGTGAATTGGTTCCCATTGATGATGAGGAGCTGATTGCCCAGGCCAGAGAAGCAGGAGTGGGCGCCATCATGATGCTGGCTCCGATGACACCGGAGCAGGAATTCAACAGCCAGATTGCCCATGAAATGTTCCTAAATCCCGCCGGGCAGGCTGCATTAATTGATAATATCGTAGAAACAATGCAGGCGAAGGGTTATCAGGGTCTGGACATCGATTTTGAATTTATATTGCCGGAGGACCGGGAAAGTTTTGTCGCGTTTATTACAGCGGTGGCAGAGCGGCTGCGCCCGTTAGGACTGCTTACTTTGGTTGCTCTTGTACCGAAAACCTCGGGCGAGATGACCGGTTTGCTTTATGAAGCCCATGATTATCCGGCGATTGGTGCAGTAGCGGATATTGTTCTTTTGATGACGTATGAATGGGGATACACTTCGGTACGTGCAAATCACTGGTAATTGTCAGAATTTAATTACTCTCGGGTAAATCTTGACTTTAAAGTTGGCATTATCACGGTCTCCCTTGCGGCTCGGCTCGGTTTTGATGTATTCAATCCGCTCTGCGATTTCCTTCAATACTTCATTCTTCGCCGACGCGGACTCCAGATCATAATATTCACTTAATATATGCTCCGCCCGCGGTATGAAGATCTCATTCTGGCCTGCCTGGTTCCTTAATCTTTGCAGATCCTTCTGAAGAGTGTGTACGGACAGCTGCAGGCTGTCGATCTGGGCCGTGAGCTTCTGGATCCGTTCGGAGAATACTTCGACAGTATAAATACCCTGTTCCAACAATTCATATGTACGGTCACGCTGCTCCCGGAGCTTATCCAGCTGCGACAGAGTATAGCTGATTTCTGTTTCCTTTGCCTCAATGGCCTTGGCATAGGGTATATCAAGCTTCTCCTGTGCCCACCTGACTTTAAAATAAGAGAGCCAGAGACCCAGCTCGTCGATCAGGATCTTTTCCACGAGATATAAAGGGGAGGAGATATTGTCACAGTACCGGTTGGGGCATTTAACGGTATCATAAGGAGTCTTGGAGGACTTAGCGAGCCTTGTCATCATGGTGCCGCATTTACCGCAGTATAGGACGCCGGTAAGGGGATTTTTTAAAATGCAGTTTCCCGGGATGGGGGAGTGGCTGCGGCTGTCAAGGAGCTGCTGCGCCTTATCAAAGGTATCTTGGTCAATAATGGGCTTGTGGAGGCCGTCCACCAGGATATAGTCGTCAGAGTTTGGGCGTATCTTAACGATATGGCCGTCTTTCCTCACCTTGACTTCCTTCCGGTAGGACCACCGGATCTTGCCGGTATACACCGGGTTTTTCAGGATGTCGGTAATGGAGGATCTGGACCAGGTATTGTTTATCAGGGGCTTAATCCCCAGGGAGTCCAGCTTGCGGGCAATGCGGGTTGCCCCTAATGCATAATACGATCCGTCCTCCCGCAGCTCACCGACGGTATACCATTCAAAGATCATCCGGACCACATCGGCCTGCTCCGGGTGTACTTCCAGAGTAAAGCCTTTATCCCGGGCAAGCTTCTTTCTAACATAGCCGTAGGGGGCTACGGAGGATATGAATTTACCTTCCTTGACTGAGGCAATCCGGCCTCTCTGGATACGCCGGTTAATCGTCTTATATTCGCGCCGGGACATAAACAGCCCGAATTCAAAATATTCTTCGTCAAACTCATTGCTGGGGTCAAAGGTCTTGGAAGGAGTGATGATCTTGGTACCCGAGATCCGGAAGGCCTGCGCCACAATACCCTGGTCAATGGAATCTCCGCGGGCAAGCCGCTCAATCTCCATGACAAGAACACCGGACCATATTCCCTGCTCCACCTCGGATAGCAGCTGCTGCATCCTGGGACGGGCAGCAATCGTTTCTCCGGATACAACTTCCCGGTATATCTCGGTCACATTCAGCTTAAGCCGTCCGGACAATTCGACCAGGGCTTTCTCGTGCCGGGCAAGGGTTTCCATTTCCCCTCTGGCTTCAGCCTCCACATCGGCACGGGACTTACGCAGGTAAATCAGGTATTGGTCCATATCATCAGCTCCCTTATAGTAGATTTTATGACATTTGGGCGCAAAAATGCCCGGTAGTATTGCACTCACCGGGAGATAATGATATAATTCACTTGTTCAGAGTGATATATCGGGTTGTCTCCCGGCGTATCGAAAAACCGTTCCTGTTGGCGCAGGGGCGGTTTTTATTATGTACAAATAAAAAGCAGATAACCAAAGTTACCTGCTTTTAAATTCCGAATAGAATAGGTGGGGTGACATTCCCACATCTCCAACCAGGGCGACGGCTGCCCGTTCCGTCCTCAATTCTATTCAAAATAGTTTACGCTTTCTGTAACTTCATTATACCATTTATTAGAATAGTGTCAAGTCTTTTTCAAGGTTCCCTTTACTATGTAGTTACGCACCCTGTTTGCATTCAGTACATATATGGAGCGTGCGTAATACTTATTACCGGCTGATATCCGGACAGCAACCTTCACAAATTCATTATTAACCATATACTCTTTTACATATTCAATAGAGCTGTCTTTTGGGTTAATACCTACATAATCAGGTGTGGCCAATATGCGGGGAATTTCATCTTTATATTTGATGTAGTCGGCTGGATGGGATGATTGCATATGAGCTATGTTGGTGGGCCCTAAATATATTCTGTTGTCACCCGGAATATTCAAATTTAACAGCTTTTGCATCTCTAATGAAATGGAACCAACGATACTCATATTTATCCTTTCAGAATTTCAGTCCGTACTTCTGTGAGGGGGCTAATCGCATTTAGGAAAAAAATTCTGCATCAATGTATTTAGATAGTTGATATCTTTCAAAGTCCCCTATATAAATTTATAGCTTTCCATACAACCATTGGCTCTCAGCTATCAGTAAGTCCTCATCAGGACTTTGATATTGCATATATGCCCGGCTTGATATTCTACACTTCCTGCATACGATATCTGGGGAGTTATACATCTCCGTATCGCAGTAAGCACATTTCATAAGACTATAAACAAAGCATTTCGCTTGTTTGTTATAAAAGTGGGCATACATTGCTTTGTCAAAAGCATTCATTTTATGGTAAACGGTCCATCTATACCAACGCCGGTAATCATCAAAGGCATATTGAGCAGCTTCTTGAGATATGCGGAATACTTTTGCGACATCATTTTGATTTTTGCATCTTGCATAATGAATTGCCATCCTGGGAGCCAAAGTATGACTGGCAAAAAAGTCGGCTTCCTTCTCCTGTTCTTCGCACATTGGTTCTGTATGCTTCAACACTCTATGAGCAAGTTCATGCATAAGCGAAAACCGTACCCTTCCTATCGGCATTTCATCATTATAGAAAACTACGTTTTTGGTTGTAAAAGCATCATCACTGATTTTAAAGCATTTTTCTTTTTTCTTTGGCGATTGAGATATGTATGTATTGCACTTTAATTTATATTCATCAAGTAATTTGAAGCAATCTATGGGAAATGACTTTACATTACATCGCAAATATACTTCAAGCATCGAATATTTTATCTGTTCAAAATTCATTCAATCACCCTTTTATTTAATCATCTTCATCATCCGAGAACAACGTGGAGATAATATCTATTGCCTCTTCCTGTGTTAGTTTTTTTCCGTTTCTAGCTACCAGAGAACGAATATCCTCTTCAGTAGGGATATACTTCTCCTTCTTTTTCTTTATGGAAACAGCTTTTCCATCAGTATATTGAGGAATATATGTGAGCTCAGTTACGCGGTTTACCGCCTCTTGCTTACCTGTTTCATTTAATTTATTAAACTCATTCAAAAGCATGCTTTCTTTGCTGTCTACATGATACATACATATCTCTTCATGGTTATCCTGATGAGAAATGTAATTATCATATTGATCTTCTCTTCTTTCCATAGGGACATCATATCCCATAAGCCAAGCTTCACTCACGTCTAAAGCCTTAGCAATTTTATAAATGTTACGCTGTTTAGGTTCATATGCACCGGATATGTAGGTACTGATAGAAGACTTCCCGATACCGGTTTTTTCTACTAAATCAGATTGCTTCATTCCCCTTAAATTTAAAGCCTCTTTAATTCTTTCGGCAGTCGTTTTCATATCAATCCTCTTCCCGCAAAATTTCTGTTTTTTATAGTTTAGCACAAAAGTTCAGAAAATACAACAAAAAAATATAAAACATTAATAAAAGTTCAGAAACAGAAAAATGTCTATTGACATCATAACATTACGAGTGTTATCATAAGTTCAGAAACAGGAACGGAAGGGGGTATTACAATGGTCTTTGATTACAGTAAGCTTAAAGGGAAAATCAAGGAAATATGTGGTACACAAGATGAATTTGCTCAACGTATTGGCATCGGAAGAGTATCATTAAGTCAAAGATTAAATAATTATCTCGATTTTTCACAGCATGAAATCAAAAAAGCTTGTGAAGTTTTGGGACTTCTTGATGCTGACATACCAATATATTTTTTTAATCCAAAAGTTCAGAAACACGAACAATATTAAGTTTTCATTTACATGAAAGAAAACAAAACAGCCAAACAAATGTTCGGAATTTGATTGTAGCACAGATGTAAGCATATGTCAATCGAGAAAACAGGGTGAGTGAAAAGTTCATACAGCAGGTGATTACATTATAGAGGAAAGTCAGAAATATGCGAGAAATTAGAATACAACAAGTACAACCGTAACTACATAACTTATAAGGAGGTGATATAGATGCTGGTAGAAGCACATAAAAATGGGTCAGCAGAAATTGAAATCTACGATGATTATATATGCAGTAGAGATGAGTCCATAAAAATTTTAGAAAGAGCTGCGGCCAATATGCTCCGCCAGCTGAATCTTCAAAGGAATAAAAAGGTTTTGGAACAGAAGAATGAAACCGTTTAAGTATTTTAGCTTACCAGCTGGTAAGGAGATTATATTACATTTTTCCATAATTATACAAGACAGAAGGTGAAAAGACATGAATTATGAAACTATAACCATTGAGGATTGCCTGGATATGTACAAAAAGAAAGGACAGGCTACAATAATCGAAAATGGTCAGGTGACTGGTTTTAAGAAAGAGAAAGGAGGGAAGGCATGAACGAATTACTGTATACGGTGAGGCGAAAAGACGTAATCAAAAGTGAATGCCGGATGCAGGATCATATCAGGGACGCAAATATGGTGAGCACCAGCAGTACATACAGAGCACTCAGCGACGCTACCAGGGCATTACATATCGCAACGGGCTTTTATAGGGTGCTCGATGGTCTAGGCTTACTGGAAACAAAGCAGATGGTTAAGGAAGACATCGAGCGTATTGAGCAGAAGATCGCAGATATTCTGAAGGAGAAACAGCGGACCCATATACCATGGAAGGGAAGCCGAATATGAGAATGAAACGGTGTATTCATTGCAGCCGGCTTTGGGGCATAAGTGATCTGCAACAGATCCCTCCGGGAGGTTATGAATGTCCCTGGTGCTGCAAGAAAAGGAAAAAGCTCACCAGATCGGCCAAGATCAAAGTGAGCGCATAATAAATAATCTGTTTGTATTTTAACATTTTATTTTAAGGAGGTCAAATAAACTATGGCAAAGGGAATTGTAAGAAACTTAGACAACAGGATCAGCAGGATAATTACCGGTATAAGCAGGCCGGTGGACGAGCTTGGCAGGGTAGTGATTCCCAAGGAGTACCGCAAGGTACTTGGATTTGCCGATTACCAGCGGTGTGGAGGTATAGTCCATGAGAGATTATTGGCATTGTCCCAAGTGTGATGGAAATTTTGACTACGGAGAACCATGTGATTGCGAGCCGGAAAATCTCCTGTTTATAACAGTTACGAACGATTACGGTACTCAAAAAGAACTATATAGGGAGGAACGTAAGGATGAATGATCTGCGGATAGTTACTGGGCGGTGAACGACATTGACCAAGCAAGAAATTGAAGAACGCAAAGAGTATCTGCGCACAGCGGTATCGGTTCCGGACATGCTGGTTCGGTATGGTGTCCAGGTTAAATGGCGCCGCTGCCGTGGATGGTGTCACAATGGGAAAGACCTTAATATGAAGGTCTTCCAGGATGGCTGCCACTGCTTCGTATGCGGCCGGAGCTTTGATATATTCGACATCATGATGCATTTCAATAATTGTGATTTCTGGACTGCCTTTGAGTTGCTGGGAGGGACTGAAAAACCATCGTTCACAGCTTATCACAAGGCGAAATCGGCACTGAAAGAGCGCCAGGACAGAACTATCAAGGCTCAAAAAGCAAAGGCAGAATTAAGGCGAGTACAGGTTTACATTACTGCATACCGTGCTCTTATTGCCACTGCAGAACCTTTCTCGGATATATGGTGCTATTCCCAGAATCAATTACAACTAGAATTATATCATTTAGAGTACATGACACAGCCGGAGAAGAGGTGATAACCCTGCAAGAAATAACTAGTTTAACAGCTGAGACAATCATATCGGATGAAGTGCTGTGTGAACTGATGGAACAGCAAGATGAGGTTTTTAAGGCCAGGCTTATGCTTACCCTGCTGGATCGGGCAGAGGAGCTCGGAGTAAAGACAAAGTTTACTAAGCTTGTAACGGCTTATAAAAAAGAGAAGGCTAAATATGACAGAGGACAACAATTTTCGGTCAGCCTGGAGCATATGACCAAATTCAACTCGGTTTATGGTGAAATGCGGTGCGGGAGCTGGATAGTCAATGATAACGGTATTCGGGCATTCGGTCCTTTCGGCGGAGAGCTACTGGCATGCTATCATCCGATTCTTCCGGTACAGAGGCTGATTAATGCAGAAACCGGAAGGGAAAAGATTAAATTGGCGTTTAAAAAGGGTGGTAAGTGGAAGGACATTATCATTGATAAGGGCATTATAGCCTCCGCCAACAGGATAGTTGGTTTGTCAGATTACGGTATTTCCGTGACGTCAGAAAACGCTCGTAACCTGGTTCGGTACCTATCAGACATTGAAAATTACAACGTGGATGCAATAGAGGTCAAAGTATCAACTTCAAAGCTCGGGTGGATCCGTGGAGAGTTTATGCCATATGGGAAATCAGTTGTTTTCGATAGTGTGGTCAGATATAAGGAAGCTTTTGAAAGTATCCACGAACAGGGGAACTTCGATATATGGATGGATCTTGTACAAAACATCCGAAAAGCCGGCCGCATGGAACCGAAAATTTATCTGGTTGGCAGCCTGGCCAGCGCTTTGGTTGAGCCGCTGAATGCACTCCCCTTCATTCTAAACCTTTGGGGCGATACCGGTAAAGGGAAAACTGTGGCAATGATGCTGGCTGCATCTGTATGGGCTAGTCCGGGCGGAAATGAATTTATAACGGATCCTAAATCAACCGTTACAGCCTTAGAACTCCGGCTGGACTTTCTGAATAACCTTCCAATGCTCATAGATGATATGGCGCAGCTGAAGGATAAATATTCCGGTGACTTTTCGGAGCTGATATATATGCTCTGTTCCGGCAAGGGAAAGGATCGGGCAAATGCCACTCTTGGACTTAATAAGTCTACAACATGGAGAAATGTCATTCTTACGAACGGGGAGCATTCCCTGGTCACTGAAACCATGCAGGGGGGAGCAGTAAACCGCATTATTGATATAGGCATGGATGATGGTTATCTTTTTGAGAACGGTAATCAGGTAGTAGAAACGATCAAGCAGAATTACGGATTTGTTGGTCGGAGGTTTATTAATCTGATTGGACAGATTGGAATAGAGCGAATACGGGTGATACAGCAGGGCTTCCTGCAGCAGATCATTGCCAGGACAGAGCAGCTTGGGATAGAGAAAGAAGAGAAGCAATCTCTTCCGATGAGTATCTTACTAACAGCTGATCAGTTGGCTGCAGATTATATATTTGAAGATGGTGTGTATCTGAATTTTGATGCTTGTGTGAACCTTCTGAAAAATAAAGGTGAAATCAGCGAGAATGAAAGGGCTTATGAATTTATATTATCCGAAATTGCAGTTAATATGATACGGTTTAAGCCGGATATTTATGGAGATTACAGAGGTGAGGCATGGGGCATTATCGAAAACGGATATGCAATAATCCTTAATAATGCATTCAATCGTATTTGCGAAAAAGGCAACTTCTCTGGTAAATCATTTCTTAATTGGGCAAGCAGGCAAGGGCTTATTGAAGGCCAGGGAGGAAAGAACACAAAGCCTAAGAGAATATACGGATCTTTAAGCAGATGCATATACCTGAAGATGCCGCCAGAACCTTTACCTGAAAACAAACATAGGGAGATGGAAGATAAATTTATGACTATTCCAAAGGATATGCAGGAGGAGCTGCCGTTTAAATAAATGTTACACCGTTACACCTGTTACACCGGAAAACAACTATTTTATAAAATAAAAAATTTAATAATTCACGTTTTACTCCCTATATAGTCTATACCCTTAAAAATGGTGTAACAGGTGTAACCCTATGCTCAAACCCGGTAAAATCAAAGCTTAGCTGTTACACATTTTGTTACACCAAAGTGAAAAATAGTGTAACAACAGAAATTGGGGTGTATCACCTGACCAGGCAGCTACTGCCGGAACTGGTAAAGGTGATCGCAGACGGATTTATATAGAAAAAAGGCAAATTATTTAAAGGAGGGATAAGGATGAACAGTAAGGAATTATTGGAAAGGGCGGATCAGAGGATAGCCGAAGCAGATAAGATTAAACTGGCAAAACAGAATATTGAGGATCTGGAGAGATTACTGAAGGTTGCACAGGACGATACATATCAATTGAGATATTGCGGCGAGTTTGACCTGCCCTTGAAGCAAAGCCTTGATATTCATAGCTATGAAGACCTCAAGGGAATAATCCGAGGCGCATTTATGAGATATCTTTCGATGCAGACTGTAAAACTGGAGCAGCTGCTGGGAGTGACACCGAAGGTTATTAATCCGGAATTTGAGCCGGCAATCAGGGACACGGTTAATCCCCCTGAGGATACAACCGTTCCTGTGATTTCCATGTGTGCAGACACTGCTGTACCAATACCAGGAGAAGATAGGTCGGCTGGTATTTTGCAGGAGGAGACAAGGCAGACTAAAATTTTGCAGGAAGATAAATCCCTGGACAAATATCCGGCCAGGAAAAAGGGCAGGCAGATTGTCTTAAAGGTATGACCACGATCAAGATGTGTAGGAGGCAGGTGATAGAATGACGGACGAAGAATTAAGCCAATATAGGAAACTGCTGCGTGAAGCGGAGGATTTGCAGTACCGCGTTAATAAGCTATATGACAAAGAGATGGATACAGCACACAGTACGGTCCGAGGGTCCTCGAAAAAATTCCCATATACAGAATTTCGTTATGAGGTCTGGGTTGATAATCCGAAGCAGGTTGCTGACCGGGACAGATTAGTAGCAATATACCAGGAGAGACTTGATTCGGCAAGGAAAGAGATACTTAAGATCGAACAGTATATAAGGGATATTCCCGACAGCGAGCTACGCCAGATATTTGAATACCGGTACACAGACGGGATGAAACTGCGGGAGATAGGAGATCTGATGAATATGGATTGGAGTGGTATCGGAAAGAAAATTCGTAACTATCTTAACTTTCCAACACATCCACAAAAAACGTGATATATTTTAAGATGAGAAGGTTGCCATTCAGGTGACCTCCCGAACGGCTGCCGGATATCAAAAGTCCGGAGCTGATTAGTCGAAATGACTAGACGTGCGTATCATAGCTGAATTTCTTGGGCAACAGGAACACAAAGCTCTTTGTTGTCACCCCTGGAAGGGAGGAGTAGCAATTGGAAATAGACGAATTAAAAAATTACTTAAAAGTAGATGAGGATGACGATGATGATCTTATCAAATGCCTTCAATTAGCTGCCGAAGAATACCTGTTAAACAATGGTATTATCCAATGCTACGAAAAGGAGCTGTATAAACTTGCAATAAAGCTTCTTGTTGCTTATTGGTACGATAACAGAACAATACAGAAGGATAAATCAAAGACCAAATCATCCTTCAGTCTGGAGGCGATTATCATGCAGTTAAAACCTGATAGTGTATAGAACAATCTGACAAGGAGGCTTATCTTATGAATGCGGGTGAACTTAAAGATAAAATATCCGTTTTAACACTTAAAGAGGCCGAGAGCAACTATTTCTGGGAGATTAAAGCCAGTATATGGGCTAAGGTCGAACAATTAAAGAAAAATAATATATTTTCTGAGGCAGGAATAGGTGCAAAATCAATTAAGTTTACAATTCGCAAAAACAGTACATTTACGTTACATAATGCATTTCAATGGCAAGGAAAGCATTGCTTTTTGACTGATATCACTGATATTGAGCACATGTATTATGTGGTTACGGCGGCCATAATGGAGCCTCGCATTTGCATTGTTGAGCGGACAGAACGTCCAGTATTAAATGAGTTAAACAGACCCGTGTATGGCGCTCCCATATTGCTGACTTTCCCGGGATGCCTGATTGAAAAACACCTGGATCATACCCAGAAAAAACCGATGGCTTACACTGAAACCAGATATGTACTCGTAACACCGAAGCCGATACAATTGGCTGTCGGAGAGCTTGTATCAATTAATGGTATCTCCTACGCCGTAGTTATTCCGCATACGCTTGATGATTATAAGAATGAATATGAAATCATAGCAAAGGAGGATGTCTAATGCAGAGCGTGAAGTTATCAGGTTTGGAGTTCCTGGATGAAAATCTTAATACTCTGCTTAAGGAAATACCAAAAAGAAGCAAAGAACTACACGAACGCATCACCAATGTTTTGAAATCTGAAGTTGATATTCAAATTGCGAAATCCGGGCCAGAGGATAGTTTCGGGCGTGCGGAGGATCAGCAGGAGCCTATAGACAGTTCTTATTTCTATGATACTGCAGAAAAAGCGGTTGAATCAAAAGTCATAGCAGAAGCCGAAGCATATGTGGAGGAAATAATGCAGAGATTGGAGGGATAATAACGACTAAGCAAACCGATATATTTTTAGCGATTAATCGCATGCTTGCTGATGTGTATAAAGAGTACACAGTCTATGTCCAAGAATGTCCGAAAGATTTTAATAGACCCTCTTTTTTACTTGAATTTGTAAAATTGAGCCAAAGAGATGCGAACCGAATAACAGTTGAAAAAACGGTCTATTTTACCATTACATGCTTTACGGAGATAGATAAGCATTACCGTTCTGACAGGGAGAAGCTTGCAAGCCTGCAGGAAAATGTTCTGCAGCTGTTTGCTAAAGGGTATGTTGCCGTTGGAGACAGAGCTGTCAAAGTACAGGGAAGTAACGGCGGCATGGAAACAGATAGAGCCTATATAGATTTACAATTTGAATATTTTGATAACCGAACCGATGAAGAAGATGATACGCCTCTGATTGCATCGGTAACCACAAAAATAAAGGAGGAATTTAATTGAAACTGCCAAACATTAACATTGCTTTTTCAACACAGGCCGCCAGCGCGATTACGCGGTCCCAAAAGGGTGTTGTAGCCTTGATTCTGCGAGATACAAGTGCGAACGGTGAACATATTTTAACCAGCCCTGCACAGATACCATCCACGATCGGAAATGAAAATCGTGATTACATAGCCAGGGCATTTATGGGATATGTAAATCATCCCCGCAAGGTAATTGTATATATCTTGCCGTCAGATGCTGAGAATCTGACAGAAGCACTTGCATATCTTAAAACACAGACCTTTGATTACCTTGCCGGTCCGCCCAATATCAGTACTGCGGAATGTGCAGCAGTTGTTGACTGGATTAAAACCCAGCGTGAAGCTGGATTTATACCGAAGGCGGTGCTTCCGGATACAGCAGCTGACAATGAGGCTGTTATTAATTTTACCACCAATGGTATCGTGGCGGGTACCAAAGAATATACGGCTGCTGAATATTGTTCCAGAATCGCAGGCATTATTTCCGGTACACCAATGACTATTTCCTGTACCTATGCACCGCTCACAGAAGTATCCGATGTAAGCAGACTTACGAAGAGTGATATGGACGATGCAATCAATAGAGGAGAATTCATCATTTTTTATGACGGAGAAAAGGTAAAAATAGGCCGCGGTATTAATTCATTGCAGTCAATCACGCCTGACAAGGGAAAAGCATTTAAGAAGATCAAAATTCTTGAAGCAGTTGATATGATCCTAAAGGATATCAAGGAAACGGCGGAGGATAACTACATCGGGAAGTATACGAACAGCTACGATAATAAATGCCTCCTTATATCTGCAATTAAAGGATATTTTACAGGTCTTGAGAAGGACGGTATCCTTGAACACGGGACAAGCTCGGTAGAAATTGATATCGATGCTCAGGAGGCTTATTTACTGGATGCCGGCAAGGATACTTCAAGCATGACAGAACAGGAGATAAAGACAGCCGCAACCGGCGATCAGGTATTCCTTAAAGCAAAGATAACAATTCTTGATGCAATTGAGGATATCAATCTCAATATTACAATTTAAGGAGGGATAACATGTTAGGAAATAGAATTATGAGCGGCACGTGGGGGGAAGTATGGCTTGATGGAGATTATGTATCAGAGTGTTTCGGCATGCAAGCTAAAATGTCTATGACAAAAGAAGATGTAAATCTCTGCGGTCAGATGGCAGTTGATAAAAAGGTAACCGCCATCTCATATACCGGATCACTGAAACTTCATAAAGTAAATAGCAGGATGGCACTTGCTGTCGGGGATAAGATTAGGGCAGGAGTAGATCCGAGATTTACCGTCATATCAAAACTGGCCGATCCGGATGCACACGGAGCCGAGCGTGTAGTACTGCGTAACGTATCGTTTGACGACATTACTCTGGCGGATTGGGAAGTTGCGAAGAAGGGTAGCGTTGAGGCGCCGTTCACGTTTACCGACTACGAATTCCTTGACAAGGTGGAGGTGTAAGCTATGGGAGCTTTGGACTTGCTGTTAAGGGCAGACATAGCGGATCTACCGGAAAAGGAAGTTAAATTAAAAAGGCTCTCTACTATTTGCGGAGAACCGGTTGTTTTCAGGCTAAGGGCATTACCGTATAACCGGGCCGCGGAATTAACAAAGGATCAAAAGGAAGATTTGAATGTGCATATCGTTCTTGCGGGAGTGATGGAACCGAACCTGAAGGATTCTGAGCTGCTTGCAAAATATAACTCAGTAACTCCGGCAGAGCTTGTAAAAAAAATGCTGTTGCCCGGTGAGATCGAAGACCTCTCGAGGGAAGTGGAGAAGTTAAGCGGGTACCGAATGCTTACGCTGGAGGAGATTAAAAAAAAATAGACACTGATGCGGAATATCAGCTGTTGTATTACCTGCTTGTGGAGCATCATGTATTACCAGGCTCTTACTATAATTTACCGGAAGGGGAAAAGGTTGTAGTAAGAGCCATTTTTGAAAAAGATATGGATGTAAGACATAGCAGGTAATATAAAGCATCATCTGTCAATGGAGAGGAGGTATAATATGGCAAGAGATATAAGCATTGCTATAAGTGCAAAAGATAATTTTTCGCAGGCAATAACCACAATGCGCAATGCTAATCAGCATTTTGATAAAGACTTAACCGGGTTGCAGTCAAAGCTGAACGAACTTAACAAGACTAAGATTTTAATTAAGGTTGATACCAATAAGGCAGAAAGTGCACTCAAAGAAGCAGAAAAGCAATTTGCCAGGACAGGGAAGGCAGCAGATAAACTGAAGCTTGAGATGGCAAACGCAAATTACGAAAATGCACGCCGTAACCTTTCTCTTGTGGCTGACAATGCAAAGCAGGCCGAAAACGAAATAAGGGATCTGACAGATGCCGTTAGTAAGGCGGAAAACCGTGCCGGTAAGGCAACTGCCTCGTCCATGAACGGGATCATAAAAACCCTGGCTGCCTCCGGTGCCTTCCAGATGGTCGGAAGCGTGCTCGGTAATGTTGCCACAACCAGAGTTGGCAGCGCCTTTGGTTCGGAGGCGGGGATACTGACCAGCAATATGCTGTCATCCGCAACCCAGGGAGCCATCATAGGGACATCGATTGCTCCGGGGATAGGAACGGTAGTCGGGGCGCTGGGCGGTGCGGCATTAGGGTATATGCAGGGGCAAAATGTCATCTTTGAAAACGAGGACAAGGCATTTAAATCCTATTATGAAAATCTTCATAATAGTGTACTGGAGGCTCAAAATAAATCACTTGCAAGCGGAACAAACGTGGCAGCAACAAGGGAAACAGATAAAATAACATTCTCGGCATTACTTGGGGGGGATAGCGAGGCAAGAGAGTTTCTTGGTGATTTAACGGATTTTGCAGCAGTTACGCCTTTTGCTTATGATGATTTGGCCAATATAAGTAAGGCCATGCTTGCGTATGGATATCAACAAGACGAGTTGCTTCCGCTATTGGCAAAGGTAGGAGAGGCCGGATTTGCATTAGGCATGAGTACGGAAGATATGAAATATGTTGCAATGGCGTTGGGCCGCATGCAGACTACCGGGGAAACTACTCTGGAATATCTTAATCCGCTGCTGGAACGCAACATTGATGTATGGTCATATCTTACGTCGGCATCAGGCGGCAGAACAAAAGAAGAAGTACAGGAAATGGTAAGCAACGGAAGTATTCCCGGTGAAGAGGCAGCAAAGATCATAGCTGATTACATGGGTGCTGATTTTGCAGGGAGCATGGAAAAACAGGTACAGACATATTCGGGACTTGTAAGTAATCTGGAGGATGCCAGACTTCAATTAGATAATGCCATGGGAGAAGGATACAACAATACCAGAAAAGAAGGCTTACAGGAACAAATCGACTGGCTTAACGGCGAGAGCGGCGAAGAAATGCAGAAAGCCTACAGGCGGATCGCGCAATGGAAAGCATCCCTTGAAAATCTTTCGGAACAGTATGAAAGAGATGCCTTTAATTCGGTTATGACCGGGACAATTGCGGATAGCTTTGCAGAATCAGAACAGCGGGAAGCCCTTAAGCGAGTCGCTAAAGAATATGCCATTGCCCAGGCAGATTATTATGATGCATCAAAAGCTGGGGACGAAAAAGGTATGCAGGAGGCAGAGGCCGCTATGGGACAGGCACTTGCCGAAACCCAAGCCATAGGAGCAAATGAGTATAATGCCAGTGAAGGAGCTCAGCTTGCATTGAAGTCTGCTGTTCAACTGGCTGAAAATATCAGGAATGATTCAGCATCTAATGAGGCATATTGGAATGCCGGATATGTAAAAGGCCAAGAATTTACCAAAGGATTGGCATCGGCAATCACAGGGAAAGATGCATCGGCAGGAACACAAAACTCGTACTCTCCAGAAGCAGTACAGGCATATTTAAACTCGCCGTACGCCCGCCGCAACGCATATGGGTTAAGCTATGTACCATATAATGATTATCCCGCATTACTGCACGAAGGGGAACGGGTCCTGACGGCAAGCGAGAACCGTAACTATGGATCTGGAACACCGATCAATATTACAGGTAATACATTTGTAGTCCGCAAGGATGATGATATCAGGGGAGTAGCGCAGGAGATAGCAAGGCTTATTAACCAGGCTTATGTGTTAGCAATATAAAGGATGTGATAATTTGCGAAAGTTTATAATAAAAGATACTGCATCAAATACGGAGCTCGTTTTACCTGTCACGCCGCCGGCTTTTGAGGTATCGCATGGGATTAATGTTGAAACGATTAATATACATGCACTCGGGGATGTGATACTGCCGGGATACAGCACTCTTGCAGTAATAAGACTGGATTGTATGTTTCCGGCAAAAAAATATCCCTTTAATCAACCGAAAACCCAATTGGATCCGTATGGATATATTAAAAAGTTTGAGACATGGAGCGATAATCATACAATACTGAGGTTTATTGTTTCCGGTACCGCAGTGAATATACAGGTTATAGTTTCAGACATATCTTACGGCGAAAGAGACGGTTCCGGAGACGTATACGCAACAATAAATCTACATGAATACAGATTAATAGGAAAAGATAGCCGCAGCACCGAAAAAACCGCGGCAGCAGTACAGGATTATGTAATTAAGGCAGGTGATACACTGGGGGCCATTTGCCGTAAGTATTATGGTAATGCATCCCTGTATCAAAGGTTGGCGACATATAACGATATAAAAAACCCAAATCTGATTTATGCCGGTAAGACAATCAGATTGCCGGATAAAAGTTTACTCTAAGCCGCCCCCGGCCAATCCGTCTATCGAATATCCGGTATATAGCAAGTATTAACACAAATCAATTGGAGGAAAGCATATGCTTAAATTATTTATTACAAATGCCTCTAAGACGGTTGATATAACAGAATCAGCACAGTCAATCACATGGTCAGGAGATTATCAGCAATGCATAAGGACACTTGGCTTTGAAATTGTATCCTCCTATACAGATAAAAACATTCCTGTCGTAACGTGCGGGCTTGGCAATGGAGTCATATTGATGGTGGCCGGTCAGGTGCTATTTGATGGGTTTATCTTCGAACGGCATAAGGATACGGAAAGTAACATTATAAGCCTTGTCTGCTATGACAGAGGTATTTATTTAAAACGCAACATAGCAGCGTATAAATTTACAGACGTTACGCCAGAGTCAGTAACAAAGATGATATGTACCGACTTTGGCATAGCTGCCGGATCGATTGCAGCAACCGGCATTAATATAAGCCGGAATTTCATTGGAGTCAGCCTTTACAGCATCATTCAGACAGTGTATACATTGGCAGCAGACCAAACCAACAAGAAATATATAGTCAGTTTTAAAGGCTCAAAATTAAATGTCACCGAAAAGACTGTAACGGACAAAACGCTGATAATCGAAGGAGGTAAAAACCTGATGTCAGCTTCTTCCTCCGAGAGTATAAGCTCAATGATTAACCAGGTTGTTATATATGATTCTAAGGACATACAGGTCGGCACGCAAAAAGACGCTGAAGCTATAAAGCTTTATGGGATTATGCAGAGTTATTTAAAGCAAGGCGATGGAGAGGATGTCACAGCGAAGGCAAAAAAGATATTGTCTGATAACGGGATAAGCCAAAAGATTGTAATCAATAATCTTGGGAATGTCGCAAATATAACAGGCGGCACGGTTGTTGTCCGCGAGCCCTATACGGGTTTATACGGGTTATTTTACATAGACAGTGATATACATACCTGGAAGCTGGGGCAGTATTATAATAAGTTGGTGGTAAGCTTTAAAAATATGATGGATGAGCAGGAGGCGGGTTCTCTGCCGAATAAGACCGGCAATAATATCTGGCCGGGATATGTTTACAAGCCTGGAGGTGAATTAAATGGAGGGTAATCCCTTTGCATCTATTGTGCAAATAATCAGAGACGACAATAAGGCACCTGTTTTCTATCGGCTGGGCATTGTATCCTCTGATGATCCTCTTATGGTGGATGTGGCAGGTACCACACAGGATAATAGCTCTTTAATAAAAAATGGTATGATGGTCAGTTTTGAAGTAGGGGATCGCCTATTGCTCCTGCCGATCGAGGATGAACAAAGGTATATAATTATCTGCAAGGTGGTGAATACATGAGTGTTTTTCCGATTATACAGCCACAAAGCTATGAGGCTGAGACAGGATTGAAGCTATATAAAGAAGTAAAATGGGATTATGAAAATAATACCCCGGTTTTTAATAACGGCTCTCCTGTCATAATAAGCGGCAAGGAAGCTGTTTTAGTTTGGGCCTGGAAGACTCTTCAAACGCCCAGATTCCGGCATGAGATTTATACATGGAATTATGGGTGTGAGGCAGAGTCACTGATCGGACAGCCGTATACAGAGGAGTTGAAGCAGTCTGAGGCCAGTCGCTATGTAAAGGAATGTCTCTTGATTAATCCTTATATTACTGGCGTATCCGATATGGTCGTATCATTTGACGGAGAGGTTTTAAGCATCAGCTGCACCATTGAAACCATTTACGGGGAGGTGAAAATAAATGTATGAAGAATTAACTGTTGAAGAGGTCAAGAACGACATATTAAGCCGCATGTCAACGGATATCGATGTCAGGGAAGGCAGCTTTACCAATGATATGATAAGCGGGGTTGCCTATGAAATATGGAAGGCGTACCAGTCGCTGGATACAATGATCTCTATTGCATTTGTAGATGAAACATCAGGGGAATATATAGATAAACGCTGCGCGGAGTATGGTATCACCCGCAAGGGTGGAACAAAAGCAACCACAACCCTCACTGTTCTGGGGGTGAATGGTACTGTAATTCCAAAGGGTAAAGTGTTTTTGACAGCCGACGGCTTACAGTACACAACCAACAACAATGCTGCTATCGAAAATGGCAGTGTGATAATTACCGCTACCGCGGCGGAAGTCGGCGAGGATTACAATGTTGCAGCCGGCACAATCACAAGACAGTTTGTGAACTCAAGCGGCATTATGTCAGTGACGAATACGCCCGCAGCAGGGGGAACTAATCCGGAGACAGATGAGGCACTTATGGCGAGGCTTCGCAGTTACCAGCGCAGGCCGACGACATCGGGCAACGAGACTCATTATAAGCAATGGGCTCTTGAGGTGTCCGGCTGTGGCAATGCGAAAGTTTTCCCATTGTGGAATGGTCCGGGAACGGTTAAGGTGCTGGTAATTAATGAAGACATGGCTATCGACCCATCATTACCGGATATTGTGGCAGCGCATATTGAGGCCGTTCGACCAATCGGCGCGGCCGTAACAGTGGAGAGCCCTTCCGGGTTAACAATTAATATCGCTGCTGATGTGGTCCTTGACGGATCCAAAGCTCTCGCCGATGTACAGGCTGCTTTTGCCACGGCTTTAACGGCGTATCTTAAAGGTGTTGTATTTGAGACTTATTCCGTGAGTTATGCAAAGATCGGGAGCTTATTACTGTCGACTGAAGGAGTGGGGGATTATAATGATTTGTTCGTAAATTCCGGAACAGCTAATATTTCCATAGCTTCAGATGAGATGCCGATCACCGGCACTATTATGCTGACGGAGGTGAGTTAAGTGGGTTTATTGGATTTGCTTCCGAGGTATTACCGGGGGAGCCGAGGCGTAGAGGAATTACAGGAAATCTTAAGCACCAAGGTGAATGATCTAGCCAGCTGTTTCAGCGAGGCAATGGACCAGTGCTTTGTAAATACAGCAACCAGTCTTCTGAGCCGTTATGAGCAAATATACGGTATACAGGTAGATGTCAGCAAGTCGGATGAGTTTCGCCGGGAACGAATCCGAGCGAAGATCAGAGGGACCGGCACCGTCACAAAACAGATGATCAAAGATACGGCGGCAGCCTATAGTAACGGCGAGGTTGAGGTTATTGAGGACCCGGCAAATTATAGTTTTAAGATTAAATTTGTCGGAACCAAAGGACTGCCTCCCAACATGGCAGACCTGACGATTACGATCGAAGAGATTAAACCGGCACACTTAGCGTATATCTTTGAGTATGTTTACCGGACACATGTGGAATTAAGCAGCTATACCCATGAGCAGTTAAATACCTATATCCATGACGAATTAAAGGAAGGAGAGATAAATTAAAATGGCTACACAGACAACGAATTTTGGCATGATAAAGGATGCCGGCTCGGATTACTACAATATAGATACTGTCAATGGAAACTTTGATATCATTGATAAGGGGTTGATCCCGTACATCGGGGTGACATCCGGGACAGTTAATACCTATACAATCACTGCACCTGATATTAAGACCCTGTCCGCCGGAATAGCTTTAAGCATCAAATTCAATACAGATTCTACCGGCGCAAGCACGCTGAATATAAACAGTTGGGGTGCAAAACCGATCAAAAAAGCCAATGGCAGTAATGCCACTAATCTTAAGGCTGCCGGAATCTACACATTGAGGTATGACGGCACAAATTTTATATTACAGGGTGAGGGAGCTTCCGGCAATGCCGCTGCATCTGACCTCCTCCTGGGGAAGACAGCGACTACAGATGCGGGTGAAATAACCGGTGAGATGGTCAATAAGGCGGGCGCTGTAACTACTGCTCCAACAGCAGCATCAACAGGCTCAAGTTCAGGGTATATTGAGGTCACTGTACCGGCTGCTGCTTACTATGACCAAACATCTAAACTCAGAATTTACGACGCAGATTTTGTAAGTTCCAATGTTCCCTCAGATATAAATGTATTTGGCCTGCAAGGCTCTATGAAAGTTTATACTAAGGACGGGAATGGGATTATAAACAACGGGCTTCCCAATCGTGCCAATGTGTTTGACGGAGGTATTGATCTTTATTTAGGCGGTGCGGTAAAAGGCGTAATACCCAATGAAAGCTACATAAGGCGTGCTATTAATAATTTAACGCCCTCCAATCTAAAGAAAGGCGTGGCAGTGGGGGACGGGGTCGGAACGTCTATTGTAGGAACTCTTGACACGAATGTATTTACCTTCCCTATTACTATATCTACATCGCAGCCTGCAGCAGCAGCCAACGGCCATATCTGGGTAAATTCATCCCAGGGGACTTCTTTCACCGCAATAAAAATCTTAGAGGCGGTGAATGCCGGTGAAGCAAATGGTACTTTAATGTTAGTGACAGGGGATTTAGCCTATAGAAATATATCAGTTAATGATACTATGACTTTAACGGATGGAAGCCAAAAATCCTGTACTATGCAAGATAATACCGGCGGTAACTGGGTTGTATCAAGTAAAGCTAACCTGACTATGTCTTTAAACAGACCAATGGTTTATTCAAAGCTTGGCGGAGTACTTGATATTGAGACTGCACATATGTGGAACGGAAGCGCTTGGGTACAGTTATCTGAAAAAGGCAGTTATATGATACATGGCGGTAGCAATGGATTTTCTGTTTATAATAAGAACGGTGATACGCTTACCAAAGGTCAGGAACTTACTGCTACGGGTCAGATGACTAATATAAGCAAGGATGGTAAATTTATATTAACAAGCAGCAGAAATATTTATAGACGGATGGGGGATGTATATTCGTTAAATACCACTTTACCGGGTACTTTAGCCTATACTTACAGCGGTTCGCAAACTGCGACTAATAGAGCACAAGTATTGTCTGGAGATGGATCGACAGTATTTGCGCTATATAATTTCCAATACAGCAGTGAGTTATATTATTTTATTGCCGTGTATAAGTATAATGGTTCAACCTTTGCACTAGATCACACTACGGCGGCACATAATTCAAATACATTAAATCAAGGGGTTTGGCAATTAGAATGTTCATCTGATGCTAATGTTGTTATAGCAGGATTTGCGTCCAATTGGAATACCAGAATAGTACCATGGTTTAAAAACGGCACAACATATACAGTAGGTACAACGATTGGTGGTATTAGTCTGTATAATTATAAGATAAGTTATGATAACGCATTTTTACTTATTTTTGATATGGTAGAGAATACAAGATATTGTAAGAAATACGCTATTAACTATGTTGGAAGAACACTGACTTCATCTGGTTCAATTACGATATCATACGAATCTCGATATTTATTAGCTGTCCATCCAGACGGATACGTATTTTATACTGTCACAGAGGGATATGAGCCTTATTATAGGTGGATATATGCAATCAGGATATCTGATATGTCTATATTCAGCAGATCACCCAGCTCGAATTTCTATCAGGATATTATATTATGCTTTAACCTAGCAGGGAATAGATGTTTGTATTCGGAAAAAGATTGGTCTAGTTATACGTACGATTCTATAACATTCAATACAACTGCTAAAACATTTACAATGACTCATATATCTTCGGCACAAACCACCTTTAGCAGTGCTGCTAGTGCTTTAATTCCATACTAAATTGAAAGGAGAATTCTATGTTTTATTACAGATACTGGCAAGAAAAAAACAGATGTATTGTTTTAGAAAAAGTTGCAGAAAATGAAGGCGAAGACATAGCAGCCTCTGAAGAGGATTTTGAATTAGAGTTATACGATGTACTTATTGGGTATATGGATGAGAACAAAACTATTCTTAAGTATACAAAAAAGCTCAAGCCTGTGGAAACGGTTGAACATCTGTTAAAACGGGCTGTAAACAAAACGAACACCTTGGAAGAGCGTCAAATTGAAGCCGAATTGGAAATGGACTTCAGATTAAGTATGCTTGAACTTGGCTTGGCACGGAAAGGAGCCGAACAGGTATGAATACATATGAAAACTTGAAAAAAATTATAGCACTTAGTAAAAAGACCAATGAAGAAATCCTGGGTATGATGGATGTATTCTTGATGAATAACAGAATTACCCCGGAGCAGCACAGGGAATTAGAAGCACTGTTACAATAAGGCATCCGAATGGATGCCTTTTATAAGTAGGAAAAGGATGGTATACCATGTATGAATGAAATATGGAGCATTATATTAGCGGCAGGGATCCCATCAACGATCACTGGTGCAATCGTGGCATGGTTTGTTAAGCGGCAGAATGATCGGGATAAAGCCAGGGAAAAAATGAACATCCTGCTTATCCAGGGTGTTAATGCATCGATTAGTTTAGGGGAGGCGGTAGCAATCGCACAGAAGAGGGGAGTGCCCAATGGAGAAACAGAAAAGGCCCTGGCCTATGCAGTTGATGTGAAGCATAAAATCAGAGATTTTCTGACAGAGCGAAGCGTGGAATCGGTTGTTTAATCCGGTGATCCGGAGGAATAGGGGAACAGTATGGAGACGTTAAATCAATTTATAGTAGTAATCGTGATGGCAATTTGCTTCTGTCTGGGCTATGTTATCAAGAACAGTCTGGACTTTATACCGAACAAATACATACCGCTTATCATGGCAGTCGCGGGCGTTATTTTGAATACCTGGCTCAATGGATGGACATTCACACCGGAGATATTGCTGGGCGGCCTGGCAAGCGGCCTGGCCTCCACAGGAGCGTTTGAGCTGGTACGGAATATAATGAATCATGATGGAGGTGATATTGATGAAGATTAATATAGATGCAGGCCATGGCAGCAATACAGCCGGGAAACGTACCCCGCCCATGCCCCAGGCCATTGACATTGATAAGGACGGCAAGGTGGACATCAAAAAAGGAGAGCAATATCGGGAGCATTATGCCAGTGTCGGCGTGGCATCCTTACTGGTCCGGGAGCTGGAGCGGTGCGGTTTTGCCACTATGCGGACCGGCTGGAATGATGCCAATGCCGCCGATGATCCGGACACGGCACTGACAGATCGCCAGGCCGCCATATTAAAAGGCAAATGTGATTACAGCATATCTATACACTTTAATGCTTACGGCGACGGTGTGACCTTTAATACGGCTGAAGGCGTGGGGGTCTATATACATGACAAGTATGCCGGACAGTCCAAAAAGCTGGCAGAGACTGTCCTAAAACATCTGGCCGGTGGCGCGAAGCAGAAAAACCGGGGAGTCACAACGGGAGCCCTAGCCATGTGCAATTGTAATACAATGGGAACCAAGGCGGCAATCCTCTGTGAACTGGCATTCATGACAAATCTTCGGGAAGCGACTGAGTTGATGGCAAACTCTGCCTTCTGGAAAGAATGTGCACAGGAGATCTGCAAGGGCGTGTGTGAATATACCGGGACTAAGTATGTGCCGGAGGTCTACATTCCTACAAAAACAATCACGCCGGAATCTTCCAGGGAAGATATTAAGTGGCTGCAGACGAAGCTGAATCAGTGCTTGAACAGTACTGAGAGCTTCATTCCCCTCACGGTGGACGGCAGCTACGGTCCGAAGACCAGGATAGCTGTACTGATTTACTGGGAACGCCTGGGCTGGGGTAAACACATGAAGGATGACGGAACGAAAGCCGGGAAAGCTACGATTGAGGCATTGGCTACGGGAAGGATAAAATAGTATAGTTTATGCGGCTGCTATCTGTCACAAGGTAGCGGCCGATGTTTCTCGTGGCATCCATGCAAAAATGCATTTCAAAAAACAATAGAAAGACTTTTCGAAAAAGCTTTTCAGTGTTGCAGAAAAATGTAATATGATGTATAATTATGGTATAATAAGAATAGTTGAGAGGGGACTGCTATTTATATGAACTTAAGAAGAACTGTTACTGTCATCATTTTCGCATTAATAGCCTTACTGTTGTATAACTCCTTTAAGTTTTATGAGGTAAAATCTTTTAAAGATATGCTTACTAATGAAGAAGCCTTAATCAGTATAAATGAGATATTCCAAATAGTTAGTAGCCTTTTTGTTATTTCAGGGGTGTTTATAGCTGTATGGCAATATGTTTCAACATCACGAAGTGAAATAACTAAATATAAAAGTGAGCGAGTGCAAAAAGCAATTGAGCTATCCGGATATTACAAAGACAAAATTTTATGCAATATGTCTTTTTTACTTAAAGTATATCAAGACACGGGGATATTAGAAGTAATAAAAGGTGTTAAAGCATCAAAATTTCACGATTTTGATGAAGTGGAGCTTAAGGAAAACTATTCTGAGAAACAGATAGAAGAAATTGCTAGAATAATACACTCGCAGGATTTTATAAAATCCGTTATGGAAACAGGCGAATTATTTGACTTTACAAAAGGCTTAACAGAAAGAAGAGTAAGTAAATCAGGGGATAATACAATCGTAGAAACTGTTGTTAATACACCTAAACTACACCATAGCTTTATGGATAATATCGTTATGAGCACTTTAAACAATCTCGAATATTTTGCCATGCATTTTACTCATAAAGTGGCAGATGAGTCGGTTGTATATCAGTCGTTGCATAGTACATATTTAGAAATGGTGCGCATATTATATTATAACATCGCTATTAACAACAAGATGTTAAAGCCCAAATTATACACAAACGTTGTTGAATTATATAATATATGGAATGAAAAGGCTAAAAAACAGATACAAACACAAGCAGATAAGGCAAGGAGTACTGTATTAAAGGGGACTCTTGCAACCATGGAAAAATAGTATTGACATATTATGCCATGAACTTTATAATAATAAGCGTATAACTGTTGGCAGTTATCAAAAAGGAGGATGCATATGGGATTAAATATCACAACTATATTTGACTTGACGTATAAAGAAAAGGATATAAACGGGAACCAAGCACCCATCAAGAAAGCGGATAAATCACAGACAAAGAAGAAATAAGTGAAAGATAATGTGTCGAAAAGCATCCTTCGGGGTGCTTTTCCTTTTTCCCCAAATACAGTTCCACACGAGCAGCATATAAATCACAGCCTCCTGCAGGCAGCTTCATTTTCGCTGGCGAAAACAGAACCCCGGTCATCATTTGGTGTGCTACCGTCAAGTGGGACATTGAATAATTAAAATTATTTCTACCGCCAGTTGTTTATAGACTGGCGGTATTCTTTCATGCGGCTAAAATATATTTATTATGATATGCCATCGGTGTCAT
>JAFAFU010000029.1 GCA_023423335.1 Bacillota bacterium | reverse complement strand
AGGAGTTTGGGCCGTGTCTCAGTCCCAATGTGGCCGGTCACTCTCTCAAGCCGGCTACTGATCGTCGCCTTGGTAGGCCGTTACCCTACCAACTAGCTAATCAGACGCGGGCCCATCTCATACCTATGAATATTTCTTAAGGATATCATGCGATCTCCTTAAGGTATGCGGTTTTAGCAGCCGTTTCCAGCTGTTATCCCCCTGTATGAGGCAGGTTACCCACGCGTTACTCACCCGTCCGCCACTAAGTGATATTCCATCCGAAAATTTCATATCACTCCGTTCGACTTGCATGTGTTAGGCACGCCGCCAGCGTTCATCCTGAGCCAGGATCAAACTCTCATGTTTAAGTTTTTGATCCAGTTAGATAAACTCTAGCCTTTTTGTAACCGATCAACCATGAAGGTCCATCCATTACTGTTGACGATCATTTCTGATCATCCAAGCAATCCATTATCTTTACTGTTTTTGTGGTGTACCGGTATTGCTACCGATACGGTTCGTAATGCATCCCCTCCCTTACGGTCGGTGATACATTTAATGAAAAATCTTACTTCAAAGTCCATAGGGAAAAGCTTCTACGGAACTCTAAATGTTTTAGAATTTTCAGGGTTGTTTTACTGTTCAATTATCAAGGTTCATAAAGCTTTGATGCTTTTATTTTGCTGCCGACAAGGGATTACTTTATCATATCGTCTTCATTATGTCAACCATCTTTTTCAATAGCTTTTTAATTTCTCTCTTCTTAAATGGCTGCCTCGCTTGGCGGCGGAAGTTAATCTTACCATATCTTCCGAACTGTGTCAACATCAAATTGTATAAATTTTTTATTCAATTTATTACAATTCTTTTCGATGCCTATTCTACTCTGCCTCCGGCTAAAATCCGATTTATGCAGTTACCTTTTTCAGCGGCGAATGTAATCTTAACATACCCGCTAATCAAAGTCAACCATAAAATTGTATTGATTACATATACAATTTATGTAAGCCGAATACAATAAGCATACCTCACCATAGCAATTATTAACGATATATAAGCTCCATGATTTCACCCCTTAAAATCCCCTTTTATTCAACCAATCCAATAAATGCTCCTCCCTCTTCCTGGAATCATTTAAGCTCTCCTTATATTTGCCAAGGTTCAGTTCCGTTTCTATTCTTCCGTCCGCAAGATAAATTACTCTGTCCGCTCTGGAAGCCACCTTGATATCATGGGTAACCAGCAGGATGGTAGTACCTTCCTGATTTATCGTATTCAGTATATTCATTACCTCGAGGCTGGCTCCTGAATTCAATGCCCCTGTCGGCTCATCGCAAAACAGAATCCCGGGCCGGTTGATCAAAGCCCTGCCGATGGCGGCTCGCTGGAGCTGCCCACCGGATACCTTCGTGATATCATGGCTGCCCACCTTATCAATTCCCAGCTTCTTCATCAGTTCATCCGTTTGTCTTATTGCTTCTACCCTTGTCATGATACCCGCCTTATAAGCCGGCAGCAGTACATTATCCCTGATGCTCATATTCTTCAGAAGATGGGAATGCTGAAATATGAAGCCCATCTTATGAAGCCTCAGCTTACTCATCTCAAGGTCCGTCAGGCCGGAGATATCCTCCCCGTCAAAGATCACCTCTCCGGAAGACATCCGGTCCATGCCGCTGATATTAAATAACAGGGTTGATTTACCGGAACCGGACTGACCCATGATAGCGGCAAATTCTCCCTTCTCCAGCCTTAAATCCACATCCCTTAATACGCTGATCTGCTCTTCCTTTGCTGCTCCGAAATTCTTACATAACCCTCTTGCTTCTAAGATTGCCTCCATAGATAATTCTCCTTATTATTAATATGATTTTCTTTACTCCTGTATCAATTGGACAATGTTGTATTTTTTGACTGCTGCCGAGCTGACCCAGGTGACTGACAAAGCTGTTATCATTACAATCGCAGGGTAGAGTACATATGCCTTAAACGGCTGTGCTGTAAATTCTATCCTGCTGATCCCTAACCCGGAGATGGATAAAACGCCGTTGACCAGCGCCTCACCTAAGGTATTGGAAATCAGAACCCCGGACAGGATACCAAGTACTGCTACCATGCAAGTCTTTATAAGGTATTGTTTCCGGATGTCAAATACCGAGAACCCCATAGCTTTCATATTGGCAATCTGTGAATATTCTCTCGCCGAATGCAACTTTAGGAATAAAACTGTGATCAACAACGTAATGAATACCGCGATAATAATTGATACGATAACCACCTGTGAAAGAGAGTCAATTACCATCCCCAGGGTCTGGGTTAAATAATCCTCCATCGGAATAACCTTGGCATAGGAAAGCGTGGCGGCATATTCTGCTGCCTTACGATCCACCGGCACCCCTTTGGCATTATCAAAGTAATAAGTATACCAAAGAACATCGTCTTTATCATAATCATAATCCATCTTGGCAGTATAACCGCCGTTCGTAACATCCTGATAGATACCGCAGATTTTATACTGAGCCTCTGCCCCGTCAATCCTCATCCTTAAAGTATCACCGACAGACACAGCAAACTTCTTCGCATTCAATGTGGATAATGCTATCTCCCCTGTCTTTGCAGGTCCTTTGCCACTGATATAGGATACATTGAAATCGGTGTGATCCCCGCACTCCACCCGAATAATATCCCAGGCGCCTTCCGCATAGACCTCATATCGGCAGGTTGCAAAGGCTGTGAAGCTGCTGATTTCATCATCCGATTGCAGCCGGTTCATTATCTCCTCATGCTTTCGCTCCAAACTATCGATTGAGTGCAGATCCATCCTGATATCCCTGATTGCCGTACCCATATAGGATGCAAATTTTGTAGAGCGAAAGGTACCGTATAGATTGGCCGGAATAATCATAATACAGGCAGCAAGGGCGAAGACAAACAGCAGCAGGAGCCATGCCTTAGCCCGGATGACCAGCTCTCTGATACTAAGAAACAAATTGATGGGCAAATGTTGGCTTGCTGCCACAGGCAGGAGCTTTTCCTTTGATTTTCCTTTCCGTCTGTGCTTTTTACTATTCATAGAGCCTTCGATTAACGCCTGAACTACCGTAATAGATCTTATTTTTTTCAGTACTTTATTGCAGAAATACATGACAATCATATGCACTACAGCAACTGCCGCCATTGATATTATGAAATCCGGTGCCGTTAAGGCCTGATGTCCATAGTTGAGAACCATGTCGGCAGTAAATAATCCGCTGCACAAGATAGCAGCAAGATATCCCAGGAGGCAGCCGCCGGCGGACAGGATTACATACTTTAATCGATAGAGCTTCCGAATGTCCCCAGGCGAAATACCGATGGCCTTCATCGTACCGATTTCCTTAATCTCATCCTCCATTGTCGCAAGAATGGTAAAACGCAGGTTGATCGCTGAGATGAATATCAGAAGCAGGCTTACCAGTATAATAATAACTGCCTTAATTCCTTCCCCTAAAGCATTCAGCATACGAAAGAGAGTATAGGTAACCGCAGGTCCGTTGGATGGTAACCCCGATTCATCATAAAGCTTCTGAAAGTCCTTCGTCTTCTTTATATCGGTAAACATAAATTCAATCAGGTATTCCGATCTGCCGATGTTCTCCCTGATCTCCCTAAAGTCTTCCTCACTGACCAGAAATCTTGTAGAGGATGCCAGGGACGAAGCCATTTGGGCATCCCGGATAAAATCTGTAATTACAAACTCCTTATGGAAGGAACCCTCGGACAGGATGAGCAAGTCGCCGATCTTTAAATCATTACTCTTCATATACTTGATCGGAACAGCAATCTCTCCGGCAGTCACCCTAAGAATCTCATTCTTTAGATTAAGCAAGTAATCATATTGCTCATTCTGTACGACAAATCCGTTATCCATCATACTGTCTGACAGGGTGGCCTCATGATGCCGGCCCTCCCTCTCCGTCAACAGCAGGATGCTTGCTCCATCAATATTCACCATCTCCGAGGTCTGTTGGCCGGCAACATAGTCCAGGCTCCTGCTAAAGGCATCAATCTCCTCCTGATTAATGTCACCGGTATGCATCTGCATAAAATGAGGCGGTTTGGCAATCTGAAAAAGTCCATCTATGGAACCAAACGACTTAATTATTATGATGCTTCCTGCTGCCATCAGGAAAGCCGACAGGAAGATAAACAGCCATTGCGTAATATTAATTGCCTTATTCCTGGTAAAATCCTTCTTAATCATCGATCCTAACATATCTATCCCCTCACTCTTCCTATACTTTTACTCTTCCTATATTCTTTCTGACAAGCTCCCTTTTGTTCAGTCAGTCACTTCCGGTATGTTTGTTTTATGTTCAGCTATAGGCTCCATAGCCTTTATCGTATTCATTTTCCTGATTATCAGCCCCAGGGCAATTACAAATATCCCTGACAATATGAGCATGAAACCAATTCCCCGTCCGGGACCGGTCCCAATCAATTTTCCGACTGTTCCATATAAAATCCCCCCCTCCAAAAGCATCGGATTGAAGATGTGGTCAGCCATAAACCCGGCGGAGGCGTATGCCAGAATAAATCCAAGCTGAGATAAGACACTGATCAGCCCCCA
>JAFAFU010000078.1 GCA_023423335.1 Bacillota bacterium | reverse complement strand
GCCCCATGCAATCTGAAAGGAGGTTATTTCGTGAATCAGCTTTCCCTTTATCGAAGACGTTTTATTCCTGATGAACTGGTTCCTCTCAGGAAGGATATTATTATAAAGCAGGAGGATAACCTTATTATCACCAGATGGGACGCACTCCATCCCAGAAATGATATTGCGGGAGGCATTTCCGCCTATTACCTGGATCAGGGCTTTAAGGTAAGCAAGGTTTATAATGAGAAGCATGCCCTTGTTTACTGGTACTGTGACATCATCCAGAGAAAGGCCGGACCTGAGCCAGGTTCCATTATCTTTGAGGATCTTCTGGTTGATGTAATCCTTCGGGAGGACGGTTCCGTAAGAATCCTGGATCTTGATGAGCTCGCTCAGGCTTATGAGCTTCATCTGATTACCGGTGAAGAGGTAGCAAAGGCTCTTCGTACCTTGGATGTCCTGTTAAAAATAATTTATCGGGGTGATTTTCATCTTCTGAAGGAACCGGTGGAAAAAGCAGAACTTCTTTAGTCTTCTTCCAGCATCCCTATTCGTCTGCTATGTCTTTCATTACCGGAGAACTCCGTATTCAGGAAGGTCTCCACAATCTTCACCGCCAGACCGGATCCGATGACCCGGGCACCCATGGCAAGGACATTCGCATCATTATGCAATCTGGTTGCCTCTGCGCTGAAGCAGTCATGGCAAAGTGCGCAGCGAATTCCTCTCATCTTATTCGCGGCGATAGATATCCCAATCCCCGTTCCGCAGATTAATATTCCCTTATCGCATTCCTTCTTCTGGATGGCCCGGCCAACTGCCTTGGCATATTCCGGATAATCACTTGAGCTCATTTCTCCGCATCCAAAATCCTTATATTCAATTCCTCTCTCCTCCAAATAATCGATGATTATCTTCTTTAGTTCATAACCGGTATGGTCATTGCCTATCGCTATCATTGTGCATCCTCCTGTCGTTTTTTTCATTCAGTTTATATACGGCTTTTTTAACCAGGCGGGCCAGCTCAATATAACATTCCTCATAATCAATCAGGCTGCCGCCGTAGGGATCCACCACATCTCCGATTTCACCGGCAAATTCCTTGATGGTATATACCTCGGCTTCCGGATATTCCTCTGATACCTTCCTCTTCTGGTTTGCCGTCATCGTCAGAATCAGGGTGTTTTCCTCAATATCCGAAGCCTTTAATCCCTTGGAAATATGGTTCACCGGCTCAAGCTCGTGCTTCCCCAGTACAATTTCCGCCTTCGGGTTAATCGGCTCCCCAAATAACACTACCAATCCCCGGGACATGACCTTTCTTGTACTAACCCTCTCCAGATTCTTATAGATGGCTTCCGCCATCGGACTTCGGCAGGTATTGCCGGTACATACAAATATAAGCTTTTGATAATTTTCCATACAAATCCTCCATATTCCAGATACCTTGTAACCCCGCCTTATATATCATACGCTGATAATCACTTATGGCACCCGTACTACACGATATCCGGCTGCTTTTAAGAGCCGGTTCATAATAGCCTGTCCCAGATTGTCATCTTCAAAGCTCTCCGTAAAGATATATTCCGTTTGTGCTTCGTCGAACTCCCTTAAGGTTGCGTAAAGCCCTGCCGCAATGGATTCCTCATTCTTCCTCGAACCAATCGCTCTGACACAGCCATACCGATAATCCTTCTCTGTCTCGCTGGTTGCGATAACACCCACCCGTTTACCCGCCTCCACCAGTTCCTTCGCTTTTGCATTGATGGCCCTGATTACCTCTGTAAGACTGCCCTCATAAATTGTCAGGCATCCCTCCGGCGCATAGTGCCGGTATTTCATTCCGGGTGCTTTAGGAATCAGATTCTCCTCCGGCCTATGAAGCAGAAGGGCCGGGTCATAGCCGATGGGACCGAGAATATTCTCTATCATTGTTTTGGTGATGCAGCCGGGTCTTAATACCAGGGGCACTGCCCCCGACAGGTCTATAATAGTCGATTCCAGCCCTAAGGCCGCCTGACCGCCGTCGATGATCATGTCAATTTTACCGTCAAGATCCCTGATTACATGCTCTGCGGTTGTAGGGCTGGGCTTTCCTGACAGATTCGCACTGGGTGCCGCCACATAGACACCGGACTGATCAATCAGCCTCCTTGCCAGCTTATGGGCCGGCATGCGAATTGCTACCGTATCCAGCCCACCGGTCGTTCCGTAAGGCACGCAGGCCTTTTTCTTTAAAATCATGGTAAGAGGCCCCGGCCAGAACACCTGTGCAAGCCGATACGCCTCCTCCGGAATCTCATGGGCAAGTACCTCCAGATCCTTTACATCAGCAATATGCACAATCAGCGGATTATCCGAGGGTCTTCCTTTGGCCTCATAAATCTTTCCGGAGGCCTCCGGGTTTAATGCATCGGCACCCAGTCCATACACCGTCTCGGTGGGGAATGCCACCAGACCTCCTGACCGGAGTATTTCTGCTGCCTGCTGAAGCTCTTCTGTGTTAATTGCGTCCTCATCTATTTTTCGTATTATCGTATCCATATTCCGGTAACTCCTACCACTCAGGTGTCATAACCCACCTGCTTTCTAATGCTTTGTCTACCGTGCATTATAGCACTTCCTTCAACCAAAATCCACACCTGGCAAAAGATTGATTGTTCAATTGGACTTATTCAGATATTCCAGGATCCCGAGGCTGATAGCCCAGGCCATTTTCTCCTGGTATTCCTCCGTGACAAGAAGCTCAGCTTCCTGTAGATTGGAGAGATACCCGCATTCTATGATTACCAGGGGGCACACCGTTTTCTTCAGCATATAATAGCTTTCATTGGACTTGGCCTTCCTGCGGTTACCGTCATCCATGGTTTTTTTAATCTCCTCCTGAAGAATCAGGGCCAGCTCCCGTCCCTCGGATGAAGCCGCATGGTAAAACACCTGAGCTCCCTTGACATACTCCTGCGTGAAGCTGTTCTGGTGAATGCTGACGGCAAATAACGCATCGCTTTCGTTAATCAGCTGAATCCGATTGTTAAGATCTGCTCTCTTCTTATTCGAATCTTCTTCGGAATACAGGCCGACATCTTCCTCTCTTGTCATGATTACATTGATGTCATTTTGTTCCAGTAAATTTTTCAGCTTCAGGGATATTTTAAGGTTAATATCCTTTTCCAGCGCATCATTTACTCCAACCTTACCGGGATCTCTGCCCCCGTGTCCCGGATCAATTACGATAGTAACCGCTGCCGGCTTTTCGCTGTTATTGAATATATTCTTCATGACTTTGACGGATTCCTCGGTGGTCAGTATTCTGGCGAGAAATATCAGGAATAAAAACAAGATGTAAAAATACTTTTTCTTCATAGTTATACTTCCTATAAATCCGGATCCCTACATCTTATGATAATCAAAACTGTCCTATTCTATCGTAATACTATTCCTTTATCTTACCTCGTATCATTCCTATAATACCGATGGAGACCCCGGATAATCTGTGGGCCTCCAAGATCACAGGCTTCTGCTATTTTACCACATCCAGGTATTTTATAATTACATCCCATATTTCTTCTCTCTCAAGTCCAAGCTTCCATGCCGCTACTCCTGCTGTTTCAGCATTATAGATTGCCTTCATCTTCTCTTCAATGGATTTTACTTCCTCCTGCCAGATCCGGTAGGTCGCTCCATCCACCTGGTATTCACCATAATTATAGCCATAGACCTCATCCCATTCCGGTTCCAGATTATTATCTGTAAATACATTGGCAGCTCTTGTCATGGCCAGATTTTCCGACGTCAGATTACCGTCCGCAGTTTCCTTCCACAGCTTTGAATAGAAGGGAATGGCAATAATCGTCTTCTCCTTCGGTACCGCCTTAAGCGTATTATTGATTGCATCCTCTACAAAACCAATCGAAGCTACCGGTCCGGCTTCTTCGGAGCCTGTAAACTCATTGTATGCCATAATAATTACATAATCCAGAATCTCAGCCTGTTCCTCCAGGTCATAATGCTCATTATAGGGAGCCGGAACATAATTATCAACCGAAAGGACCAGACCATTGTTTCTGCATTTTACTGACATCTCCCGCAGAAACTGTACAAAATGTATCCCTGCACCGGAAGAAATCGTCTCAAGATCAATATTAATGCCATTCAGTTTATATTCAAGAGCCGCCTGGATCAAGGAGTTTGAAAGGGTATCCCTGGCTGAGGTTTTCGACAGCAATTCTCCCATGTCCACCTTGATATTTACATCGGCTACCAGACCCCACACCTCAAGTCCCAGCTCCGCAGCTTTATCCACATATTCCTTTGTAGCAATATTACTGATGGCACCGGTGGTATCCAATACATTGAACCAGGTCGGGGATACTACCGTAACCCCCTTCGTCGCTTTAATCAGCGGCTCAAGATTCGCCGCCGCCTCCGTATTGGTCACCTGGTGGAACACCAGGTTAATTTTCCCCTGTCTGGTCTGTGCGGTATATTCCGGAGCCTTAAAGCTGCTCTCCATCGTCTTATAGAAGGATTTTTTAACATATTTCTCCTTCACATAACCAATTATTCCATCCCCGGTCATTACCTTGGCAAAGCCCTTCCTGGGTGCTTCCTCCATATCGACATACCTTAATGGAGCACCTACCGGAAGCTCTGCAAGAATTGGACTCTTAATCCCCGGTTCCACTCTTAATTGAGTCGCCTTAGTAACCTCCGTAGCCAGATACTCCTTCCACTCATAATTGATGATAACCCTGTTCGGATCATCAAAGATCTCATAGGTCAGGTTAGAATACCGGCCGACAAAATCCAGGGCAATATATACCTGATCCCCGAATACCTTAACTATCTCATATTCTTCCTTCTTATTGGTGGAATTTAAGGTTTTGGTTTCTGAATATTCCTTGCTTCCTGCTTCTGCCCGCAGAATTTCGGTCGGAGTGGTAAGGGTAAGTATATTTTCCCTGCCATCCCAATAAAACCTGTGGTTAAACTTCTCTGCTACCGTTCGGTAATCAACATATACCGTGTTCTTATCCATAAGACCGTTTGTCTCATAAATTCTATCCTGAAGGATTATCATAATCTCCGTATCCTTCACCTGGTAATAATCTGTCAATAGCATTACCTCCTCACTGGGTGTCAGTTTCTCCTTAATTGATAGACCTACTGCAATGAATACTATGATCAGCACCGCTGACAACCCTATGACAGCAATTTTCATCCTTTTATCCATATGTTCCTCCATCTGCATACTCTCTTTATGTCGGGGCCACCCGCCGCAGGTATCGCTTCATCCTGATCGTGCAGCAGTCCCTTGTCCCATCTCCCACAATCTATATCACATTATAGCATTAATTCGTTGTATCGTCATTACTAAATTTCGACTTAATAATACTTAACCCCGGCTCATTATGCCCGGGGCAGTATGGAGGCAGACTGCTTTCGGGCATTTTGATCCGGGGTCCTATGATACGATATTTTATATTTCAGCTGCACTAAGGTCAGCAATTCGACTCGTGCTATATATAGAAGGACCCCGTCTGTCTCTCGAAGCAGTTACATTCTGATACCTGCATAAAAGTATAGAGGGCTTTTTAAGTGCAGTTACACTTCTGATCGGCGCCGGAGGTCCTTCTTAGGTTATTGTAGCGGCATGCCGGTACAGTGGTTTTCTTCCATCTGTCCATCCTGCCGCTATCTTTTTCCGGTATACTTTTCTGTCATTTTACAGCCGGTTCATCCGAGGTGCTGTATATTATCTTTTTCGGATAAGAAGGCATTTGTGATATGTTATACTTATCCTTCCGGGACAAACCGTCTCTATGCTCAGTCCAGTAACATCCGAAATAATCTGCCGGCCGTCCTGGAGGGTCTTGTCAGATCCCGTTCCAAAGGTACCGAGTAAAATTTCCTGCTAAATTCACGATGCAGGCCTCGTATGATCTTCGGTCCGGCACAGGGGACAAGATAGTCCCAGGTTTCGTTTCCCTTAATCGATTGTACCGACCGGATAAATCGGCCAAGCTTTTGACAGTTCCATTCCGCCCATCCGCCAAGTACCAGCTTTCTGTCACAGCGAAGAAACTCCGCTCTGTTTTCTGCGAAGTCCGCTCCGAAATCAAAGATAACGCATCCATAGCCTTCTCCCAGGATATCCGCCACCTGATCTGACGTAACCTTCTTAAAGCAGGTTATATGACCGTAGGTAAAGGAATTCAGATCCTCCCGTTTCCATTCGTATGCCTGCTGCAGCAGATTGATATCATCATGTCCGCTGCATTCAAGAAAAGCCGTACGTATCCCCTGCTCTTCTCCCATATAGAAAGCCAGCATCAGACCGGTGCAGGTAACACCTGCGCCGGAATGGGCTCCCATCAGACCGATTACGATTTTATGGCGGTTCCTATCCTGAAGCTTACGGCACAGCATCGGCTTCTTTCTCATGTCATTATCCTTTCTGCTATAAGGTTCAGTAAGTCCTCAAAGAATTCCAGCTCGGCTCCTTTCACAGGAGTTGTGAAGGGCTCCGGTTCATATGGAATCCGAAAACAGCTTCTGCAATCCATATGCTTTATGACCTGCCTAAACTGTCTGCCATTAAGGTAGCTGAATAAGTAAACGATATCCTTATATTCTGCAACCATTTCCAATACCTGTTCGGCATTCTCCAGCTCCCAGTCTTTTGCTCCCATGACCAGCAGCGGTACTTCTGCCCCATAAAAAGCAGACAGATTATCCTTTGACAGGCATCCAAAATCCTCGACTGCGATACGATAGCCTGCGATGTCCTCTTCCTCCGCCTGTTCTGAATCCAGCATGGCAATTCCTCCAAGCTTAATAGTATTTCCACTGAGTTTTGGCGCTTGACACCTGCTTATTATGGCCCGTACGCACCTGCCCTGATTCCGTTCCTGGTAAATGCAGGAGACCTGTTTATGCATGAAAAATCTGCATAGGCGGAAAGCTAAATGTGTTACTCCAATCCTGGGCTGTGCCCCTGCAACTGCAATTCTGATTGTCGGACCCGATTCACAAAGAACCTGCGGCTTTTTTCTGCCAGCTGACAATTGTCTGCTAAGTTGTTTCACAGAAGCATATCTCTGGGATGGATTAAAACTAATACATCGGTTAATAATCTTCTTAAGCCTTTTCGGGCAGTTATCACCGATATCATATCGATCCGCCTGTGCCCCTTCTCCTTTAAGGGATTTTCCGGTTGCCATGTAATGCAGCAGCATCCCGATACCATAGACGTCGCAGCGTTCGTCAATCCTGCCGTGCCGGTACAGCTCGGGAGCCGCATAGCCTATCGTTCCATAGTACTCCTGCTGCCCGTCATCGGTTTCATCCCGGTAGACGGCACTGCCGAAATCAACCAGCTTCAAGGCTTTTCCGGTGACAATAATATTCTCCGGTTTCAAATCAAGATATAAAACAGGCCTCTCGATATGGTGTAAATCGTGGATTAAATCGCATAATTGAAGTGTGAAGGAGACCGTTGTTTCAGAACTCAGACTTCCTCTTACCGCAACATAATCCTTCAGGGTTTCCCCTTCCAGATATTGTTCGACAATATAGGAACCATCTTCATCTTCTTCAATATCATAGATAATAGGAATACATGAGTGTTTCAGATTTTTAAGAATTTGTGCTTCCTTAAGCTGTGAATCATAGAAAGGGTGTGTTTTTGATAAGCATTTGATTGCCCGATGTGATTTAAGTCTGATATGTTCTGCCAGGTATACTTTGGCGGTGCCTCCCCTGCCAAGCAGCCTGATGATACGATACTTTTGGAACCAAATCTCCTGTTGCATTCTCTCCTTTCCTATCAGCATCTGCCGCATTGTGAATCGGTAATCCAATTCCTATTATAGACAGATAACGGAGGATGAGCAACCAATTTTTGACCGAATGATTTAACAAACTTTTTGTAGAATTATGTACAAAATGCCAATGTCAAATACTGCTTAAATCTGTAGATATAGAGCGTTTATTAATACAAAATTCACAACTAGATGTATTGACTTATGTTTCTTTTTAAATTATACTTTTTTTACACCAATCGTAGATTATTGTAAGATAATCATTTCCTGCTTTGTACAGAAAGGGGTGTACAATATGAAGATTGAAAAAATCAGTGACAACCAGATTAGATGTACCTTGAATAAAAGCGATTTAGTCGACCGAGAGTTACGGATTAGTGAACTGGCATACGGTACGGAAAAAGCAAAGGCACTCTTTCGTGACATGATCCAACAGGCTTTTTATGAGTTCGGTTTTGAAGTAGATGATATCCCTTTGATGATTGAAGCAATTCCCGTTTCAACGGAGTGTCTGATTCTTGTGATAACAAAGGTTGAGGATCCGGATGAACTGGATACCAGGTTCTCCAAATTCTCTTCCTTAGGTCCCCGTGATTCCGAAAAATCAGAAGCAGAGGAAGATTCTTATGCTGACGAGATCATCAACAGCTTTGACCAGATAGATTATATTTCCGATGATTCAGAGGAGGAAAACAGCAAGGATCTGCTGGATAATTCTGATACGGAGGCCGAAGAGAAATCCTGTCTGCAGGTTTCTCCGAACCTTGTTAAGGTATATACCTTCCGCTCCTTAAAAGAAGTAACTGAGCTGGCTAATATATTGCTGGGCTATTATAACGGTACGAATACCTTGTTTAAAAACCCGGTAACTTCCACCTACTATTTAGTGATCAGTATCTCCCACCATACTCCGGAGGAATTCAATAAAATCTGCAACATCATCTCGGAGTACGGTAAGCCGGAACGGTCTACCTATGCAAGTTCTTCTTATTACGAGGAGCATTATGAGATTATCGTAAGGAACCAGGCACTCCAGATTCTTTCGGTAATGTAAGCTTTTATGACCAGGTTAATCAAATTGATTTTTCAACAGAAAAAAGATGAGGTTTTACCTCATCTTTTTTAATGCTCCTGTTTTGAAGCTCTTATTCCCCTATTTGTTCATAAATCCTGTCCATCAGATCCTCCGGATCTAAACCGTGAACCATAGCAGCCTCCTCAAGGGTCTCGCCTTGTGCAGAGGGGCATCCGAGACAGTGCATTCCTATGTCGAGCAATACCGGAATAATATTCTGATCCGTAGCAATTGCCTGGGCAATTGTCATGTCCTTGGTTATAGTAGCCATAATTAAAACCTCCTTAAACGTATATCTACAGATAGCTTTTGTACGAATTGATATTCGTTCTCAGCTTTATATCCTAGGCAATATTATATTCTACCTGTCGGCTTACGTCAAGGGTATAACTTTATGAAACTTTATAGACACCACCCGAATTATTTTACCAAGCGTTTTCTCCGTATATCTTGCCATCCGTAGATAGTTGTAATATCATAGATATGGAACTTAAAACCACGAGAAATTCTGCATGAACCCCGTTAGCATATAGGATAACCGACAGGCCGTGTGTCTGCCGGCAGAAAGGATATGCCCTATGAATCGACTGCTTCCGATAAAACAATATGCCGACCGTACGCTCGAAGAAATCCCTCTGGAAGAAGCCAGATACAGAGCCTTTCTCCATTCCTACGGTGTTGCACAATGCTGCGCCCTGCTGGCAGGAAGACGGGGGCTTAATATGGAGCTTGCCTATATCAGCGGACTTCTTCATGATCTATATGCATATAAGCTGGGTTCCTATACCTGTCATTCCCAAAGCGGAGCCGAAATGATCCGGGTCACGCTGAAAAGAAGCACCGGTTTTACCGAAGACGAGAAGCTTCTGATATTATCCGCTATATTCCATCATGATGATATCCTGTATATTCATGGAGCCTACGATGAGGTCCTAAAGGATGCGGACATCCTGCAGCCTTACTTAAATGACCCCCTCGCCGGGGTCAGCAGCCTCCGGAAATTAAGACTTCAGGGTCTTTTTAAGGAACTTCGCATGGATCATAAGCCGGTCGAATTTCTTCCGTCCAAAGAGGAGCAGGAGCAGTTCACCGGCAGAAGAGCCGCTTTGGCAGATATTGCGGAAGCCTTGGCAGGCAAGCAAGTCCAGGGTATATCGTCAGATAATGATTTTATGGAAATAATAAAATACTATCCCGAGGCTTCGGCCTTTGACGAGTTGCAATACCGTTGGTGCGGGGCTTTCGTATACCATTGCTGCCGGATGGCAGGAATTGATCTGCCTTTAAGACCTCTTCCCGCCACCGTAAGACTTGCCGGCGTCAAGGCCTGGTATGAATGGGGAGAGCATAACGGCTTCTGCGGCTATGAGGAAGAGGGCTTTCTCCCTGAGCGGGGGGATATCCTTATCTATAATAATATCATTCCTCCGGAGAACAAAGAGAAGAATTCGCCCTGGCATGATCACATCGGAATTCTTCTGGCTGTCTGCCGGGACCGGGTTATTGTCGCCGAAGGCAATGTTGACAATAAGAATGTCTCGGGTATTACAGTTCGCAGCCATGACTCGTCCATCGGATGCTTTGTAAGGATTCCGGAAGATTATCAGTACAATGGAGTCAACTACGATTATAAAACCGGCGGCTTACAAGAACCTCAGCTGTATAAGCCTGTCTGAACGGCCGTGAGTACTATATACCACCCGCTCTATGCCGGTATTCTGATACAATGTTCTGAAACCGATAGCTGGTATTACAGATTTTACTTGCATTATTATTCTTCTTATATTAAAATAAAATGGATTGTTAAAAAGGAGGTAATAACTATGGCATATACGATTAATGAAGAGTGCATCAGCTGTGGCGCATGTGCAGGCGAATGCCCTACGGATTCTATATCTGAGGGTTCCAGTCATTATGAAATAGATCCCGACACCTGCATCGACTGCGGTGCTTGTGCAGATACCTGCCCGACCAGCTCAATCTCAGCGTAAGTAAAATCAGGAGTACATAAAAAGAAGCTTTTACATGATTTGAGTGCTGCAAAAGCTTCTTTTTTATGCTTATCTATATAAAAACCCTGTTCTTCTTACGGAATTTGGATTTGTTCCTTTTCTTCCCGTCAAGAGTAGCCGCTGCCATCGTTCTGCTCCTCTGATAATCCCTTAAGGTTGCGTCAAATTTCTTAAACCGTTCCTCTTCCTTCTCTTCCTGCAGCCTCATCAGGAAATTCATTTCCTTGATTACACTGCCGGATACATTTCCGCTGATTTCTTCGGATAAGGCCGCATTATTTTCTTTCAAAGCGGACATTATGATGTGATTCATAATTGCTTTGAACTGGCCCATCTTATCGCCGGGCTGTTCCTCAATCGGATTCTCCTTCTCATTCGCCATCAGGCTTGTCCCGGTCGCACCTGTCTCATTCAGGCTTGTCCCATCCGTACCCGTCGCTTCTGTGTTTGTATCCTCCATACCGGTCTTTTCTGTACCTGTCTCTTCCATGCTTGTCCCATTCTTGTTCATCGGTTTCTTCTCCTCGCCCCACATTTCATATACCCTTCCGTTCAGTTCGTCTTTTAGTCTTATCATAGTCTGATTATCCAGCGCTTCCAACTTATGCAGATTAGGCAGCAGCATTTTGACCGCCTTCAGCTGAAAGCCCTGGTCCTTCAGATGTTTTATCGTCTTAAGCAAATTGATATCCGTTTCTTTATAATACCTGTGTCCCATCTCATTTCTTGCGATCGGAAGTTCAAGCTGTTCTTCCCAATATCTTAGAACGTGGTCTTCAACCTCCACTCTTTTCGAGGCTTCTGAAATCATATATCTTACTTCATCCATTGATTGTCCTCCCCTATTAGTGTAATTATTTTCCACTTTTTACATTATAACATAGCAAACTTCAATTGCAATACAAATTCCACATATTTACATTTAACTTGTCGACATAAAAAGGGGAAACCTCAAAGAAGTTTCCCCTTTTCAACATTCACAAAGACAAATACTCATCCCGCAGCCTCAGATATTTTCTTATGCTTCCTTTTTTCATGGGTTCCCAAAAGAAACATGAAGAAGGCGGCTGTTACAGCCAGCAGGAAAATAAATGGCCACACATTGTTTACACCATAGGCTTCAATAAACTTACCGGTCACATAGGGAGAGATGGAACCCCCTGTTCCGGAGATAACATTAATCAGGGCGCTGAACCGGCCCCTGTGGGAAATCGGTGTATGGTTAGCAATATATACCCCGATATTGGTTGCATTGATAATCTCTCCGACGGTCCAGATAATGGTCGAAAGAACAAACAGCCAAAAGCTGTTCACAAAAAACAGCATTCCGAATCCGACAGCAAAAAAGATTCCGGCTATGGATACATTATAGATCGCTCTTATTTTCCTCGTAACCAGGGTTATGAAGGTCGTAAAAAGGATGACCTCCAGGCAGTTTACCATGTTGAAGGTTCCATAGTATCTTGCTCCCAGCTCCACGCCAAAGATCGCTTTTGCCTTCAGGGGAAGACTGAAATTCGTCTGCGCATAGATAAAGGAATAAATCGTATCCAGTACGGCAAAAATCAGAAGCGCCGGTCTGCGGATCAATGCCAGCAGCAGTCCCCCGGTTTCAGCCTTTTCGTCTGTCCGCTCTTCCATCATCCGGTCGAGCTCTTCCCCTGAGGGCTTCGTCTCCTTCACATATTTCATTAGAAGAAGGATAGAAATAAGGGTTGTCACCGCATCGCCCAGGAACAGAAGTTTCATAAATTTATTGAACAGAAAGCCCGCCACAATGGACCCGATTGCAGTTCCTATATTCATTCCCATATACAGCAGGGAAAAGGCTTCCTGCCGGTTTTCCGGTACCGTCAGATCGTTCGTCATCGCTCCGCTGGCCGGATGTGCAATGCTGCCAAAGAAGGAGGATAGGATCAAAAAGTACGGTACATAGTGAAATGTGGCCTGGCTGTCAAGGAGAAAAGCGCTGGGGATGTAACAGGAGGCGGCAAGTCCCATGAAAAGGATCATGATCTTCTTCCTGCCCATGATATCCGTCAGCTTACCCCCGATTAAGGACCCCGGTATCTGAAGAAGGGAACCCATTAGCAGAAACAGCCCGACCCGCTGCTCCGGCATACCGCCCTTCTGAGTAAGCAGCAATGTCATAAAGGGAAATACAAAGTTCCCCATGGAATTCACGACACGTGCAATGAATATGATATATACACTTCGCGGAAGTCCGAAATAAGTAATCCTGGCTTTATTTAGTTTCATTTTATGTTATCTCTCTAGGTTCGCAAATTTGGTGTACTGAGCCTGCCATGCCAGCTTAACGGTACCCACCGGACCGTTTCTCTGCTTGCCTATGATAATTTCGGATACACCAGGTTCCTCCGTATCATGGTTGTAGTAGTCATCCCGGTAGATGAACATTACAACGTCGGCATCCTGCTCAATGGCGCCGGATTCTCTTAAGTCCGAAAGCATCGGTCTCTTATCCGGCCTCTGTTCTACAGCACGGCTTAACTGGGACAAGGCTATGACGGGAACATTGATTTCCCTGGCCAGGGATTTTAAGGATCTGGATATTTCAGAAATCTCCTGCTGCCTGGATTCCGACCGTTTACTGCCGGACATCAGTTGCAGGTAATCGATTATAATCAAACCGAGATTTTTCTCCAATTTCAGTTTTCTGCATTTAGAACGAAGCTCACTGACGGAAATTGCAGAAGTATCGTCTATGACAAGATTGGAATTACCAATCACTCTCGCACTCTCCATCAGACCCGCCCATTCATCCGAGGACAGGTTACCGGTACGGATATTTTGGGAATCCACTCTGGAATTCATGGCGAGAATACGCTTGACCAGCTGGTCCTGAGACATTTCCAAGCTGAATATCGCTGTTGTGACATTGGATTTTAAGGCAACATATTCTGCTATATTCAATGCAAAAGCAGTCTTACCCATGGAAGGTCTGGCGGCAATCAAAATCAGGTCAGAAGGCTGGAGGCCCGCCGTCTTATAATCCAGATCATAAAAGCCGGTAGCTACACCGGTAACGCTACCCTGATTCTTTGAAGCAGCCTCAATGCTGTCAATGGAGCGTAAAACCACTTCCCTGATCTCCGTAAATTCTTTGCTTCCCCGGTTCTGGACAATGTCAAAGACCTGTTTTTCTGTCTTCTCCAGGATGATATCCAGCTTCTCCTTGTCCAGATAACAGTCGTTGGCAGTCTCCTCCGAAACCTTGATCAGCCGGCGCAGCACTGCCTTATCTTTTACAATCTGAGCATAATATTTGACATTGGCTGAGGTAGGTACCGCCGTTACCAGATCCCGGATAAATTCGAGGCTGCTAACCTGGGGAGGGACATCCTTCTCCTTCAAGCGATCCTGCAGGGTAACCAGATCCACCGGTTTTCCCTCGTTAAACAATTCCTGCATGGTATCAAACAGGATACTGTACTGCTGTTCATAGAAATCAGAGCTGTTTATGATTTCAGCTGCGGCAACGATAGCATCCCGGTCCATAATCATGGAGCCTATGACGGACTGCTCCGCTTCAGCGCTGTGCGGAAGTATCTTTTTTATTAAAGCTTCATCCATGGTATATCCCCCAACATCCGACTATATCGCCTCAACCTGGACCTTCATCTCCGCGGTTACCTGCGGATGTAATTTTACGGCCACGGTATAGCTTCCTGCATTCCTGATCGGATCGGCAAGCAGCAGCTTTTTCTTATCCAGATCCAGACCGAACTGCTCCTTGAGTGCCGCCGTTATCTCCTTCGTTGAAACGGAGCCAAAGGTTTTTCCGCCCTCACCAGCTTTAATTGTAACCTTAATTGCTATTTCCTCCAGCTTTCCGGCATACGCCTGTGCCTCCGCCAAAAGCTCTCTCTGCTTCTTCTCCTGGGCAGCCTTTTGGTTCATCAGATCATTAAGGTTCTGCTTCGTAGCCTCAAGTCCAAGCTTCTTGGGAAGAATATAATTTCTCGCATAGCCGTCGTTTACTTTTACTATTTCACCCTTTTTCCCAAGGGCCTTTACATCCTGAATTAATATAACTTCCATAATAACCTCCATCCGCCGCCTAAAGGCAGCATACAAATACTTTGCGAAAAGCACGTAAATACTGTTTTGCAGGCACTTAATTCTTTAAGCAAAAAGCTCCGGTCTTTAAATATCTCCCTCATTTACCATAGCTGCCAAGGTCATCTTCATCTTCATGATAGCTTCATGAATCGTACAGTTTTCCAGCTGGGCTCCCGCAACACTTAAATGACCGCCGCCGCCCATCTTCTCCATGATAACCTGAACATTGACTTCATCAATGGATCTTGCGCTGATATATATTTTATTATTAAAATCCGTAAAAACAAAGGAGGCCTTAATATCCGTAATATTTAAAAGCTCATTGGCAATCTGCGCTCCCAGAACCGTCGGGCTGTCCACTTCGGTACTGGCACATACCGCAATCGCATAATGATCCAGATAAACCTCTGTACTGCTGATTGCATCCGCTTTTGTCTTAAAATCCGTAATCTCGCTCCGAAAGGCCTTACGGATTCTGGTTACATCTGCTCCGCTTCTCCGAAGGAAGGCGGCTGCCTCAAAGGTTCGTACTCCTGCCTTTGTCAGAAAATTATTCGTATCAATCATAATTCCTGCATAAAGCGCATCTGCTTCTACCGGCTTTAATTTCAGATTGCCTCCGATGTACTGTAATATCTCTGCAACCATCTCACAGGTAGAGGAAGCATAGGGCTCGATATAAGAAAGTGCTGCACTGTCAATCGCTTCATTTGTCTGTCTGTGGTGGTCAAAGATTACGATTGTTTTAGCGAAATCCAATAATTCCGAGCACTCCAGATAGCTCGGACGATTAACATCTACAATAACCAGAAGTGTATTGATATCAACAATCTCCTTCGCCTGGTCATTCTTAATAAACATGTCCTCCTCATAATCAGCATTTCCGATAAAACGGTTCATCATCGGCCGCAAGGAGGTTGTCACTTCATTTATGACAATATGGGCTTTCTTATTCAAGGTCTTGGCAATACGGTAAATACCGATTGCTGATCCAAAGGAATCAACATCACCGATTTTATGTCCCATGACAATGATTTTATCCTTACCCTCGACAAATTCGCGGAAGGCGTGGGCTTTTACCCTTGCTTTAACGCGGGTGCTCTTTTCCACCTGGATGCTCTTACCGCCATAATAGGAAATCTTCTCCCGATCCTTAATGACCGCCTGGTCACCGCCGCGGCCGAGCGCCAGATCGATGGCGGCTCTGGCATATTCATATCCTGTCGTATAGCTTTCCGCATTCAGACCAAGACCGATACTGATGGTAACCGCCATTTCATTTCCAATGTTGACGCTTCTGACCTCTTCCAATATGGAAAATTTATTGCTCTGCAACAGAGACATATACTTTTGCTGAAATACAAAAATATACTTGTCCTTCTCCAGCTTCTTAATGACCGCATCAATATTCTGCATATATTTATTGATTTTTCTGTCAACTAATGCAGTTAACAGAGAGCGTCTTACTTCATCACTGCTCTCCAGGGCTTCTTCATAATTATCAATGTACAATAATCCTACCACCTGCTTCTGCTCCTTGTTTTCCTTCAGCAGAGCGATGATATCCGTCTCATCATACAGGTACATGGCGACAAGGGCATTCCGGGTATCCCAGGAGTTCTCATTTTCATAAATACTCCAGCTGGCGTCCTCATCAAAATTCGGTGCGATAACCTTACGCATCAATACCCTGTAGTTCCTGCCGTAATGCAGAATATGAAGCACCTCATCCCCTTCTGATCTGGGAAGGGTATCCTCCGTGATTTCCGGAAAGATATTGGAGATGGAATGTCTTGCGGCCTTCTTCTCCTGGATAATGTCCATAAATTCATTATTACCCCATTGCAGCCTTCCCTCCACATCAAGTATGGCGTAAGGAAGTGCCAGCTCCTTAAGCAGACGCTTCTGGATCTGTCCGTAATCCATGGCATAACGGACCAGTTCGGCAGCCAGCTTATGCCGGTTCAGATAATACAAGGAAACAGCGATCAGAAAATAGGCCAGAACGAAGGCCGACATCACAATCCCCGCCTCTTTGTTAATGACATAGATGCTTAAATTCGCGCACAACAAAAGTCCGGTAAGCAAAACCGGCCAAAAAAGATATCGCTTAAGCGAACCTCCCAGTCGTAATCTTCTACTCATACCTATACTCCTTTTACCATGACATGCTCCTGATCCGCATGCAATGCCAAGTATTCCAGATGTGTATAACATTATACCATCATTGACCTGCAAATAAAAGAAATAATTTCAATTAACGACTTGAATTCGGGAGTTCAGTAATTATCTTGTTCCATATTCCACTACAGTTACTCCGGTATTAATGAATTCCGGACCGGTATCCTTGCCGAGAATTGCCGCCACTGCTTCCGCCATTCCGAGATACCCCATGGTATACGGGTTTTGGTCTATAATTGCCCTAAGGCTTCCGCTCCGAAGCAGCCGCATCATAACCTCGGTCCGGTCAAATCCCAGTCCGACATACCGGTTATTCTTTTCTTTAATTGCATTGCCAACCCCAATGCTGGTTCCTTCGCTTGTTCCAAATAAGGCCACTAAATCCTCATTTTCATCAATCATATATTCCGCCGCTTCCTGGGTCAGCTCTGGAGTGTCTAATTTGGTGTAAATTGTCTTCAAGATCGTAAATCTGCCGTCCTGCGCCAGGGTATCCCGGAAGCCTGTTTCCCGTAACGCCGTGTTTTCCTTTTCTGCCAGATTAATAATACCGATGGAACCGCTATTGATTCTCATACTATCCAGGATCGAAATCATTGTTTGCCCTGCCAATACTCCGGCTTCATAGTTGTCCGTGGATAACGTCGTGATTGCTTCCTCGTAGGCCGGTGAGTCGACATAGATTATCTTGACTCCTTTCGCTTTCGCATCCTCAATCGCAGTCGATATCAGCTTCGGATCATCCGCTGCAATCAAGAGTGCATCCACACCGCTTTCCACCGCCCGATTAATAATATCAATCTGCAGGTCCGTATTTCTCTCCTCCGGAGCCTCCCAGGCATATTGAACACCGATCAGCTCTGCCATATCGGCCGCCCCTTGATTTAAAATATCCCAATATTGAAACCCCTTATCGGTGGTGATTAAATGAACCTTGTAAGTTTCAATTAGCGATGCTGTTTGTATCGTCTTCACTATATAATTCTGATGCCAGATTACAAATAGTAAAAAAGCAACCGTAATAACCGTTATATTTATAATTATTTTTTTATAATTCATTATTATAACCAGCTTTCTCTGAGATTTCTGATTGACAGCGATCAGAAACCCTCATCCGGCATCCTTCTATATAAATATATTCCATAGACCGCATAAATCATTCGTACAAACCAAGACCTTATATCTCTTACTTCACCTGCGAACCGGAAAGCTCATTAATCAATCCTTTTTCATAGCAATGCAGCAGAAGCTCCAGCTTCTCAATCTGCTTTTTCAATTCTGCCCCGACATCCGTATCCCCAACTCTTATTCTGGATGCCACCTGCTCCAGTATAACTGTCGTAGTGAGAATATCCTTCTCCTCTTCGATTGCCCTCTGTGTATTTGCGAATGGTTCATGGGATGCAAGAAGCAAGCCGTAGGAATTATATATCAGAGTGTAGCCTGCAATTCCGGTTACCTTCTGATAAGCCTTCGTAAAGCCGCCATCAATTACGAGTAGCTTTCCGTTTGCCTTGATTGGATTCTCTCCATTCATAACCTTAACCGGAGTATGCCCGTTAATGATATGTGAGGTGGAGGAGTCAAGTCCAAACTCCAGCATAATTTTCAAACAAATCTCTTCTCTTTCCCTAAGCAAAAAGTAGTTGTTTTCAGCTTCATATTGCATGTCTTTATCATCAATAAAATACTGTTCGAAGGTCGCCATCTTTTTCTTTCCGAAAAGAGGAGAATTGTATCCGCACCACAGATACCACATCAGATCCATACCCTGCTTCTTCCGTATTGCATCCTGTTTTTCAAAAAATCCTTCCTTTACAATCCTCTCAGCTTCATCAAATAACCCTTTCCCCGAATACTCCCTGCCCTCCAGCATCAATTTTAGAAAATTTCCCTTTTTATCCATCGGTATACATCCGTGATAAAGAAGGTTTGCATTATATATGGTATACATACTGCCTTTTACAAGCAGCATTCTGATATGCTCCTGCAGCCTGCCGCTGTTTATAAAGCTTATTCTGAGCTTATCCATCAATTCCATTTCATCCGGAGTAAGCCGATAAGTATCCTCCCGGTGAATGGTAGGAAAATACGTATCCTTCAATTGATATATGTTTCCGTCGATGCTTATCGTATAATTCTTTTCATCAATCTTATCCAGTAGCCTTCTGTCATCCATTTGATATTCCGGATGCTGTTCAATCAGCTGCCCCTCCAGCTTAAACTGTATAATTGTAATGGCTTTATGCATTGCGGCAATCATCCTGCATTCTTTATCGGCAGGATCAGGTCGATTGTTTGCCGACGGCTTAAATTTATCACAGTAATTATCTTTATAAAGCTCCAGCGCAAAGGTGGCTAAAGGAATCAGATTAATTCCGTAGCCATCCTCCAGCACTCTTAAATTATTATACTTGCAGGCATTTCTGATGACATTGCAGATGCAGGCTTCACTTCCTGCTGCCGCTCCCATCCACAGAATATCATGGTTGCCCCACTGGATATCCAGCGAATGGTATCCCGTCAAGGTATCCATAATATAATCCGCTCCCGGTCCTCTGTCATAGATATCACCAAGGATATGCAGCCTGTCTATGGCAAATCTCTGGATCAGATTGGATATGGCAATGATAAAAGCATTCGCACGTCCGAGCCGAATAATCGTTGTTATGATATTATTATAATATTCCTGTTTATTAGCTCTGCCTCCGTCCTCATGGATGAGCTCCTCCAGTATATAAGCAAAATCCTTGGGAAGTGCCTTTCTTACCTTGGATCTTGTATACTTTGAGGATACCGCTCTGCATACCTGTATGAGTCTGAGAAGCGTTATCCGATACCAGTCCTCAGGCCTTCCTTCTTCTCTGCTAATAATCTCCAGCTTCTGCTCCGGATAATAAATAAGTGTTGCCAGCTTTCTTTTTTCGAGCTCGCTTATGGTGTCCCTAAAAATCTCTCCGATTCTTCTCTTAATCACTCCAGAGGCATTCTTCATCACATGATCAAAGGCTTCATACTCCCCATGGATATCCGATATAAAATGCTCCGTGCCCTTCGGCAGGTTGAGAATTGCCTGCAGGTTAATAATTTCAGTGCTTGCACTGTCTATGGTGGGATAAAGCTTTGATAGAAGTTCCAAATAACTAATACTGCTATCATCAAGAATAGGTGCTGCCGCATTTTTGTCCTTCAACATAATACCAATACCTTTCCGATTCCAAAATCTTAGTCCAGCGATTTCTATGGATATCTTTGTCATGAAGAATATGAGCCTAAAAACTCTGTAGCAATAACGTATAATTAATTTGCCGATTTAATTTAACAAAAAAATGGACATGCTCCACAAAATCCCACCAAGGAGGCTATGGAACAGATGCCCAGTGTATTGAAACACACTAACATTATACAATTAAATGAGGAAATAATCAAAACCGAATTAAAGGATTTTGCCCGTTCCAGTATATTTAAAAATACTAGTAATTATTTCTATTGGATTATTATAGAATTCAGCTATCACCAATAAAACCTGAGCTACTCCTACTACTATCGTAACAATAGAAGGTACTTTATCCATTACCTTTTTTTCACCAATATTTAAATTAATTCGATTGCTGCCGATAATCCAATCGAGACATAATGCTCTGCCGCTTTTTTTCTAGTTTTCATAGTTGACTTTCATTTGTATATTTAATTTTATAATAATCTTCCATAAAAAAGCCACTACACAACCAAGGTCATGTAATGGCTATTTCCATTTTCTAATACAATCCGTATCCTACGGTTCCCACACAATCCGGAGCCCCAGTAAAATCAAGGCTTAATCCATTGTGTAAGGCATTAAAGCGATTGTCGAGACATATCGCTCAATTAATCCATCGTGTAGGGCATTAAAGCGATTGTCGAGACATATCGCTCAATTAATCCATTGTATAAGGCATTAAAGCGATATGTCTTGATCTCTTCACTGCAACGGTAAGTGCTCTCTGGTGCTTTGCACAATTGCCGGTAATTCTTCTGGGAAGAATCTTACCTCTCTCTGACACATATCTCTTTAATTTATTAACATCCTTATAGTCGATACCTGTATGGTTCTTATCAGCGCAGAATACGCAAACTTTCTTTCTTCTGCGGCCAAAGGTTTTTCTCTTCATAGGAGAATCGCCTCTATCTTCTCTGTTTCTATTGAAAGCCATTTGATTACCTCCTTATCCGAAATTTTATATATTACTTGATTTTAGTTGAATGGTAATTCTTCGTCTATACCGTCCGGGATATTCATAAAACCGTCTCCTACTGCTGTGCTGGGTTCCGGTCTGAATTCCTTCTGATAACCATTATGGTTACCGCTATCGGGGTTGCTTCCTTTGCTTTCGGCAAATTCCACTTCCTCTACCACTACATCCGTGGTGTATACCTTCTGTCCGTCTTTATTCGTATAACTGCCTGTCTGAATTCTTCCGACAGCAACCATCTTCATGCCCTGCTTAAAATACTTCTCAACAAATTCAGCCTGCTTGCCGAAGGCAACGCAGCCGATAAAATCTGCTTCCGAAGAATCGCCGGCCCTTCTGAATCTGCGGTCTACCGCTAAGGTAAATCTCGCAACTGCTGTGGAATTTTCCCCCTGTGAATATCTCACTTCTGGATCTCTGGTCAAACGGCCAATTAACATTGCTTTATTCATAATAAATACCTCCCTTTCACTTTCGCCTTAGGGTAGTATAACGGTTAGGCATCTTTTCTGATGCATAAGAATCTGATTACATTTTCCATGATACGAACTCTCTGCTCGATCTCATTCGGAACGGTAGAATCAGACTCGAATTGGATGAAATAGTAGTGGCCTTCTTTCATTTTCTTAATTTCATAGGCTAATTTCTTCTTTCCCCAGTCATCAACATTGGTTATTGCTCCACCGAATCTGGTCACAAGTTCTTTCACTGCTTCCAATGTAGCTAATCTGGCTTCATCCTCGATTTTTGCATTAACAACTAAGGCTAATTCGTATTGATTCATAGTTGTGTAGCACCTCCTTCTGGTCTCTGGCCCTTTTCTAATGCATGTGATTGACGAAGAAATCCACTCTGCATTTAAAGAGCAAGGAAAATTTGTATAACATATCACAATTATTTATAATAGCATAGGTTTGTAAATAATACAACCTATTTTTTTACTGAATCTTAGTCTGATTCGCCGGTAAAATGCCGATTAGAGGCATTTTCAGACCATATTCATCCTGATTATTCATACAATCTGCTATAATCGGACAGCCTTTTCTTCAAAAGTGACAGAATATCCTCCGGCTCCATGTCCTTAGCCTGTTCCACAGGAATGGACACCGGCGGCAGCTTCATGATCAGATTTCTTTTCACCTGTCTTCTCTTCACCAGGGTTAATTTCGTAAGGAAATTGTCCATGTTTTTGGGAATGACGGCAATGACTCGGGAACGGTACAGGTTAACAATTTGAAATTCCCTGATGTCATCATAGGGGATAAACCCGATTCCGCCAATCGAATTGTCGATGATACCGTCCACCGTGATCGTCAGCAGCTTTCTCACCCTTACTGCTTTCATAATTGCTATGATAAATCCGATGAAGAACAGTATGGCGGCGATGATACCGGGCAGCCAAAAATTTATCTTATATTCCGATACCCCATAAATGTAGATTGCCATGGATGCTATGCATAAGAACAGGCAAGCCAGTGCCAGGGAAGCTGCCCTATAATTTGATTCCTCTATTACGATTTCCCCCACAAAAGACCCCCCTATCCGTAACCTTAGTCCTGCAGCCGTGTAAAAGGACAGGTTGTTATCTCCTATTCTAAATGGTTTATCCATATATTTCAAGCTATATAATTTAGAAACGTCTCATTGTATCCCAAATTTTCAAAAACAGGAATGCATATATTGCTCCTTGAAGAGCTGAAGCTTATAACTCCTTGAAATCACCGGGGAAATGCATTAATATGGATTTATCTTAAGGTGTTACGAAAGGAGCTCCCATCCATGACGCAAATAAAGCACACTATCCTCCAGAATTCCTGCTTTCCTTTTCAGAATAATGCCATGTTCTGTATTGGCACCGGCCGTATGGGCCTTGCCCTGCAGAAGGCTTACCATGACCAGCTGTCCCTGGTCCAGGAGGAGATTCATTTCTCCCATATCCGCGGTCACGGCCTGTTTTCCGATGATATGGCCATCTACCATGAATATGAGGAAGACGGCATCATAAAGCCGGAATATAATTTCACCTATCTTGATATGGTGATCGATGATTATATCTCCATGGGGCTGAAGCCCTTCCTGGAGCTGGGGTTTATGCCCGGTAAGCTGGCCTCCGGAACCGAGACGGTCTTCTACTGGAAGGGAAATATTACTCCGCCGAAGGATTACCGGCAATGGGCTGACCTGATCAAGGCTACCCTGAATCACTTCATCTGCCGGTATGGCAGGGAAGAGGTAATCACCTGGCCCTTAGAGGTCTGGAACGAACCGAACCTGACAAGCTTCTGGAAGGATGCTGATATGCATGAGTATTTTAAATTATATGAAGTATCCGCGAAAGCAGTAAAAGAGGTGGACCCCCGTTTCCGTGTCGGCGGTCCCGCCATCTGCGGAGTGGATGATGAACGGTGGCTCCGTGAATTCCTGACTCATTGTTCAAAGGAAAAGCTGCCGATTGATTTTATCACAAGACACGCCTATGCCACCGAGCTTCCCGACCGCATCGGCCGTTATGATTACCAGAAGCTCAGAGCTCCGAGAGTAATGCTCGATGAGCTTATTGTCAGCCGCAATATCATAGACAGCTTCCCGGAATACCAGGGAATGGAGATGCATATCACGGAATTCAATACCTCCTATACACCCAGAAACCCAATCCATGATACGAACCTGAACGCCGCCTATATTGCCAGACTGTTAAGCGAGATGGGAGACACCTGTGCCTCCTACTCCTATTGGACCTTCGGAGATATCTTCGAGGAGGCAGGCGTCGCATTTACCCCGTTTTCCGGCTGCTTCGGCCTTGTAGCCAACGGTATGATCCGTAAGCCTACCTTCTGGGCCTTCTCCTTCTTTAACCAGCTGAAGGGTGATGGCTTCTGCCGGGAGGAGAATTATATCATCACCAGGGATTCTGAGGGTACCCTTCACGGAGTTGCCTGGAATCCGGTGGAGGATATAACGGAGCCGTCCAGCCTGGAATTGGAACTCACACTGCCTCTGGAGAATGGTGAATATGTCCTTATTACGGAACTGGTGGATGAGGCCGTCTGCAATCCGCTGAGAGCCTGGCTGGATCTTGGATCGCCGAATAACCCTTCGAAAGAACAGCTTGAGCTGATCCGTTCCTGTTCCCTCCCCCGGGTTACTACGAAGAGGGCGGCGATTACGGATGGGAGCTTCCCCTTCACTCATACCCTATCCCGCAACGGTCTGGTTTACTTCGAACTCAGAAAGCTTACTCCTCAGACCGACCGCGGTTTCATCCCCGAACGAATTCAGGGAGCTATATAGGGCAAAGCAAAAGAATAGCCACAGCATCTCCGAAGCCGGCAATACCTGATGCTTCCGGGTGACTGTGGCTTATTTCTGCCATTGCTTTATTTCTTATCGACAGCCTTTCTGATCAGCAGCCAGCTTAAGCCATAAAATACAATTGTGGATATCAGACAGGCTACAATAAAGTTATACGGATGTTCCTTATCCATACCAAAAATGGTACCCACCACATAACCGATAAATCTGCTGATTCTGCCCTCTGTGATTGCCAGATCAACAATCGGCATAATAAAGAAAAAGCTTACCGGCACACCTACAGATACTGCAATTTTGAACGCCTTATTCATTCTATAGTAGGCGCTTGTAATAAAATAACCTACGGCAACACTTGCCAGATAGAAACAGAGCGTGTATAGTATTCCTTCCATATTTCTCTGCAGGAAACCCAGCTCTCCGGATCTTTCGAAATATGCCTGTTCATAAAAGCCGACCAGCTGAAACCTGGGGTTCTCACCGGCCAATTTACCAATCCCATTTATGATTATCCGATCAATTACCATCATCACCGTACATAAAATTCCCGACGCGCCAATTCTGCTTAAGAACATGGTCTTTCTGGATATACCGTTTTGTATCAGCATCAGAAAGGTTTCTTTAAAGGAATTTAAACCAACCACAAACAGGAAAATGACCGTAGCCATTTCCAGCCCGCCGGTACCTTGGAAATTTCCTTCCTCTCCTATGGATATGGCAACACCAAAAAATATTATTACTAAAAATACCACCAGATAATATATCATAACGGATTTCTTATATTCATTCAGCTGGTACTTATGCGCCGCTTTAAAATTCATTCCAATCCCCTCCTAACAATTCGTCAGCTGAATAAACAGCTTCTGCAGATCCATCTTTGAGACCTCCACACCCTCAGGGAGCCCTGCCTTATCCAGTTCTCCAAGGATATAAGCAGATTTCAGACCGCCGAGCGTATCCGCTCCGATGACATTTTTATCCGTAATATAGCTGTCAATCTTCGAGGCTGCCCCTGATATGGTATAGCCTCCGGACAGAAGCTCTTCCCTGGATTCATTCCGGATAATCTTGCCCTTTTTGATAATTACAACATTTTCGATTACATTGGAGACTTCTTCAATCAGATGAGTAGATACCACAATCGTACATGGCTTCTTACTATACTTATCAATCAAAAGCCGGTAAAATAATTCTCTGTTGTTCGCATCCAGGCCAAGCACCGGTTCATCCAGAAAGATGTAAGGCGTATTCACGGACAATGCTATAACCACTTTAAAAATGGAATTAAAGCCGGTAGACAGCGCTTTAACCGCTTTCTCTGTGTTCAATTCAAACAGTTCCGAGGTATTCATGGCATATTCCATATCAAAGCCCGGATAAAAAGCACCGGTCCATTTGTAGATTTCCTTGATCTTCATCTTCTCGGGATAATAGTCCTTCTCACTCATCAGATAGATTTTCTGCTGGGCTTTGTCATTTTCCCCGGCCGGAGCCCCATCCACCAGAACTTCTCCCTCATCTGCAAAAATATGGTTTGTAATAATGTTCAGCAGGGTGGTTTTCCCTGCTCCGTTCCTCCCCAGAAGACCATAAATCATGTTCTGATCAAAGCGGAGGTCCACATGATCCAGCGCACAGGTATTGCCGTAATTCTTCGTAATATTCTTCACTTCAATACTCATTTCCCAAACCCTCTTTCCAACATAGTAATGATATCTTCCTTTGTCAGCTGAAGACGTTTTGCTTCTGCCACAAGCTTATCAATATAATTATTAAAGAACTGTTCCTTTCTCTTGATCTTCAGTTGATCTACTGCCCCCTCTGCTACAAACATACCCAACCCCCGTTTCTTATATAATATTCCGGCATCTGCCAGCATCGAGATCCCCTTTAGCGCTGTGGCCGGATTAATCCTGTATTTTACGGAAAATTCTGTGATCGACGGTATCTGGTTGTCTTCTGTGAATGCTCCGGAAAGTATGGCATCCTCAATTCCCTCGGCTATCTGGATAAAAATCGGCCGCTCGCCGTCAAAATTCAGCAACAAACCAATCCCTCCCTTCTTCGTGTTCGCATAAACGCACCTCCTCGCATCATTACTTCGGGTCGCCGTGTTCATCCATACCCCATGCTTTTTTAAGTCCATTATCACTCTATATGTCGGTTAATTAGTTGACCAACTAACTAATAAAGAATATACTACATTTTCCTCTTACTGTCAACCAATATAAAATAATTTTTGAAAATTTATAAAAAGTACTTTACCTGTCGTAGTAGTTGTGCTATACTATGGTTACTACGACAGATGCAGTAGTAATAAGCTTGGGTCTGTGCAGCCAAGCTTTTGTTCAAGGAGGGACCAAGATGATCAGCAGCGATGTTATTCGTGGCTACAATGATACGATTATCCTATTCTTCCTTCTAAACGGCGAATCCTATGGATATGAAATTTCCAAGAACATTAAGGAGAAATCCGAAGGGAAATATATTATGAAGGAAACAACCCTGTATTCCGCCTTTAACCGGTTGGAGAACAACGGATATATTAAATCCTTCTTCGGAGAGGCCTCCCTTGGAAAGCGGAGAACGTATTACAGGATAACGCCGGAGGGTCTTACTTATTATAAGGAAAAATGCGAAGAGTGGGAATTAACCCAGGATGTAATTAATCGATTTATTAAGGAGTGGAGTGAATAATGGAAACTATCAGAATGTATCTTGATAATGTGTTTTCAACCTTGCCGAAGACGGCACAGATGACAGAGATTAAGAATAATATCTTAACGAATATGGAAGATAAGTATAATGAGCTGAAGGAGGCAGGCAAGTCCGAAAATGAAGCCATCGGTATCGTTATCTCAGAGTTCGGTAACATTGACGAGCTGGTAAGTGAACTTGGCATCAAGAAGGATGAAGTAACCGATGACAAGCCAATGATCACAAAGGACGAGGCCTATACCTACCTGGCAGTAAAGAGGACGGCAGGGATACAGATCGGAATCGGAGTATTCTTATGCATCCTTGCCCCGGCAGTCTTAATTTTATTAAACCGGCTGTTTGCCGACGGTGCCTTCGGCCCCAGGCTGGCAGGAAATACCGGAAATGCCCTCGGCCTGATCCCCCTGCTCCTTATGGTCGCTGCTGCAGTAGGAATCTTTATCTACTCCGGGATGAACCTGGAGAAATACAAATATATTGAAAACGGAGTAAACCTGCCCGTCAGCGTTAAAGCAGAAATTCAGAGAATGTACGATAACTTTAGCCGCACCTATAGCGCAAGCCTGATTATCGGAGTCTGTCTCCTGATCCTTTCCCCGGTTGCCCTATTTATAACCTCATATTTCGGAGAGCAGCTGGCAGTCTATGGCGTGGTCATTCTGTTAGGCATTGCAGCCATTGCCGTTTTTGATTTTATATATTTTGGCTGCATCCGGGAAAGCTATGGGCGGCTGCTAAAGATTGCGGAATTTGCACCAAGGGAATCCCGTAAGGAGGATAAAGTAATCGGGGCCGTAGCCTCGATTATATGGCCCTTAGCTACCGCTGTCTTCTTATTCTGCGGCTTCGTCTATGATTTGTGGGGCAAAGCATGGATCATTTTCCCTATCACCGGTATTCTGTTCGGTATGTTCAGTGCAGCTTACAGCATATTAACCGATAACCATGGCAAAAACTGAGAATCATAGGATAAAGAGTGAATGAAAAATCCCTTTCATCAGATTTTGTGATGGCGCAAAGCGCCATAATGGAGTAAATATAATAGAACCAGTCATTCAATAAGCTCTCCCTTATTTCCCCGGAGCTTTCTTGAATATCTGGTTCTTTCTTTATTCCTGCTGCCATTCCTCTGACAGAATAGCATAATGGTAGGTATCCTGCCAAATCGGATTTCCTTCCCTGTCCGTTTTAAAAAATATATTCTTAAGCTCGTGGGCTTCCCGTCTCATATGAAGCCTCTCCATCAAGCGCCAGGAGGCGACATTCTCCGGGCTGCAGCTGGCTTTCACCCTTCTGACCCTCATTTCCCGGAACGCATAATCAAACAGCGCCCGGGCACTTTCCGTTGCATACCCGTTATTCTGAAAATGCCGGTTAAACACATACCCCAACTCCCAGGTGTCATAATCCCCTTTTTCAAAATACAGGTTGCCGATTACTTTGCCGGTTGTCTTGAGACAGACTGCCAAAAAAGCGTCCTTCTTCGACCGTCTGACTGCCTCCAGCCTGCATTGCTCCTTTGTAAAGGGCGGATACGGCTCATATTTTACCACCTGTTCGTCCGACAGGTATTCATAAAGATCTTCATAATCCTCAGGTTGAAATCTGCGGATTAACAACCTGGGTGTCTGGATATTAATTAATCCCATCCCCATCCTCCAATCCGGATTAGATAACATTGCTGATTCCATCATATACCATTATAGCAGAATCGGCAAGGCTTAAGAGTCCAGGACGGGAAGCTGCCCTCATCAGCTTTGCGGAAATTTCATGTTATAATGATCGATGCAGTGGGTGATGATCCTTACCGCATCCGCCGGACCTCCAAATTCATTCACTGCCGTCTCCTTATTCTCAAGCTCCTTATAGACGCTGAAAAAGTGCCGCATCTCGTTAAATACATGTGGAGGGAGTTCACTGATATTGGTATACCTATTATAAGTGGGATCATTATAGGGAATGGCAATGATCTTCTCATCCCCCATACCGTTATCAATCATGTTCATGACCCCGATCGGATAGCATCTCACCAGACTCAACGGTTCAATCGGTTCGGAACAGAGCACCAGGACGTCCAACGGATCCAGATCATCCCCATAGGTCCTTGGGATAAATCCGTAATTAGCCGGATAGTGGGTCGATGTATACAAAATTCGGTCCAGAATGATAAATCCCGTCTCCTTATCCAGTTCATATTTCTTCTTGCTTCCTTTGGATATCTCTATCACTGCGATAAAATCCTCCGGTTTAATCCTGTCCGGATTGATGTCATGCCAAATATTGTTCATAACAGGCTTTCCTCCTTTAAACTTCCAGCTTCTTCTTTCAGCATCCCCCAAATACAGAGCAAACATTCCAACATAAAAGCAGGGTGCCTTTAAAAGTCTGGGGCGGTCCTGGCTCAGACCATAATATTATTTTATACCGGGAGATATGTCAACCTGTTTTATAGTTGTACGGCTGCATTTTCTCTTCTTTTACTGCTTTACAGCTTCTTTTTATTAAATACCAGGACGGAAGCCAGAAGGGCGCAGATCGTCAATACAGCGGTAACTAAAACCGGCAATAATGCCTCTGCCGGCTTCAAGCCGCCCGATAAAAGCTCCATATTACGTGAAGACAAATAAATCGGATTGATCCGCTTCATGTTCGGAAACAGATTGAGAAGGAGTAAACCAACCAATATGGCTGCCGTCAGGATTAATCCTCCAAAGCTTCCTCCGGTCAATATACTTGACAGAATAATCAGTGACAGCAGAAACACCCCAAACAGCCATAAGCAAAACAGCGAGAACCCCAGGTGATTTACCGACGAGGTGTCAAATAAGTACATGGTATATCCCTGATTTACCATACAGGAAAAGACAAAGGCGGTCGTCCATAGGGCGAGTGCAGCCGTATACTTTGACAGAATAACCGTATGCCGGCCAAGACCTTTCGCTAATATATGAATCAGTGTCCCCCTGGTCAGCTCGTTGGAGATCATACCGCCGAATACCAGAAGTATCACAACCGTCCCTATCTGGGATGTATTCTTGAAAAACTGGCCATAAGCATCCATAGCCGCAGCCTCCGGAAGCAAAATCCTGACCCCCTGCATTTCCATTCCGGACAGAAGCTCCGGAAGCAGCTTAGCGGTCAGAGGACTCATCATACCGAAAAGGAAGTATACCGATAACAGGATCAGACTGCGATAAGTGCGAAACTGCTCCATAAATTCTTTCTTAAGAAATGCTGTATATCCCTTCATATTAACCTCCATGCTGGTATTTTACGGCAGTTGCCTTTGCGTTAGTTTGTGCCAAGCGTACTTACAAGCTTTGATTACGCAGGCACAAGCTTTAAAGTGTGAATTATAAAAAATATAATTCACATTAACTAACATGATGCTGCTTCGCAGCATCTTAAAACAACCGAAAAAACAAGAAATGAGCACCTGGTGCGAACTTCGCAGTTTTTTTCAAGAATTTTGGCTCTTTCAAAATTCTTTTTACACTACGACCTCCAGGAATATATTTTCAAGCGAAGGCTCCAATATCTCATACCTCCTGACCGATATCTCTTCCCTGACCAGTAATGCCATCAGATCCTTGCCGCAGCTTTCTGCTTTTGTTAATTCCACGATAATGCAATTGTCCTCCGCTGATGCCTTCAGGACAAAGGGCAGCTCCTTCAATTTCACTGCCAGACCCGCCGCCTGCTTCCCGGTATTCAACTCGATCTGTACGGCATCCTTTCTCCGTTCATTCTTGATCTCCTGGACCGTTCCCTGAAGGACTAATTGTCCATCGTTCAAAACCCCGATCCGATCACTGATCCGTTCCACATCGGACAGGATATGGGTAGAAAATACGATGGTGGTCCGTTCCCTGGCAACCGACAGGATATCCAGAATCTCTTTCCGTCCGATCGGATCCAGCGCCGAGGTCGGTTCATCGCAGATCAGCAGCTTGGGCTCATTGAGTAATGCCTGAGCAATGCCCAGACGCTGCTTCATCCCACGGGAAAACCCGCGGATACGGCGGCCAACATTCTCAAGTCCCACAAGAGACAGAAGCTCCCTGGATCTGGCCGTAATCTGTCCCTTAGCCAGCCCGGTGATCTCGCCGCACAGCTTCAGGTATTCCAGCGGTGTCATATATCCATAAAATTCAGGTACATCCGGCAGGTATCCGATATTCCGGTTCGTCTTCGTATTTCCATAGGCAACCAGGTCGCCGCATACTAAAATCTCACCGGCAGTCGGCTGCAAAAATCCAAGAATCATCTTCATTGTCGTGGTCTTACCGGCTCCATTCCTGCCAATAAAGCCAAAAACTGTATGTTCCGGCACCTTAAAGCTTAAGTCCCGGATGACCTCCAAATTCCCAAAGCTTTTTTGTACCTTCCTAAGCTCCAATACATCCATTATTCTTCCCCTCTTCCAATCGTAAAATATAGAATGGGACCTACGATCTGAAAGATAACCACTATAAACACCCATATAAGTTGGCTGCCGAAGCGGTATTTCCTGTGCTTAAGAACATGCACCAGTGCAGTCACCATAAGTACCAGCTGGATTAATAAAGCCGGTAACAAAAACGGCAGATACTCCATAAACTCCTTCATAACAATCTCCCTTCTGCCTGTATTGCAGGCATTTGCAGTCAGGTGGCTAAAATACCGGGTGAAAAATCACCCACACTGTTCAAATCCTATTCATTTTCCAGCTTTCTGATTATTCTCTGATACCGTTCCTCGTCCTTAAGCCCATCAAATGCAGGATTATTTATAATCAGCTTCTTAAGATCATGCCATATCGCTTCCTTATTCCTCGGGGCTGTTACTTCAATATCAATATCAACAAAATAGCGCTCCAGCACATCAAAAATTGCATTTCCCTTAAGTATCAGCTTTCCCTTCCCGATTCTTCCCATCAGCTCCGTACATTTTTCCAGGGAATGCAATGCCTTATCCATATCTCCCTGCCCGGCGAAGCTAAAGGCTGCCATCAGCTCTACCTGCATCAAAATGGCAGGATGAAGCTCATCAATTTCAAACAGCTGCTTCAAGCCGCAGGAAATCTGATAAAAGCGCTCTATCTTCTCCGAATTCCCGGTATACATGCGGAAGAAGTCCGGTATGGCGCCAAGGATATTCATCAGATTCACATAGACATAGCCCTGTAAATACTCAAGCGCCTTATCCATATCCCCCTTCATCTGATAAGCCTTGACCAGCAGAGAATCGGTATTCATAGCCGGTTCCTTCATATTCTCCAGCAGCCTCAGGGCCTCATCCGGCTGCTCCAGGCTTAAGCAGCACAATGCCTGAAGATGTACCGATTGCTTTGCCAGGTGGACATCCTCAGAGGATCTTCCCACCCTCTTGAAGATTTCGAGCACCTGTGCGGTCACCTCTGTCGTCTTCTCCGGATGCCCGGCGAGCGACATATGGTTTAACAGAAGAAGACCCATTTGAAACTGCAGTTCATAACAGGAGTAATATTTCTTCAGGTAGGTTCCGCACTCGGCATGCACCCTGTCAAAGGGTTCCCTTGTGAAGGCATCTGCCAGCCTGCGGTATAGCTTCCGGACCTCCTCCTTGGTCATCTGGGGCTCATAGCCCACTAATTCATCAATGCTGATATTAAAGTAGGCCGCTAATTCCGGTAATAGCAAAATATCCGGATAGCTCTGCCCCGATTCCCATTTCGATACTGCCGGCTTGGATACTCCCAGATGATTTGCCAGCTCCTCCTGGGTAATCCCTATGGCTTTCCTCCGCTCCGATATTCTGGTTCCAATCTGTATATCTCCCACTCTGTCACTTCCTTTCCGGCCGTTATTAATGTTAACGAACGATCTAATATTATTGTATCCTTTTCCTATCACTAAAACAATGGAGGAATAGTTATCTTTTGTTAATTAAATTAACCTGTGGTTAACCCATGATCAAAAAACTCCTCCGGAATCTTTCCGGAGGAGTATCAACCTGTCAATTCACTGTGATATCTTAAATCCATACCTCTTGCTATAACAAATAGCAGCTCTATTTATCTCACATAGTGGCAGATATCAAGAATAACCTTTCCTTCTTCATCCGGGGTGGTAAATCTGGGGCAGCTATAGCGTTCAAAGAACCACCAGGCCCCTTCTTCATCCTGCAGGATTTCATGTCCATCCTGTACCAGTCTGCCGGCACACTTATCTTCCTTACCGTACAATTCCCCTTCCGGTCCATGGAGCCAGCATACCCCCAGCTTACCGGCAGGCATATCCACATAGTCATACCCCTCAGGAGCCTTAGTCCCTTCCGCTGCAAACATTCCGATCCAGTATTGGAAGGGCTCTCCCTCCTTCCACCTCATCAACCCGATATAAGCACCGGCCTCTTCATATGCCTTCGAAAACTCTTCCTTCGCTAATTCCTCTAAAGGCTGAAAAAGGTTATTCTGGAACCATTCGCCCCACTTGTGGCCGAAGCCCCCGTTCGCGCGATCCTCTTCCCCATATTTAAGGCCTATGAAGCGTGCAGCCGGTATCGGTTGAATATAAGCTTTCACTATCTCGTACATATTGCTCCTCCTATCGTAAATTTAATTTTCCACTTTACTCCATTATAGAACACTTGTTCTTGCTTGTCAAGCCAAATAATACAGCCTCCTTACTTATAGTAAACCCTCTTTAACATATCCGGGTATTTGTCGAACTCATCCCAATGGGGCTGCATATCTATTTTTTAGGTAAATGAACTATATAATTTTTATAAGACAATGAATTATAACGGAAGCCACGCTTTTTTACCTATGCTTTTTCAAGGCAAAAAGAGAAAGGCTGCCAGCGATACGCGGTACGCCGGCAGCCTGAAGCACTCTTTTCTTGCAATATATGGGTTTATATTTATTTAACGGTAACCTGAACCTGAACGGATATTTTGCCGCACTTTGCTACAACGTAATCCACTCCTTTTGCCTTGGCTTTCGCTTCACCGGTTAATTTATCGATGACTACAATTGATTTTTGAGTAGTTGACCATACTATCTTCCTGGTATCGACACCGTACCCGATTGCTGCAAAGGTAAAGTCGCTGCCCTTGTTCATGCTTTTCGTCGATTGTACCAATTTGATATGTGCTTTATTTACAATAATCACTTTGGTAAAGGTTCTTTCCATATCATCCACCTTAATCGTAGCTGTTATGATCGCCTTGCCGGGTTTCACTGCATGAATTGTTCCGTCCGCCGATACCGTCGCCACTTTCGAATCACTGGTTTTATAGGATACCGTATATTTGCTTCTGCCCAAATCCACCGCTTCCTGCAGTAATGGAGGTAGGAAAATCCTGATCCGGGTATCGGAATTCATATTCCCATCAGAATAAATAACGTTCCTGTTAAGTTCCACCGTGATATCATCCAGCAATTCTGATAAAATAATTCCATTATCCCTGACAACCAGATAATCAGAAGCATGGTTAAAGCTAAGCTGTGTGTTACCATTTGTATCTACAATTCCTATGGACTGCAATTCAAGTTTTTTTGTTTTAGGGTTATAGTAATACAAATATGCATATTTTCCTTTTTTATTATCCTGATCCAGGTTCAGTATAAGTTCTGCCTTAAAGCCATAGCTTCCGCTATATGCAAGAGAAATCTGCCGGATATTCTTATCTTCACCCGCTAAATCACGGATTATCTCTTCCGGAATATTATCCGTATCCAGATCTACCCTAAGGTCAATGTCTCCGAGAGGTGCTTCCTCCTCGTTATCTGTGAAATCCTCACCGTTTATTACCCATTCGATCCCCTCCGCAATAATAAGAGTTATGGTAACCTTCTGTCCCCGGATAATATTTAAGATCGCCCCAGGAAGCACCGTGCTGCCATTCATATCAATCGTAATTTCGCTTAAGGGTTTTGTATTATCCGTATCATCGCTGTCCTGCCCGTTCTTTAGGTTATCAATCATACGTTCTATGCTGTTCTGAATTAAGGTCCAGCCTTCTGCGTTACTATCGCCTGCTATTTTAGGCAGTGTAATATTTCCTGTACTGCCTCCTTCGCCGCTTCCGCCGAAATCATAGGAAAAGTGGGCTATTAAGCTTCTGTCCGCTGCCCCCAGGGTAAAGGAATAAAATGCATTTTGGCTTACCGTTACATTGTTTTCTGTCCATCTGACAAAGAAATATCCACTGCCTGCTGTTGCTGTCAGTTGAACATCGGACCCTTCATTATATCTTCCTCCTCCGGTTACGGAACCTCCGGCGGCAGGTGCCGCCGATACTGTGACGGTATAGGCATCCGGCAATGCGGTATCAATCACCAGCAGAAGACCGCCGGAGGCCGCACTTACATTACCCAGAGCATCTTCTGCCGTGGCTGTTATGGTATGGCTCCCATTCGAAAGTGCGGCGGCGGTAATACTCCAATTACCTGAGTCATCCGCCGTAGTTGTTCCGATGAGACCGCCAATAGAAGAATAAAGCTTGATTACACTTCCGCCGTCTGCTGCACCTGTAAAGTCCGGAGTTGTATCCTTTGTGATATCGTCCGTATCCGATAAGCCTGTATCGCTCGTATTTTGCAGATCAGGTATTGAGGGAATTGCAGGGGGGGTGTGATCCACCGTAAAGGAGGATAATGCTTCTGTATATAGTGAGGTATTACCGGCCAAATCACTGGCTGCGCCGGCCGAAACAGCGATTGCAATGGTTCCGTCTCCCGAGAAGTCCTTAAGCTCTACCGTACTGCTGCCCGTTCCTGTATTTACCACTGATATGGCGGAGGCATCTGCCGTACCTGTTTTATTAAGAATTACACCCGAAGGATCAAGTGTAATATTCGCAGCATCGGTGTAAGTAATCGTATAGGTTACTGCATTATCCTTTGTTAACGTAAGAGACGGCGCTGAAATGACTGCCGATGGTCCGGTCGTATCGATTGTTATAATTAAAGGATCGGAAGCTAAGCTTTCATTGCCTGCTTCATCCGTAACCATTGCCGTAATACTATGGCTGCCCTCCGATAATGCGGGCACTGCTACACTCCATGCACCCGATCCGTCAGAGACCGCAGTTCCGATGAGACCGCTGACTAAATCTGTCAAGGTAATCATAGCATCAGGAAGAGATATTCCGCTGATCACAGGTGTTGTCACATTCGTAACATTGTCCGTATCGGAAGATCCGCTATCGGAAATCGGGCTTAAATCCGGCATAGAAGGCTTCGCAGGTGCGGTAGTATCGATCGTTACATTAAGCCCGCTCGAGCCGGGGCTTATATTCCCTGCGGCATCCGTTACCTTGGCCGTAATCGTATGCATTCCTTCATTCAGTACTGAGGAGGTTATTATCCAATTACCGGAGCTATCTACCATAGCAGACCCTATTGCTCCATTGATCGTTGAATAAAGCGCAAGATTGCCGCCGGTTTCCGCTGTCCCGGTAAAGCTTGGCGTTGTCTGTTTTGTTATATTATCCGTATCCGATATCCCCGTATCGGTTTCGCTTGTCAGATCAGGTATGGAAGGTGCACTCGGAGCTGTCTTATCAAGGGTTACCACAAGAACCTCACCGGCTGCGCTTTCATTCCCTACAATATCTCTTGCTTTTGCAGTTATGGAGTGGTTTCCCTCTGCAGAAATCGATACCGTTACGCTCCATACACCGGAGTTATCTGCTGTTGTTGTTCCCAACACGGTATTTGCTGCATAGAGGGTTATGGTGCTAAGTGGTTCCGCAGTCCCGTGAAAAGTCATGCTTTCGCTCATGGTTATATTGTCCGAATCCGAATATCCCGTATCACTGCTGCTGGCTAAATCCGGCGCCGGAGGTGCATCCGGTGCGGTATTATCGACTGTAATGAAAGTATCGGAGGCTGCCGCGTTCGACAGGTTTCCCGCCGCATCAAAACAGGTGCCGGAAGCAACCGTTATTCCAATCGTACCATCTCCGGTTATATCGCTTATCGTAACCGTCCTCGTATTTCCTGTACCGGTTACCGTGACGGTTCCATTGGCGGTACCGGCCCGATTTAAGGTAATATCACCGTTATCAGTCGTAACGTTTGTCTCGGAATACGTCAATGTGTATTGCACCGGTCCGGCCCCTGTTCTCACAGCGGATGGTGCGGAAACGGTTACCGTTGGTTTTGTTATGTCAATCGTAAGGAAAGCCGACGGCGATATCACGCTTGTATTGCCTGCAGCGTCTGTGGCTGTCGCATATATGACATGGTATCCTTCCGTTAATTCAATTGTAGTAATCTCCCAGTTCCCGGAACTGTCCGCCGATGCATTCCCCACCTCTCCCACAGTATCATCCCATAAGGTAATACTGTCATGAGGCTCCGCCGTTCCGCCAAATGTTGGTGTTGTTATGCTCGTTAAATTATCTGTTGATGATAAGCCGGTATCCGAAGCCGCATGAAGATTCGGTGATGAAGGTGCGGCAGGCGAAGTTATATCCACGGTTATATTCAGACCGTCGGAGGCTGCACTTGTATTTCCGAATGCATCTGCCGCAACCGCGGTTATCGTATGGCTTCCTTCTGATAAAGCTGCTGCAGTAATGGTCCATTTTCCCGAACCATCCGCTGCTGCTGTTCCGATACTGCCATTAATGGAAGAATACAAAGTGATTATAGTACCCGCCGACGCTGTTCCCGTAAATACCGGTGCCGAATTCCTGGTTATATTATCCGTATCGGATATACCCGTATCAGACGCCTCTGTCATATCCGGGACGGAAGGTACATCAGGCGGTACAGTAATAATCGTAATTGTGAGAACAGCGGAGGCAGGGCTTACATTTCCAACAATATCCGCGGCGGTTGCCGTAATCGGATGTACCCCGTCCGGCAATAGGGAGGTCGTAATACTCCAGGCTCCGGAGCCGTTTGCTGTGGCGGTCCCTATCACCGTACCGGAAGAATACAGAGTCACCGTACTTCCGGCTTCTGCTGTTCCTGTAATGGTTGGGGCCGCAACATTGGTGATATTATCCGTGTCCGAATGACCCGTATCACTGGCGGCCGTAAGATCAAGTCCGGCAGGCGCATCCGGCGGCGAATTATCTGCCGTAAAGCCGGTAATAGCCTCCGCTGCATCAGCCAGATTACCGGCCAAATCAACACAGGTTCCGGCCGCTATATTGATACGTATGGTTCCGTCACCGGTGATACCGCTCACTGTAACTGTCCGTGTGGTTCCTGATCCGGTTACTCCGGTGATACTGTCTATGGTACCGTTTGCTGTTCCAATTGTATGTAAGGTGATATTTTCACTGACAAGTGTTATATCCGCTTCCGAGTATGTAACGGTATAAGTTACCGGTCCGGAGGCCGTGAGTGTTGGTGAAGGGCCGGATATACTGATGGTCGGCCCTGATGTATCGATTGTAACGGAACATGCCATGGAGACGGTACTTACATTTCCTGCCGCATCGGTTGCAACTGCCGTTATCAGATGTGTTCCCTGAGATAAAGCAGAGGCGGTAATACTCCAATTACCGTCATAATCAGCAGAAGTACTGCCAATCGGGCTGCCCGTCGCATAAAGCAGGATCATACTGCCTGCTTCCCCTGTTCCGGTAAAGGTTGGAGTTGTATCCTTGGTAATCCCATCCGAGTTCGAGATGCCGGTATCAGAGGCAGCTGCCAGAATAGGGACATCGGGAGCAGCAGGGGCTATCGTATCAATTGTGACGGTAAGGCCTGCCGATGCCATGCTGACATTACCTGCAGCATCCTGCGCCTTTGCAGTTATATTATGGCTGCCGTCGGAGAGAAGGGCAGATGTAATGGTCCAGTTACCTGAACCGTCTGCGGCTGCCGTTCCGATGCTGGTGCTGTCCTCCGTATCATACAGTGTCACTATACTTCCCGCCTCTGCCGTTCCGGTAAAGGTTGGGGTCGAATCAGCGGTAATCCCGTCCGCATCTGAGACTCCTGTATCAGAGCCGGGAGACAGCGCCGGAACAGGTGGAGCAGGAGCAGTGATATCGATCGTCAGAGTAATGCTGCCGCTGGCAGACCATCGTCCTGTCCCTTCGGCATAAGCCTCCTGAACATACAAGGTATGCATTCCTTCGGTCAATCCGGCCTCCGGTGTATAGCTGGTGTCCGTGGTTATCGTGGCCCCTGAGGAGAAATCCCCGCTGTCAAGCTTATAGCGGAAGGTTCCATTTCCCCCGCCTCCGGAAGTCCAGGTCCAGGTCGGCGTGGTATCATTCGTTTCACTGCCGTTTGAGGAGGAAACATTGGGGGCGCCTGCAGGTAATGTATATTCTACTATCAGGGTTGGCGTTACTTCCGGATAGGCGGCAAAATTCAAATAGTTGGCATAGCCAAAATAATTTTGCCCTGCCCCTCCTTCCCGTCCTGTAAGAACAAAAGATATCTTGGAAGAACCGGAATCCACTATTTCCTGAAGATAGTCCGTAACAATAAATGCTTTCTCCCCTGTACCCGTTATATTTATCTCTTGAAGTGCAGCAAGATCCTGCGTAATATAGTTCGACAGGTCAAAGCCCGGTAAGGTTCGGCTTAAAGAGGACCAGTCATTATCCTCTGTTTTTATTAGATTAACATATGGGCTTCCCACTATATCCACAATATATATCTTCAGCACAGCCAATGTGATCAAGCCGTCAATACCGGTGAGGTCAAACTGTATCGCCGAATTCTGGTATTCTACGGGTAAACTGCTGTCTTCTCCTACAAAGTTGACATAATATGGGTCAATATATAAACCCGTAGCTGGATTTTCCCTCTCATATGAGGCATACGCCGCATTTGGACCATTGCCTGCTACATATATAGAATCGGTAAAGTTATCCTGCTCTTTATCTCCGTTTATCGTCGCTGTTGCTGCTCCGGCCACCGCATAATACCCGGGCAAAAGTACGGCTGATAATAGTGCTGTTATTAAAAACACTCTTAAGGTAAGCCTTATCTTCTTACTTATCCCAATAACATTCCCCATAGAATATCCTCCAAAGGCATCTGGTCCAAGCAAATCTTAAGCTTTAACCAGATGCCTCATTTTAAAAATATTTTTACCATCTTTCACGGTAAGCATATGCTGCCGAACAAATAAAATTCCTACTGTCTTGTGATATTGACAATATAATCTCTGGTATCTGTGCCAAAGCCTGAGGTCACATGGATGTTAATCTTGTTTAGTCCGGCAATTGAAACCATCATGGCCTGACCGCTCGTTGCCGCTGTGTTATTGATCATTAAGGCGGCATTTGCAGCCTCAGTGGCGGCATTCACCGACAATGAATTTGTAGTAGGCGGTACAATAATCCCGTATTCCAGTGCATTCCGTGCAAAAGCAGGATTCAGGGTCACAATAACTCTGCCATTTCTTATCTCTATGCTGCTCAGATACGGGTTACTGGCTCTGGTCACATTAATGGTATAGGTCTTCGGATCACCAATCACCGGTGTTACAATAACATGTATTGCCGTAACAGCTCCTTCTGCCACAGAAATCGGCAATGACGTCTGTCCGGAAGCAACCGGAGCACCGTTTACGGTGATGGAAGCATTCGAATCTGTTGCAGTAGGAGATATGCTGACTGCGGCCACATCGAAACCGACGGAAGCATTATAATTCTCGTTTGTCTTTGTGAAATCAGGCTGATACGGAACTCCTGCCGCTCCGTCCGTTATATATAAAGCAGATAGTGTTGAGTCGGTGGGAGGCGCCTCATATATTTCCAATTCAGAGATGGCAGCAAAATTTGTATTACATCTCAGCCCTTTTGTTATGTATACACGAACCCATCTTACTTTAGCCGGTGTGAAGGCACGGTCCGTACTGTTTGCCGAATTATTTGCAACACTGTCCAGATTAAACCAGGCAGCATTATCCAGGCTACCCTGCAAAGAGTAGTCACTGATATTATAGTTTACAGGCCATCCAAAGGCTCCCATCTGCTTTACCACCCATCGGTTGATCCAGTAGTTTCCTCCCAAATCAAGTCTTAACCAGATTGGCTCGGGTACCCCGCTATATGGAAAGGGAGATGAGCCCACCCACCGGTTGATCGCTGCGGTATATCCATCCACACTTCTTCCCGGTACAAAGGGATAAATAGAACTATTCGCATCTGCAATTTTTTGCAGGGCAATATTTCCCATATTATTAACCATCCTTTCATTCCTTCTACTTATTTCGCCTTTTCTATTCTCTGGTAGGATAAACACCCGAAATACAGATATAATATGCGGTTCCCGGTATCGCCTCAGCACCCTGGAGATTCGGAATACCGAAAGTATTCCTTCCGTCTCCTCCAAATTTATTACCGAGTAATGAATACAATGCCATATTTTGTTGTATGGAAAGTATTTGTCCATTACAGGGCATCCATCCCACAGGTACAAAAGAATACGGAAATGCTACAATCTGACCTAAAAAATAATCCATCTTATTAACCTCCACTCTTTATTATATTTACTGTCTGCTCGGGTAAATGCCCATTACTGCAATACAGTAATGCATTCCCATGTTTTTCATTGGTAAAGAATTTCTTAAATCCGGTAAACAAAAGGTAGTCGTACCATTTCCTCCGAACTTTGTCCCAATCAACGTATATAGGGCCTGATAGGAATTGATGTTCAATGTCTGTCCTTCACAGCACATCCAATACATAGGTGCATAGTCAAATGCAAATAATTCAATATCTCCTAACAATGGATCCAAGCTTCGTTCCTCCTCTCGCTGAAGAATATTTGATATGCAGGTTAAAATCATGAAGTTTATTTATCGTCCCTATTATCAGCCGGCAGGATGTTATTTCTGCAAATAAAAAGCAGCTTTATGTAAAAAACTGTTCTAAGTGACATATAAAAACTTTATATGTCATATAATACATTAATATGTAATTTATTGCCATGGTGTAATATACCTACCATTTTATGGATTTAGAAAATAGTCTCGAAAGCGCCTAATAAGATAGTAGATCGGAATTCACTTTTATTTATGAGGTAATTCTTTAATGAAACTCTGAGTTTTCCAGGTTTGCTTTAAAAACCCGGAAAACCTTTAAAGGATCTCTTATGATCCAAGGCAGGTCATAAAAGATTTTAAAAAGTTTAGATATGAAAACGGAGCTGTCTCTCTCCACTGTTAATCAGCAGTTTTGAGCAAGCTCCGTTGTTTAGATGCAAAAACTCATTTCATATTTCATAATTCAGAATAGCACACCCCTAAGGTTCCAGGTCCGCAGTACACACCCACAATGGCACTAATCTGACCTATTAGATACACATTTTTAATATTAGGATTTATACGCAGGTTATCGCAGATTTTAAGTGCGTCCTCTTCCACATTCCCGTGGATAACGTAAGCATCACATTTATTTTTAGTGGCATGCTTCTCCCCTAATTCTATCAAGCGGCTAATCGACTTCACTCTTCCTCTGACTTTTTCGCAGGTGTAACACTGCCCAAATTCTTCATCAAAGCTTACGATAGGTTTAATATTAAGAATATCACCAATTGTACCGGATATTCTTCCTATTCTTCCGCCCTTTATGGCATACTCCAAGGTCCCGAATACAAAGTATAGGTGAATTTTCTTTTTCATTTCAGGAATAGCCCTTATCATCTCTTCAAAGCTCATTCCTTTTTCTATCAATTCACCACACTTTTTCAGAATAATACCCTGGCATACCGAAGTAGATTTTGTATCGTATAAAAATGTTTTTATTTTAGGAAATTGTTTACTGATTAATTCTATCCCATTCACCGTTCCTGAAATACCGCTTGAAATATTTATGGAGATAGCGTGGGTATAATTTTCCCTTTCCAGTTCATTATACAGCTTTTCAATATCCTCCATTGATGGCTGGGAGGATTTCGGAATCTCCGTTTTCATATTAGTATAAACTTCTTGAGGTGTGATATCGATTCCATCCGTATATTCACGCCCTTTATAAATAATCTTAAAGGGCAGAACATGGATATCATATCTTCTTAGGGTTTCATCATCTATATCGCAGGCCGAATCTGTAATTAATGCGATCTTTTCCATATGCTTATCTCCCTCTAATAAATCAAGCTATTATTAATTATAATAACACATGTTGCAATATTAATATTGCCTTATGTAGTTATTATAACCAGATTACCATGTTTTTGACATCAAATCAATATAAAAAATCTCTAAACCATTAATATTAAAGGTTTAGAGACTATTTTCTATTAACTTTTTTTAGTTTATATGAGCCCATAAGAGTTGCTGCGGCCAATACCAGATAGATACTTGCCATTGAATTTTTTTCCCCTGTCTCGGGGGCTTCCGTATCCGTATTCTGGTTATCCTCCGCTATTTCGGCATCAGCCTCATTTACTGTATCCTCATCGGCTGCTTCATGCGTATTTTTCAATACTCTCGAATAAAAAATCAAAACTATTTCTTCATTTTTATCTATGTAAAAATGGATTGATAAAGTGTATTCTCCTCCGGCTTCAGCTTTTTCACTATATTCGTAGGTTAATACATATTCTGCATTACTAAAATATGATAAACTATCTTTAGGCATACTATTATAAACTACATCTTCTGATAGAGTATGCTTTATGCCTTTTCCATATTTTTCGGTTAAGATTGATGATTGTGATCCGATATTTATCCCTCTTGAAGTTGTAATAACGCCTTTCTTACTCGCATCGTATGTCTCGTCATAGGCAAATCCTCTCACCCCTTCTTCCTCATCGGTAAATGCTAAATCTACAAAAAAACTCCACGTTTTAGATTCACTATTAATTTTTGCTTCAAAATCATCTGCATTAAGTTTAGTTGCGGCCGTAACTGCCTTGTATGTAGGTGTTACCAATATTGATGCTATAACTAAAACGAAAATTATATTCTTTACAATTACTTTTGTTCTCATTATCTCTTCCTCTTTTTTCTCATCGTTTATTTACGTTAGTACGTTATTCTCTAGTAAATACATTACCTTGCTTTTTTGTAAATTGTTTGTTATGAATTCCCCTTTATTAATTTAGCATTATTTATGTTTCATTTCAACCATTATATGGAAGCACTGTGTCTGTCTTATTATTAATGCTTGTTTGCACCTAAATTCACAGGTCGTTTAAAACCAAAGTCGACTACTGCAAACACATAACCTTAGGCATCTAAATCAGTGCTTGTGACCCTACAAATTAACTTGATAATCAATGCATGCCTTCTTTGCTTGACTGCACAGTTGTTGTACATTTAGTTTATATTTTTTTTCGTTTTTTATAAAATACGTGCCACATTGTCTGAATTTAAAATTAGTGTTTGTATTTACACATTGTTGCCTAAGAGATAGAACCCAATCGTAATTAAGTTGTCTGGCATTATAGTCTGATTCGCCGCCAACAACTACAAGCTCAACATCATCTAAATACATTTCAATATTTATTGCTTCGATTAGTGGCTGACAAATAACATTCTTATGTTTAATTGACAATCTTTGAAATATGGATAATCTATAATCAGAAATCTCTTGAGTTTCAACAGTACAGCCAACTGTTACATTATCATAGCCTTCGTTCCAATCTTTTGGAATGCATTCGCTAAATCGTTCAATACGCTTGGTTAAAAAAATAAAATGCAAGTCACTTCGTTCTTTTATCATCTTCCAACACTTATCTCGCCAATTATCTGCATCAGGCAATAGAAAATCAGAAGAAAAACAAAGGTATACAATTTTACCTGGTTGTATTTTATATTCCCCTTTTTTGTTTTTGTCAATAGGTGCAGTAAAATTATCGGTTTTTACAATATTGTTTGTATCAATTCCTCGCCTGCTATCACCCTTATGAATGTAGCAAAATTTACATCCTTCACTATATTTATGGCAACCACGCCACGGATTCCACATCGCCATAATCTAAAACCTTGATTTTTCATAATTATATGGTACGCTTGTCCCTACAACTACATCTTCAATCTTTTCAATAATTAACCAATCATCCATATTGCCTTGATGGTCAAAGTCGAGTGCTGGTTCAATTGCTATAACATCCTTAAATTCTACCAAACATAAGCATTTCTTGTGCCATCGTGTTTTTTGTTTATCTGTTAAATTAAGTTTATCTTGATTATCAGTAAAAACTTTGATTATCTCATCCTCTGTTAGCTTTACATGGTTTGCTACAGATTTAACTATTGCTTTTGCAGAAACCTTTGCTGTTCCTTTTTCCATAAAATACAATACTTCTCCATCAAAAACCCTACTATGTGGTATCTTACGTCCAGCAGCCCCCCGTACAATCATTGTTTTAGTACCACTATTAATCTTATCCAATACTCTTTCACCAGCTATGCCAACATTATCACAATATGCTAAATGTACCATTCTATCACCTCAAATTTTTTTTACCACTGGAATCCAAACTTCATATACTGCATCTTCTGGATTTGGACTAATATAAACTTCAATATCCGGTGCATTTCCATATTCATAACCTGATGTTGGAAGCCATTCCGTTACAATTCTTCTCTCTAATTCCTGGATGGACAAATTTGTTCCTTTTCCAGTAAAAATCGCCCAGGTTGCCTCTGGAATTTCATATTCTTCCATTTCTATATCTGTTGCTTGATTACTTGCCACGGCTATATAATATTTCCAATCAGATTCTTCATTACACGAGCTAACTCCTAGCAATCCTTTCACGTCCCCATCCATCATGTTTGCTAATTTTTCTATTGTACCATTTTGGGCAGCCTGTCCCCACATAGCTGGAACCACTTCAAAGTTTTTTTCAATTTCTTTCTCTAACAGAGCAGATACTCCAACAATTCTAAATGCCTCTTTTTTCTCAATACGATAATCCATAGCACTATCTCCTTTAATTGATATTTTGAAGCTAATAGGAGGATATGCTTTTAAATTATGTCCACTTCCTCTCACTTCCGAAGGGGCAATACCATGTATTCGCTGAAAAGCTCTATTAAATGCCGTAGGTGAATCATAACCATATTTCAAAGAGATATCTATCACTTTGTTGTTTTCATCTTGCAGGTCTACAGCAGCTCTTGACATTTTTCTTCGTCTAATATATTCCGATAGCGGAATATCTGCCATATATGCAAATATTCTTTGAAAATGATAGGATGAACATAGAGCAATTTTGGATATTTCATCCGTATCAATCTTATCTGTCAAGTTCTTTTCTATATAGTTAATCACACTGTTTAGTCTTTCTATCCATTCCATATCTTAACTCCTATATCCATTATATTTGTTATGCAAATGGTTATCCTCTCTTAATCATGTCATAAAAAGAGAGCTGTCATATAATTTGACAACACTGTTATAAATTCTTTTTTATTTTACCACAATATTACATAAAATAAAAGTATACACACTCTTACAAAGTGTATATCTACACTTCTTTTCTAATATGTACACCCTTTTTCAGAATAATTATTAACAAGAAGAGTATGAAAAGATGGTAGGAGCATTAGGATAATATTCTTGCATACATTTGCATACACCTAAAATAGGAATAAAAAATCTCCAAACCCTTGATTTATAAGGATTTGAAGACCTTTAAAAGAGAGGCGACAACCAGATTTGAACTGGTGATCAGGGTGTTGCAGACCCATGCCTTACCACTTGGCTATGTCGCCGCATATTACATTATTTATTGCTTACAGCTATTTTATTATAACAACCCGTCTAATATACGTCAAGAATTATTAACCGGTTATTATACTATCTTTCTTTTCAGAAAAATAACTCCCCGAGTAGGGCTCGAACCTACAACCCCACGGTTAACAGCCGTGTGCTCTACCATTGAGCTATCGAGGAATAAGAAGTAAACTCTGAAAATTCGAGATACCTAAACCTCAAATAATAGAAAAAACAGAAAGCCAAATTGGTATTTTCTGTTCTTCATTTTTGACAGATAAGTAATTCATCCATCTTATTGACAAAAACCTACACACGAAAATGAATCCATCCAGGCAGTCCATCCGTTCCCGGATCTCCCGCTTCCTCTGTACCACCTTTTCAGGTCAAGCCCTCGACCGATTAGTAACAGTCAACTCCAT
>JAFAFU010000064.1 GCA_023423335.1 Bacillota bacterium | reverse complement strand
GTCCAATGTAGGCTTCGTGCTGATGAACCAGCGGACTGCCGAGACCCGTTCCTATTCCATCTCCGGGGCCGAGGAATATTCCGCTATGTCCTCCGCAGAAGGCAAGGTTCAGCATCTGGGTTATATCGCCACCTTTCCGCTGTTATTAAATATCGGAAACCAGCCCACCTATTTCATGGCATTAAAAGATGCCGCAGGTCTGGTAAAAAGCTATGCGATGGTAAATATCGCTCAATATCAGGTTGTTGCCATCGGAGATACCGTCAATTCATGTGAAAAAACCTATCTTGAGTTAATGAGATCAAATGGTGTAGGTGTCGATGTCAATGCCGTCCTGCCGGAGATTACCGGAACAATTCAAAAGATTGCCCAGAGCGTTATCGACGGCAATTCCCATTACTACATTCTGCTGAATAACAACAAGGCAATCTTTGATGTCAATGTTGCCGATTACATTGAAATAATCCGTTATGATATCGGGGATACGATCACCTTCACCTATTCGGAAGGTGCACAGCTGAACACCGTTATGGGAATTAAATAGTTACTGCAAATCCATAAAAGGAGATAATAAAATGTCATTCGCTGCCTTAATGTACCATGAAATCCGGGAAAGTCATACGCTTCATCCCGGTCAGCCCTCCCCCATAGACGTAAAGCAGGCATATCAGGATCTGCTTCCCGCGCCTCTCTTCGTAACCTTAGAAAATTTCAGGGCTCAGATGGAATATCTGTTTAAGAACGGGTATCATACTCTGACCCTGGAGGAAGTCATTGATTATTATTACCGGGATAAGGAGCTTCCGGCGAAATCTGTATTATTAACCTTTGACGACTGCTATCAGTCCATCCGGCAATATGCTTATCCGATTCTGAAGGAGTATTCCTTCCATGCCGTAGCTTTTGTGGTAACCGGCTGGCTTCATTCCGCTCCGAAGACCTTTCAACCGGAAAAATCCGTCTGTATGTCCGAGGCTGAGCTTGCGGGTATGAGGGATGTCTTCGAATATGCAAACCATACGGATCAATTTCATACCAGAAGCGGTGAAGCCTCCGCGATGATGCTAAGAGATGACCAGGCATTCTCGGAGGACCTGGATCTTTGCAGTGCCCACAGTATCATCCGTGCGAAAACGGTATTCGCCTATCCCTTCGGCTTTTTCACGGACCGAAATGTTGCTCTGCTGCGAAATAAGGGTTTTCACCTTGCCTTCACCAGTGAAAACGGCCGGAACGATAAGGCCATGGATCCGCTTCTTTTGAACAGGAACGCCATCCCGTACTTCATGGAGTTTACAGAGTTCCAAAACATACTGGGTTAACGCAAGCTGCCGCTATTTATATCGTTACCGGTGTTTAAAAGAATTACAGACAGTCAATTATAATAACATAATAACAGGAGTGAAAATCATGAAAAAACCAATTGCTTATATTATTCTGCTGTCCGCCGCTTTATTACTGGCTTCATGCTCGAAAGCCGCAGACAACAAAACCGCCCCGGAACCGACAAAGGGACCCGGAACCGAAGCTTTGTCCCCTTCCCCCTCAGGTAAGGAATTTACGATCGGATTATTGCCTGCCGAATCCGCCATTCCCATTATTCTGGCGGAGGAAAAAGGGTTCTTTGAGGATGCCGGTGTAAAGGTATCCCTGAAAATGTTCTCCTCTCCGAATGACCGGAACGTAGCGGTACAGGCGGGGGAACTGGATGCCGTTATCGGAGATGTCATGACCGGTGCCACCTTTGTGGAAAATAAAATTCCCATGAGGATTACCTCCGACATCAGTGAGGACTTTAAGATTCTCTCCTCTCCTAATTCCGGTATAACCCGGATGGAGGAACTTGGCGGCAAGAAAATCTCCCTGGTGCCAAACTTTATTCTGGAATATATCATGGATGAATTTGCAGCCGAGTATGGTTTTGATTATGAAATCGTTGAAATTCCTTCCTTCTCCGGCAGATCGGAAGCGCTGATGTCAGATCAGATCGATGGCGTGGTTTATACGGAGCCGCAGGCAGGTATGCTGGTACAGCAGGGCGCTCATCTGCTGGGAAGCTCCAAAGAGGCCGGAATTAAGGGCGGCACCCTCATGTTTACGGAAGCCATGTGCTCAGACCGCCCGGGAGATATCAAGGCCTTCTATCAGGCCTATAATAATGCCATTGATTACATGAACGAAACGGATGTGACAAAATATTCGTCAATTCTTGCCGAGTATCAGTTTCCGGATGCAATCCGTGCATATCTTACGGATATGGCGGAGAACTTTCAATATGCCGGAATTATTGACCAGGAGCAGTTCGACCGCATCATTGCCTGGACGAAGGACAAAGGACAGATCAGCAAGCTCTACACCTATGAAGAACTGACTGATTTCTCATTCGCCAAATAAAGTATTTTTAGACCCTCCGAACGGATTGTCGGCAGGGTTACAGCTTCGCTGTAATCTACTCAGGATAAATCCGTAAGGAGGGTCATTTTTTATAGTTATCTGTTATTGACCGTTATGATTTTTCTTTATCCAGGGTGTGAGAGCGGTCTCCAGACGATCCAACAGCTTGAACAGCAGGATGCCGACAAGGCCCAGGGCAAGGATTCCGCTGAACATCTCCACATAGTTCATTTTCGTCCAGGCACTTAGAATATAATATCCGATCCCATAGGTGGTAGCATAATTTTCGGCAAAAAACAGGGATGCCAATGAGATTCCGATGCTGACCCTGAGTCCGGAAAAGATCTGAGGCAGAATTGCAGGAAGGATCAGATACCGGTATTTCTGAACCCGGGACACGCAAAAGCTGTCCATGACCTTAAAATACAAAGGGGAAATCTGCTCTACCCCATCCCGGACGGACAGCATGATCTGAAAGATGATAATCCAGATAACCAGGATGATTTTTGAAGTGTTGCCAAGGCCGAACAGCAGCATAAAGACCGGCAAGAATGCAACCTTCGGAATCGGATAGATAAAGTAAAGCAGCGGAGAGAGCAGTCTTTTACAGGCTTGATTTACTCCCAGCACAATCCCTGCCGGTACCCCCAGCAGCAAAGAAATGCCGATGGCTGTTCCCACTCTCAGGATACTTGCCACACTATGCTTAAACAGCTTATCCGGCACTTTCAGCACATAGCTGATGGTATCCGCCGGTGACGGTACCGTATGGGTTTGCAGCAGCAAATGCAGAAGCTCCCATATAAGGAGGAAGCTTAAAAACCCAAGGATTTGACTCCGATATAACCTCTTCACAATCTTCATTCCATTACTCCGAATTCAACAGTTTTCTTATCTTAATGCATTCATCATAAAACCCGATTTGTTCTCTTGCATTTGGCGCGTCATAATAAGGATTCATAAGCTCTGTTATCTTCCCGTCCCCATTCAGTATAAGGATCCTCTGCCCCAGCAGTACGGCTTCCTCAATATCATGGGTAACGAACAGGAGAGTTGCTTTCCGCTTCTTTCGTTCCCTGAGAATAAGCTGCTGCAGTTCTTCCTTCGTCATCGCATCCAGGGAAGAAGTGGGCTCGTCCATCAGCAATAGCTCCGGCTCCCCAATCAAAGTCCTCGCCAGGGCGGCCCGCTGCCGTTCACCGCCGCTCAGTTCCCCCGGATATTTCTCCCCATGCTGCTCCAGCTTCATCTCACCTAAAAGCTCCTGAACCAAATCCTCTATTCCGTGCTGTGCTCCATAGAGTTTCAGCGGCATGGCAACCGCCTCCGCTACGGTCTGCCAGGGAAACAGGCCTAATTCCTGGAAAAGAAAGGCTGTCTTTCTCCGCGGTCCCTGAAGCCGTTTCCCATCCACGATAACGCTGCCCGTATCGGGCTTTAGGAAGCCTGCGATCAGATTTAGCAATGTGCTCTTCCCTGCACCGGACTTCCCGATCAAGGCATAAGAAGTGCCCCGCGTAAGCGTTAGCCGGACCTCACACAGGATATCCTGCTTCCCATAGGAGAAAGAAACCCGGTCAAGAATCACATGGCTGTCCTCCATAGCAGTCCACCTCCAACTCAATCTTATTTATCTGTATCTATCCCCAGCTTACTGAGAATATCCCTGATTTTAACCGTCTGCTCACTCGTTGCCTGAAACAGCGGAGGAGTACAATATTCCTCCATCTCAATTCCCCGTAAGATCATAGCCTTCTTAATCAGAGGAACGAAGGGAACTCCGAATTGGAAGAGTCCCGCCAGAATATCCATCTGCTTCTGATAATACGCCATTCCCTCCGGATTATTTTCACGAAATGCTTTCACCCACCCTGTACTTACCTCAGGCGCCACATTGGATAAACCGCCGATGGCTCCGCTGCCTCCGCTTAAAACATTATGCCCAAAATAATCATCATAACCGGAAAGTACTTCAAAATACGGCGCCTCCGGCAGGATTTGCTTGATCAGCTCCCTGGTATGGGCAAAATCCGTAACCGTGTCCTTACAGCCGATAACATTCCGGTTCTTCCTGGCGATACGAAGCATAACCTCCGGCCGGACATCATAGCCCACCCGTTCCGGAAAGTTATACAGGTAGATGCTGGTATCAACCGCCTGGGCCACACAGTCAAAATAGTCCTCTATGCCGGCATCCGGCAGGGAGAAATAATAGGGCGGCACAATGATAACTCCATCCGCCCCATGGGCCGCAGCATAGCTTGACAGTTCAATCGTATCCTCCAGCCTGGTGCTTCCGGTTCCGACAATCAGGGGAACCCTGCCCCGGATATGCTCCGAAGCCTTCGCAATAAATTCCTTCTTCTGCTCCATCGGCATGGCAAAGAATTCGCCGGTGCTTCCCAGGATCAAAATTCCATCCACACCACCCCGGATAACAAAATCCCAGATATTCCTGTTCGCACGCAGATCCAGGTTCAAGTCCTTATCAAAAGCCGTTACGACCGGCGTAATAAATTTTGCGTTCATTCGATACTCCTTTGCTTTTCGCATATTCTATTCAAATCCTGCACCCTTCATTGCGGATAAAGCCAATGTGGTATATCTTTTTAAAATTCCTTTTCTGGACGGTCTGGGCAGGATTCCTTCCTTTGCCCGCAGTGCAAATACCTCCTCTACCTCCTCCGGGGTTACTTCCTTCCCGTTAATTCCGATACAGTTGATGCTTCTATCCTGTACGCTATACTCGATGATATCCCCATCCCTCAGGAATGCAATCGGTCCGCCAACCGCTGCTTCCGGTGAAATGTGCCCGATTGCCGCTCCTCTTGTTGCGCCGGAAAATCTGCCGTCCGTGATAAGAGCTACGGAGCCGTTCAACCGAGGGTCACATACAATTGCTTCTGTTGTCATATACATTTCCGGCATACCGGAACCCCTGGGGCCTTCATAACGGATAACAATCACGTCTCCGGGATTGATCTGACCGCCGACCACCGCCTGATGGGCTTCCTCCTCCGAGTTATACACACGGGCAGGACCTTTATGGCTATGAAGCTTCCTGACACAGGCGGAATATTTCATTACCGCTCCCTCCGCAGCGATATTGCCCTTTAAAACTGCGATAGAACCGGTCTCCTCCGCTTTCTCCACCGGAAATATGACATCTTCCCTGCGAAGTCCGTAATTAGCCAGGTAACCCGCATTACGGGCAAAGAAATTATCCCTCTCCATTCTCTCCAGATTCTCTCCCAAGGTCCTCCCTGTAACCGTCAGAACATCAAGATTAAGATAATCCTTCAGAAGAAGCTGGATCATCGGGACACCTCCTGCAAACCAGAAGGCTTCCGTTACATGTTTTCCGCTGGGTGTCACATTTCCCAGATGAGGTATCTTATGATTAATTTCATCCACCAGCTCCGGTTCGATCTCGATTCCCAGTTCTCTGGCAATGGACGGCAGATGCAGCATGGCATTGGTCGATCCGCCAATGGCACTGTGCACGACAAAGGCATTGATAAAGGCATCCCTGGTCATGATAGCACTGGCCGTCAGCTTCCTCGCTGCCAATTCCATTATCCCCCGGCCGGCTTCCCTGGCATATTGCAGGATGTCCCGCATCGTAGCCGGTGCCAGTGCAGAACCGGGTAAGGCCATACCCAAAGCTTCTGCCATACACTGCATTGTGCTTGCCGTTCCCAGGAACGCACAGGCGCCGCAGGAGGGACACCCGGTTATTTTATAGTCCCTGACCTCCTGGTCGGTAATCTCTCCTGCTCTTTTCTGACGGAGTGAGATGTCACCGGAGAGATTGGAAGTGGTCATATAAGGACCCGGCCTCATGCTTCCGCCGGGAATAAATATCGCAGGAATATCCAGTCTGGCCGCCGCCTTCAGATGGGCCGGGATGGATTTGTCACAGGAGGAAGACAAAAGCATGCCGTCCCAGGGAGTAACAGAGCCGTGAAGCTCCACCATATCACAGATCGCCTCTCTGGAAGCCAGGATATAGTTCATGCCGTCATGGCCCTGGGCACAGCCGTCACAAAGATCCGTCGCGTGGAACTGCGCCGGAAAACCTCCGCTCTCAAAAACTCCGTATTTTGCCTGCTCCGTCAGTTGGCCCAGATGAACGCTGCCCGGATGAGAATCTCCGTAAACATCCTCAATCAGGATCTGCGGCTTTTTGATATCCCTCTCATCCCATTTTGAGCCTAACTGCAATGCATCGAACTGAGCCCAAAGCAAACGCTCCGTTGTACTTTTCTGAATCGCCTTATCCATGTTTGTCCTCCCTGTCTCTATCTTCCACTTTTATCCGCTTACCGGTATAATCATCACCGGCTGTCCGCCATGGAAAAACATTAAAGTCAGATATAAGTATACCATAGATATGTGGGATATTACAGTATTAATTCATCCTATATCTTATTCGTTTGTATTATATACTTCTTATAATCCCATTGATTTTCTATAATCTCCAGGCAGGCAAAAGAAAAACCCTGTGAAACTTTATAATCTCACAGGGTCCTTTTACCGGCACAGTCGCCATAATCCATTATGCCTTTCTCTCTTTGGCATATTCCACGAACCGCTCGGGCGGTAACGGCTTACTGAAATAATAGCCCTGGACATAATCACAGCCCGCCTCATGGAGGATATCCAGTTGTTCCTTCGTCTCCACTCCCTCTGCAATTACTTTGATGCCAAAGCCGTGGGAAACCTTTATGATTGCTTCAATCAGGATCTTATTGGTGTCAATCTCATCAATCAATTGTTTGTCGATCTTGATATAATCAAAATGGAAAAATATTTTCGAGATATATTTAAGCGAATTATGGCCGGTACCATAATCATCGAGAGATACCTTGATTCCGGCTTTTCTGATCTCATTCAGGTTATGGAACAGGGTGATTTCATCATCGATTATCGTCCTCTCCGTAAGCTCAAATTCCAGAAGGCCGGGGTCGACGTTATGAGCTTCAATGCATTCCCTGGTATACTCAAGTATGGAAGTATCTTTTAAGTCCCTCGGAGAGAGATTAATCGCTATGGTTGTACGGATCCCCTCCTTTTCCCATTCCTTCAGCTGCAGAATGGAATGATCAATCACCCATCTGGTAATCTGACTGATGAACTCAGCATCCTCTGCTATCTTAATCACATCACTGATCGGAAGATTTCTGTACGAATTGTCATTCCAGCGAAGCAGCGCCTCCACGCCGACCATTTCACAATCCATCGGCCTTATCTTTGGTTGGTATACCAAAGTAAAGGTATCATTCTGGACAGCCCTGTACAGCGAAATTAAGGTGTTGTAGGAATCCCTGCTTTCCATGGTGATCTTCTCATCATATATCATGATTTCATGATGGGACTTCGTGGCCTCATCCAGTGCCTTCTCCAGCTTCATGATAATATCATCCGGCTCCGAGCCATGCAGAGGAACCCCGGCAAGACTGCCCCTGGTTATAATCGCAACCGGCAGCTCCTTCACATAAACCGGCTTTTTCATCTTTTTGATAAACCCCTTGGCCAGGTCATATGCTGCCTTATATTCTGCATCAGCAAGTAAAACGATGAATTTATTGGAATCAAGGGAATAAAGATATCCCTGATCAAAAAATGCTTCTGCCTCATCCAATAGCTTCAGCAGGGATTTCTGTGCCACTTCATAGCTTACATACCGGTTTACCATCTCCATATTTTCGAATTCAAACATAAGTACGGAGAAGGCATCCTGCTTATTTCCCTTAAAATGGTTTTCCATATCATACTTGAACTTATTTAAGCTGGGACGGCCCGTGAGAGAATCCTCATAGGCTTTCTTTTTCTCCACATCGTTCACCCTACGGATATATTCCGTGAGCTGTCCCACTACGATAACTATTATGATAAATAATAGAATCCGAAGCATCCAGGAGAAGGTTTCCTGCTCCGATCCGTCCGATATCTTAACCGGCATATAAGGTCCCAGAACCAGTCCGGAAACCAGCGAAGAAAATATGCCGCCCTTCACCCCGAAGATAAAAACAGAGATGATAATGGGAATATACATCAGATGCGCTATGGTATTCGGAGTTCCGCCGGTAAAGTATACCAGAAGACCAATCAGGGCAATCAGGATCAGGATAAATCCCCACCAGGCATACCGGATCATTGCTCTGCCGCTCCGGATGCCCGTCAGCCCAAGCATAATATTGTCAATATAATTCAATTTGCCGCTTTTCTTTTCGTCCAGTCTCATGATATCCATCCTTTGCTCAGCTTCAAAAATCACATCCGTTGTTGTACCGGATCCATTTCTTCCCTGTTCTTAAGTTTATCTCCTATTGTATCGGATATCCCTGTTTTCGACATAATCCTATCATCATTTTACTATAAGCCTGCCAATATACATAGTAAAATTTATGTAAAATAGGAAAAAAGAATCAGGAAATTCTATAACGTCATAAGAACAATCAATAATCATCTTGCTGATACATACAATGATTGTAGAATTGTTAACGGAGGATTACCATGTTTGATCAATATCTTCAATTTTTCTTAGGAAGTAATACCAAGAAGGGCTTTGTACCGCTCTTCGAACAGCTAAGCGACCCTTTAAAGGGGAACCGGATGTATATATTAAAAGGAGGCCCCGGCTGCGGCAAAAGCTCCCTGATGAAGCGCATTGCCAAAAAGCTTTCGGAACAGGGTCATCGGATTGAGTATATCCCCTGTTCCAGTGATCCCCTATCCCTGGATGCCATACTGGATTACGATGCGAAGGTCTCCCTGGTGGACGGAACCGCCCCGCACATCCTGGAGCCTAAATATCCCGGCGCCTATGATATTATAATTAATATGGGAGAAGCCTGGAATCAGGAAGCTCTGACAAAGCATAAGGCCAAAATCATCGAATTGACTGATATGATATCCGGATGCCATTCCATGGCTACCTATTGCATCAAAGCAGCCGTTACCCTGCTGGAAACCAACCGTTCCATTGCCTCACCCTATATCAACCGTGATAATGTAAGAAATGCCCTGGGAATGTTTACAGAAATGCTTAAGGAGTCCCCAAAGGGCCCCGAAAGAAAGCGACTCTTAAGTGCAGTATCCATAGGTAAGATCGTATTTTTGGACAGCACCCTTACGGAGCTTTGTCCAAAGCTCTATGAAATAAGGGATGAATGGGGTGCGGCTTCTGAAGCATTGCTTACGGAGCTTTATCAGCAGGTCACAGCCAAGAAGCTTGAGGTCATCACCTGTTACTGTTCCGTCGAAGCTCCTGATAAGATCGACCATCTCATTTTCCCCTCTATCGGTATCGGAGTGACTACGGCAAACTCCTTCCATGAGACGGGCGACTCCTTCGTAATTCAGATAAAGGACCTGATGGAGCCCATACCCGAGTCAGACATTGCCATTCTCTCCGGCAATCTGGCAACGGCCCACAACCTGATCGATACCGCATGCATCCATGTTGAAAAAGCGAAAAACCTCCATGATGAGCTGGAGAAAATCTATATTGGGACCATGGACTTTAGCAAGGTAGATGCCTTATACCAGAGACTGATCCGGGAAATTTTACAAACGGGCAAGCAAAACGAATAGGCCTCCGATATATGTCCTCCCAAACTATGGAATAATCGTTCAAAAACCCTGGACCGGGTACCGGCGGATTATTGTCATCCGGCTGCCAATTCAGGGTTTTAATTTATGGCTCTGTCATAACTTATAGTTGATATTTATTCTTTTTTGAGCAGAGCTAATTATGCCCTGCCCTATTGATATATTCTTATCTTACTTAATAAAAATGAGTTAAAACCAATGATAAATATTCTTATTAGTTGAGGTCAATCCAATAGTGCTGTTGCTCTACACCCTCATGTATGATTTCATTTGTTAAAATACCGTTACAGCTTAATGCTGTTTTAGCTGAAGCAATATTATCTTTATCACATACAATCATCACTTTAGGGATTTTCATATTTCGTGCGACATCCAAAATGAGCAACAACTGCTGTTTGCCATAACCTTTTTTTCTTTCTGATGGACGTATCCCATATGCTATATGCCCGCCATTTTCTAAATCAGATGTTAAAAAATGGTGAAGTTTTACACTACCTATAATTTTATTATCTTCTTTACGTACAGAGAAAAATGTACTTGTGTGAACGTTATTTCTTAATTTGTCTTTTTCAATGGAAAGGACAAGGTTAAGCCATTCATCAAAATTATCATGATAAGCCAAACCACAACTGCCATTAACCTGTGTTTCTCCAAAGTCAAAGTATTCCTGCCTATATTCCAGAATTTCTCTTTCTAAAACCTTTGAAGGTCTGATTAAAATTAAATCGTTCACTATTCACCTCCTATTCAGATATGGATTTCCTTGTAATACAAATCATATATCAAATAACATAATATTATATGCATGTCATTACTTCAATCTCAAAAGCGTTTTGAGCATCATGGCTTCGTCAATTTGCACATTTACTGACGATATTGAAGTGATGCAGAACATAGTTCGATGAGCAACTGTTATGAAGTCGTTGGTACTTAGGCCCTGTGTTTTAGGGCCTTACGTACCGCTACGTACTTCATCCAAGCGAAAGCGTGTTGCGAATGAACTATGTTTTGTATCACGTTATTGTCAGCTAAATCTCGCAAATTGACGAAGCCATATTTTTGAAGAGCTTTTGACCCTTAAATCATCGTTATAGATTAATAATTTCCAAATAATTATCTCTTGCTTATTCCTCAGATAATATTCCTTTAATTCTATGGATCAGCATGTCGATTGCAACCGTATTTAGTCCGCCCCTCGGTATGATCAGATCCGCATATTTTTTGTACGGCTCCACGAAAAGCTCATGCATCGGCTTAACCATATTTGTATACTGCGCGATCACTGATTCAAGGCTTCTTCCGCGCTCATTCACATCTCTGACGATACGCCGGATCAGTCTCTCATCCGCATCCGTATCTACGAACACCTTGATATCCATCAGCTCCCTGAGCTCCGGGTTTTCGAATATCAAAAAGCCCTCTACGATTATGACCTTGGCCGGATTCACCTTTATCGTCTCCGGCAGCCGGTTGTAAATTACGTAAGAATAGACCGGCCTCTCAATCGGCATCAATTGCTTCAGCTTCTTAATATCTTTAATCAGTCTCTCCGTATCGAAGGTATTCGGATGATCATAATTTAGCTTAACCCTTTCTTCGAAAGACAGTTCATCATGCGGCAGATAATAAAAATCATGGCTTAATAATTCAACACTATCCTTAAATTCATCTTTAATCCGGTTTGCAACTGTCGTTTTCCCGGAGGCAGAGCCGCCGGAAACTCCGATTACAATCACATTCTTCATAGGTCACCCCGCTATTGTATTCCAATTCCTAAGATCGTAAAGCTCTTGCCTTCATCACCGGCTGCCATACGGACAGTAACCACATGCTCTCCGGGGGTATCCTCCCGGTAAATAATTGCCGGGTTACAGTGGGTCCAGTTATTCTCATGGGGATCCAGGGTTTTCAGATAGCTTCCGTCCACATAAACATCCGCCTTTCCGAAGGAACTGCTGCCGGAATCCTTGAATATCAATACCAGGCTCTTACTTACGGCGGTGATTTTAAAATCCTCCCGGCCGGACTGGGGTATATGCATCCAATTGTTCGGGAACTGCGGAGTAGGAATCAGATCCTCATCCATCTCAACCGCCTGAAGATCGTTATCCATACCGGTAAAGCTGCCTTCACTGATTTTAACCATATCTGTATTCTCCATGCGGTCGATCAGGCAGATGTCCATAAACCAATTTCCCAGAAAAGGCTCCTGATCCGTATTAAGATCCTCCTGATCAGCAGCGCTCCTGTCCGTCTCCGTAAAAAGATAGCTTAGGCAGTCAGCCATAACTGTATGCCCATCGTTAGTCGGATGGAATACATCAAAAAAGAACTGTCTTTTCGAGATTACGTTACCCTTCTCCTTGGAAAGCTTAAATTGCTCAACAACCGCGTCCTTCACACTGACCATGGGCAGATTGTAGTGGTTTCCGATCGGCGCCAGACGGTCCTGCAGATTCCAATCATTTAAAAATACACTGTACAGCAGTATTACCGCCGGTCTGCCCGGTCCATTCAGCGCTTTCAGGCACAGGCTTTCATAGCATACCCCATTTGTCTCATCGCCGTTATCATTAACGGCAAACTCTATAATTACGATATCCGGGCAAACACTACCCTTCCTTAAAACGTCCCGGTCATAGCGGAGCATTCCCAGCTCGGAGGGTGTGCCTCCCACACCGGCTTTTACATAGCGGACGTTCTTCCCCCCATCCCTGCCGAACAATTCTTTGAACCTAAGGTATGATTTATAAGCATAGCAGCCGGTGTTAATGGGTTTTGCACCGGCTCCCTGGGTAATGGAACCGCCGATATATGCAATCGTCACCTCTTCTCCCCGTTTTGCTTTCTCAATTGCGGCTTTGAGACGGTAATTATTCCCCCGGCTCATAAGGGAAGCGGCAATCATATCCTGATACTCCCCGGATGTAAAATCCACCGGTGCTTCCGTGATGATCTCCGGCACTTCATATCCGTCATTCAGGTAAAGCCGCACTGTGGCAACCGCCATATCCCCTACCTCATCAAACTCAAAGCCGAATTTACCTACAACATCATCTTCTTCCTTCCACGGGTAGTCCTCCAGTTTGAAGACGACCTCGGTTCCGTTCTTTGGGCAGGATATCTTAATCCTGGTTCCAGTTTCGTAAATATTCACTCTGCCCCAGTTCTGGAATACAAAATCTACGGTTCCTTCGGGATCACTGTCTGACTGTATCGTTACGCCGATACTATGGACCAATTTCTGAAAGCCCTGGCAGTCCCCCAACAGATTTACAATGCTTTCGTCCGTGAAACCGCTGGCCAGCTTGACCTTATCAATAATGCGCTTTTGATCCAGATAGAATTCCTGGGAGGGTTTGCTATCCTTACGGGCGGAGGCCTCGATTGCCGTATCCATCATTACATAGAGGCAGCTGCGTTTTTTTACCGGGTCCCTCGGTGCTTTAGGACCCCCCTGTCCGATCTCTTGCATATCCATACCGATATCTTTTGTCATTGCTTTTGCTCTCCTTTATTTCATAATATATTCGTTTCATATAAAGTATATCTTACCACTCTCCGCTATAAAAACCAATATATAATTACTACTTTTCTTTCATACTAACATAACATGCCTGCCTTTGAGCTAGTTTGTGTCAAGCATGCTTACACGCTTTGATGACGCAGGCACAAACTTCTAAGTGTGAAAATTGCTTTTTATTTTCACACTATTATCCTTCCGCTTATATTTCCCGGACCTTATTGCTGAACGATCTCCTCCAGCCGTCCAAAGCTATAACCCATCTCTTCCCACCGGGTCAGAAGTTCATCCAGAATCTCCGCGTTTGTTTTTGATGTGCTGTGTAAAAGAACAATAGCCCCCGGGTGAATTCGTCCTATAAGCTTTTTGAATGCCTCCTCCTTCGTGGGCTGCTTATCCTGATACCAGTCAACATAGGCAAGACTCCAGAAGAAGGTCTTATAGCCCAGTTCCTTGGCCATCTGCAGGTTCTTTGTGCTGTATTTCCCCTGGGGCGGCCGGTAGTATTTGGTCATCTCCTGTCCGGTTATGTCCTGATAGAGATTCTCTAATTTATGCAGCTCCTCACAAAAAGCATCCAGGGAGGAGATACCAGACATGTTCGGATGGGAGTAGGTATGGTTTGCCACCGTATGCCCTTCCTCCACCATCCGCTTCACCAGGATGGGGCTGGTAGCGATATAATTCCCGACTAAAAAAAAGGTTGCCGGCGCATTATGCTTCTTTAGGGCATCCAGGAGCTTGGAGGTATATCCGTTTTCATACCCTGCATCAAAGGTCAGATAGATTACCTTCTTATCGGTATCTCCGATATAATAAGCATCCCATTTCTTAAGTTCATCCGCTGTCGCATTCCCCTGCGGAGGCTTTCCTTCCGTCGTAAATCCGAGTCCCCAGCTTCCTGCACTCTGCTCCGCTTTTCCATAGGCATTCTTAATCACGGCAATTCCCGCTCCAAGAAAATATGAGCAAATAAATAATAAGGTAATCAGGATGGTCCTCTTATTTTTTTTGAAGAACACTGCTAACATAACATACCCCATATAATATATTTACTTTAATATATTTGACAGAGCGGTTTGACATTCCAATCCAGGTCAGGTTTCTGTGATATCGGATTATTTTGGTTGACACGTTTATCACCAATGGTATACTAACAGTATATGATTAAAATTAACTGAGGATGGAGTCAAATCAATGAATGACAATAACATAACAAAACTAGCCTATGAGGATAAAGAAATCATACTCATTGCAACAGCCCATGTCTCTAAGGAAAGTGCGGAGCTTGTGAAACAGGTCATTGCCGAAGAACGGCCGGACAGTGTCTGCATTGAGCTTGATGAAGACCGTTACCAGAATATACTGAACCCTAAGGCGTGGGAGAACACGGATATCGTTAAGATCATTAAGTCACACAAGATCGGCTTTCTGATTGCCAATCTGATCCTGGGCTCCTACCAGAAACGAATGGCCGCCAAATTGGATACCCCCGTTGGCGGTGAAATGCTGCAGGGCATTGAAAGTGCAAAGGAAATCGGCGCGAATCTGGTTCTGGCTGACCGCAATATTAAAACAACCCTGCTTCGCATCTGGCGTAAATTAGGGTTTATTGAAAAATGTAAATTATTTGTCAGCTTCTTCTACTCCTCCGATACGGAGGACATCTCCGATCAGGATTTAAAGGATTTGATGCAGGAGGATATGCTGGAGTCTGCATTGATAGGTATGAAGAAGGAATTTCCAAAAGTCGGACAAATCCTCATCAGCGAACGTGATCAATACCTGGCATCAAAAATCAAAACCGCTCCCGGACCAAAAATTGTTGCGGTATTGGGGGGCGCTCATGTTCCCGGAATAAAGAAAGAAATCTATCTGGAACAAAATCTTGAGGAGATTTCCGTCATTCCGCCGAAAAGTGTCCTATCACGGCTGGCAGGGTGGATTATTCCGGCGATGATAACCGGACTTTTTATTTATTCCTTTATCTTAAACATACAGACCGGTTTGCAGCAAATATCCGCATGGATTTTGTGGACCGGTGCCTTAGCGGCTTTGTTTACAGCCCTGGCGCTAGGACATCCTCTGAGCATTCTTACTTCCTTTGCAGCCGCACCCCTGACGACACTTCACCCGCTGCTTGCCTGCGGATGGTTCGCAGGCTTAGTAGAAGCCACGATAAAAAAGCCTACGGTGAAGGACATTCAAAATGTCCAGACAGACATAACAAGCCTTAAAGGCTTACTGAAAAACCGCTTTTTAAAAATAATTCTGGTTATTATTATGTCAAATATCGGTGCCTCCATTGGGACCATAGTTGCAGGCACCGGTATGATAAGAAATCTTTTTTAAATCTGCAGCAATACCGGGCTAACTATAAAAACAGGGTGAGATTCCTTTGAATCCCACCCTTTATTTATATCAGTTAGATAACTTATTTCCTCTGTATATGTGTATTGTCTGCGTTTTTGTTTATTCCTTCACACCGCCTAATGCCACACCGGCTATAATATACTTCGATAACAGGAAATATACAATAAACAGCGGCAGCACCGTCAATGTCAGTCCTAAATATACCGCACCGTATTCGGTTCGGTATATATCGCCCCTAAGCAAGCTGACCATAATCGGCATCGTAAATTTATCACTGTCTGTCAGTAATATCAACGGCAGAAACAGACTGTTCCAGCTTCCTACGAAGGAAAAGATTGCCTGTGTCGCTATTGCAGGCTTCATGATAGGTAAAATGATCCTGTTGAAGGTGTAAAATTCACCGGCACCATCAATACGGGATGAATTAACAATATCAATCTGCAGTGTTGCAAGCAGATACTGCCTCATAAAGAACACCATGGCAGGCGCGGCAATTGATGGCAGAATCAGCGGCAGAAAATTATTTGTCATATGAATCCGATAGATAAACTGATAAAATCCAATAATTGTAGTCTGTGCAGGAATCATCATTACAGCCAAAATAAAGGTAAAAAAGGGCTTACGTAATCTCCAGTCATACACGGTTAAACCATATGCAGTTAAAGATGAGAAATATACCGCACAAGCGGTAGCACCTGTGGAGATGATCATTGAGTTGATAAAGCCTGTGATTGGATTAAAGCTCTTACCAAGCAGTACGTTCAAGTTACTCTTTAGGAAATTCGAAGGTATCAGGGATATGGCATGCTGCTGTATCTCAAAGGTTCCGCGGGTTGCATTCATTATCATAATCCAGAATGGTAAAATACTTAAAATTACCAGAAAAATGCAAACTACGTAGATCAATGTTTTTGATATCTTCCGGGCTACACTATTGTTCATACTGCCGCCCTCCTTGCCGCCTTATCAGCCTTTTTGTTAGATCTTATTACCCTTTTCTCAATCTTCCTTTGCTTTGACGCATACTTGTCCCTCATCAGATAGAATATAATAACAGACAATATGGATATGATAATAAACATAATCATACTGGCAGCAGCTGCCCGATTATACATATAGCTTCCGCTGAAGGCCTGATTGTAAATAAACAGGCTGGCCGTAGTCGTGGCCTGATCCGGACCGCCATTCCATAACATCCTTGGAATATCAAACATCTGTAACCCGCCGATCATACTGGTTACCAGCGTAAATATCATAATCGTCCGCATGTTCGGAAGCGTCACATGGAAGAAGGTCTGTCTGCTGGTCGCACCGTCAATTTCCGCAGCCTCAAAAAGCTCGGGATTGATGCCTAAGATACCTGCAATCAATACAATCATCGTCTGACCATACCACGCCCAGAATTGTATGAAGGATATGATCCCCCTGGCTGTCCATTTCTGAAGGGAGAAATTGATCGGTCCGTCACTCCAGCCAAGCGTCTTAAACAAATCGTTGACCGGTCCCATCGGATATCCGAATAAGGTGCTGAATAATATCGCAATAGTAGCAGCCGTAATGATGTTCGGCATATAAAACATGACTTTAAAAAAGCCCTGACCCTTAATCTTATGACGACCGGTAAACCAGGCAGCGAGCAAAAGCGCAAGCAAAATCTGCGGTATGAAATTGACCACCCATAGAATTACCGTGTTTCCCAAGGATTTTTTAAACGATGCGTTATTAAGAATCAGTTTAAAATTTCCAAAAGGTTCCTTTAAAAAATTAAAATCTGTTTTTCCAAAGCCCTTAAAATCGGTAAAGCCTATTGTGGCGGTAAATAAAGTGGGATATAACGAAAAAATAATGTACGCAAGTACAAAAGGTATACAAAAGATATAACCATACTTCGCGTAACTAACACCCTTGCGTCTCATAAGCGTTCACCTCCGGTAAATGTAAAATTATTTTTGCCTTCGCACATAATATAGGGGCGGGCGATAAGGCAACCGCCCGCCCCATATCTTAGGTCAAATTATTCTACTACTACGTCAAGGGTATCAGCTATGATCTGCTTGAAATCAGCGATAGCCTGTTCACGTGTCTTATTACCAGCGGTGTACTCACGTACCTGACCACGCCAGGTGCTGTTAATGGTTTCGTCATACTGAGTAAGATTCTTACCATTTGCAAATTCGCCGGCAGGAATAAATGCTTCAAACATATTCTGTCCATTAAGGAAATCAATAGAACCATCGGACTTCGCCATAACGGCACCGGAAGCAACCGCATCCTTTGTGCCAACTTTGCCTTCTTCCATTGTTCCGTTAGCCCAGAAGTACTGGAGACCTGTTTCGGAACTGTCAAGAGTGATCCACTCAATGATATCGCCAACCGTCTTCTTAAGCTTGGTATCCTTGTTGGCAAGTACCCATGTGCCGCCCCAGAAGAAGCCTACCGGAGGTTCGCAAACTGCCCAGTCACCAAAGGTGCCTTCGCCGATAACCTGATTGTCGCTGCCGGAGTTACCAGCCATAACATAGTTGATTAACCATGCAGGTCCGAAGAAACCTAAGATCTGCTGTTCGCCAGCACCCTTCATATCTGCAAACCAGGCATCATTCCAGTCCTGAGTATCATTGTGATATCCATTATCCTTAAGCTGCTTGGAAAGATCTAAGAAAGCCTCACGCTTAGGATCAAGATTGAGCTTGCCGTCAACGATCCAGCCCTGCTCGGAGCTGTTCTCGATTGCATGCCAGATATCGCCGTCGCCGGATACGATACCATAGCCCTTAGCCTTTAACTCTGCTGCTGCTGCGAAGAACTTATCCCAGCCGGGACCAACCTTATCTTTGATTGTAGCCGGATCATCCGTGCCCCAAACATCCTTCGCGATGGAACGGCGATAGATGAATGCGCCGCCGGTAGCCTGATATCCAAGGCCTACCAGGTTGCCATCGGGAGTTGTTCCGATTTCAACGGTATACGGAGCGATTTCAGACTCTACCAGGAGTTTGTCTACATCAATGCCGAGATCCTTGTAGGAAGCAGCATACTGATAAGCATCGCCCTGTGTGTACTTAAGTACGAATGCCGCCTCTGCACAGTAGATGTCCGGTGCATCTGCACCGCCGCCTGCCAATGCCTGGTCAAGTGCGGGCTGGTAAGCACCCTCTGTGGTAGCGATAACAGTGGTCTTGATTTCATAAGGGAAATCAGGATGAAGTTCCTTATACTTATTCAGCATGTTGGGAACTTCTTCTGTGAATGACCATACGTTAAGAACCTTAACGCTAGGATCATCAGTTACATCCTCGGCAGGTGCGGGATCATCCGTGCCGGTGTCGCCGGCAGGTGCCTTTGTCGGTGTTGTGCCTGAGTCTTTGTCGTCATTTTTGCCGCATCCTGTAAATGCCAGTGACATCAGGAATATGCAGGCAAGTAATAAAGCAATAATACGTTTCATGTTACTACCCCTCCTCAATTTTTGTATATCTTTGTGTATAATGTACAATTATGCACAAAGAACATTAGTATTATATCAATTAATTTCCAGACAAGCTTCTCATTTTTTGCTATCTTGTCATCAAATATTGCTAATGTAATTATTTTTTGTATATAATATATATATTTTAGGGGTATCGGCAGTTATTCCTTGCCGTTTTGCAGGCAGAAAACAGGATTTTACCGATTACATTAGTGATATTTAATAATAAATCAAATGATACCTCCTGTTATAGCGGGGAATTTTATCTAATTTGATGAAATTGCAATTTCTAATTACATTATGAAATTGACCGAACGCTTAATAATTTGTTCAGCCTGTATTCCGTCGGCGTGCAGCAGTTTTTCACTTTAAACACGCGGTTAAACGTCGCAAGGCTGCAAAAGCCCGCTTTCATGGCAACCTGCATGATAGAGAGTTCCGGATCGGAGAGCAGCTTCTCGGCATTTTTGACCCTGCAGTTAATCATATAGTCATACCAGGATATATTCATGACCTGCTTGAAAAGCCGGGCAAAATGATATTTACTGAAGCCGGCAATGTGCGCAATTTCCTCTATTTTTATATTTTCGGTGCAATGGTCATTAATATAATTGCATACATAGATAAACTGATTTATGTTGTCCTGCTGCTTTGAGCTCTTAATATTTATTAGGTCATTATTTTTATTTATGCGGTTTCTGCCCAGTACGGTGAAGAAACGGATAAGGTAGGAATACAGGGATGCTTCTCTGAAGGGCAGGGCGGAATAGTATTCTGAAGTTATATTCCGGACCAGTGTCGATAATAATTTATGGATATCGGGCGTAGAGGAAGGTGTAACGGTCATGCAGGGCCGGAAGATATCCAGGGCCGTTTTGAAACCGCTCAGATTATCAAACAAGGTACCCTCAAACTGCACTATGATCCGGTTCCCGGAATGCTGCGGAAATAATTGATGGAGCTCTCCCGGGGGAATAACGATAATATCATCTGTTTCCAGCTGGTATACCGCTTCATTAACAATTACTTTCTGGCAGTTTTCAATAGGCATGACGATTTCGGCATCGCTATGCCAGTGCTGCGAATAATCTTCATATTCCTTATTCATTAATATCCGGATTTTAAATCCTCCGTGGTAATCCAAAATCTCATGCTTTCCCTTAATAATATCACCCAATAGTTAAGCTCCCCTCTCTCCTATCAATCGTGAATTACTTGTTTTAAGTCCATAATTATATTCTATTACAATTTATAAATAATTCCAAGTTTTATTTGTCCCCGGAATATTACCGGTACCTTCCTGCCTGTGCATTCCACATCCGTGCATACTGTCCGTCCAGGTCCAGAAGCTCCCGGTGCGTCCCCGATTCTATAATGGAACCGCTTTCCAGCATATAGATGCGGTCTGCATCCCTGGTTGTGGAAAGGCGATGGGATATATAGATGACCGATCGCTCCAGGGCCATCTTATGCATGGCCTTGTTCAGGTTATATTCCGCAACCGGATCCAGTGCACTGGAGGGCTCATCCAGAATAATCAGGTCCGCATCCCTGTAGAAGACCCTTGCGATTGCAACCTTTTGGCTTTCACCGCCGGAAAGGCTGATCCCGTTTTCCTCAAACTCCGTGGAAAGAGGGGTATCCAGTCCGTCCTTCAGTGCCGCCAGCCGCTCGCCGAACCCGCTTTCTTCCAGGGCGGCTCTCACCTGCTTATCCGTATGTCTGTCCTGGATATCCCGTATACTGATCACTTCCGCACTTCCCGCGATATGTTCACAGCAATCCAATAAGACATTCTCTTTCAGTGTTGCCGCATAAATCTTAAAATCCTGGAACACTGCTCCGATTTTTTCCCGGTAGGCATCCACATCATAATCCCTGATATTAACATTATTGTAATAGATATCTCCCTCCGTCGTATCGTACAGCCTCATAATCAGCTTGATTAAGGTGGTTTTACCTGCTCCGTTATAGCCGACCAGGGCTATTTTCTCATTGGGCTGTACCGTCATACTAATATTTTTAAGGATATTTCCGTCCTTATCATTATAGGCAAAGGATACATTTCGAAGCTCCAGGGTTTTCGGCTCTCCCGGAGGCAGCAGGCTGTTGGGGCTCTTAATCGTGGCTTCATAGGACAAGAAAGCCCTTATTTTATCAATATACAGGCTGTTTTCAGCCGCCATGGGAAACAGCTCCGCCACCATATTCATGGATCTTCTGCATCTGCCGATGGTATTAAATAAAACTGCCATGGTACTGTAGGATATCGCACGCAATACAGCGGTCCGGTAGATCAGGTAGATGGAGTACAGACCGTCCGTAATAAAGTCCTTCGCCAGATAATCCTTAAAAAAACCCAACAGACAGAGCTTTTTTACATGTTTTTTTGTTATATCATATATTTCATCATTGGTCCGGTCAAAATCCTCATATAAGATTTCGGAGACAGCGGGCTTTAAGCGTAATTCCTTGGCATATTCGTTCAAATAAAATACCCTGTGGTTGTATGCCCGTCTCCTCTCAACCGGATTTTTCAGCAGCCGGATTTTAAAGTTCAGCTTGTTTATTTTCTGGGCCCCTGTAAACGATAAAATAAAGGATATCAATACAAAGACCGGACCCCAGGCATCCTGAGTAAATATAAAAATGCCGGAGGAAACAAATACCGTTATACCGGTAGATAACTGACCGACCAGCTCCAGAAAACGGTCCAGGCTTTTTTCCGCTTCGGATACGGTAAGCACAAAATCATTGTAATAAGCCGGATCATCATAGCAGGATAAATCCAGCTCCTTCGCTTTCGCATATAATTGTTCCTTCAATGCTTTATAAAGCCTCGGCTTCTGCCTTAAGGAGACGTGCTGGACAAAGATAGCTGTACACATGGAGGATATCTCAATGGCAATTGCGATAATCACCAGATACATCAACGCATGAACAAAGGGCCCTCCGGTTTCCGCCGTATATAAAACATACCGGATTCCGATCGTATGCTCAAAAAATATGGATATCTGCAGCTTGACTGCTTCAAAGATCAAAAAGCACATAAAAAACGGTGTTGAACCAAAGCATAGCCGGATCATAAACCATTGGTTCGATAAAATCTGCTTCAGGCTTTGCTTACGTTTCGGGGTTATGTTCATACCGACACCTCCCCACTGCCTGCCCGGCCTGAAAAGATACTGCCCGAATATTCGTTCCGGGAGCTGCCAACCTCCTGGTAGCTGTCCGTCGCCAGATAATTCTCCGCCTGCTTCTTATACATATCCGCATAGGCTCCCCCCAGCTTCATTAAGGATCTGTGCGTCCCCTGCTCGATAATTTCACCCTGCTCCAGCATAAATACCATATCCGCATTCTGGACGGAGGACAGTCTATGGGAAATAAAGATCATGGTTTTGTCCCTGCTGTCCTGCATAATACTTTCAAACAGCTCATATTCCGCAATCGGGTCCAGAGCACTGGAGGGTTCATCAAAAATCTTGATCGGCGCATTATCTACAAATGCCCTGGCCACTACAATCTTCTGATATTGCCCGCCGGACAGTACGGAGCCTTCCTCGTCAAACTCTCTGGTTAACACCGTATCCAGGCCCTTAGGAAGGGTCATAATCTTGTCATAGACCCCCGCTTTCGTCAAGGCGTCGATTACGATTTCATCGTCTGCTTCCGAGGCCTTTCTCATCAGTACATTTTCTCTGACACTCATGGCAAAGATCTTATAATCCTGGAAGGCCGCGGAAAAAAGCTTCCGGTATGCCCGCAGATTATACTCCTTTATATTTCTTCCGTTTACATGGATTTCTCCTTCGGTAGGGTCATAGAAGCGAAAGATCAATTTGATGATCGTTGATTTTCCCGCACCGTTATGTCCCACCAAAGCAATGGAATTCCCCCCCTGTACCGTAAAGGAAAGATTTTTAATAATCGGCTTATCTTCCGTATAGCCGAAGCTTACGTTCTTAAATTCAACCGAGCTGATATTGCCTTCCGGAATTATTCCGTCGTAATCCTCGGGGATCACCGGCTCATATTCCAGGAATTTACGCAGGTTCTCGATAAAGAGGCTATTCTTATAGCTTTCAATCAGGGAGGTGGAGAAGCCGATCAAAATCCAGGTGGTAGAAACCATAAAGCTGCTCAATACCGCATATTCCGACAGCAGCATGCTTTTCGTTACAATGGTCCGGAAGGCTCCGTATAGCAGAACTCCTTCGAAGGTAATCGTAAAGGTAAACATCTGGTGAAACCAGTTGGCAAAGATTCCTTTGACCGAATATTTTCTGACCTGGTCAATTTTACCCTGTGTCGCCTCCTGGTATTTTCTCATCATAAGCCGGAATACGTTGGTCAGCCGGACCTCCTTCGCGTAATCCGACAGGTGGATTACTCGGTTGACGTACTCGGCTTTCCGGTTATACGGGGTCTGATCCTCGTAAAGACGATAGGTTATCCTGTTCAGAATTGCTCCGAATACAAAATTTCCGATAATCGGGAAGATGACAAATAATATGGCATACTGGTCAATTTCGTACATAACGGCAAAGGATATTACCGCTGCGATACCGCCGGATACAATGGACCAGATATTATCATTGGTGGCTATCACTTTATCATTGGCACTTTCCAGGGCCATCGTGTATTTATTATAAAATTCGCTGTTTTCAAAGCATTCCAGCTCTACGTTCATTGCCTTTTTGTATAATTTCCGGTATAAGCTTTTATAAATGACCGTATCCGTCAGAGGCTTTACCCCGTATTCATAATAATTAAAGTAAACGGATAAGGAACAGAACACCAAAATTGTGACAATTAAAAAAATCATGATTCTGCCAAAGCTCTGATTCGTTTCAACGGAATTAATGACAAACCGGATAAAAAATCCGCTGTAGAAAATCCATTCAAAGTAATATACAATCCTGATAATAGCCGTATGTATGACCCGTTCCCTGCATATGCCGCCGAGTAATTTCAAGATATAGATATTGTTCCGGATGATTCTGTTATTTTTACCCCTGCTGTTCTTATTCCCCATATTAACCCCCATGTGTCCGCTCTGCGGGCTCCCATTTCAACCGGCCAACAGCCCGCGGGCGCTTTTTGCCGGTCGAACAAGCCGCCGTAATCGAATGTACGTTTGTATAAATAAGGATAATAATACCATACCTGCTTTCTATTTACAACACTTAAATTTATGTTTATTACATGTCGTTGACAGAGGTCTTTATTTCAGCATATAGCTGTTATTCAGTATGACCGTATTATAAAGGAATAAAACCTGCTGGTTCCCGGTAAACTCCATATATTCTCCCAGTATATCCGTCTTAAGATACCGGAGATCAATCAGGGTTATCTTCGCGTATGCCTTCAGCATTAACGGTGCGATACTGCTTCCGAAGGAATCCCGGAATATTACCAGCTCCTCATCCGTAGCGGCCCCGGGATTGGTGATTGTAAGGATCGATTTGGCTCCGGACAGAAAAACATCATAGGAATCAATGGAACCAAACTTATTCAATTGGTAAACTTTGCTGTAAGTCTTATCAATATGATCATATACGATAGCATTGTCCAGGGCGTCATTGCTGAGATATACCAGGGAATCCGGCTTAAGCTTAAGGGCGGCCTGCCCGTAATAGGAGCCGTAAAAAGGATAAAGGGACTTTTCCTCGTATGCGGCCTCCGGGGCAGGGATATCCCCTCCCATTTCCCGGATCAAAAGCTCCGCAATATCGACGATCCTATCCTGTCTCCAGTGGATATCCGTCCTGTGATAGTCCTCCGGCTCCAGAGCAGAAAACAGATCGATATAAGCCATATGCCGGATATTCTGCTCCATAAGCTGAAGCAGCCGGTCATAATCCATGGCAGGATAACCGTTTTCTGATGCGGTATAATAATTCTTATCGGGTATGATTGCATAGCTGACTTCCATTCCCTGCAGATATTTGTCATAAACCTCGTTGAACTTCTCCGCAGCATAAAGGATTGCTTTCTCATTCAGAGGGTATTCCAGCTTATGAATGCTGCCGTCCAAAAGGTAAATGCCGTTGTTATCCTTCTGCCTGAATATATGGAACCGGGTGAAGGCCTTTAATCCGCGGAATCCATCCCGAAACACAAACTGATCCAGGAAATATTTCTCATAATCCGCAAACAGCTCTCCCTTTAAAAGCTTCTCCCCGGAATAGTCAGGGACTTTTGCCAGAGTGCGCCGCTCGCTGTAGGAAACCAAAGCATCCGGCTTCATTATATTGATCAGCATAATGCCGTATAAGGTCCCCAGAAAGCAGACTGTAATTATAATATTTTTCAAGCGGTCATTCATATAAATCCTCCATGCTGCCGATGCCCGCGAATCCCAGCACCTGCCGCCTCAGCGTCATATAAATACTTTACGAAAAGCATGTAAGTACTAATTGTTAAAAACGAAAGTACAGGAACGGATTAAAGGAACCGTCCACCAAATAGCCCGTGATTAAAAGCAGCAACAGGATAAGGCCGGCCGGCTGCAGAATGGAAATGATACGCCTGCCGCGCGGATTGCCTGACAGCTTATGAATAATCGCCGCCGCAAACGGTGTGGCCGCCATGGCTGCAATAATAAAGATAAGTCCGTAGCTTTTCAGATAATATAATGTCTCCTTATTCCACAAAGGTACGTCAAGCATACCGAACATTCCCCGGAGATTATTCATAGCCTCTCCCATGCTGTCGGCATTAAAAATGACAAAGCTGATGACAATAAAGAACAGCACGTACAAATGCCCTGCAAAGGAAGGCAATTTCTCAAGAATTCTCTTCAGAAAATATTTTTCCAAAACTAAAAATACTGCAAAATATAATCCCCAAAGGATAAAGTTCCACTGCGCCCCATGCCAGAAGCCGGTCAGGAACCATACCACGAGGATGTTGCGGACCCATTTTAACCGACTGACCCGGTTGCCGCCCATGGGAATGTATACATAATCCTTAAACCAGGTTCCCAGGGATATATGCCATCTTCTCCAAAACTCGGTAATGCTTTTTGCGATATAAGGGTAATTGAAGTTCTCAAGAAAATGAAATCCGAAGATACGGCCCAGACCGATACCCATGTCACTATAGCCGGAAAAATCAAAATAGATCTGCAGGGTAAAGGCCAAAGCCGACATCCAATAAAACAGCACCGTTTTTTCATTGGCTTCAGCAAATATTTTACCGATCTCCCCCAGGGTGTTCGCAAACAGTACCTTTTTTGATAGTCCCAGGATGAACCGGCAAATTCCATAGGCCGTATTCTCAAAGGAATGGGTCCGTCCGGACAGCTCGGCCTCTACGGTTGTATACCGGACAATGGGTCCGGCAATCAGCTGCGGAAAAAGAGCCACATAAGCGGCAAAGCTCAATATATTCTTTTGGACCTTCGCTTCCCCCCGGTATACATCGATCGTATAAGATAATATCTGAAAGGTATAAAAGCTGATGCCTATGGGCAGGGCCAGCTTTATAAAGGATATATCTGCAGAAAATATGGAATTTATATTATCAATGAAAAAATTAGAATACTTGAAATAAATGAGCATACCGATACTGACGACGACAGAAGAAACCAGCGGCAATCCGGAGTACTTTTGGTTCCGCAGCTTATCAATCCATAGGCCATGCAGATATCCTGATGCAATGGAGGTGATCATCAGAAAGAAATAAACCGGTTCTCCATAAAAATAAAAGAACAAGCTGAAGACCAGAAGTATGAAATTTTTTAAATTTTTTGGGACTATAAAATATAGTCCCAAAACGGTTGGCAAAAAGTAATATAAAAAAGTAATGCTTGAAAATAACATTATTATTTCTCCAATGCCAGGAACGCGTCATGGAGAGGCTTCGCCTGGTCGTCGCTCATAACCAGAAATACCACATCTCCGATGCTGTCCACGATTATGTTTTCCTCTTGCACACCTACACAAATCCATTTCATCGGATTCACATTTTCCTTGATATCGGTCTTAATCTTTTCGACATCTGCACCTTCCTTAACCCGTACCAGTACCAGGGAATAGGCACCCGGCTGAATCATCGGTTCGCTGGCCAGGGCGGTTTCAAACTCAATATCGGCCTTCCCAAGATAATATTCCGCTTTTTCGGCAGTTACCTCATCATTATACAGACCGGACTTCGCATACTCCTTGAAATTGGCATCGACCTCCGCCGTTTCATAGATTTTCGCCATGATCTCTTCCAGGCTTCCCTCAAGGTTATTTGTCTTCCTGCCTCCGGTCTCATTGGCATCGGTTGATTTGCAGGCTGTAAAGCTTAACACTGCGGCTATTGCCACCATTAACAGAATTCGTTTTTTCATGGTTTTTATTCTCCTTATATTCATTCCGTCGATTTACATACTTTAGACGGTGAATACAGCGGGATGGTTCCATACTTGTTATATTTTTAAGCTTCTTTCCATTTCTTAAACTTCGGCTCCACTCTCTGTCCGATAATCCGCTCCAGATGATAGGCCTGCGTCAAAAGTCCGGTATCCGTCAATGCCGTCATACTGATCCCATACGGCATTCCATTGTTATATAAGCCGTGGGGAAGTGTTATAATCGGCAGTCCGCAGTATTGCAGCAGCAGATTCTCCATGAACATAATACAGACATCCAGCCCCCGTAAAAGCGTATAGACTTCTTTTTTATGCCGCTCCCTGTCCTTAAGCATCTCAATATACTCCATTTCGCTTAAATTCCCTCTGGTATTCTCCTCGGCATCCGTCAGCAGTGACTGTCCGTATTTCAAGGTCTGTTCCGGATGGCAGTTATTGTACTCAATAATCTGCTTCAATGTCCGGATCGGAAAGCTTCCCGGGAGCTTGGACAGATACCGGTTCATCGCATATTTGAATTCAAACCTCTGTATCGTTTTGATATTATCTGTGGGGATCGGCTCGATATGCAGTCTCTTTATGGCTACTCCGGCCCTCTCAAGCTCTTTTATGATGCTTTCCGCCTTCTTTGCTTCCTCCGGCTTCATATTTTTCATAGCCCATTCATTGATTCCGGCCGTAATTCCTCTGTAATCCGGCTTTTCCCCGGTTTTGACCGTAATTCCCGTAAGCTCCGAATACAGAAGGATTGTATCCATGACCGTCCTCGTCATAAGTCCTGCCGTATCACAGGTAAAGCTGATCGGTATGATGCCCTTCTGACTGATTGCTCCCATGCTGGGGCGGAAACCGACAATACCGTTTTGCAATCCCGGGGATACGATGGAATCCGAGGTGTCCGTCCCAATCGATGCGGCGCATAGATTTGCGGTTACGGCAACTGCCGAGCCTGTGCTGGAGCCCGACGGATCCTCCTCATGGACATAGGGGGATTTCACCTGCCCGCCCCTGGAGCTGTATCCGGCGGGCATACCCTTCGTCATATAGTTGGCAAACTCCGTCATATTGGCTTTGCCTAACAGGACGGCTCCCTTTGCCCTCAATATTCTTACCAGCTCCGCATCGGCAGCCGCTACCGAGTCCGCCAGTGCCAGAGAGCCTGCCGAGGTATGCATACTGTCTGCCGTATCAATATTATCCTTCAGCAAAATGGGTATGCCAAACAGTCTGCTGCCTCTCTCCGTATGGCTTTCATCCAGCCTTTTCGCTATAGCGGGTGCTTCCGGATTAATCTCCAGTACGCTGTTTAAGCCGTTCTCTCCCCGGTCCACCGCTTCAATCCGTCTGATATACTCTTCTGTCAATTCCGATACGGATATGGTTTTGTTCTTTAAGCCGTCGGCGATCGCCGTAATTGTGATTTCATTTATGCTGTCCATAGATCGTTTCCTTTTGAAAGTAATTTCTTTCTATTATTCTTTTCCAAACAGAAACAATATATGTAACACTTTACTATTCTATTATTGCGGGTCAGCCAGCACCGGGTCTGAGATAGTAAATACCCTGCCGTCATAGGTCAGCCTTGCCTCTACATCCGCAATCCATTGCGGCGGCGCCGCCTTCTCATACTGTCCTCCCATTCCCAAATGCATCATCATCTCATTATGAAGCGGGTCATATTCATAATAGACCCAATTGCCCCAGGCTACATCAAGGAACGTATGCTCCCAATGCTCATCCGGAAGGGTCCGTGTCCCCAGGCTGTCCGTAATCAGAAACTGATTTGCTTCCCGGTTATATTCACAGGAAACCAGCTGCTCCAGCTGTGTGCAGTAGTCAGAGTCGGAAAAAACCACATCCCTGTAATAGCCGTCATTTTCCATTTCAAGAATATGCAGCTCCTGTATCGATACCCCGGTGCCGGTAAAGGAATGCAGAATACAGATCAGCTCCTCTGTTCCGTCATTATCGATATCCGACAGGTAAAGTCTCGGCAGGTGATACTGAGGCGAAAGCATCCACCATTGGAATACCTGGACCCGCCCGCCCTGCTTTAAGACCGCATTCCTGCCGCTCTCCTTATCATCATACAGCCAGATATCCTTATCCGGGATGGAGGCCAGCAGAGGATACTCCTGATCCATATACTCCTGGGCTGACCAGGCTACCACCTTGCCGATGTTCTCCGGCAGGCTAAGCATGCTGTCAGGATATCCGGTAAAAATAACATCCTTGATTATGCCCCGCATGGAACGTGCATTCTCCGGCTGATCCTTATCATATCTCTCTGAGGTATAATGGAACTCATTGCTGTAGTAGCCTTCATAGACCGCGCCCTGCAGATCATAATAACGGAAGCGTACCTTCAGACTGTCCTCTCCCTCCCAAAGTACAGGATCATTTTGGGCAATCCCGTTAAAATCAATCCCGGACCGGAAGGCATCGGTATATATTCTATGGATATCCTCATTTTGAAGCCATTCATAATCCTGCAAGCCAAAGACATCGTAATCTACCCGGCCGTTTTCCTTGGTATATACCACGGCCACTTTCGTTTCTCCGGGGCTAAAGAGCAGCCGGTAATGATCATATATGGCTTCCTCCGGCAGATCCTTTAGAATCTGTGTAACCGGCTCCCTCAGAAAATGGGAGCAGTTTTTTTTATATATCTCTTTTGTTTCCTGATTTTCAAAAGAAAAAATAAGCCTGTCGGTATTCTCATCCACCGTAAGATAAGCACGCCATTTTTTATCCGGACTCTCCTCGCCGGGAAGTCCGGCCGGTACTGCGGCGGGAGTATCTCCTTTATTTCCTGTAATAGAAGCGCCCGGGACAGTTTCATTACTTCCTGTTTCAGAAGTATCCGGGGCAGTCTCCCCATTTCCTTCCTTCGATCTATCCGGAACGGTCTCCTCCGTCTCCGGATGGTATCCGAGAACCGCATCCGTATCCCTGCTTTTTTTGTTGGCTTCTGTAAGAAAGACCAGCGCAAGAACCGTAAGCAGGATTGCCGCAAGGATGCCTCCCCATATTCCGGGCTTCTTAAAGGCTGCAATAAAACGAAGCCTCCGCTTGATTTCTTTCTTACCACCATTCATCGCCGTGGTCAGCGGCTCCCTGCCCCGGTGCCCTGCAGCCGTTTTAAGAAGTACGGCGGCATAGCCCTTTTTATCTTTTGTAATATGCATCACCCGTTCATCACAGGCCAATTCCAGATCGGATTTATATTGGTAAAAGCAATACCAGGCCAGGGGATGGTACCAGTGAAGACAGAGAAGGAAAAGGCCAAAGAGGCTTAGCAGGTTATCCCGGTGCCTGTGGTGGGACAGCTCGTGCAGGAATATCTGATGTATTTCCTCTCCGGAATATCCCTTCGGCAGCAGCAGCTTAGGGTGGATGAAGCCGAACAATAAGGGTCCCTTGTCCGAATGGACCAGGGTAACACCGGCAGCTCCGACCTCCTGTCCTGCGGCTGTGAAGGAGTCCAGGATATTCCCCTCACGTACCTTGATAAGTCTTCTGATATGCTTATAATAGAAGTATAGGTATCCCAGCAGATAATAGAGGAAGAGCACAATGCTGCCTCCGAGCCATAGCCACGGCAGTAAATCCAGCGGCAAGCTGCCGTCCCTGATCTGCGTTTCTCCATCAAAAGCCGCATTGCCAGAGGCAAGCTGCCGCACCGGAGTATCATCCATACTGCTGACAGGCTCTGCCGCCGAGGTCACCGGCTTCTCTTCCGGTCTGGGAGCGGCCGGCAGGTCCCTGACCGTTAAAATCTCCTGCTGCCCATAATTCGGACCGTTCGGCGGGTCCTCCGGCAGAGAAGCCTCCGAAGGCCATTGCGGCATCAAATTCATGATACTTAAGGAAGAAGAAGGAAGTATGGGGACAAGGCACCGCAGGCCCAATATCAGCCATAGCAACAGCAGACAGCGTGCAGAAAGCCGTTTCCGCAGAAAATAACGGAATAAAAGGACTGCCAGCATGGTACCGGTGACTCCGAACAGGTAACTGCCATAGCTTGAGATAACGCTTATCATCTTCCTTCCTCCTTATCCATGGACTCGATCAATTGAAGCAATTCTTTTCTCTCTTGTTCCGTAATTTTTGCTTCTTTTGTCAGAGCGGCCACCAGCAGGCTGACGGAGCCGGAGAAAACCTTATCCAGAAAGCCCCTGGCTTCCTTAAGTCTGCAGGCTTCCTCACTTATGACGGCTGAATACCTGAAATTTTTCGAGGTCTTATCCGCAGTCACATAGCCTTTATTCATCAGCCGCATCAACAGGGTCTTAATTGTGGAATAGCTCCACCCGCTGCCGGATAATGCTTCCACAATCTCTGACAAAGTAACAGAGGGTTGCCTCCAAAGAATCTCCATTACCTTCCATTCACTGTCACTGATTGATTTCCTGTCCATTCGTCGATTTCCCCTTCCTTTCATTCCTGTATGCTATTTCACTTCCGCTGACTGTAACACAAAATCAGGCTACAGATGTAGCTATATATAGGTTACATCTGTAGCCACAGAATGTCAAGCCGGTTTGTATAATAAATGGAAATTCCGGGCATCAAAAAAGCACCGGACCTCCGATGCTGCGTAGCTATAGCGTAATATTCACTTTGGCAACAGAGTAGAAAGCCTCCCTGTTTCAAATTCAAATTCTATATATATCATAGCCTGAAAATGGTAACTTGTCAAGATAAAATCAGAAAAAACGAGAAAAAATCAGTAATGCTTTGCATGCCGAATGCCTTAGCAGCCGGACGGCCCTTCCTGATTTTACATCCACAGCCTCTCCGGCTATAATAATATAGCTTTACCAGCGTAACTTTTCCCTTCCATTCATTCATAGCATAGGAGGCAGACTTTCATGGCACAGATTGAACTTCATGGTATCAGTAAACATTTCCGGGTATTGCAGCGCCCCGAGGGACGGCTCGGAATGCTACGGGGTGCTTTCCTCAGGGAAGTAAAAATGATCAAGGCTCTGGAAAATATCCAATTTCAGATCGGTGAGGGGGAGCTGGTTGGCTATATCGGCCCGAACGGTGCGGGAAAATCCACTACCGTCAAGATTATGAGCGGGATACTGACTCCCGATCAGGGCCGATGCCGGATCATGAACTGTATTCCCTGGAAGGACCGGGTGGCCCATGTATCCCGGATCGGCGTGGTATTCGGGCAGAGAAGCCAGCTCTGGTGGGATCTTCCCGTCAATGATTCCTTTCATATGCTAAAGGATATTTATTCCGTCAAATCCGCAGAATACTCTGATCGGCTGGCAGAGCTGACGAAGGCCCTGAGTATTGAAGACCTGCTGAAAACACCGGTCCGCCAGCTGTCCCTTGGTCAGAGGATGCGCTGTGAGATCGCCGCCTCCCTCCTGCACAGGCCGGACATACTCTTCCTGGATGAGCCGACCATCGGACTGGATGCCGTCTCTAAGCTGACCCTAAGGGAATTTCTGAAAAATGAAAACAAAAACCATGGGGTTACCATGATCCTGACAACCCACGACATGGATGATATCGAATCCCTGTGCAGCCGGGTCATGGTGATCGGACACGGCAACCTCTTATATGACGGAAAGTTGGAGGCTTTAAAGAAGCGATATGCTCCCTACCGCCGGATGAATGCAACCCTGTCGGAATACAGAGAACCTATACCGGTGGAAGGTGCACTGAAAATCACGGCTGAGGGGCCGGTCTGGTCGATTTTATACGATCCTTCCCAAACTGCCTCCCACACCATGGTGGAACGGCTGTCAGCTCTGTTACCCCTGCGGGATATCTCAACTGCCGAAGAAAACATTGATGAAATCATCGCTGCCATGTACAAGGAGATGTGTTTATGAGAACAGGAACCTCTTCCCGTTATGCCGCCCTTAAGGCTTGTCTTTCCATCTTCCGGATCAAAACAGCGGAGGGTTTCCAATACCGCCTTGCCGGAATTGCCGGAGCCTCCGTCGGTATCTTCTGGGCTCTCATCGAGATTACGGTTTATACCGTATTCTATACCTATTCCGATAACCGCCTGGCAGGCATGCCGGCAGGTCTTGATTTAAAACAGGTCATCACCTATGCCTGGCTGTCGCAGATTTTCTTTCTTATGCAGCCCCTCGGTATAGACAAGGAAATCCTCGGTAAAATCATCAGCGGCGACGTGGGCATTGAGCTATGCCGCCCTCTGGACCTGTATTTTCATTGGTTTTCCAAAACAGCAGCCTCCCGGTTAACACCCCTGTTCTGGCGGGGTTCGATTACCCTCTGTGCAGGACTTTTGATGCCCGCCTCCTATCGGCTGTCTCCCCCCGCATCCCCGGAGGGTCTGCTGCTCATGCTGGTGTCCTTTTTCAGCGCATTCTTGCTGTGTACCTCTTATGGAATGCTGATTTGTGCCTTTCGGCTGAATATCGCCTGGGGGGACGGGCCCACCCACATCCTTATGCTGATCGGCTCCGTGCTTTCAGGAAGCTATCTCCCTCTGCAACTCTGGCCGGAATTTCTTCAGAAGTTTTTATTCCTGCAGCCCTTTGCCGGCTACCTTGATATTCCCCTGCGGCTGTATCTTGGCTTATTGTCCCCGGACAGCGCCCCGGGAGCCATCGGACTGCAGCTTCTCTGGTCCGTGTTCTTTATCCTGCTGGGAAAATGCCTGATGAAGGCCCGGCTGAAGAAGATCGTCGTACAGGGCGGATAGTTTGAAAAATCAAGATTTTTCAAACGGTGAATTATAAAAAAGCATAATTCACCCTTAGAAGTGTGTGCCTGCGTTTTCAAAGCGTGCGAGCACGCTTGATACAAATTCGGATGCGCAATATATATACACAAGAATGATAAATTGAAAGAATTTCTCTTTCAACCTTACAATATACATGCACAGGAATGGAGGAAAAAATGAAAATTATAAAATTATATTTCAAATATATCCGTATGAATTTCCTGGCAGGCCTTCAATATAAGGGGTGGCCCATCATGATGCTGCAGGTAATGCTTGTGGTGGTTACCGATCCCATCGGAACCATCTTCTTATTCTCGCGCTTCGGAAGCCTGGGGGTCTGGTCCGCGGAACGGATTATTCTCATGTATGCCCTGGCGGTAACCAGCTTCGGTCTGGCGGAGACCTTCTGCCGCGGCTTTGATTATTTCCCCTGGCGAATGATACGTTCCGGTGATTTTGACCGTGTTTTACTCCGTCCCGCCCCCATCACGGTGCAGATTGCGGGCAGCTACTTCCATATCCACAGATTTGTCAGGGTTTTTGGCGGTATCGTCACTATCATCTGGTGCCTTCGGGCTCTGGAGGCCCGTTTAAACCTTCCGGACTTTTTTGTTCTTCTGTTTGCCCTGCTGGGAGGATTTTTCGCTTATGTGGGGGTATTTATATTTACCTCCGGGATCGCTTTCTTTACGGTAAAAGGCCTGGACTGGATCTATATTTTTACCAATGCCAGCTATCAGGTGACCCGCTGTCCGGTCGAATATATGCCGAAGGTCCTGCGGAATATGTTCACCTTTCTTATGCCCGTACTGGTCATCAGCTATTATCCCGCCTCCGCCGTATGCGGGTGGGGCACCGATTATTGGAAGGGAACCCTTGCCTTACCGGCAGGCCTGGGCTTTCTGCTGCTGTCAACCTTCCTCTGGCGTTTTGGCGTCAGGCACTATAAGAGCACGGGAAGCTGAGAATACCGAAGCAAAAAACAAAAGGTATCTATAATATCTTGAATTGTCGCAACGGACCGTTGCAATCCATAAATTAAGCCTGGTAATACCTCTGCAGAGACCCGCAAATATTTTCTTGATTTTATTGACATCCCTTATGAAACAGGTTACAATAACAGAAATAAAATACTCGTGAGGGAGTAGTTAGCATGTAATGTGTGGCAAGTCAACATACTGGCCGATTTTGGTCTGGCTTGCCTTAATTAACGAGACTCATGTATAACTGTAATGGTATACATGGTCTTTCTATTCTGAATTTGTAAGCTCAGATGTTGCCGTAACGGTTATATCTGGGCTTTTTCATTATGTTAACTCTTACGCACCTGGGAGGTAGAGATGAATTTATTTGAACTGTTTCTGATTGCCATCGGATTATCTATGGATGCCTTTGCCGTGGCTATTTGCACCGGACTGTCCATGAAAAAGAGAGATATGAAAAAATCCTTGATCGTCGGGTTGTATTTCGGTATCTTTCAAGCTGTTATGCCGTTGATCGGCTATTGCCTCGGCTCACAATTCGCAGACAAGATCACTGCATTTGACCATTGGACTGCCTTCCTGCTTCTTGCATTTATCGGCGGCAGGATGATAAAAGGCAGTTTGGAACATACCCCGGCTTGTACCGGGAGCCAGGAGGCTTCACTGAGCTTTAAAGCAATGCTGCCTCTGGCACTTGCCACCAGCATCGATGCACTTGCGATTGGAGTTTCCTTTGCCTTTTTAAAGGTTCGTATTCTTCCCGTGATTTCCGTTATCGGCCTTGTCACACTGCTGCTTTCAATGCTTGGCGTAAAAATCGGAAATGCATTTGGTCTGAAATTTAAGCAGAAGGCTGAGCTTGTGGGAGGAATCATCCTCGTGCTGATGGGCTGGAAGATACTTCTGGAGCATACAGGAATGCTTTCCATATAACACGCAGATATTGCGCAGCTCTCCTATAAGGCGGAAGGAGGCGCACTTCGGAATGCAAATTCCCTGATGCGCCCACATCCCTGCATAGTAATGAACCACCCTGACTTAATTTGCTTCTACAACAAGGGGCCTCATCATATCATTATCCTCATGCTCCAATATATGGCAATGCCATACATAATCTCCCGCATGCTCTTTGAAGTGCATAATGATCGAGGTCACCTGTTTCGGTTCTGCCCGGACTACATCCTTCGGCCCCTTTTCGTAATCCAACGGCGGTGTCAGACTCTTCATATTGAACTTATAATTTCCATGCTCATCAAAATCTTTATCCGTATATACCTTCCTTCCCAATATCTCGAAATGTACCAGGTGAAGGTGTACCGGATGGGGAAAATCAAAATGATTTACGATATGCCATATTTCAATTGTATCCAGCTTGGGTTTTTCCGTAGCCGGATCACTCCACATCATATTATTCAGCAAATGCACTACTCTCCCGTAATGATCCGTTGTTTCATCCAAAATCATGGTTCTTTCCTTGATCGCTAATTTGGGGTTTATCTTATGCTGAGGCATTAGTTCGTGTGGAATGGTACTGGTGTCCGGGCAGGTTAATTCTTTCCCTACTTTAAACTTCATGATAACGTCCATGCCCGGACTGGGCGGGCCCTGTGCAATATTCTGCAGGATAATCTCCTGCCCTTTATACTCGGAAAAATCAATAATGACTTCCATTCTTTCCGCGGGCTCCATAATAAAAGAATTGATGTCCACCGGGTGATGCAGTAATCCCAAATCGGTACCGATCTGATGGAATACTCCGCCATTACTTAATTTAAGCTCATAGGGCCGTAAGTTGGAACCGTTTAATATCCGGAATCTGTATTTGCGGGGTTCCACCTCAAGATACGGCCAAAGCTTTCCATTGACGGATATCGTGTTCCCGAAAAAAAACGAAGGAGTTGACGGAACCGGATTATCCACAGGGGGGGTGGCATTATCCGGGTAGTATAAGGATCCATCCTGATTGAACTGTTTATCCTGAATTAAAAGCGGTATTTCATACGGACCCTCCGGCAGATTAAGTCTCTTCTCCAAAAAATCTCTGATCAGGTAAAAGCCTGCCAGCCCGGCATATACGTTAAGTCTTGTTATTCCGACTGCATGATCATGATACCACATGGTGGCTCCGGCCTGATGATTTGTGTATTCATAAACCTCTCTTGTATATTTATGTCCGACAAATTCATTATCTCTTGAATACCAGGCGTCCGGATGCCCGTCGCTGTCCGCCGCAACATTTGCGCCATGCAGGTGGACCACCGTTCTTACATCCGGAGTATCCATCGTTCCGTGCAGTGTGTGATCTACCGGCAGAATATGCTTTTTCGGTAATTTATTTACCCATTTGACTTTAACGGTTACATCTTTGGGAACCTCCAGGGTCGGGCCGGGATAGGTTCCGTTATATCCCCAGATGGTTGTCGGCGGAAAATATTTATGAAATCTATGCTTTGCTTCCAGCATATATATCTCATAATACCATTCATGCTCCTTAGGAGCATTGTATCCGCAGTACGGTTTAACGATATCCGGAATCGGCAGCGGATCGACAAAATGGGGAATCGTAGCCGGGTCTGAGGGATCTACCTTTAATCCGGCTTCTTCACATGCCTGCATTCTTAGTGAATCATATTGTAGCTCTGTATTCATACTTAACCTCCATTCTGCCGCCAACAGGCGGCACAAAAAACCTGGAAGAACAAGGAGTGAGCACCACTGTGCGAGCTTCGCAGTTCTTCCCGTGTGAAGAATGCTTTTTCTTCACACTAACCTCCATTCTGCCGCCAATGGGCGGCACAAAAAGCATTTAACAAAACATTCTTTACAATAATTTATGAAGCTGTGAATTGTTTTGTGTCACAATATGAGGTAATATGAATTATTATGTCTATTAGTCCTTTAACAAAGCTATTTATACTCTTCTGTCCGGAATATTGAATCTGTCCCGGCTAAAAATCGCTTTTTTAAATCTCCATCACAAAAAGGACAATGACCACAGAAAAAATGCGGTTATTGCCCTTTCTTATTATAATCACTTATATATCCACTTTATTTAAGAAGCCTCTTACCCCAGCCGTGCCTTTTCAAGCGTGGCCAAATCAAATTTTTTCATTTGCAGGAAAGCCTCGGTAACACGTTTTACCTGATCTTTTGTCCCGCTCATCAGGACCTCATTCATATTTGCGGGAACAATCTGCCAGGATACCCCGAATTGATCCTTGACCCATCCGCATTGTTCCGCCTCGGGAACAAAAGAAAGCCTGTCCCAATAGTAATCGATTTCCTCCTGATTATCGCACAGCACCATAAAGGAAAATGCTTCATTGAAGGTAGAATCTCCTCCGGAGTGATGATCCATCGCCGCTAGCCGGATTCCTTCGATTTCCAGCTCACCGTAGTTTATTTTTGCTCTCGGATCCAGGGCCTCTCCGGAGTTGTAACGGCTGATAAAGCCTTTCCCTGCATCCTTAAAAACGGATGCATAATAATCCATCGCTTCTTCTGCCAGGCCGCAGGCACTGCCGCCGAATAACAGGGTAGGCCTTATCCTTGGATGCTCTTCCATATTTTCAAAAAACACGAGCTGCCACCCAAGTCCGTATTTATCTTCGATCCATGCGTACCGTTTGCTGAACGGATACTCCGCCAGAGGCATAAGCTCGGTTCCGCCGCCGGACAGGCATACATGCAGCCGATCAACCTCTTCTATCGTGCCGCAGGCAACCATCAGGGATATCGATGGATTGATTTTAAAGTACGGACCGGCACTGATTGCCGAGAATTTAAAACCGGCCAGTTCAAAATCCACCAGGTCCGCATCCCCGGAAGGGGTGTCCTTAAGTGTCATTACATTGGTAATGCCGGAATTCTCAAATAAACTGACATACCAATTTGCGGCTTCCACCGCTTCCTTGTCATACCAAATATGCGGAACTATTTTCTGCATAATAACCTCCTCCTTTGTTGTTATGATATTGGTCTCCTTTTTCTATTATTATAACCAAATATTTCAAACATGGCATCTTTATTATTCTTTCCTTTGAGACAATTTATCCGGGAAATCAATCGCAATCCATGAATTATGGCAGGTTTTTATTATTTTAACCGAACTTTTTCCAGAGAAGAAAATTCCGCAACTTTTTTTGACTTTTATTACAATATGTTCTATAATATAATAAGTTTGAGCAAACATTTAAAACGCTTCGACCGACAAAACCTGGGATTTAGTTTGCTATTATTGATTAATAAATGATTTGCTGCTTTTATGCAGATTGTCGGATATTAATTTGCATAACTTTTTGCGATGTCCATTTATATTAGGGGGATAAGATCTTGGATACAGAAAACAATGTTCAAAATGCAATTAAAAAAGTTAATGTAGGTGAAGAAACTTTTAAGTATATATTCAGCTATATCATGGATTCACAAAGAAAGCAAGGGGATAAGCTGCCTTCAGAAAATGAATTTAAAATGATACTTGGCGTTAGCCGGCATACTATCCGCAATGCCTTGAACTCCCTTAGCATGTTAGGGATTCTGGAGACCAAGCAGGGGGATGGTAATTATATCGCTTCTAAGGGTGTCGGTTTATATATGAATTTGTTGATTCCACATATTACATTTTCAAATGACGATCTTAGAACAATCATGGAATTCCGTTATGGAATTGAATCTGCCAATGCATATTATGCCGCAAAGAATGCTACTACCGAGGATATCAGCTATCTGGAAAACAAATTGAAAATTTGTGAAGCCTGCAATCCTGATGATATCAAGCGATTTTTAGAGCTTGACTATGACTTTCATTTTGCCGTGTCAGAGGTAACCAGAAATGATATGCTGATACAATCCATGTATATTATTAAAAAATACTGTTTTTCAGCATTAGCTAAATGCCTTACTAAAAATACGGCTCAGAATGGTTTTCAATATCATCATAAAGTATTGGAGGCCATCCGTAATCATGATGCGGAAAAAGCATCTCTATATATGAGCCAGCACATTCATTCCATTGAGGAGGATTTATAGATTACCGACAAGGATTTTTGCAATACAAAACAGTTTGTATATTAAAGGGGAAAGATTACAGCATCTCCATGGGGCTGATTGAGAACTAACAAAACGGGGCAGAGACCTTTACTTGGTCTCTGCCCTTCGAATTGATGATGTACTTATCTTATTCTTGTCCGTAATATGCATTTTCACCGTGTTTTCTGAAATAATGCTTATCCTGTATCATCTGCGGAGCGGGTACTACCTGGGGATTAATTAATCTCGTTAAGGCCGCCATCCTGGCGACTTCTTCCAAAACAACCGCATTATGAACTGCTTCAAAAGCATCTTTCCCCCAACTGAAGGCACCGTGATTCTTACATACCACTCCCGGCACACTCATTATTTCTTTGTTTTCTAACGCTTCCATGATGACCGTACCGGTATTTTTTTCATAATCCTTCATTTCTTCCCTATGGAGCCCTCTGGTGCATGGAATTTCACCATAAAAATAATCTGCATGAGTTGTCCCATAGCAGGGGATTGCCATCCCTGCCTGGGCCCAGCTTGTCGCATAGGTAGAATGGGTATGTACAATTCCGCCGATTTCCGGATATCTTTTGTATAGTTCCAAATGGGTCAGTGTATCGGAAGATGGTCTGTACCTGCCTTCTATAACCCTTCCGTCCATATCGACAACGACCATATCTTCTTTCGCCATCCTGTCATAGGATACTCCGCTGGGTTTAATAATTATATAACCGCTCCCGGGGTCCTTCGCACTGACATTTCCCCAGGTGAATAAAACCAGCCCATGGGCAGGCAGCATCATATTCGCTTCATATACCTCTTTTACTATTTCAGCAAGCACTTTTCTCCTCCGACTTTTTACTCAAAATCTTATCCATCATGTCATGAGCATTCTTAATATCTTCCTTCCAGTTTTCCTGGCCCGTATACCATAGCTCGGTTACATATCTGCGTACTCCGATGCGCCATGCCGTATCAATAATTTTTTCGAAGTCAACATGACCGGTTCCATACGGGATTTCCCGGTATTTTCCGGGAAGACTTTCTTTCAGGTGCAAAGCGATAATTTGGCCAATCCCCGATACCAGGTCCTGACAAACATCTGTCTTATATAAGATTGAAGCATTAACCAAATTGCCGCTGTCCGGGTATACCTTCAAGAAAGGCGAATTAATGATACGGGAATATTCCAATGCTTTTGATACCGTATCCATGAAGGAGGTCTCCATCGTTTCAAAGCCCAGCAGGATACCCTCTCTTGCAGCCATTTCATTCACAATACTTAGATTTTCAAAAAAATACTGTTTCGTTTCTTCTGATTCTTTCTCATAATACACATCATATCCTGCCAGCTGGATTGTCCGGATACCCAAATCGTCCGCAAGAAGAATTGCCTGTTCCATGATTTCCAATGCCTTCCTGCGAATCACTTTATCCGTACTGCCAAGAGGATATCTGCGATGACCGCTTAAACAGATACTTCGAATAGGCATCTTTGTCTCATACATCAGCTCGACCAAATTCCTGCGTTCTTCGCTTGTCATTAAGAGACGGCTCAGCTTTTCATCACTTTCATCAATACTCATTTCTATGTAATCATAACCGATCTCTTTTGCAACCGTCATTCTTTCTTTCCAGGTCAGGGTGTTCGGCATTGCTTTTTCATAAATCCCTATCGAGTATGGTTTCATGTTATCCTCCTATCATCAGTTTTTGAACCTTTTCCAGCAGGAGCTTAAGCCATCAATAATCTGACTATATGTACTGTATTTTTCTTCGTAGACTTCCTTATACTCCCTGCGCGGTTTGACCTGTTTCGTTATTTTCACAGTCCGGCGGATTGCTTCTTCATAATCCCGATAGAGTCCGGCGGCGATTCCTGCCGCCATGGCAGCCCCCTGGGCTCCGATTTCTTTATCTTCGATTACATCAATGGGAATCTGTAAAACATCGGCAAACATCTGAACCCATACCTCCGATTTTGTGACACCGCCCGCCAGACGGATACTTTCAGGAATCGGATGATTCTTAAGTAATTTATTGATATGGGTCAGATGAGAAAATACAATTCCTTCATATACGGCGCGAAGCATATGCTTTTTTGTATGGTAGGCCGTCAATCCGACAAAGGTTCCCTTGGCCAGGGGGGCCGTATTCGAACCATTGAGAAATGGCAAAAAGATCACATTACTCTCCTGGGGATTTATAGAGGCGACCCATTCATTTGCTATATCATAGATTGGTTTTTGATAATATTTCTCCTCTTTATCCATCAGGTTTCTGATAAACCATTCCATATTGCCCGCTGATGTCGGGGAGCTTTCTTCTACCAGATAATACCCCGGGATACAATACATGGAATTTAAGGCAACCGAGCCGTCCGTGATTGGTTTTCTTGACAGGAATTCATTGATGCTCCAGGTTCCGGCAATCATACACATCTTGTTCTCATCACTCAGACCGGCGGCGATCCCGCATGCATCGATATCGAACATTCCGGCCGCAACCGGAATTCCTTCCGGCAAACCTGTTTTGAGAGCAGCTTTTTTTGTCACATAGCCGCATATTTCATTGGAGCGGCGTAATTTGGGCAGCTTATCCATGATATTGTCCAATCCGAGAAAAGATAACAGTTCCACGTCATAAGACGATGTGGACAGATTAACCAAATTGCTTCCGGTAGAGTCCGTATATTCGGCATAGGCTTCACCGGTCAGACAAAAACGGATATAGTCCTTTACATGAAAGATATATTTTGTTTTTTGCAGTACCTCAGGCTCCTTGTCCTTCAGCCATGCCAGTATACTGACCGGCTGACAGACCAATATTTCCTGAAAGGTCTTTTGATAAACCTTATGACAGGTACCATCCTCATACCATTTTTTCACGTATTCCCACGCACGATTATCCGTTGAAAGAATGCCGTGATAAGCCGGTTCATGATTATCACCGACCAGATATAAGCCTTTTCCGTGTCCGGAGAAAGAAACTCCGGCTAAATCCCTGCGATCGATACCGCTTTTCGTAATGCAGGTCAGAATAGCCCTGGCATTGCTTTCCCACAGCTCATTCATATCCCGTTCCGTATAACCGGGTTTTGGAGTTAATGTAATTGTTGGAAAAGAACTGGAAGCTATCTGATTTCCGTCTTCATCAAAAACAGCTGCTTTGCAAAAAGTACCGCCGTTATCAATACCCATTAGATATTTCATAATCCACATTCCTTCTCTTTTAAAGCATCAGCAAAACTTATAGTCGTCCCTGGTGAAATTGATATCCATGGTTTTCAGAGCATCGATGATCTGCTCTTCATTCAAGGGTCCGTATAACGGCAGGCAGTCGAAATCCTGAATTGCAAAGAAGCCAAGAACTACCTGTGTAATTGAAGCATTATACTTCATCCTTAAAGCTCTCAGGCTTTCTGCTATCAGCCTGTTTTTCGGTGTATTGTACGGATTATTCTTAACCGAATCCGGCCCTGCAGTTAAGTACAGATGAAAGAAGCCGCTGCATGCACTCATGTAAGGGATTGCCAGATTCCTGCTGTTTTCCTTATGGTATTCCTGCATTTCATCATCAAAAGACACTAAAGTATCATCTGCCAAGGGATTCATGTGCTTTAGTCCGATATTTAAAAGCGCCTGATTGGCAACAAAGCCCCGATAGTTCTGCTGCCTGCAATATTCATCCGCTTCTTTCATACGGGCCGTTGTCCAGTTAGAACACCCGTAGTAACGGATCTTTCCTTCTTTTCTGAACATCTCCATCGTCTCGATTAATTCGCTTACCGGCAAGGACAGTTCATCTCTGTGATAGAAATAAATATCAATCACATCCGTACGCAGCGTCTTTAATGACTGTTCTATGTCGTATACCATCTGATGCCTGGCAAGACGGTTCTTATGCATATCAAGGGGCTCTGCCAGCATATCCGGATGTCCGCCCTTTGTAATCAGGATTACTTCATTTCTTCTTTTGCTCTTCTCAAGCCAATCACCGATAACACGCTCGCTTCTGCCGATCTCCGGTCTTACCCAGTCGGAGTACACTCTTGCAGAGTCAATCACATTACCGCCATGATCCAGGTAAGTGTCAAACAGTCGATTCGCATCCTCGTGATCCCAGTCCAGACCGGCTCCGACCGTACCTAATCCAATCGTAGAAAGCGACAGCTCCGTATCCGGTATAAAAATTCTCTTCATATTTACCTCCATTATGGCGCTTTGCGCCATCACAAAATCTGATGAAAGAAGCCGCTTTGCGGGTTCTTTCTATCAATTACAGAATCTCATGCAGCCAATCCGATCCGCTTACCTGCTCCTGCTCACATAACATATCCCATATAAACCCGAAGGGCATTGTTTTGGTTTCTTCCAGTAAGGCAAGGCGCTTTGTCAGATTATCATCCCATTCGGCAGCCCTTAATTGCTTTGCCGGTTCCAAAAGGGCCAGAAGCAATGCTTTTCTTGCATTCCTTGCACCAATAACGGTAGCCGCAATGCGATTGATGCTGGCATCAAAAAAGTCCAGGCCGATATGAACCTTATCCAGAGCGTCGCTTCTGACTATCTCTTCCATGATGCTCTTCAAATCGTCATCCACAATAATTACATGGTCACTGTCCCATCGTACCGGACGGCTCAGATGCAGCATTAGTTCCTTATGGAAAACCAGATAGGAGGAAATCTTAGAGGATATCGTCTCGGTCGGATGAAAATGTCCCGCATCCATACATAGAATACAATTTTGCCGGTCTGCCACATAGTTTGTGTAGAACTCATGGGAGCCCGGTACATAGCTTTCGCTTCCGATACCGAACAATTTACTTTCAACGGAATCAATATTATATTTTGCATCCAGGGGTTCGGAAAAGATCTCATCCAGAGATTCGGCCAACCGTTTTCTCGGTCCCAGCTTGTCAACGGTGATATCCTTATATCCATCCGGAATCCAATGGTTCGTTATACAGGGTACCCCCAATTCTTTTCCGAAATATGCGCCTATTTTCCTGCTCCTTTTTCCATGTTCGATCCAGAAATCGTGCACCGCTTTATCCTTGCTGGCCAAGGTAAATCCGCTTTCCGAATTCTTATGGGAAAAATAGGTAGGGTTAAAATCAAGGGCGATGTTTTTCTCCTTCGCATAATCAACCCAAAAGGAAAAATGCTTCGGTTCCAGCTCGTTACGATCCGCATTTTTGCCGTTCGTATCGGAATATACCGCATGTAATGCCAGTTTTGTGAAGCCTGGAATTAAGGAAAGTGCCGTGTCAAGATGCTTCATGTATTCTTCCTTACTCCTCGGCTTTCCGGGTGCATTGCCGGTCGCTTCAATTCCGCCGCTCAGCTTCATATCCGGATTTTCAAATCCGGTAAGATCGTCTAATTGCCAGCAATTAATTGAAATCGGCGTGCTTTTTGCCGTCTTTATTGCCTGATCCGTATCAACACCGTATTCTGCATAGATTTCCCTGGCAATCTCATAATTCCTGATAATATCTTTCATATATACCTCCATTATGGCGCTTTGCGCCATCACAAAATCTGATGAAAGAAGTCGCCCTGCGGGTTCTTTCCGAGTGAAAGTGATTTTTCTTTCACTCTTTCTCCATTCTGAAAAAATACTGCGAATTTGGGCGTCAGCATATCGTAGTCATCAAAGCCAATTCCGGTTGGGATGTATCTACTCTAGTGTATTGAATATAAACCTGCCGGCTGCTTTCAATTTTCATCCCGTAAGGAGTATCCCGCTGTATCAGGCTCCCATTCTTATTCGTTACCTTATCCAAACGGATATGAATTGTGCGTCTCTTCGGGATGATGAATTCAAATCCATCCATAGGCTCCCTGTCTTCAAAGTACAGTATTAAATTAACCTTTGCATCCTCGTTAAACGGATTCAGAATACACACCGCCTCATGTGTTATGGCTTCTCCATGACTTTTTGAACCCAGGTAGCAATCCGGAATATACCACTCCATCATCTAATCACTCCTATATTTTCTTTGATCCCATGACATATTTTTTATATAGCGGCAGATAGACCTCACCATCGCGGATAACGCAGCCTGTTTCACAATGTCCTTTTTGAATCAGGTCATAGCACTTATCACAGGTAATGCAGCATTTACTTCTATACATTGTTCCATCATTAATGATATCTTTTGCAAAATCGGGATAAGCAAAAGCCTGACGTCCAAACCCCGCAAAATCAAACCATTCCTGCTCAATACCGCCTGCGCCGACCGCACCGCCGAACTGCTCCATCCAGGTAAGTCCTGTAGCTACAAATTTTCCGCCCGGTACCGCTTTTTTAATCTCCCGTGTTGCATCCAGCAAATGATAGGTTCCTTTGTACGGATTGATTTCAGAACCTTCCAGTTCCGCCAGATATCCTCTGCCATAGGGCTGATATCTGGGCATCATCGTTGAGATATTAATCAGCTCCACCTCTTTTTCAACTAACAATCTGCATAACCGGATTGTTTCTGTTAAATCCGGAGCCATGACGCCGTCCTCTTTTCTCATTCCCCAGCCGTGAGGGTAAGGAATGCAATCGTAAGCATTCAGGCGCACACAGATGTCAATGCCGTTACCGCATTTCTCTTTAATCCCGTCGATAATATCAAAAACCGCTCTTGTTCTGTTCTCAAAGCTTCCGCCGTATTTACCGGGTCTCTCAAAGGCGGCTAAAAGCTCACGCAATATGTACTCATGGCAGATTTTAACGTCCACCGAGTCAAAGCCTGCTTCCATTGATAATACGGCTCCGTCAATAAAGCCCTGTACGATTTCTTCTATCTTTTCATCCGTTGCCATCGTGATGTTTCCCGCACTGCCGTCAATCGAACAATGATGATCAATGTATGGGTTTCTTACCACTACCAGGGGGGTTGATTCCCACTGCTTGTTATTGCTTCTGCGCCCGGAATGGGTCAGCTGGATTACATTATACGGCTTGCGGCCAAAGGCCTTGATTGCATGGGCATTGGTTTCATCTACCAACCGTTTGATCTCGCTTAAGTTCTCGCTGCTGATTTTCATCTGCTGCGGATTGCATCTTCCGTCTTCCGAAATAGCGATGGATTCATACCATAATAATCCGGCACCGCCCTTTGCATATCTTTCATATCTTCTAAAAATCAAATCAGACGGTTTTCCGTCTTCTGTTCCGTCGAAGCCTTCCACCGGGTGGATACACATTCTGTTAGGGACTTCTTTCCCATTTATCGTAGTAGGTGTCTTTAAAATATCAAGCTTCTTGGCGACCGGAAACGGAACACCGGCATCACTCATAATTCTGCTGAACTCTTCTGTCGTATTCATCTTAGCGAAATTAAATGGTTTTAATACTTTCTGCATTATTTTCCTCCTTTTATTGTGACTATAAAGTTGTCATTTGTATATTGTCACTTGTCACTTGTCCAACAAGTCAATAATAACATACGGACCCGAATTGTCAATCCCATATTTGATTTATTTTATTGTTTTTATTAAACACGAATATTATATTGATTTTGATTTTTACCCTTCACCCGTATCATAAGAACACAAAATATCCCGTTTATGCCGAAGAAAACTGCCGTAACTAACATGCCTGTCTGCATACCGGACACGGAGGATACAAATGCCACTACAATCGGTGACAATATCTGTCCCAGGGACTTGAATATCATCAGCATACTTGTCGACATCCCGGTTTGTTCCCTGTTAATCGCTGCTCCCTCACTTAAAGACATCGGGATACAGGAACCGCTTGTCAGTCCTACCAGGATACAGGCTGCAAATATAATAACCGGAAGATTAATTGTAAGTGCCAGTGCCCATATGATTGCTGATGCAATGGCCCCAAAGGTTAAAATCTGATACGGCTTCCATGGTATTAACGGTGAGACGAATCTGCTTACCGTACTTGCCACCCAATAAACGGAAAGGCAAATACCGGCTAAATCCGGACTATTCAAATAGATCGAAACATAACGTATCGTCCATACGATCACACCGCTTTGCGCTGCTGCTCCAAAAAACAGACTGAGTAAAAGCAGAACCGTATATCGTTCCGAGATAAATTTTTTGAAGCCGGTCATGGAGAAGGTTGACTCCGTTCTGCTTACGACACTAATATGTGAATTTACAAGCTTCGTTACTGCTGCAAATTGCATAATGAAAATCAGGCATACTGCTCCGATTATTATGTAAATCGTTCGCCAGTGATAATACTTCAGCATTGCACGGAGAATAATCGGTGTCAGCACTCCTCCGATGCCAAAAATTCCATGCATGGCCCCCATATGCCTTGGCGTATCCTCCCTGTTCAAATCCGCAAGAAAAGAGCTCTGACAGGAATCTGCACCGCCGTTGCCATACCCCATCAGGAGACCGGCAATCAAAAACATCGGGAAAGACATTGGAATACCCTGTACAATCAACATGGACGCAGCTAATAATCCGCAAATAATGATAAATCCGGCTTTCTTGAAATGGCCCTGCAAAAGGATTGTGGTAAACAAAGCGGCAAGCGATCCGATGCTGATCATACTGCTCATTAAACCCTCCTGCGTGCCTTTAATCTGGTAGCATGCAATGATATCATTCAGCAATACAACTAAGATTCCGGAGCATATTGCGGTTGAGATCACTGACCCTTTCAGGGATAGATTGTAAAGCTTTATGTACTTTTTCATAGTTATACTCTTGCCTGTTTGCTGGCTGTGATATGCTTTTTCACAACGGTATCCAGCAGAACGGTTGCAATGATCAGTAAGCCAATGACTGCGTCCCTCCACTCGCTGGGTACGGCAAGCAAATTCATACAATTATTTACCATAGTGATCACCAATGCGCCGACCACCGTTCCGATAATACCGCCCTCGCCGCCGGAGGCACTTGTCCCCCCCATATAGACCGTAGCAAGTACCGGTAACAGATAAGCATTCCCAATGTCAGCCTGAACGGCATTCATTCTGGAAACAAATAAGATACCCGCAAAGGCCGACAGTATCCCGCTGATAATAAATGCGCGGACAATTACTTTTTTCGTATTAATACCCGACATGGATGCAGAAATCCGGTTTGATCCTACCGCGTAACACTGCCGGCCAAAGGTGGTTTTTTTCAGTAACAGAACCCCCAGGACTACCAAAATCAACATTACCATAATCGGCATTTGTATATGACCAAATAAAACACCGTTCCCGATAAATCTGAAATTCTTATTAAAATCATATAATACATATCCGTGCAGAATTACATAGGCAAATCCAAACACCGCCCACTGCAGACCATAGGTTGAGATGAAGGACGGAATACCGACATGGGCTATCATATATCCGTTGATAACACCTAAAATACCGCCGAGAACCAGTGCCACCAGGATCGCGACCAGAAAATTCATTCCAAAGCTTTTCATAAGAATTGCAGCAACTACGGCACTGATTGTCATAATAGATCCGGAGGATAAATCCGGTCCGTTCGTAATAATTGCAATCGTCTGCCCTATTCCCAGCACGATCAGAATGCTGGCATTTGTAAAATTATTACTGATATTTCGTACGGACAGAAAGGAGCTATCAATACTGTACCCGAGCAAAACGATTACAATCAAAACAAATACCCTGCTAATTGCCGGAAGCATATCGACGGATAGCTTAAATTTATTCTTTTTCATTGTTTTGCTCATTTTTTCATCTCCTTTGATGTTATGCTGACCTGGAAGACAATTGCCAGAATGATTACCACACCTATGATTGCAGGCTGCCAGATGGAGGGAACACGTACTACATTTAAGCCGCTGCGAATAATTGTCAATAATGCAACTCCAACAATAGTACCCTTTACGTTTCCTTTCCCGATATTAAGGCTCGTTCCGCCTAATATCGTTGCGGCAATCGCCTCAAACTCCCATTTTGTCCCTACCAGCGGATCGGCCACCTCAAGCCTGGCTACCAAAATGACAGCCGCCAGACCGGTTAATAAGCCCGCAAAAGAGTAGGTCAGCCAAGTCCAGAATTTTGTATTGATGCCGGAAAGTCTTCCTCCTTCTTTATTTCCGCCGATTACATAGGCGTAGCGCCCTAAGGATGTCCGGTCCTGGACGAAAATAGCAAAAAGGTAAAGAATGAAACAACAAACTGCCGCCATAGGGATCTTATTATCAATCAGGCTGCCCAATACAATAAATTCTTTGTTTGATATGGGAATTCCCACCCTGTTTGTAGCTACAAGCGCGATTCCATAAAATAGCCCCTGCGTCCCCAGGGTTGTAATGAACGGCTGTAATTTACAATAGGAAATCAGCAATCCATTTATCGCGCCGCAGGCAAAACCGGTTAATGCACCGATCAGTATTGTAATCGGGATAGGGATGCCCGCATTAAGCGACAGGGCGACAGACACTCCGCTGACCGTCAAAATACCGCCCAGGGATAAATCAAGACCTCCGCTGATGATTACGAAAGTTGCCGCGGATGCCACGACCAGTAAAGCAGAACCCTGCTGCAGCAATATTCTCAGATTACGCATCGTGAGATACTGGTCAGACTTCAAGCTGAACAAAATAACCAGTAATAAAATGAACCACGTAACAATAGGAATTCGCTTAAATATTGTTTTCATTTTAATCCTCCATGTTGCCGATACCCGCGAATTTGGGGGTCAGCACAAATTTGCCGTGTGAAAAATCGAGATTTTTCACACTATCCATCCTGACGTTCCTCCTCCAAAGCTCCTTCCATTGCGTACGAAATAATCAGTTCCTGCGTGGCTTCGCTCGCATCGATTTCCTTGACGACTCTCCTGTTTCGCATTACATATATTCTGTCACTCATGCCGATAATCTCAGGAAGCTCGGAGGAAATCATCAAAATTGTTTTTCCTTCCTTAACCAGCTCATTCATCAGGGCATAAATCTCACCTTTTGCCCCAATGTCTATTCCTCTTGTCGGCTCATCAAATACAACCACCTCGGCTTTGGTGCAGAGCCACTTTGCAAGAACAACCTTTTGCTGATTACCTCCTGACAAATGTCCGACGATTTGTTCACGGGATGGCGTTACAATATTAATATCTTTGATATAGCCGTCAACAACCTTTTTCTCAACCTTCGAATTAATCAGACCTCCGGGAAATAATTTATTAATACTGGCTATGACAACATTCTGTGAGATCGGAAGAATCAGGGACAGCCCCTGCCTTTTTCTATCCTCCGGCAGCAGGGATAAGCCCCGGTCAATTACCTGATGAGGCGTCAGCTTTTTGCTAATTTCTTCTCCGCACAAATAAATAGAACCGCTGTCATAGGAATCGATGTGAAACAAAGCTCTTGCAAGCTCAGTTCTTCCAGAGCCAACCAAGCCTGCAAGTCCGACTATTTCACCTTTATGTAATTCAATATTGATGTCTTCCAGTCTCTCTTTGGAGGAATACAGGTGATCTACCTTTAACGTCACCTCTCCCGGTGTCTGACGTTCACGCTTAAATAAATCGTTAATTTCCCGGCCAACCATTATTCTTACTAATTCACTCGTGCTGATATCATTGACATCACGGGTGCACATATATTTCCCGTCTCTTAAAATTGTAATTCGATTTCCGATCATGGACAATTCCTGAAGCCGATGGGAAATATATATAATACCGATGCCCTTTTTCGTAAGTTCTCTGACAATCGCAAATAGCTGCTCTATCTCCACATCCGATAATGAAGCGGTAGGCTCGTCCATGATTAATACTTTTATATCATGGGTCAGAGCCTTGGCAACTTCTACCATCTGCTGCTGTGCAACCGGAATTGAATTTGCCAATGCATAGGTATCAACATTCATTTTCATACTGTCGAGAAGCTTTTTGGCCTCTATATGCATTCTTTTCTTGTCAACGATAAAGCCTGCCTTTTTTGGCATATGATCAATAAAGATGTTTTCCGCAACACTTAAATATGGTATAAGATTAAACTCCTGGTATATAATACCTATTCCATTCTTTTGTGCTGCAATCGGAGTAAACTTTGTTACTTTTTTCCCCTCAATCAATAATTCACCGGCATCAGGAGAATAAGCTCCGGCAAGTATTTTCATCAGTGTTGATTTACCGGCGCCATTCTCGCCAATCAGCACATGTACCTCCCCTGCTTTTAAATTAAAGCTCATATCGTCCAATGCCTTAACCCCGGGAAAAACCTTGGTAATGTGTTTCATTTCAAGTAAATAATCATTTGACATAAGCTACTCATTCTTTCTATTTTTTTGTATTGTTAATAGCAACAATCCTAAAGAATAGTTACATTCCTTCATAGAAGCCTGAACTACCTGTTCTTCAATGCATCCGGTCTTTCATCCATCGTTGCCAAATTATCCTTGGAAACGATTGTAATAGGACAATTGATTGAACGGGGAACCTCTTCACCGTTTAATGCACGAATTGCTGCAACAACGCTTAAGTATGCCTGCTCATAAACACCCTGGGATACCGTAAAGGCCTCGGACCCATTCTCGACAGCAACATATTGGGGTTCCTGAACGTCAAAGCCATTAATAAAGATTTGTCCTTCTTTTCCTGCTGCTTTTACTGCTTCAACAGCACCCTCACCCTGATTGCCGCCAACGGATACGATACCCGTAAGTTTGTCGCCCCATTTTGTTATGTAATCCTCTGCCAGCTTACGTCCTTCATCAAACTGCCATTTTGTAACACCGGTTTCAACTACAATATCCGGATATTTTTCTGCAAACCGGTCAACACAGCCTTTCGTTCGAAGATCGGAAGTAGCCTGTCCGGGAACACCCTCCATCACCAGCACATTACCCTTTCCGCCAACCAATTCAGCCATTTTATCAGCAATTAATGCGCCGCATTCCGTATTATCCACTCCGACATAGGTTAAATAATCAACATCGGAGGGTCCCATCGTATTATCATAAATAACCGGTATTCCTGCATCAATCAAATCCTGTACCGGCCCCTTAACCGCTTCCGTATTCGCAGGTGCAAGCACAACCGCATCAACACCGGTGGTTATCAAATCTTCCAAAATTCTCTTCTGCTCTTCTACATTATCCGCTTTGCTCGGAGAGTAATCCAGGATTTTAACTCCAAGCGCTTCTCCCGCCTTTTTTGCGGCGATGATATGGGACTCCCAAACCGGGATTGCCGCACTCTTTACAACAACAGCAATTGTATATTCCTTTGCAGGCTTTGCATCATAACCAAATTCCGCTGCCGTAACGCTCTTATCTGTGCCGACCATAACAACTTTCTTAGAATCTGTTTTGGAGTCTTCCTTTTTCCCGCAAGCTCCCAATGCCAATACCATTACCATAAGCATAGAAATAAGTTTTTTCATGTTTTTCATTTTCTCCTTCTCCTTTTTAATAAAATCAACACAAAAACTGTAAGAAATAAATTAGTCTGTTCCTTAATTAATCTGCCCCTTTAATGTGTGCTTTCCAGCGGAGGAACGGTAATTGAAACAAATGAGCAGTCGTCCTCTGTTTCATTCATAACCGAATGGACGTCTCCTGCCTTAATCAGGATGGCATCACCCTCAGATATAACATACTGTAAATCTTCTTCCGAACGAATACACATTTCGCCCCGGATCATATAAAAAATTTGATCCGAATCAGGGTGTACTTCAGGATTACTGCCGGAGCCCTTTGGCAGAGTGGATAAGGTAACATTTGCCTGTTCACTGCCGCAGTCCGGATTAAAGATCACCTGGGTAGACATGCCGAAATGATTAAAAGGCATATATTTTATACCAGTTCCTTTACGATATACCTGCATTCCTGTCTCCTTTCTTAAAATGGTTGCTATTACACAAGTTCGTTAAAAAAAACACATAACATAGTTGAATTTTGCAAGCAGCTTATTACTTGTCACTTGTCACTTGTTCAACATTTATTATAGCACTTTTAACACTTATGTCAATATTTTATTTGATATATTGTATAATTTGACATGAAATTTTTTATCACTCCGATGTCTATTAGAATAATTGTATAGTTTCTATCTTAAGTTTATATTGTTTTTTAACATTTGTCAATTTTACGGTATGAATTAATCCTTAAATATTTAACGAAAATCGTCTAAATGTTACCAAAAATATACTTTTATCAATTCTTGGTACAAAAAAAGCAACAACCATTTTTCTCTGTGGTTATTGCTTTTTCTTAATATCATCACTTATATATTTACTTCATAGGAAGCCTTTTCCCCCGGAGGGGTCAGAGTCATTTTTGTAATTCCCTGATTGCCTGATTCAGGAAACTATGGTCTGCCCATTTACTAATATCAAAAATATTATTGACATATTGATGATCATACAGAAATCTTAATTGTCCCTCCAGTGCCAATAATCCTTTTTCTGATAAGTTAACAGCTAAATGTTCATTAAAATCAGCAGGTAAACTATTGGCAACCTCGCCGACTGATCCATGAAGCTGTTCTGTAAATAATTCAATGGTTTCTTCCCTGTTTGTTTTTGCCCATTCTGCTGCGATCAGCGTTTGTTTAATGTATTCCACTACAATTTCCGGCTTCTCATCTGCCAATCTCCTGCTCACCGTTAACACATTCGGATATATATTATTTATGGCTAATACCTGTGAAGGATCTTTCTCCAATTCATACAACACTTTATAGTTTCCGCTTTTTAGTATTCTCTGCGCCAAGGTGCCCCCGGTATAAATGGCATCCACCTGCCCGTTATCTAATGCTTCAATATCTATGATCCCGAGATTACTCTTGTGCTTTGAATTTATTGCAATCGACTCTTCCGTCACAGTTAATGGAACAAATTCAACTTCTTTTTTATTTACTCCTCTTGCGGCAAGCGCTGTTTCAAAAGCATGCTCTACGGTAGCCTTGTAAAAATCAATAATAAAATGAGCACCAACCGGAACACCGACTTTTTTATTTCTCAGCTCTTCGATATATTCTATCGGTGAATCACTTTTTACAATAATAAATGATCTGCGCTGCAAAAATGCCAGGCCGAGCAATATTACCTCCGCGCCATTGGACCTTGCCCATAGAGGAGGAATATTTCCGCCCTCTCTGAAAAGTGCATCGTCTTTGTAATTAAAATGTACCTGCCAGTCTTCTCTTGGCAGTGACTGCAATAATACGGGACTCCCTCCCACCTTTTCAAAAGTATCTTCTTGCCATATTTTATTTGCTGCTATATAGCTGGAATTTCCTACAGGACATATCGTATATTTAAATTCTTTTAATGCCATTATGATTCTCCTTTCATTATTATATATGGTACATTCCAATACTCTCATGAAATGCATTGATTACACTATTTCTATACTCTGCATATTCTTTACTGCTTCTGTTACGGGGCCTTTCCAGATTAATATTAAAAATCTGCATGATTTCTGTCGGCCTTGGTCCCATTACAATCACCCGGTCTCCTAAAAATATAGATTCATCAATGTCGTGGGTAACCATAATCATTGTTGTTCCGTCTGCCATCCAAATTTTTTCCAGCTCTGCCTGCATACTCATCTTAGTCAAAGCATCCAATGCTCCCAGCGGTTCGTCCAATAACATTATTTTCGGTTGTCTCAAAAGGGTTCTGGCAATGGAAACCCTCTGTGCCATTCCGCCGGACAGTTGATTTGGATATGCCTTTTCAAAATCAGACAGACCTACCTTTTCCAAATACATACCTACCTTATCTTTTATATAATCTTTCTTCCCTTCCAGACCCAATCCAACATTCTCACCTACGGTCAGCCAGGGTAATAATCTGTGTTCCTGAAAAATAACACCACGGTCAAGTCCCGGTTTTTCCACTCTAACTCCATCCAGCAGAATATCTCCTTCGTAATCATTCTCCAATCCTGCTATCAGCCTTAGCAGTGTTGTTTTACCGCAGCCGCTGGGCCCAATGATTACGATAAATTCCCCTTTTCTGATATCAAGGGAAACATTCTTAATAGCAAGGAGATCTTTCTCTTTGGTATGAAACGTTTTGGATACTTTCTTCACATTAAGTATGCTTGAATTATCCAGCGCAGCTTTCGGCATAGCTTTATCCTCAACTTTCTATCACTTAAATGCTTTTTTCCATCGAAGGGCTCTTTTCTCGATTAATTGAAGAATATAATCAAAAATAATACCTATAATCGCTATGACTATCATAAGAGCGATTAGCTTGTCCGACCATAAGAATTCTTTCGCCTGCAGGAGTCCGTAACCAAGACCGGTTAACCCTCCTAGCATTTCCGCTGCCACAACTGCCATCCAGGAGTTAGCGGTTGCAAGACGTAAACCTGTAAAAATGGAAGGTACTGCCGATGGTAAGACTATTTTGGTCAAAAAAGTCCCATATTTAAGTTCCAGTACTTTTGCCAATTCATAATATTCAATCTGAACATTATGGATTCCCTGAGCCGTATTAAGATAAATAGGAATAGCGACACCTCTTGCTATAATCAGATGTTTTGATGTCTCACCGATACCGAACCAAAGAATAATGATTGGTATCCAGGCATAAAGAGGTATCTGACGAATGACATTGATGAGCGGAGAAATCAATCGGTCAATCACCTTATTCAGGCCGCTTCCTATTCCTAAAACCAAAGCTACTATAGCACCCTGCGCAAAACCAATGGATACGCGCCTCAGACTCACCTTTAAATCAAGAATTAACGTTCCGTCTTCAACCATTGAAAAAAATGCTTTCACAACTTTAACCGGTGACGGCAAAATCACTTCCATCAGCAATCCATTACTGGCAAATAATTGCCATATGGCAATCAATGCTATCGGTATTATCAGCAAGTTAAAGGCTATTGCGGCTCTTTCCCGTATTTTGTTTATCCAAACCTTACTTATTGCTTCTTTATCCCGGCTCATAATAATCCTCCATGCTGCCAATGCCCGTGAATTTGGAATATGAAAGCTTTGCTTTCACATTGGTCAGACGCAAATTTGCCGTGTGAAGTGCTCTTCTTCACACTACCAACATGAATACCCGGAAGAACAAGATGTGAGTACCACTGCACGAACATTCGCCGTTCTTCCCAAGTATTCCGGCTTTTTCAGAATACTTTTCACACTATCTCCTTTAACCGTGGTTTCGTTCTGCTTCAATTTCCTGGATTGCAGTTTTTAGAAAATATTCATCGGACCATTCATATACATCTACCGGAGTACTCAAATACCCATTGTCATACAAAAACTTAGCTCTGCTGTCTAATGCCAATAAACTTTCCTGTGACAGGTTCGGCGCCAAATGCTTATAAAAATATTTATCAAAAGAATTCTGATATTGCCATAAGTCCCCATAGGTTTGTTCCGCCAGAAGCCTCTCTGCCTCAATCCGGTTTTTTGCCGCCCATTCCGCTGCCAGTAAGGTCTGCTTTACAAACTCAACCACTACCTCCGGCTCTTCCTCCGCTAATTTTTTACTCACGGTTAAGGTATTGGGGTATTCATTGTTAATCGGGGCTAACTGTTCACGGTTTGCCGCAAGATCATAAACAACTTTGTACTTACCGGTATCCAAATATCTCTGAATCAGGGACAATTTAACAAAAATCACATCCACTTCACCCGCATCCAGCGCATCCAGCTCCACACTGCCGCCGTCGCTGCGTTTCGCTTTTCCTTTGCCGGATATAATAAAATCATCCGGATCCACAAGCTCTACGAACGTTACATCCTCTTTCGAAATACCTCTTGCAGCCAGGAGTAATTCAAAGGCCTGCTCCGCAGTCGCTTTATGAAAATCGATTAATGCATTGGGATGGGCCGGAATACCAATTCTGGCTCCTCTGATCTGATCCGCATTGGTAATTCGTGAGTTTGATTTGGCAAGAATAACTTGTCTTTGTTCCAATAAATTGAGCCCGATTAAAACAACTTCCGTTCCGTTTGACTTGGCCCACAAAGGAGGGGTATTGCCTCCTTCACGGAAAAGTCTATCGTTTTTATAGTGAAAATGATCCGCCCATTTATCCTGTGCCAGGGTTTGAAGACGTACCGGTGTTACACCCAGCTTACCCAGTCCCTCCTGTAAGAAGCCTTTGTTTGCCGCAATATAAGAAGCATTGCCAACCGGACATATGGTATAGTAAATTTCTCTGTTTTCCGCCATAATATAGTTCTCCTTTATTTAAAATAAGTCTCTAAGAAAAATTCATCGGCATCTATCACATCCGCCGGACTAATTGTTCCATGCTCTACTAACCAATCCTGGTATTTCGCAGTACCGGTCTTAAGGTTTTCCAGGGTATCGCTCGAAGCAAAGAAGGTTTCTTTTGAACGCTCCCACCAAAAAATCGTATTTTCAGCCGGTACACGGGTAATTCCTTCCACCACTTTGGCAGCTTCTTCTTCATTGTCTAAAATATAAGAAACAATTGCTTCACGCAGCTTCAAAAACGCTTTTAATATACTGGTGTTTTCCTCTGCAAACTCCGTCGGTGAAAAGAATACCGAAGCACCTCCGTTATTTACATAGGTCCCATCCTGAGCCGCATTTGCGATTTCCCTTAAGGAGCCGTCAATAATGCTGGAATTAAAGCTGGTGAGCGGATGTACTGAAATTGCATCCAGCTCTCCCGCAACCAAAGCAGTTTTTAAACCGTCATTGGATACATTTATATAGGTCCAATCCTTACCCTCTTCCCATCCAAGATCCTCCGTACGCTCAATCAAAGCCACATACTGGCATCCTGCGTTCCAGCTGCCTATTTTCTTTCCTTTTAAATCCTCAAAGGAATTAATATCTGATTTGGCATTCACTAATACGGTTACAATTTCCGGGCTTGGACGTTCCGATATTTGAATTGCACTGATTTGTGCACCCTTTGATTTATAAATTAAGTACGGATATAGCATTCGGCTGGAAATATGTAACTCATTCCGCTCCATTAATTGTGCTTCGTTACCAATTGTACCCTCAACAATGGATACCTTAGTTCCGTTATCGCCATATAAGTCCTTTAACCATCCTTTTCCATCTGCTACATATACCCATTCTGCGGATGCCACTTTAAAATCATTCAACTTTTCAAACTGATATTTCACCTTCAATTCTTTAATGAGTTCAGTTATCACTTCTTCTGTAACAATATCATTTTTCGTAATATTTCTTGTAAGTAATTCTCCGGCTAACTTCTGTGCGTCAGTTTCGGCTGTCCCCTGCCCATTTGTATCTGAGGCTCCGGGTTCCTTCTGACCGGTTCCATCCGATGTTTTCACTTCAGGTTTCTTGGTCGGAGCAGTCGTATCGGTTGATTTATTTCCGCAGCCGATAAGAAATATTGAAACCAATGCTATGCTCACAACTAACTTCCATAATCTCTTTTTCATTCTTTTTTCCTCCATCTTAATGTTTTTTTAATTCCGAATGATCTTTTTTCTTCTTTTCTGGAAATTTTTTGAAAATATTCCTGTCAGGATTCAGGTGTCAAAAGCCCTTCGAGCATCACGGTCTCGTCAATTTGCACATTCACTAACGATATTGAAGTGATGCATAACATAATTCCATGAGCAACTGTTATGAAGTCGTTGGTACTTAGGCTCTGTGTTTTAGGGCCTTACGTACCACTACGTACTTCATCCAAGAGGAAGCGTGTTGCGAATGAACTATGTTCTGCATCACACTATTACCAGCTAAACTGTGCAAATTGACGAATCATATTTTTAAATTTGCTTTTGTCACCAGAATCCTGTCCGGTATAAAAAAAGACTCCGAATAATTAAACACGTTAATTATTCAGGGTCTCTGGCTTTCCAGTCAACCATTCCATGCTGTGCTGCTATTCATTTTTTAATTCATAGTATTCATATATATTTACTTGAATTGATTGAATTATATCATAAGGGGTTTGCATAAGCAATCATATTTTGTCACTTTATAGGTTAATCTGCATATTTAATAAAATTAAGCTTTTTTCGTTTGTTATTTTGTGAAAATTATATATATAATGGTTGTTATACTCCATTGTATTTCCATATATGCCCTCCGAAAACGCCTTTCCTATTCGTACCGGTGCGTGTATTGCTTTTGTGGATTGTATTTGGTATCATATAATTTGTTATTATAAAAAGCTATAAAAAGGCGGGTGGTCATGCAATGAACAATCAGGGGCAGAAGCATCAACGGCGTATTCGGTATAAAGGTACTCATCCTAAGACATTTAACGAAAAATACAAGGAGCTGCAGCCGGAAAAATATGCTGATGCTGTGGCAAGGGTGATTCAAAAGGGCAATACTCCTGCAGGTATGCACCGTTCCATTTGTGTTAACGAAATATTAGAATTCTTACAAATCACGCCCGGTCAAACCGGTTTGGACGCAACCCTGGGCTATGGCGGTCATACCCTGGAAATTTTGAAATGCTTAGATTCCAAGGGTCACTTATATGCAACCGATGTAGATCCCATTGAATTACCCCGCACCAGGGAACGTCTGGAACGCTTAGGTTACGGCCCTGAAATTTTAACGGTTAAGCAATTGAACTTCTCCGATATCGATCAAATTACTTCCGAGGCAGGACCCTTGAATTTTATAATAGCCGATCTGGGTGTCTCTTCCATGCAAATCGACAATCCTGAGAGAGGCTTTTCCTTTAAGAATGAAGGACCATTGGACTTACGGCTAAACCCGGACAAAGGGATGTCCGCAGCAGCCCGGTTAAAAACCATTTCACAGGATGAATTAAAGGGAATGCTGGTAGAAAACTCGGACGAGCCGAATGCCGAAGTGATTTCCCGTGCTATTGTGTCCGCAATCAAAAAAGGAACCGATATATCGACAACCACCGAACTCCGGCAAATTATCAGGGATGCCCTAAAATTCATTCCTGAAAATATCCGGAATGAGGAAATCAAAAAATCCTGTCAGCGATGCTTTCAGGCATTACGAATTGATGTCAATAGTGAATTTGAAGTGCTATATGAATTTCTGGAAAAACTACCCGCCGCTCTTGCCGAGAACGGGCGGGTTGCTATCCTTTCCTTTCACTCAGGAGAAGATCGTCTCGTCAAAAAATCATTTCAACGTTTTCACCGAGAAGGGATCTATCGGGAAATATCACCGGAGGCTATCCGGCCTTCTCTGGAGGAATGTAACACCAATAGCCGTGCCCGTTCCGCCAAATTGCGATGGGCTGTTAAAGCATGATTCTTGCCGTTGTTTACCGGATATCAATATCATGATACCTTATAGTCTCCGTAAAAGAAGGGATTGCCTGATTTTTTCAGCAATCCCTTTTAATTATATGAGTGACCGGTATAATTATTATCCTTAAGGACGATATCAAAATCTATGCCTCCAGAGGCCTTACATAATGTCTTCCCTTCGGCACAATAAAGGGTGAACCGGAAACCGGGTCCTTTATCACCGCACAATTAAGTCCAAAAACCTGTTTCATCATGGCTTCGGTGATTACCTCCGCCGGTTTTCCCTGGGCAACCAGCCTGCCCTTATGTACGGCAAAGATGTGATCCGCGTACCGTGCGGACAGGTTGATATCATGAAGCACCATAACAATCGTGGTTTTACGTCTGCGGTTTAAGTCCGTCAATAAGTCCAGAATCTCGATCTGATAGGCAATGTCAAGAAATGTGGTCGGTTCATCCAGGAGGAGAATATCCGTCTGCTGGGCCAGAGCCATAGCGATCCAAACCCTCTGGCGCTGTCCGCCGGACAGCTCATCCACGCTTCGGTTGGCAAGCTCCGTAATTCCCATTATATCCAGGGCTTCTTCCACCGCTTCATAATCCTTTTTATCCATTCCCTTTAAGAAAGTCTGATATGGAAACCGCCCCCGCGCCACAAGGTCTGACACCATAATCCCTTCCGGAACCACCGGAGACTGAGGAAGCAAACCTAAGGACCGGGCCAGCTGCTTCGATCCAATCGAACTGATTTGCTTTCCGTCAAGTACGATCTCACCCGATACCGGCTTGATCAGTCTGGCAAGCGTTTTTAATAAGGTGGATTTACCGCAGGCATTTGCTCCTATAATCACACTGATCTCATTACTCGGTATGACCACATCAATACCGTTCACTATTATTTTTTTATCATACCCGGCAACGATATTCCTTGCCGAAAAGTGCTTCGCTTCATTCATGCCGCTCCTCCTGTCCGGTTCATACGTATCAATAGATATAGAAGGTATGGTGCGCCAAGGATGCCTGTGATGATACCCACGGGAAATCGGATATCAAAGGCAAACTGACCGATTAAATCCGCACCCAGCACCAGGGATGCCCCAACCAAACCCGACGGTATCCCATTGGACATTCCTGTCCCCGCAAGTCTGCCGGCGATGGGTCCCGCAAGAAAAGCTACAAAGGCTATCGGTCCGGTTACCGCGGTTGAATAAGCAATCAAAAAAACGGCACTTAAGACTAACAGCAAACGGGTCTGATCCGTTTTTAACCCCAGCGTAACGGCGGATTGTTCTCCTAATTCCAGAATTTTAAGATGTCTTCCCAACAATGCAATCACAGAGCCAAAGATGATTACAACAAGAAAAAGCCCCGGAATACGTTTCATCTGCATTCCGTTTAAGCTTCCGTTCAGCCAGCGGAGCGCGGCCGGTACATCATACTGGTTCGCTCTGATTAATAAAAAGGATATCACTGCGTTAAGCATCGCCTGTATCCCGATTCCAATCAAAATCAGCCTTCCGCCCGAAAAGCTTCCGCCCTTTGAAAGCAGATAGATCAGCGCCGCAACGGATAGCCCTGAAATCACTGCTGCCGCAGAAACCGTATTTCCGCTTATTTTAAGAATAATGATACAAAAAACAGCAGCCACGCTGGAACCGGAGGTTACTCCGATAATATCCGGACTGGCCAGTGGGTTCCGAAGCATGGTCTGAAACGTGTTTCCTGCCATCCCGAATGCAATCCCAGCCAGAAGTCCGGAAAGCATCCTTGGTAACCGCAGCGTCCCGATGGCAAAGGAAGCTCCCTGTATCTGCTCTCCGAAAAGAACCCGGATCACCGTGGTGATCGGATACCTGGTATTCCCCAGTATCAGCATGACCCCGGAGAGGAATAAGGTTAGAACAACCAGAAGCATCGTGACCATAATCCAGCGGAATCTTCTGTGATCATAACCTTTTTTGATAATATCAAGATTTTTATTCATCATATTGACCGCACCTTCGCTCTCATAGCAATGACAATCAGGATCGGTGCCCCAAAAAATGCTGTAATAATCCCCGCCTCAAGCTCGCCGGGTTTACCGATAAGACGGCCGGCAATATCCGAGCCGGTCAGAAGAATCGCTCCGCCAACCGCAGACATGGGAACGATATACCGCAGGTTCGGCCCGAAAATCAGGCGCATCGTATGGGGAAGCATCAGCCCCACAAATCCAATCGGTCCGGCCAGGGCTGTCGTTGCCCCGCATAGCAGAACACCGGCAAAAGCGCTGATAATTCTTACCACCCCTGTCCGTACCCCCAGTCCCGTAGCGACCTCATCTCCCAACGCCATGGCATTTAATGCCGGTGTGACCAGAATTCCTATTATGATCCCTATAATAAGAAATGGTGATACTGTGGCTATTCCCTCCCAGGTTGCGCCGCTGACACTTCCAACCTGCCAGAATCGGAACGCATTCATGACCTCTGTCCTGGGAAGAATCACCGCGCTAACCAGAGAAGATAAGGCAGCACTGGTAGCTGCACCTGCTAACGCAAGCTTTATGGGGGTTGCACCGCCGGAGCCTATGGAACCGATTCCGTACACAAATACGGCAGTTACGGCCGCACCGGCCAGAGCAAACCATATGTATTGGCCTGCGGTATTGATATGAAAAAACGCGATACCGCTTACAACAAACAGAGATGCCCCTGTATTGACCCCTAATATACTCGGATCTGCGATGGGATTGCGGGTAACCGCCTGCATCAGAGTGCCGGAGACTCCAAGAGAAGCTCCGGCAATCATACTGAATATAGTTCTGGGAATACGCTCACGGACGACCAAAGCATGAAAGGATGTATTTTCCGAATGAAACAATGCCTTCATCACTTCGGAAAAACCTACATACCGCGCTCCGAATGCCAGCGAGGCCAAAACACACAATGCCAGACAAAACATACTGCTTAAAAACAACAGGACTATTTTAAAAGGCTTCATTCTACTTTATCAGCTGCCTCTCCGATCAGGTTCAGATATTCATCGATGGTTGCAGGAATGGATAACGCACTGGGCGTACCGGAGGCTGCCAGAGGGGTGCCGTCTGTAATCAGAACGACAGAGCTTCTCTGTACGGCAGGAACTGTACTCATAAGGGCATCCTTCTGTAGTGCATCCAGCAGAGCGGCATCACCATAAGCGATTATGATATCCACATCCTTTAATACATCCGCATTTTCGGCACTGAGCTCAAGGGCAAAGCTTGCTGAACCCTCGGCAAGCTTTAAGACGCTATCAGGAAATTCCATTCCCAAATCAGTAAGATATGCCGCACGGGGATCCGTAGGAAGATAAACGTAGAACTTTCCTAAATCAGAAGGATTAAAGTAGAAAAACGCTGCGGTCTTTCCTGCAATCTGAGGATACTCACCGGTTTTTGCCGCAATCAGCTGCTCCAGCTGGGAAACCAGCG
>JAFAFU010000054.1 GCA_023423335.1 Bacillota bacterium | reverse complement strand
TCCCTTGCCTTATTCAGCTCTTCCCTCATGATATCAAAGCTTTCCGTAAAGGCACCGAACAGATTTCCCCGATCCATCTCCAGCGGCAGATCCAGTTTCCCTTCCGCAACATTCCTGGCAAAGTCTTTCAGCTTACGGAAGGGCCTGATAATGATTCGAAAGAGAAATAAAACATATATTGTACAAATGACCGCGACAGATGCCAGAATACCAAAGATAAAAATCATCAGCTTTTTCCGGTATGCCCGCCACTCCTCATCCGCATTATTGTATATGATCAGCTTCCCCAGAATTTGACCGTCCTTAAGAATATCCACCATTGTATCCCTGTTCCTGATCGCCGCGCCGATATCCTCATTCAGATCTCTTCCGGTAGCCGCTACCACATTGCCTTCCAGGTCCAGAACAACATAATCCAACCTATAGGGCAGACCGAACAGCTGCTCATGGTCAATCGCCCCCCATTGACCGGCAAGAGTTTGCACGATATCATTCACGGCCACCACATCCAGCTCCTCCTGCTGTTTCCCCCGGAATACCAGGAGGGCTGCCCCTCCGCATATGGTGAACACCAGGACAATCAGAAGGATTATCTTTTTTATATTCATTGTCTTCTCCTAACCTTCAAATACATAGCCCGTTCCCCATACGGTCTTAATATGTTTCGGTTCATTCGGATTATCCTCGATCTTCTCCCGAAGCCTCCGGATATGTACATTCAGGGTTCCGTCACCGGTGATGGCATCTCCCCAGACCTTCTGGAACAGTTCCTCTTTTGAAACCGTGCGGCTTTTATTCCTGGCCAGATAGACCAATAATTTGTATTCCATCGCCTTTAACTGGATCTCACCCCTGGGGGACATCAGCTTCTCCAGGGCCAGGTCTATCGTAAAATCTCCGAATCGGATTACCTGATCCACGCTCCCCCGGTACCTCTTTAACACCGCCTTCACCTTGGTCATAAGGATATTCAGGGAATAGGGCTTCTGTATGTAATCATCACCGCCGATATTAAGGGCCAGCAGCACATCATCATCGCTGGTTCTTGCCGATATAAACAGGATCGGGATATCGTAGGATTCCCTCAGCTTCTTGCAGAGCTGAAACCCGGAAGAGTGTCCCAGGTTGATATCAAGGAGGATCAGGCTGGTGCTGTGCTTCCGGAAGAATTCAAAGCAGGCCTTCTCATCCGCCGCCCAATAGGTTTTTACATCAAACATATTAAAAAAATCACAGGTGCTTTGAGAGAGTGCTTCTTCATCATCCACGATCAGACAGTCGAATTCCGCCATTTATATTTACCTCCAAAGAGTATTTGCATAAATTATTCTGTTTCCAAAATATAATCCATATTTATTATTAATTTAATTATATTACATATTCTTCTTATTTCAACCGTTTATTACAAGACTGATCCAAATCAGGTCCCAAGCCTGCCGGGATAATATAAAGCTCCGGCATGTTTGGTAGATTGCCTCTTGGTATAAGGGCAGCCTATCCTTTCATATCGGAGCTTGTTTTTTTAATCATATCCCGTCACTTATCGGTCCGTTCCGCAGCTTGCCTCCGCCATCCCATGGCAGCGCAGGCCCCGGTATCATGTTCCCTTGCGTTTCTTTACACACTCTGCCAGCAGATATTCAATCTGTCCGTTGATGGAACGGAAATCATCCTCTGCCCAGGAGGCCAGCTCATTCCAGAGACTCGGTGAAAGCCTGAGAAGAATTTGTTTCTTGGTCTTCTCCTGGTCCTTAAGGGTTTTTTCTTTCCTGGCTATCTCCTGTTCCATCGCATGAATGCGCTCAAGCCGGGCTTTCAATTGTTCTTCCTTCGCTTCTATCCTGTCTTCCATTCCATGCTCCTTCTGCTATCAGCGATTAGTAGATGGTACCGCTGTTTACGATTGGCTGGGCATCCTTATTCCCGCAGAGGACTACCAGAAGATTGCTTACCATAGCCGCCTTCCGCTCCTCGTCCAGTACAACAACCTCCTCCTGTCCTAATTGGTCAATCGCCATCTTTACCATGCTGACGGCCCCTTCTACAATCTTCTGGCGGGCTGCAATAATTGCGACGGCCTGCTGTCGCTGCAGCATGGCTGCAGCGATTTCTTCCGCATAGGACAAATGGGTAATTCTGACCTCTTTTATTTCCAATCCGGCTTCACTGACTCTCTGCTGCAGCTCCGTCCTCATACTGTCCGCGATCTCCTGGCTGCTGCCGCGAAGGGTCTTCTCATCAGCGTCCTCCTCCATGGTATCATAAGGATATAATCTGGCAATATTGCGGATGGTGGAATCACATTGGATGGACAAAAAGGTTTTATAGTTTTCCACATTGAATACCGCTCTGGTGGGATCTGCTACTCTCCAGATGACAATTGCTCCGATAATAATCGGATTACCTAATACATCATTCACCTTCTGTTTCTCATTGTTCAAGGTCAGGGTCTTCATCGATATCTTTTTATTGAGGGAAAAGGATGAACCGGCATTCGTAACCGAACCGGTACCGGAAGTACCCGTTCCGATGGTTACGTTCAACCCACCGCCCTTTGCCGGATTAATTGCACCGGCAAAGGGATTAACAAAATAAAAGCCCTCCTTCTTTATGGTTCCGTAGTATTTACCAAACAAGGTCATGACCAGGGCTTCATTCGGGGTTAGAATGTGGAAGCCGCCGGACAGAATACAGAACACAACAATTAAAATAATTCCAACCGTTAGCAGCAGTCCTCCGAGTGCAGGCTGCCCCCCGGCAACAAGCCTGATACAGCCAAAAACAATTGACAGTACGGAGACAGCAAAGCCGGCCAATACCAGCAGAAGCATAAGTCCGCCGTTAACGGTTTTAATCTCTTTTTCATTTATTAAATTGATTTTCATATCCTTAATCTCATTACTCATAAGCCATATCCTCCGATTGATATATTATTTTGATATCATTATGATATCATTTATACTACATATTTCCGGAATTGTCAATAGATCCCGATCAGAGATTCATAAGAAACGGATATGGCATTAAGAATGACACCATATCCGTTTCATTAAAGTTTTATATAACTCTCTTATCCCTTCACGATTTCGATAACATATTTTCTTCTTGTAATCCAAAAGAAGATCCCCTGTGACAGAAAATAGACCGCGACTACAACACAGGCATTCGTCAGGAACTCCCGGATAATTGCATCCCCTCCAACGATATAGGTCATTAAGTAGATCAGGGATACTCCTAAGAACGATCCGAAGATCAGGGGCAGGAAAAATACAACAGATAATTCCTTTCCTATCGTGTTCTTCATCTCTATATCCGTAATGCCGATTTTGTAAAGCTTTCGAAAAGTTGCTTTTGTTTCCGCAAGCTCTGTGAATTGCTTAAAATACAGGACGCTGCCTCCTGCCACAAAGAACAGAATTCCCATAACCGTGGAAACAAATAAGAATACCGAATATCCGCTTTTTAAGCTTTCATAAGTATCAATGACTGATATTATCTTAAGCCTGCTCCCGGATAGCTTCTCCTTAAGCGCCTCCACAGCTCCCTTGCTGTTTTTCCAGTTTTGGAAATCAATCATATGGTAATAGCCAATATTCTGCTCCGTAACCGAAGACATAATCATCCTGTAATCCCCGTCACTGATTACAACTACCGCATCTGCCGGAAATGCTGCTGATCCGGCAATCCATTCCCCTCTGCGGGAATCGATAAATCGGAAGCGATAGGAATGATTCCCTTCATACAGCTCATAGGTGCTGCCCGGGTTAATTCCATGATTTCCCGGTTTCCAGCTAATGACGATATTCATTGCTTCACCGGCCTGTATTAATAAATCACTGCCGGTAAGGGAATTATACTCGGTTGCCGAGACCACCGGTTTGCAGTCACTAAGCTGCGCTGAGCCTTCTACGGTATTAAGATATAGAAACTTTAATCTGTTACTCCTGATCACTTCCTGATCCTTTAATATGTCCTCCAAGGTGCCCTCGGGCAAGTGATTCTCCCCGGCTGTTTCCACATATTCCAGGTGATTCTTATCCATCTCCGCAATGGTTGCGCTTAGACTGAGTAAGGAAAAGGGAGAGGCAACCAGAAAGATTGTCACGGTGCTTAAAACACTTAATACAAAGATAATCCTGCGATTCTGGCTGAACCTGTGATGCAGCTCCATGACGGATAACATATTCCTGTAGTAATATTTACTTTTCTTTACCAGATGAAGGATCAGATTACCCCCATGGGACAGTACCTGATAGACCCCAAAGAAAGCAATTATCATATACGCAATCAGCACCACCGGCTTCGAGTTTAAGCTTTCATCGTTGGCAATGATCACAAGACATACAACAGAAGCGGCCATCAAAAGAAGCCCCAGGCTTCCAAGGATAAGATCCTTCCTGCCATATTCCCTCCCCTCGCTCTTTCTTGCCTCCTTTAAGAAACCCGATATATCCATTTTTCTCATCCGAAGACTGGTTCCTGCCATCACCGCAATAAATATGGCTGCAAACACCAGGGCGGTAAGGAGAAATGGCTGATAATTCAAGCTGAAATAAATATTCTTAATCTCCAGCAAACTTAATATTACCATCTGAAATAATCTGGAGCACAACGCTCCCACACCAATTCCTGCTGCCAGGGCTGCGCTGCTGATCAGAATATTCTCCAGATTGATCAGCTTCTGCAGCTCCTCCCGGCTGACCCCCAAGCTGGTGTATACGCCAAATTCTTTATTTCTGCCCTTGATAAAGGCAGAATGAGCGTAATTGATAAAGAAGACGGAGAAGAACGCAATGGCTACCATGGTAATCGGAAATATATAGGATAAAGCCTCCGCATCCTCCCGGCCTTTTAATTCTTTATTAAAAATCAATGTTGAATACATGAAAAACAACATGATGGAAAAGCTGCAGGACATAAAATACCCCAGATACTTCTTAATACTGCCCTGGAAGTTCTTCAGGATCACATCCTTAAAGGTCATAATTTTCACCTCCGACGATTGCCTGGCAGTCCAATATCTGATCAAAAAACTCCTTGCGGGTTCCCTTTCTTACAATATCCATAAATATCCTGCCGTCCTTGATAAAGATCACCTTTCTGCAAAAGCTGGCGGCAAATACATCATGGGTCACAATTAAAATGGTAACCTTATTCTCCGTATTAATCTTTTCAAAACAGGTCATGACAGCATTGGCAGATTTTGAGTCCAGATTTCCGGTCGGTTCATCCGCAAAAAGGATTACCGGATCATTTACCAGGGCCCGGCTTACCGCTGCTCTCTGCTGCTGTCCGCCTGAGATCTGATAAGGCTTCTTATCCGCTATCTGGTCAATCCCAAATATCTTCATAGTCTCTATGGCCTTGTCGTTCATATACTGACTATCCTTCTTATCAAGTACCATGGGAAGCATTACATTTTCCTTTAAGGTCAGATTGTCAAGCAGGTTGAATTCCTGGAATACGAAGCCTATCTTTCTCCTCCGGAACAATGCCATCTCAAATTGATCCATCTTATCGATTCGGCTTCCGCAGATCTCTACGCTTCCGCCGGTAGGAGCCGAAATTCCGCTTAAGATACTGACCAGCGTGGATTTACCGCTTCCCGAAGGTCCCATGATGGCGATAAACTCGCCTTCTTCCACCTGCAGGTCCACCCCGTCCAGCGCCTTCGTTGCATAATTGCCTTTTCTTTCCCCGTATACCTTTGATAGATTGTTTGCTATCAATACCGACATATCAAATCCTCCTAACATTAAATCCCTGATTTATATGCCTATCATAATCTCATTTCCAGCGTGCATCCATAGATTAAGCTAACATAACCTTACAGTTTTGCAAGGTAGGAAAGCTGAACCGAAGTGCCCTTCCCGGCCTCCGAGGTAATCTGCAGAGAATGTCCCAGATGCTTGCAGATTTCTTTACAAAAATAAAGCCCGATGCCGCTGGACTGATATCCCAGCCTTCCGTTATCACCGGTAAAAAATGGTTCGTATATCTTATCAAGATCATGCTTTGGTATGCCGATTCCTTCATCCCTGATCGTAAGGATGATTTCCTGTCCTTTTCTTTCTATATTAAAATAAATATTCTTTGAAACATCTTCCTCCCTCGAATACTTTACCGCATTGGATATCAGCTGGGTTACCAGTAACTCGTTCCATTTCTTATCCGAAAGGATCCTGGCCTCCGAAAGCCCGGTCACCACTTTGGGAAATACCCGGTTATGGATGAACAGACTTTTATTATGGTTGATGACCTTATTCAGCTCCGTGAGCAGGTCCATCGGCTCCGGGATATAGTCCTTCGCAAAATCCTCCAGCCGGATCATATTCAATACCGCATCGAGGCTGCCCAAAAGTTTCTCATTCTCCTCCCTTATGGCCTCCAGGCCTGCCGCCGTGTCCAGTTCACCCCGTTCCATCCGCTGGAGCAGTACATTCGTTACGGTGATCGGGGTCTTCATGTTGTGGATCCACATGGACAGGAAGCGTCTCTCCTTCTTCCTGTTCAACTGGGAGGTCCCCAGCTTGTCCAGATAATTCATGTGCAGCTTTTTTATCGTCTCATCTATCCTGATATATAGATCGTCATGGTAAATCCGGCGGCTTTCGCAGTTTTCCGCTAGCTCCTCAAGACCTTTATGAATTTTATAATATTCACCAAACCGAAACAGCATTCCTGCGAGGTAGACGGCAAATGCAAGCGATACCGGATAAAGGAGTTCTATCTCCTGCCCGGTATCGAGATAATAAAACAGTCCTACCAGAAAAATACCGCTAAAATAAACAATACTGCCGGTGAACTGATCCTTTAGAAAGCTTCTTATCAGTTTCCTACTCATCGCTACTCCGCCTCCTGATCCGCCGCAATTACGCTTGTGTCAAAAAGATACCCCACACCCCTTTTTGTTTTGATGACATCCTCAATTCCAAGGTCCATCAGCTTATTCTTAACCCGTGTAACGTTAACCGTAAGGGTGTTATCATCTACAAAGCTGATTTCATCCCACAGCTCTTCCAGAAGCTCTTCCCTGGATATTACCTGGTTAACCTTCTGCAGGAACTTCTTCAGCAGCTTATATTCATTCTTGCTTAATTCTTCCGTATGGTTTTGATAAGATACCTTGAAGCCTGCCTGATCCAGCCGGATGCCCTGTACGTTGATTTCCTTATTATCCGGCTCCGTATAATCCCCATAGATTCTTCTGACCAGGGCATTAATCTTCGCAATCAACACCTGTATATGAAAGGGCTTCACGATATATTCATCCGCGCCAAGCTCCATGCTTAGGATTTGATCCATATCACTGTTGCGGGCCGAGATAATGACGATCGGAATCCTGGAATGTCTGCGGAACATCCTGCAATAATAATTACCATCATAATACGGAAGATTAATGTCCAGCAGAACCAGCTGAGGCTTAATATCCACAAATTGCTCCTCCACATTATGAAAACTCTCAACGGCATAAACCTCATAGCCATATCCCGACAAAACATCTTTTATTTGATTCCTGAGCGGTATGTCATCTTCTATTATCATGATTTTGGGCATAATATCCTCCGTTCTCTAGCTAAAGCAGCCTTCTGCTATATGACAATCTTAATTCTCTATAAACCGGTAACCGACTCCTAATTCCGTAGTAATGAAATGAGGGTGAGCAGTATCTCTCTCAATTTTTCTTCTTAGCCCTGCCATAAACACACGGATGCTCTTTGAATCACCGGTTTCACCATATCCCCAGACCTCTTTTGAGATTTGGCTATGGGTTACCACCTTACCGCGGTTTGCAATCAGAAGAGTCAGTAATTTATATTCAATCGGGGTCAGATGGATTTCCGTCTCATCAATATAGATTCTTCGTTTTTCACAGTCTACCGTAAGGTAATCAAAATAGAATATATTCTGCGGCATTGTCAAATTCTCATGCTCAATAAAACGTTCCATTACCCGTATACGGGCAAGAAGCTCGCCCATAGCAAAAGGCTTCGTCACATAGTCATTCGCCCCCGCATCCAGTGCTGCAATTTTATCCTTCTCCTGCTCCCGTGCAGATACTATAAGGATGGGGATCTGTGATACCTTCCGAATTTCCTGGATAATTTCGATACCGTCTTTATCCGGCAATCCCAAATCCAAAAGTACGATGTCAGGATTTTCAGTACAAAAACTTAAAATACCACTATTTCCGGTATTGGCAATCGTTAGCTTATAGCCCTTCGCTTTTAATGCCATTGACATAAAGTTTACTATTTTCAGATCATCTTCTATCAATAAGATATGGATTTCCACACTCATTTCAGCTGCCTCCCTTCCCGCATATGGTTATATCAAATGATTATTCCGCATTATATGGTAATTCAATTCGAAACAAAGCTCCGCCCTCCGGTTTATTGCCGACTGTAATTTTGCCTCCATGTGCTTCAACAACGGCCTTACAAATGGCTAGTCCCAGCCCGACACCCCGGTTGCTGTCTGCACTGTTTCCCGGAAGTGTAATGAAGCTTTCAAAAAGGGTATTCTTAATCGATTCATCAATTCCGGGGCCATCATCGGATACCTCAAATACCACCTTTTCATTTTCCTGCCATGCTTTCAACTCTACGGCACTTGATTTACCGGAGTATTTGCAGGCGTTGTCAAGAAGATTTACCAGTACTTGTACAATCAATCTCCCATCAACCTCTACTAATAAAATATCCTCCGGGATAGTCACCCGCAAACGATTGGCTGAGGCTAATCCCGATTCATGAATTACCGCCTGATTGATTAAGTCGTCTACCGCTTCATATTCCTTCTTTAACGCAAGCTTACCTTCGCTGATCCTTGTCATATCCAATATGTTTTGTACCGAATTATAAAGCCAGGCAGCTTCTTCATTAATATCAGAAATCAGTCTTTTGATAGAGTTTTCGTCCAGACTTTCATTGCTGTCCAGTATCATACCGCTTGCTCCCATAATGCCGGTAAGCGGGGTACGGATGTCATGGGAAATGCTTCTGAGTAAAGTGCTTTTCAGATGTTCGCTTTCCATTGCCAGCTTAATTCTTTCACGTTCATTATAGATGAACTCCCTGTCAAGTACCAATGCCATTTGGTAAATGACCGTTTTAATAAACATATCCTCTTCCCTTGGTAAAGGCAGCTTTATCTTTGTTAGTGTAATGGTTCCTATCTCATTTGACAAAGCTTTTATTGGCATGGTATGCTTTTGTGCCTGTATCGGACTCCCCAAATCAAAATCCGGTGTATTATAATTGATCTCATTGACATTAAATTTATTTTTATCCAAGGTAATACTGCAGGGATATCCGGTATACATATGAATGTAATCAATCCCTTTTTCTACTATACTGCGTGCACCGGACAGCTTCAAAAAGCTTTCCGATATATTATATAACAGTTTGGCTGTATTCGCACTCTGTCTGGCTATTTCCGTCTGCCGCTGGAATTTAGCGGACATTGTTCCGCATATCAGGGAAGCAAGCAGGAAAAAAGTAACCAGAATATAATCCTGTACATTGTTCATAACAAGGGACTTCCGCGGCTCTGTAAAGAAATAATTGAACATGAACAGGTTCAGAACAGATACAATAAATCCATATTGATACCCTTTCGTCAAAACTGTAGCGATTAACACTCCAACCAGGAATATCATCAGTGTATTCTCTCTCCCGATTCCCATTTCGTTCAATAAGACGGACAGACAGGTAGAGGCAGCGCAAATAAGGATTACCCAGGCAATATATTTTATTTGCGTCTTAAGATCAACCTTTTTTATGCTATAAATAAAATTTATATTCGCTGCCATACCGGCCCTCCGCATTTCTATATATTGCTAATTAAACTACATTAATTGTATCTATTCTCATAACCAGTGTCAATAAATCTAGTATGTTATAACCACAATATTGTATTCCGGTCACCCAAGCAAAAGGAACCGGCGCGTTTTGCCTTTCGCTCTCCGGTTCCTGTCCGCTGGTTTGTATGATATCGGCTGTTGACTATAGATGGATTTCTTTACTTTTTTGTAATTGCAATTTGTTCAGGATTTCATTATTCCCGATTACTACCATTGTAATACCCTCCGTAAGTGGCACATCTGCATTCGGTGCAATGTCCAATTCCCCATTTCTCTTTATTCCGATAACATTTATCTGATATTTTACACGAAGGTTCAACTCCTTCAGGCTTCTCCCCCTCCATTCCTTCAGCGGGTCCATCTCCATCAGACTGAAGGTTGAAGATAATTCTACTGCGTCAAAGAAATTGCCCATAATTAAGTTGTTGGCAATACGAATTCCCGTCTCTTTCTCCGGAAATATAATCATATCAGCTCCAACTTTTTTAAGAATCCTCGCCTGCAAATCTGTCTGGGCCTTTGCCAGCACATATGGGACTCCCAGCTCTTTCACCAGAATCGTTGTCATGACACTGGCCTCCAAATCCTCACCCATAGCAACAACAGCCCCGTCAAAATTACTTAAGCCCAGCGATTGCAGAGTTTCCATATCCGCAATATGTGCTTTCACCGCATAAGTAACATGATTAGCAATCTCATTGATCTTATCCTCATTATCATCTACAGCCAATACCTCGCAACCGCTTTGGGCAAGGGTCATTGCCACACTCCATCCGAACCGGCCCAATCCAAAAACGGCAAATTCTTTTTTCTGCATATTAATACCATCCTTCTCAATTTAATAATCTTTATTCCAGTTTATAGTTCGTTTAAACGATCACAGTTTTTGTTAACCAACTTGTACCTTCTCCTCCGGCAAATGTATCATATTGGCTTTATTTTTACCTACTTTAAGGGCAAGGGCTAACGAGATTGGACCGATTCTTCCTAAATACATAGTGAAGATTATAATGTATTTTCCTACCGTTGGCAGTGATGGCGTCAGATTTCTGGATAAACCTACGGTTCCCAGGGCTGAGGATGCCTCATAAAGCAAATCAATTAAATCCCTTTCAACAAATAGAGATAAACTGATTATTGAAAGCATCAAGGTGGTAAAGCTAAAAAAGAAGATAGCAAGCGCTTTTTTAATATATCCGTCATCAAGGCTTCTTTTAAACATCTCCACTTTGGATTTCCCTTTCATACTTGACATTGCCGCTAAGACCAATACGGCAAAAGTCACTGTCTTGATACCGCCGGCAGTGCCGGAAGGAGAACCGCCAATAAACATCAGGATGACTCCGATCAATGCCGAGCTTACCTTCAGGCCCTCCTGCGGGATTGTGTAGTACCCGGCGGTACGAAAAGTTACCGATTCAAAAAAGGATGCCATAATCTTTTCAGGTATGTTCAAATTACCTATGGTTAAATCATTATGATATTCATTTATAAAAATGAAGGCTGCTCCAAAAAGTATTAAAATCGCAGTAACCGTAAGAGCCACCTTCGTGTGCAGCTCGAATCTATGAAGTAATAGATGAAACGGAATTTTTTCCTTACGTTTTGATTTAATCACTTCGATCACATTCCACCACACAGGATAACCAATACCACCCATAATGATCAGCATCATCGTGGTTATATTGATGAGTGGATTTGACTGATACTTCACGAAACTTGTCGGGCCGATTAAATCAAAGCCCGCATTGCAAAACGATGATACCGCATGAAATATGGAATACCAAATACCGGTTAACGGTCCATACTCCGGTATGAATTGAAAGCTGTAAACGATTGCCCCGATCCCCTCCACCAGAAAGGTTCCTTTTGCAATACGGATCGTTAATCTTACCAGTCCCCTTAATGTACTTAGGTTGTATGCCTCCTGGATCAGCAGCCTGTCTTTTAGGGTTACTCTTTTCCTTAAAACCAATAATATACCGGTAATAAAGGATACAATCCCCAAGCCGCCTAATTGGATTAATAGGAGTATGATTACCTGACCGAACAAGTTCCAATGTTCGGCTGTAACAACCGTGGTCAGCCCTGTCACACATACCGCCGTGGTTGCTGTAAAGAGTGCATCAACAAAAGATGTGAACTCACCGGCCCTCGATGATATGGGCAAAGTTAATATGATTCCGCCGGACAATATGGCCAGGAAAAACCCGGCGACTATCATCTGGGTTGTAGTCAGTTTGTTTTTAATAAATTTCATTTTACCGCCCTCCCCCGCTATATACCACTTGAAATAAAACATCTCCTGTAATGCCTGTGCCATAAAGACTGGGAATGTTATTTTGCTCGTATATTTTGCGGTTATCAAGACAATTGCATAACGCTACTATCTTACAGATAGCCAAGTTTTTTTTCGCAATGATTCCCACCATTATATTTTCAAAGTCATTATTACTGACAGCAAAAAGATATTGATAAGGATTGGAGGGATTGTATTCATTGCTCTCTTCTATCTGCTGATATTCAATCTTATGCTCCTCCAATAGCTTTTTCAAATTATCAGCAAGTGTTGAACAGCCCATAATTAAGGCGGTCTCTCCCTCCTCTGCTTCTCTTATGTCCTCTTGGATATGAGAAGTCTTCAAGAAATGATCTATTTTTCCCATGATATAAAATCCGATCAAGAACATGAGAAATGTTCCGGTTAATAATATGATTTCCATACCTGACACCTCGTTTTATTTCATTAGCTTACTATATACCAAACGATATAAAAGCGATGTTAAGGTTTTTGAATTCCTGTTAATTTTGTATAAGCTTCCGGCACTTTAATCTTAACGCAATCTTAACCGGGTGCACTAAAAAAGCAGAGGTCCATAACTTACGTTATGGACCTCTGCTTTTTTGAGAAGTTAAGTGAATATAGATGCCAATGATCTACTTCACATTATGATCATAACTTTTCTTAAAATCTAGACTTGTCATAATTGAAAGGAATACTTGTGCCGACAACAACATCCTCAATTTTCTCGATTATAAGCCAATCATCCATGTTTCCCTGATGGTCAAATTCCAGGGGCTCGATGGGCTGTACTTTTTCAAATTCAATTAAGCATAGACATTTTTTATGCCACCGTTCTTTTTGCTTTTCAGAAAGATTGAGCATTTTTTGATTATCGTCCAACGTTTTTATGATTTCTTCTTCCTGCAATTTAACAAAGTTCTGTACGCCTTTAACCATCGCCATCGCAGATATCTTGGCTGTACCCTTTTTCATAAAATAGAGTATCTCACCTTTAGATACTCTGCTGTGAGGAATTTTTCTGCCGCTCGCGCCACGGACGATCATAGTTTTTAAACCATCTAATATCTTCTCAAGCACTTTTTCCTTATCGTCGCAATATACCAAATGAACCACAATTATTTCTCCTTTCTTTCAACCGGAATCCAAACCTCATATTTTGCATTTTCTGGATCGGCTGACAAATACACTTCTATATCAGGTGCATTCGCATATTCAAATCCCGAAGTTGGAAGCCATTCTGTTACGATTCTTTTCTCCAATTCCTGTATAGATTGACTTGTTCCTTCTCCAGAAAATACCGCCCATGTCGCTGCTGGTACCAAATATTCTTCCAAGGCACCGTCAATTGGCTGGCTACTTGCTACTGCGATGTAATATCTCCAATGATCAAGCTCATTGCACGAACTCACTCCAAGCAATCCCATTGGCATTCCATCCATAACCGCTGCAAGCTTTGATATTGTTCCGTTCATGGATGCATTTTCCCACATCTTAGGTACAATTTCAAAATTCTTTTCAATAACCGGCTGCAATGGTTCTGAAACGCCAATAATTCGAAAGGTTTCTTTCTTTTCAATTCTATAATTCATCTCAGCAGCTCCTTTTATTGTTATTTTGAAGCTGATAGGAGGAAATGACCTTAGAACAACACCTTTCTCTTTCGCTTGTGAAGGTGTTATTTTGTGAACGCTTTGAAAAGCTCTATTAAATGCTGTAGGTGAATCATATCCATACTTCATGGCAATATCAACAACTTTTTCATTACCACTTTGCAAATCCACCGCCGCCAATGACATTCTCCTTCGGCGTATATATTCAGACAGTGGTATGTCTGCCATATATGAAAACATTCTCTGAAAATGATATGTTGAGCAACACGCAATCTTTGCCACTTCTTCATAATTGATATCGTCCATTATATGTTCTTCTATATAATTCACAGTACTATTTAAGCGTTCTATCCATTCCATCCCTACATCTCCTAATAATAAAATATACTATATCCGATTCATCTTCCTCTCTTTTCATGCCCGATAAAGAGAGATTACCTGTATAAACTTCTGTGTAAAAATAGAAAAATAAAACAAAGGGACTGAAACCACGAGGGTCCGAATCCCTTTGCTTTATTTTAGGTTAGTGCAGTCGAGGGGACTTGAACCCCTGCTATGGCTGCATGGCTAATTACCGAAAACACGTACACTTGTGATAAACACTGGCTTTGTGCGTGTTTTTATTTTTCTTTATTTACGGTTGTTTTATATGAAAATAGCATTGTTTTCGCATGTATGCAACACGAAATGCAACGCGAATTTTGCTTATAACATAGAAAAAGACTCCTGCAGGTCAGATCATTCTCTAATTTCTGTTATAATCTGACATTTTATATTTACAATCAATCATTTTATATGATAATATATAAATAATTATCATTTATTAAAGAGGGAGGCTTGATAATGGTTTCTAGTTTTTGGTTTCCTAACAGATGGTTTTTTTTCGCTTTTATTTTAGTAATTATTGAAAATCTTCTTGTATTAGTTCTAAAGTTAAAATCATGTAAAAAAAGTAACACATATATAAAATTTTATATCGTTATAATACCATGGATTGTTTTTACACTTTTAGGGGCCTGTATCAAATTCCCAGGTACAATAATAATATTGATACTTATCTATTATATGGCTTTTAATACAGCAATACTGTCCATCAAACAAAGTTTTTACAATACGATAATATTTAAGCTGGTTTTGTTTGTTTTCTTGTTTGTTTTTTTTATTATAATCAACGGCACATATAACACTAATTACTATAGTTATATGTACCAACCTATCCTGCCCCTTAATCATGAGATCCATTCAGAATATGAACCAGTGAATATTTTTGAACCATTAGAAAAAGAACTATTTTACACCTCGGATGGCACTCCTAAAAAAGATGAAGTTTTTGGAACTTCAAATCACATTAACATTAACTTCGAGGGTTCATCAGTTGATTTTATCTATCGGCCATTAGAAGGTAATGAAATCATAGTAGAATTGCTTTGTTTATTAGAAGGCTATGAAAATATGGTAATCGATTTATTTAACGGAAAAAATATACACTATATCCATAACAAATACAATAATGACTGGTATGTTGAAGCGTATTTTCCAGTATTCATTGCTATTGACACAAAAAACTTTTCTTGCGAAATTATTGGTAATCCAAATAATGGCTTTTCCAGCATTGTTTTTTCATCGATTAATACCGAAGATAAAAATATGAAAGATATTATTTCTTTATTTGATAAATATGTGAGTGATTTTTCCTATAATGAATTTAATGAATTTTTATTTGACGGTAATGTTGAGAATTTTAAATTTTCAAATGATTTAGTCGGCGATTTAAAAGAAGTTTCTAAAAAATTAACTCGATTCAATTTTACAAGAGATTATTTCTATAATTTTGATTCAGATAATGCAATATTTAACATAGAAGGCAATCTATCTTTTTCAAGCGATATTTCATTGCGTAAAGACATATTTACACCATATAATATACTTAATTCTGCTACTACAATAATCAACGCGAATGTAATAGAAGATACAACAAATTATTATAGATGGTTTCTTAATATCATAATGGTTGTTCTGGCAATAAGACTTACACATCCTATACGTGGCAGCGAATCTGAAGAAAAATAGTTACCCCCCCTCGATATATTATGGTATCGAAGGGGGATGTTATACTAAGCCAATTATCTTGCCCTGCCTGCCGCCAAAGCCTCAATCGTAGCTTTACCAGCTCTGGTACCGTCGTCCCTCCCGTGCTGGTTCCATTTTAACCGCTTCCAGTAATTCAGCACAGCCTGTTTAGTTCTTGGTCCATATCTGCCGTCTACATCTATGCCGGCATCGGAATACCGATTCACCCGCTCCTGGAGCCACATTATATGTTCTTTGGGGGATGCTGCGGTGATGGTCTTTGTCGGAGTAGCCCAGGTCTTCATGAAATTGCCCGGTGTGCCATAAGTGATCTTGATTATTGAAGACGTTGATCCCCAATCAGGAAGCTGAAAATGAGGTTTGTCTACCGGAGACTTCCATGTGCCTCCCCATTCTAATCCAAGCTTCTGACCGATCTTACCGACCTTGGTGAAAAAGCCGTCCGCATCAAGATATGCGCCCCTGCCATCATTACGGTAGAAATCAAAGGCCACGCCCCACTGGTGCATGGAAGAGTATGTACTGCCCTTTGCATTGGTGACAATCCCTCCGGGAGCGGTACGTCCCTGTGCATATAACGCATCCTGCTCTGCAATGGTCCGGACACATTCACTGATACCGATTTTCAATCCCTGCAGCAAACATTCCTTCTGAAGGCTTGCAACAAGCTTTTGAAGATCCGGATGCAGTTTTGTAATATCCCTGGCCATTATATCACCGCCAATCTCTTGACCTCGGCCTCGATCTTGCTATTGATCCAGCCGTCAAAGTCCCCCAGGGCCTAGGAGGTATCAGATTCTGATACCGGATATAGATTATCAGACGGGTACAGATTGTCTGAGGGATACAATCCATATGCTGGCTTAAGTATGACGTGTTCAAATTTGCCGTCACGACCTATATGTCCGAAACAGCCGTTGATTTCTTCGCAGGCCTCCAGTACTGACCTTCCGCTAATCTGACCCGGTTCTATGGTCTTCTGGACAGCCATAGAGTCATTCGGAAGCTCACGGAGCTCTTCTTCAATGCCTAGATGATCTAGCAGGGACGCCCGGAAGGTTGCCAGGGTCATGGGAAATATCAAACTGTTATACCAGGGAGCTACATCAATGTCAGTCTTCTTCAAAGCGTCATAAGCCGTGATATCCTTATACCTTTTGTTGCCTTGCTTTTTGCAGCTGTCTACTGTATAAGTGCCAATTTCCCATGTGTATGCTCCCACTGTCTGCGCAACGGTAAATTCCATCCCGGAAAGATCCTGTGAAATATCCGCAACAGTAAATTTGATCTCAGAAGCTATACAGGACCCAAATACCAGAACGTTGTCGACATTGATCCGCTCCGTCAGACTGAAACTTCCCGCAACAATTTTATCATTCGTACCCGCAGTATTGATAGACAAATCAATGGAAGGGAAATATATGATATAGCACTTTGCGGTACTTTCTGTCTTATATAAGATCTTTAATGCTTCATCTGCCATAATGCCCCTCCTAATACTCAATAAATGCGATCCGGGTCGAGTTATAGATTATATCCGTAGCTGTAATATCGTGAATGGGAAACGTAATATCAGGGACGTAAAATTCGCCTGACTTGTATGTGTTGCTTTCGTCATTCCAGTACTTAACCGTTAGCTTCACTCTGGTAGGAATAAATGACTGTATGGCCATTTTATCCGCCAGGGTAAGTTTAGGAACGGTATTGAACTCCAGCTTACTCCTGGTATGGGGTAATACATTCCTGTGCAGCTTGCCGTCTCCGTCTGTATAGGAGTCATCGTCCATAAGTTGGTTAGGAGAGGAATCATAGCTATCCATAAGGATGTATGAGTTGGGGAAGGCCGTTCCATTTATTTTTATTAAGTATCCTTCAAATGCCATAGATGGGTCCTCCTTCCCTAGCTGAATGCAAGCTTACCCGTGCTCTTACGGTATTCATCACTTTCGGATTTAACAGCGCCGAAAATATCTTTTGTTGTGATACCTGTCTTTTCAAGAATTGCCTGAAGTAATGCATTCTGCTGCTTAAGTAATCTTATTTGCTCTTCGTTCGATCCGGAGGAAGCCTTATTAAGCATCTCCTGAAATTTGCTTTCCGGAGAAACAATTTCACCTTCCCGCTTATTATCCCCGATCACGGCCAGGTGGGGCGTGTTTGCTCCGACATAGACACCAGAGGCGTATCCCGGCAGCTTTGCGGTCTTATTCTGCCCACCTATCCCGCCGGCATTATAGGCCTCCTGCATTACGGCTTCGTACATGGTGGGTACTTTAACCTGCGGCATCTGCCAGTTTTTAATGGTATCATTGATTCCCTGCAGCCAGGTTTTCACGGAATTGAGAGCTGTTGTATCGTTGTTAAAGGTCTTTACAAACCCGCTTAAGACGCCCTTGGCTTTGCCAGCCAGATCCGTTTTCCCAAACTGCTTATCGAGGTCTTTCACAGCTTTTTCAACGGCCTCAATGTCTTCTTTGGCAGTTTCGGAGTATGTAGTAATATAGTCCGTTGCATAGTCCCATTCGGCGTTAAGTTCATTCTGGGTATCGATAGTTTCATCTATCTGATCGTTAACCAAGTCAATTGCACCTTTAAGCCCCCTTATTGTCTCGCTGTATTCCCGCTCAACTGTCATAAGAGCTTTTCCAGAGTCAACCTGGTTTAACATTCCGCCGTTTCTGTCTTTTGCCTTTTGTATGAGCTCATCATACCGCGCCTTCTTTTTCTCTTCGACTCCCGCCAGGATATTTTCCGCTTCCGTCCTCTTATCTGTGAGCTCTTTAAGCTTCTTTTCGGATTCATACTGAGCCTGGGCTATCTCAATCAGGCTTTCCCTTGCCGCCTGCACCAAGTAATATTCCTTAGTTTTGCCGATAAGACCCATAATCTCCTCTTTGGTCCCCTTGTAAGCCCCAGTTTGGTCATCAATCAGTCCTGACAGTTCCGGTATTTTTTCGATAAG